>DJPN01000007.1:0-128217 GCA_002438565.1 Alphaproteobacteria bacterium UBA6411 | reverse complement strand
AACCCGATGGTCGGCGCGACCGTTGCTGTCGCCGTCGCGGTTTCGCAGGCGAAATAATCGGTTTTACGGCTGATTTTGAAAAAGGCTTCCTTCGGGAAGCCTTTTTTGTACAAAAAACAGGTGATTTTGTACAAAATATCGAGTATAATTCCTGCATGGATTAAAAAAGGGGATGGCAATGAACGCTGAAAATACGGATAACCGCTACAGAATCACGCTTTATATTGACACTCCGTCGCCGATATTAAAGCCGGGGCTGGCGCCGTTTTCGGTCAGCGGGCATGCTTTTGTCGGGCTGTCCGACGGTAAAGCGGAAGAACGGTGGGGGTATACCCATTCGGATTTTTCGGACAGCAAATTGAAAATGCTGGTCAATGTCATCCGCGGTTCACAGGGGCAGATGAACAAGGAAGATGCCAATTCGCCCTACCACGAAGCCATTGTGTGGAATGTTTCCGAAGCTCAGTATAAAGCCGCGCAGGCGGAAATAAAGAAACAGCGCGAAAATCCGGGGACGTACAAATTGTTTGAACGCAACTGTTCGACCGTTGCGACTTCCGTGCTGCAAGCGGCGGGCATCCAAGACATTCCGTCGGGCAAGCTGTCCATGTCGCCGTACGGCTGGGCGTTGAAAAAACGCGTTATGCTGGCCAAACGCCGTATGGAAGCCGCTGTTTTTAAAGTCAAAAACACAATTAAAGCCGCGTTCGGCAAGAAAAAAGTTCCCAATACGAAACTGCTGGCGTCTTTGCGCGCCAAACCCGTGCCCGTTTCAATTCGGCAAGGAATCAAATCCGCCCAAGCTGATTACCGCGCGCAGGAAACGCAACCGCTGAACGTCAAGCGGATTTTGATGAACATGGCGGCAGGACGGTAAGCCTTTGCCCGATTTCCCGCGTTGCAAACGCGGGGCTAAGCGGAAAGGTTCAAAAGTTCGCTGATTTCCGATTGCGTTTTGCCTTTGTAGTCAATGCGGCAGGACGTAATCGGCTGACGGTAATCGCTTTTGTTGATGGAGCGCGATTCCACAATGACGGCGGGCGGCAAAATCGACCATTTGTACAGCGCGCCTGCCATTCGTTTGTAAAACTTGTCCAGCCAAGCGGTCTTTTGTTCGCGCGAAACGGGCGTTGTTTTTTCGTACAAAAATTTGGAATTCAGCATGTCGGCATAGCTTTCATGCTTGTTTTCGATACGCCAAATCACTTCGTCAAGGAACGGGTAGGGCATCAAAGCGTCCTCGGCAATCAGCGGCTTTCCCGTTTTCGGGTCAATCGCCAATTCCGCCCCCGGACGTTTTAAAATGACGGATTCGGGAACGGCGTTTTTGACTGTGCGGTTCGCGTTCATCCAGCGCGCCAGTGCAAACAGCTTCGTTTTCGGCACGTCGGCAATCGGGGCGAATCCGCCCGACATATCGCCGTTGATTGTGGCATAGCCCATGTAAAGTTCAGATTTGTCCGATGTGGCAATGGGGATGCAGGCGGCGAATTCGTTGGCAATGCCCCACAGAAAAACCGCGCGGGAACGGGCTTGGATATTATCTTGCGTAAAAGAGGCTTTATAGCGGCAGTCCCATTGCGATTCGACTTTGGCAAACAGTTCTGCAAAGCAGCCGTTCGCCGCGTCGACCATTTCCTTAATCGGCATTTGGGTAAAGTGTATGCCGAGGTTCTTCGCCAGCGCGGCGGCGTCGTCGCGGCTTTCGGCGCTGGTGATTTTGGACGGCATGCTGACGCCGAACACGTTTTCCGCCCCCAAAGCGTCCGCCAGCAAAACGGCGCAAACCGTCGAATCCAGTCCGCCCGACAGTCCCAAAACCGCGCGCTTCAACCCGCATTTCGTAAAATATCCGCGGATGGCTTGCACGATTGTTTTATAAGTGCGTTCCAAATCGTTTTCATAATCCAAAGTGAAAACTTTTTCTTCGGACAGTGTTTTTTCAAGCCCGTTTGTCAAAGGATAAACCGCGCCTTTGTTTTTGGTCGGATTGACAATCAAGCACTGTTCGGCGAACGACACGGCGCGCGCCGTCAAAGTGCCGGTTGCGGAAAAAACGCGGCTTGCCCCGTCAAAGGAACAACAGTCCATCGCGCCCGCTTGATTGACGTAAACAAACGGAATTCCGTATTGTTTGGCGGTAAAGGACAGCATGTTGTGCTTCAGCTGTTCTTTCTTTGCGCGGCAGGGCGAAGCGGAGCAGTTGACGAAAACGTCGGGCTTGTCCGCCGCCAGTTCGTCCACGGGGTCGACGGCGTATAAAGTATGGTGAAAGAAAGCTTTGTTGTTCCAGCAGTCTTCGCAAATCGAAATGCCGTAGGATATGCCGTTGACGGTGAGCGTTTTTTTTACATTTGCGATTTTGTCGGGGGTGAACGCGCCCAAAGTGTCGACGGGCTGAACGCCGGCGACGGGGGACGGTTCGATATAGCGGCTGTCGTTGAATTCCGAATAGGTCGGCAGCAGGCGCTTGCGGACGATGCCTTGAATTTCGCCGTTGTGCAGGACGGCGACCGCATTATAGTATTGCCGCCCGACGGCCGTATCTCCGCGCGGTTCGACAAATCCCACCAATGCCGTTGTGTTTCGCGCAAGCTTGGCGAGTTCTTTGACCCAGCGGACGTTTTCGGCGACGACGACGGGGTGGCGGTCGATGATGTCTTCGACGGGATAACCCATTAAAGCCAGTTCGGGGAACACAATCATATCCAGTCCGACGCGTTCTGCATAACGGATATAACGCGCAATTTTCAGTCCGTTTCCCTTTAAATCGCCGATGGTCAAATCAATTTGCGCCAGACCGACAAAACCCGCTTCGGCGGCGACGATTTGCTGGATTTCATCGAAAACGCGTTCGGTGTCGGCGTTTTTAACGCCCGTTTGCAAAAAAACATCCGCTTGTTTTGCAAGTTCCGCCAGTTTGTTTTCATCGAAATCGGCCATGGAAAAAACTCCTTAATCAAAATTTGCGAAAGTATAAAATCCGAAAAGAAGTGTGACAAACAAAAAATCAAGTGTTACGATGAAAAAAAAGCAGGAGCCCCCTCATGCCGTCCATTTATGAAGCCGTTAAAAGTCAAGACATCGTCCGTCTGCGGGAATGTTTGAAGCAGGGCGGAAATACGGATGATTTCAAAGGGGCTTTGGTCAATGCGTGCGAGGCGGGTGAAACCGAAATCGTCAAAGCTTTTATCAAAGCGGGCGTGTTCGATTCGTGGGCGATTGTCGCCGCCGCGCGGTTCGGGCATACGGATTTGGTTGAATGGCTGCTGAAGCACGGAGGAGGGAATATAAATGCCGCTTTGATAGCCGCCGCCGCGCATAACCGAATCGATTCGACGCGCGTTTTAATTTCAGCCGCGCCTGACGCTTTGGACGAAGCGCTGGCGGATGCGGCTTTGCGCGGATATTCGGACGTTGCGCTACTGCTCTTCAACGCTGGTGCAAACCCCGGACAGCCTGTTTACGGCGGGCAAACGGCGATTGAATTGGCGCGCAAAAACGGACACGCGGACATTGTGAAACTTTTTTGTCAAAAAGGTGAAAATAACTGTTGAAAAACAAGCCGTTCTTTAATTATCTTTATAACGTAATCATAGAAAAAGGACAGTCGGACATGGAAAAAATCGGGACGTTGTTAAAAGCTTTGTGGGAACAGGATTTTCAAACGCTTGCCAATCCCGATTTGGTCGTGATGCTTTACGCCGTTTTGTTCGTCGTTCTGGTGTTGGAAAACGGCATTTTGCCCGCCACGTTTTTGCCGGGGGACAGCTTGCTGTTATTGGCGGGAACGCTGATTGTTCACGGAATAGCCGATTATTGGGTTACTCTGGGGGTTTTGACGGTCGGCGCGGCATTGGGTTCCGAAGTCGGCTATTGGCAGGGCAGGTGGCTGAGCGAAAGCCGCGTCGTCAAACGCTGGATGAGCCACATTCCGCAAAAATACCACGACAAAACCGAACGGATGCTGCACAAATACGGTATTCTGGCTTTACTGTTGGCGCGCTTTACGGCGTTTGTGCGGACGCTGATGCCGCTGTTTATCGGCGTGTCGGGCATGGAACGCCGCGTGTTCCACGTCGTTAATTGGGTCAGCGGCGTGCTGTGGGTCGGGCTGCTGATTACGCTCAGCTATTTCGCGGGGCAGACAGAATTTTTCCGCAATCATCAAGAAGATGTCATGCGCGTTTTGACGATTATCCCGATTGTCCTTATCGGGTTCGGGATTCTGACATCGGTTTATTTCATCTGGAAAACCAAGCGCGAACGCGAAGCGGCGGCTAAGCAAGCTTCAACAAATCCCTGACGGCGTTGGCGGTGCTGATGGCAACGTCCTTTAAAGATTTGTCCAGCATATAGCACGGCGTCGAAACGATTTTGTTTTTTGTGTCGACGCAGACTTCGGCGGCGTTGCAGATTTGATGCGCGCCGCCCATTTGTTTAATCGCCATGGCCGTTTCGGCATCGTTGCCGATTGTGACGGTAACGCCCTTTAATACGCGGGCGACGACAACGGGCGCGATGCACAGCGCGGCAATCGGCTTGCCCGCTTGATGCGTTTCAATCAAAGCGCGTTCCACATCGGGGTGAACGGAACAAGTCGGACCTTGATGCGCAAAATCGCACAGATTTAAAATCGCGCCCATGCCGCCGGGGAGCAAAAGCCCGTCATAATCGGCGGCGCGGTAAGAGCTTAAAACCGAAATGTCGCCGCGCGCAATGCGGGCGGATTCGGCGGGCATGCGGCGGGTTTCATCCATGGGGCGCTTTAAAACGTGGTTCATGACAACCGCTTGATTGCCTTCCGGCGCAAAACAATGATAGGCTGCCCCTTGTTGTTCAATGGCAAGCATTGCCGTGACGGCCTCATGAATTTCAGACCCGTCCATAACGCCGCATCCCGACAGCAGCACCGCGATTTTTTTCATCTGTTTCATCCTTTCGTTGTCCAAAATTGATTCTTTATAGCAAAAACAGGGCAAAGTTTCAAATCCGATATTGTATTTAGACGAAAGATGTACTTATATAAAAGATAAAGATTTATTGATTTTTTTATAGGAGTTCATTCGTGAAATACATCAGTACGCGCGGCAGCGCCCCCGCTTTGGATTTTGAAAACGTGCTGCTGGCGGGGCTTGCCCCCGACGGAGGGCTGTATGTCCCGCAGGAATATCCGCGCTTTACGGCGGATGAAATCCGCGAAATGCAGGCGCTGAGCTATCCCGAACTGGCGGCGAAAGTCATGGCGCCCTTTACCGCGGGCTGTTTGAGCGAAGCCGAATTAAAGGATATTGCACAGGACGCTTACGGCAAATTCACGCACGCCGCCGTTGCGCCGTTAAAGCAAATCAAAGAAAATTTATGGGTGGAACAGCTGTTTTACGGCCCGACTTTGGCGTTCAAGGATTACGCTTTGCAGGTCGTCGGACGGATGTTCGACCGCGTTTTGTCCCGCAGCGGAAAGCGCATCACCATTATCGGCGCGACATCGGGCGATACGGGATCGGCGGCGATTGAAGCGTGCAAAGGATTGGACAATTTGGACATCTTTATCCTGTATCCGCACAACCGCGTGTCCGAAGTCCAGCGCCGCCAGATGACGACGACTTTGTCGCACAATGTGTTCAATATCGCGCTGGAGGGGACTTTTGACGATTGCCAAGCGATTGTCAAAGCGTTGTTCGGCGATGAAGCGTTCAGAACAAAATACAATTTGTCCGCCGTGAATTCGATTAACTGGGCACGCATTATGGCGCAGGTCGTGTACTATTTCTATGCGGCTTTGCAGCTGGGCGCCCCCGAACGCGAAGTGTCATTTGCCGTGCCGACGGGCAACTTCGGCAACATTTTCGCGGGCTTTGTCGCGAAAAAAGCGGGATTGCCGATTAAAACGCTGGTGCTGGGGTCGAACGCGAACGATATCCTGCCGCGTTTTTTGGAAACGGGCGTCATGGAAAAACGCCCCGTCAAACCGTCCATCAGCCCGTCGATGGATATTCAAATCTCGTCGAACTTTGAACGTCTGCTGTTTGAAATGTTCGGCCGCGACGCAAAAGCGATTGTGCATTTGATGGACGTGTTCAAATACGACGGCAAATATGAAGTTCCAGCCGAGGTATTGACAAAAATCCGCGGATTCTTCAAAGGCTTGCGCTGCGACGACGCGGAAACGAAAGCGGAAATCGGGCGGATTTTCAAACTGTCGGGCGAAATTGTCGATCCTCATTCCGCCATCGGCTTTGCGGCGGCGGAAAAATATGCCGAAAAAGGCGTGCCGATGATTGTGCTGGCGACGGCGCATCCCGCGAAGTTCCCGATTCCCGTTCGCGAAGCGACGGGCATAACGCCCGCTTTGCCGCCCGTTTTGTCGGATTTGATGACGCGGCGTGAAAGCTTTACCGTTTTGCCGAACCAGTACGATTCGATTACTTACTTCATTGAAAACAGTGTGAAAAAAGAGGTCTGAAATGCGCACCGTTTCCCGTTTGCCGAATTCCCTGCGAATTGTAACCGACGAAATGAACGAACTCGACACCGTGGCTTTGGGCGCGTGGGTCGGGATCGGGTCAATGTATGAACCCGCCGAAATCAACGGCATATCGCACCTGTTGGAACACATGGTGTTCAAAGGCACGACCACGCGTTCCGCCCGTCAAATCGCCGAGGAAATCGAAAACGTCGGCGGCTATTTCAACGCCTGCACGTCGCGCGAAACGACGTCGTTTTATATCAAGGTGCTGAAAGAGGATTTGCCCCTTGCCGTGGACATTTTGGCGGACATCTTGCTTCATTCGACTTTCGCGCCCGAGGAATTCGACCGTGAAAAAGCCGTCGTTTTGCAGGAAATCAATCAATCCGTCGATACCCCCGATGACATTGTTTTCGATTATTTTCAGGAAACGGCTTTTCCGAATCAGGCGTTCGGTCGTCCCGTCTTGGGTTCCGTCGAAACGGTCAAGGGCGTCAGCCGCGAAACGCTGAACCATTACTTGAAATCGAACTACACGCCCGACAGAACGGTGCTGGCGGCCAGCGGCAACGTCAAGCACGATGTTTTCGTGTCTTTGGTGGAAAAGGCGTTTGCCGAACTTGCCCCCGCAAAAGGCTTTGAAGCGCCGCAGCCGTCTTATGTCGGCGGGGATTTCCGCCAAAAAAAGAAAATCGAGCAGGTCAATCTGATTTTGGGTTTCCCGTCGGTAACGTACTATGACGAAAACTATTACACCGCGCATTTGCTGTCGACGGTCTTCGGCGGCGGCATGTCGTCGCGGCTGTTCCAGGAAATCCGTGAAAAGCGGGGCTTGGTCTATACGGTGTATTCGTTCTTTTCACCCGCGACAAAGGGCGGACTGTTCGGCGTTTACGCGGGGACGGGCGAGGACGAAGCCGCCGAAATCATGCCCGCCGTTTGCGACGAAATCAAAAAAATGCAGGATTCGCTGACCGAGGAAGAGTTGAACCGCGGCAAAGCGCAGCTGAAAGCGGGGATTTTGATGTCTTTGGAACATCCGACGGCGCGGTGCGAACAAAACGCGGGCAATCTGCTGATTTACGACCGCTTGATTGAAAAGGATGAAGTGCTGGATAAAATCAACGCCGTAACCCCCGAACAAGTCTTGGATTTCGCCCGAAAAACGTTTTCGCAAAAACCGACGTTCACCGCTTTGGGCCCCGTCAAAAACGTGATGTTTTACGACGAATTGTGCAAGGCATTGGAAAAGTGAGCGACGGAATCATTCTGCAAATCCAGCCGATAGGCAATGCCGTCAAAGTCATCGCCGTTCACGAAGAAACGGGAACGGAAGTCAGCTTTATGGCGCCGCGCAACACGCCGATGCTGTCGCTGAAAATGCTGGCGCGCAAAAAACTGGAATATGTTTTGACCAAACATAATCCCGTGTGATAAAACTTTGAAAAACATTTTTGCAAAGGAGTTGTCGTTATGGCTGAAGTCATCGCCCTTGCCGCGGATCACGGCGGATTTGAATTGAAAAACCTGTTGGCGGAAAAACTTGCCGAATGGGGATATGAACCGTTGGATTTGGGAACGTATTCGACCGATTCCGTCGATTATCCCGATATGGCGGCGAAAATGGCGGACGCGATTAAGGCGGGCAAAGCCGAACGCGGCGTTTTGGTTTGCGGAACGGGCATCGGCATCAGCATTGCCGCCAACCGTTTCCCGTTCATTCGCGCGGCGTTGATTCACGACGCTTTCGGCGCACGTCTGTGCCGCGAACACAACAACGCGAACGTCATCGTTTTCGGCGGCAGAACAACAGGTGTCGAAGTCGCTTACGACTGCTTGAACATCTTTTTGAACACGCAATTCGCTGGCGGCAGACACGCGCGCCGCGTCGAAAAACTGTCCCATTTGGTTTAAGGAGAGTTCATGACCAACGCTTTTTTCACCCGTTCGCTGAAAGAATCCGATCCCGAAATCTATGCGGGGATTTACAAGGAATTGACGCGCCAGCAGAACCAAATCGAACTGATTGCGTCCGAAAACATCGTTTCCAAAGCCGTTTTGGAGGCGCAAGGGTCGATTTTGACCAATAAATATGCCGAAGGCTACTGCGGCAGACGCTATTACGGCGGATGCGAGTTCGTCGACATTGCCGAAAGCTTGGCGATTGAACGCGCCAAAAAACTATTCGGCGCGGAATTCGTCAATGTTCAGCCCCATTCGGGCGCGCAGGCAAACGGCGCGGTGCAGCTGGCTTTGCTGCAGCCGGGGGATACGCTGATGGGTATGTCTTTGTCGGCGGGCGGACACCTGACGCACGGCGCGCCCGTCGCTTTGTCTGGCAAATGGTTCAACGCCGTTCAGTACGGCGTGCGCAAAGAGGACGGTTTGATTGATTTCGACGAAGTCGAACGTCTGGCAAAAGAACATCATCCGAAGCTGATTATTGCGGGCGGGTCGGCGTATCCGCGCGCCATCGACTTTGCGAAATTCCGCGCGATTGCGGACGAAGTCGGGGCTTTGCTGATGGTTGATATGGCGCACTTTGCGGGACTGGTCGCGGGCGGCGTTCACGAAAATCCGCTGAAGTATGCGGATGTCGTAACCACCACGACGCACAAGACTTTGCGCGGTCCCCGCGGCGGCATGATTTTGACAAATCGCGAAGATTTGGCGAAAAAAATCAACTCCGCCGTTTTTCCCGGACTGCAGGGCGGACCTTTGATGCACGTCATCGCGGGCAAAGCCGTCGCTTTGGGCGAAGCGCTGAAACCCGAATTCAAAGAGTACGCAAAATCGGTTGTCGCCAATGCCAAGGTGCTGGGTGAAACGCTGGTTGAACGCGGCTTGAATTTGGTTTCGGGCGGAACGGACACGCATTTGGTGCTGGTCGATTTGCGTCCGAAAGGATTGACGGGCAAAGCGGCTGAAAAAAGCTTGGAACGCGCGGGAATGACATGCAACAAAAACGGCATTCCGTTCGACCCCGAAAAACCGACCGTGACTTCGGGCGTCCGTTTGGGTACGCCTGCGGGAACGACGCGCGGATTCGGCGTTGAAGAATTCAAAACGGTTGCGAACTTAATCGGCGATGTGCTGGACGGTCTGGCGCAAAATCCCGACGACAATACCGCCGCCGAAGAAAAAGCGCGCAAAACCGTACTGGAACTGTGCCGCCGTTTTCCGATTTACGAAGGCTTGATGGCGGAGGCTTGATTTATGCGCTGTCCTTTCTGCGGCTTTGCCGAAACGCAAGTCAAGGATTCGCGTCCCAGCGACGACAATTCGTCCATTCGCCGCCGCCGCTTTTGCCCCGCGTGCGGGTCGCGCTTTACGACGTTTGAACGCGTGCAGCTGCGCGAATTGACCGTTATCAAAAAGGATGCGTCGCGCATGCCGTTCGACCGCGACAAACTGCAGCGGTCGATTATGATTGCGGTGCGCAAACGTCCGATTTCGCCCGAACAGGTCGAATTGATTGTGAACAGTATTCAGCGCCAGCTGGAAGTGTCGGGTGAAAACGAAATTCCGTCCGTGCAAATCGGCGAAATGGTCATGCAGGCGTTGTCCGAACTTGACCCCGTGGCGTATGTGCGCTTTGCATCCGTGTACCGCGATTTCCGCGAAGCCGAGGATTTTAAAGCTTTTGTCGCGTCTTTGGAAAAAGTCGCCGAAACAACCGATAAACATCAGAATACCGAGGAGGACATTTAATGTCTAAACAAAGAACAAACCGCAGTTCGTCCCGTTTGGCGGCGGTTCAAGCCCTGTACGAATACGGGTTCGGGGAAAAAACGATTGATGAAATCGCCCGCGAATTCATGAACGGCGACATCGGCGCGGAAGTCATTGAAGAAAAGGACGATTTCGGAACGGAAGAATTCGTTCCCGTCATGCCCGCCGAACCGACGCTGTTTTCGGGCATTTTGGCGTCCTATGCCGAAAATGCCGCCCACATCAACGAAATGATTAAATCGTCGCTGGCCGCCGATTGGACGGAAGACCGCGTCGAAAAAACGCTGAAAGCGATTTTGCAGGCGGGCGTCGCCGAACTGCTGGCTTTTCCCGAAACGCCCGTCGCCGTTATTTTGAAGGAATACGTCGATTTGACATCGTGTTTTTACGACGGAGCGGAAATCCGCGTCGTCAACGGCATGCTGAGCAATATTGCCAAAGCTTTGCGGGAAAATTAACCCATCTTTTATAGGGAATGAGCCGCGGTTTTCTTGACGATGCCGCGACTCTTTTTTATTTGTCGATTTGGCTTTCGGTGAACGGATCGGCGCGGTGTCCGACAAGATGAATTTGTGCGTAATTTCTCTCAAACTCCGCTTGTTGATTGGAAGTCAACCGCACGTTCATATTTTGCGTCAGTTCAATCAAGTGCTTCGGATTAGTCGTTCCGGGAATCGGAACAATGTCGGGAGCTTGGGACAGCAGCCAAATCAGTGCAAACTGCGCGGGTGTGACGTTCAGTTTTTCCGCCCATTTTTTCGTTAAATCGAAAATTTGCATGTTATGGGGCAGGGCTTTGGGCGTAAACATCGGCAAAGTGGCGCGCCGTTCGTTTGCAAAGCGGCTGTTTGCCTTTATCGCGCCCGTCAACAAAGCGCGCCCCAAAGGGCAATATGGAACAAAACCGATGCCCAATTCGCGCAGCGTCGGAAAAATTTTTGTTTCGGGTTCGCGCCAAATCAGCGAATATTCGCTTTGAACGGCGGAAACGGGGCAAACCGCGTGTGCCGCCCGAATGGATTTCGCACTTGCTTCGGACAATCCCCAATGCAGGACTTTGCCTTCCGCGATTAAATCCTTGACCGTTCCCGCGACATCCTCCATCGGCACGTTCGGGTCAACGCGGTGCTGATACAGCAAATCAATATGGTCGGTGCGCAGGCGTTGCAGCGAGCCTTCCACCGCGCGGCGAATGTGGTCGGGACGGCTGTTCAAAGCGGTCGGCTGTCCTTCCTCGACTCCGAAACCGAACTTTGTCGCGATTTTGACGTGATTTCTGAACGGTTCAAGCGCTTCGCCGACCCATGTTTCGCTGGTGTGCGGACCATAGACTTCTGCAGTGTCAAAGAATGTCACGCCGCGGTCGTAAGCCCGACGAATCAAAGCAATCATTTCTTTTTTGTCATACGTTCCGCCGTAATAACCGACCATCGGCAGACAACCCAAGCCGACGGCGGACACTTTCAACCCGCCCAAATTTCGCGTTTCAAGCCTCTGCTTTTTCTTTAAAACCGTATGCTTTGCCGCTATTCCCGCACCTGTCAGAACGATTGCGGCCAGTGCGCCCATTTTCAAAAAATCCCGTCTGTTCATGGTAAGACTCCTTAGTCCAAAACCGTTATTTTTGCAGTAAATCCGCCGCGTTTGTTCGCCAAAACATCCAATCCGTTTTCGACGTCGCCCAAATGAATCAGACTGTCGTCAACAGTATGTCCGTGGCTGCGATAAAAAATACCCAGATTTCCCCACGGGGCATAGATGAACATCTTGCCCGCCGTCGCGACCATGCCGCGCGGCGCGTCGGTCAGGGAAACGGGGTGCGGAAATTCTGTAATCTTTTCCTGTCCCGCAAAGTCCGCAAATTCAAATGTTGCCGGCAGCATGGCCAAAAATTGTCGGGATGCCGAATTGTCCCGCATTGAAACGACGACGGTTTGTCCGTCAAATACCAGTTTGATTTTCATCGCTTGTTCCGCTTTTGCTTCGGCGGCGAAAAGCAGAAAGAGCAAAGTCAATATCGCTTTTTTCATCGCTTTGCCGTCCTTTGTTGAACCTGTGTTTATTTTTGTTGACGGCGGGGGAAAAGTCCAATACCGGTTCTTTATAGGACTATAAGAAAAATTTATAACGAGGACGCATGGAGCTGACCGCGTTGAAATATTTGAAGGCCATTGCCGATTGCGGCACGATGTCGCGCGCGGCGGATGTTTTGCATGTTTCCCAGCCGGCGCTGAGTATGGCAATGAAAAAACTGCAGGACGAATTGGGCGTCGGATTATTCGAACGGAACGGGAGCAGGACGTTTTTAACCGAAAACGGGAAAAAAGTTTTGTCGTATGCGGAAAAAATACTGACGCTTGCCGATGAACTGCGGGCTGAATTTTTGCAAAATGCGGTGTTGAAACTGGGCTTTTGCGATCCCGGTCCCATGCGTTTTTTTGTACCGTTGTTTCAAAAGAAAAATCCCGACATTGCGGTCACGTCCGAATTGTTCTTTGATGAACGTGAAATTGAAAATCTGCTGTTGTCGCGGCGGTATGACGCCGTTGTTTCTTTGCGCCGTCCCGTCAATGCGGTGATAGAAACCGTGCCGTTCGCAGATGAAGAATTGATGCTGTCCGTTGCCGCCAATCACCCTTTGGCAAACCGGAAAAGCGTCTGTCTGGCAAATGAGCCGCGGCTGAAGCTGGTGGTTTATTGCGGGCAGGGGGCTTTTGTCAATCAGACAAAAGCCTTTCTGGATACGCTGAAAGGCAAGCACGACATTCGGCTGTTCGACGATTATTTCGTGTTCCGCCAATTGTTGGACAGTACGGAACAGGCGACTTTAACGACCAAGCTGGTGCGGCAGTACCGCAACGACGGCGAAAACCGCGTGATTGTTCCGCTGACGTGTAAGACGAAAGATAGTTTTATACATTTCAAACAGGCGGGATAAAGTGGGATTAAACGGGATATAACGGGATAGAAACGGCAGGAAACCTTGATTTTTATGGTGGCGATGATGCCGCCTTTAAATTTTTTGGCGCGAGATGGTTTTAACTTTTTTCCTAAAAAACGCGGGATAGTTTTAACTTTAACGGTCGGGGAAAATCCCCGACTTTTTTAAGGACAAAAACGCCGTTTCGTATCGTTTAAGATTTTTTCGGCTTCGTCAAACTGATGACACGGCATTTTACCGATGGTTTCATACTTGAAATGCGCTTTTAAAGCCTTATAAATCGCCATTTTCGACGTTTTGCCGCAAGCGGCGGTTCGTTTAACCAAGTCGGTCAGAACGTCCTTTTGCGCCGCCGAGATACGGCATGAAAGCGAAAAAGTTTCTTTGCCGCGCGGACGGAGTGCCAAGCCGCCCGCGTCAATAAGCAAGAGCGCAAGCGTTAAAGCGATTAACCGCTTTGTTAAACGGTGTTTTTCAGTCCGGTTAAACAGGTTTTTGATTTCGTTTAAATCTGTATCCATAGGTAACTCCTTTTGTTTTGAAATTGGAAACAAAAGGAGCAATACGCTTAAACTGCGGCTTTGAGAACTTCAATCAAATCAATGATTTCCGCAGTATCTTTTTCTTTGGACGCTTCCCGTTCGGCGCGTTTTTTCAAGATGTAGGCGTAAATCTTTGTGATCAGCGACGATTTAATCCGCGCCTTTTCAAATTTGAAATGTGAATCGACCAGTTCAATAATTTCTTCAAGCAGTTCCGCATCCAGTGCTTGCGTCGCATCTGCGGAGATAGACATTTCTTTCTTTGTTTCTGTTCCCAAAATCAGCCAGTCAAGACTGACATTGGCGGCTGTGGCGATTTGCGCCAAAGTGGAAGCTTTCGGTTCCGAAGTCGCTGACAAATAATAATCTAATGTGCGCCGGTTTATACCTGTAAGACGGCAAAAATCTGCGCCATTTCCAACCTTTCCAACGCAAATGCGGATTCTTTCGGCTAATTCATTAACATCGGAGTTCATGGCTTTATCTCCGACGATTCATAGAAAATTTTGTCATTTCATCGGACTTAAAAAAAGAAAGATTTTTCAAATACATAGAAAAAAATAGCATATTTTCAAACTCCGATGGACATTTTTGTCTTTACAAGTACGAAAGAACTGTCTATGTTAATTCCATTAGTTGAATTTAACGCCCCAACAAAAACCGACCTGCCAGTCGGTTCAAATTAAGGATCGGAGGTCTTTATGAGTTGGACACCCACACAAATCAAATGCGCGGTACTGCTGAAAGGAGCGACGTTAAGAAGTCTGTCGCTGAAAGCAGGACTGTGCATTGAAGCCTGTTCGCAGGCGATCCGCGTCCCTTTTCCCGCCGGCGAAGAAGCGATTTCCAAGTTTTTGGGCATACCCGCCTGTGAACTGTGGCCCGACCGCTTTAACGAAGACGGAAGCCGTAAAACCTCACGACGTAACAAATATACGAAGATTCGCGTGCGTCGGCAAGGTTTAAAAAAACACGCTGCTTAAACAAACATTTTTTGTCGCAAAAGGAGGAAACATGGCTGAATACATTTCGGAAAAAAACGAAGAAACGATCAGAAATCTTCTTGTGTCATGCAAAAAAGCCGTTCCGGATGTTGTTTTTAAAGTCAGGGATACGGAAGAACTGGTCATAAAAAGCAGTGATGTTGACGAAATTATCGCCGCGATTGACGGCGGTGATGAAGAAATCGGCATCAACGTGTTTGATTCGACTAAAAAATGCCTCGGTTGGTTCGGCATTTTTCCGTATGAAGCGGAAGACATTGTTTTTGATTCTTCTGCCAATTCTTTTTGCGACAGAGTTCTGGCAAACGCCGATAAGGGTTAAAGCGATGTCAAAGAAATTCAAAGATACGGAAACGCTTGATTTGTTTGAACGGTTTTATCCCGTCCGCAGTCCTGCGGTTGTTTCGGCGACTGTGGATTTGAGTGGCAAAATCAAGCGTCTGGTTTCTTTGATTTTAAAAGAAAGCCACAAAACAAGAGAGCAAATCGCCGTAGAAATGGCGGAAGCCATGAATTGTCCGAGCTTTTCAAAAGCGATGCTGGACAATTATTCCAGCGAAGCGAACACCGACCATCAAATCACCCTTTACAGATTTATCGTTTTGGTTCGCGTGGCTGAAACGCCGCGGGTGTGGGACGAGCTGTTAAAAGACGAAGGTTTCACCGTGCTGTTTGGCGACGAAGCTTTGCTTGCCGAACGCGGACGCGTCGCGCAACAGATTGAAGAGCTGAAAAAGTATCAAAAAACATTGAACACCATTGCGCCCGTCAAAATTCGGAGGCGGTCATGAAAGAATGGTTTTCAGCAAAAGAAATCGCCGATTTGCACTTACCGTCTTTGCCTTGTTCTGAACGAAATGTTCAGTTGAAATCAAAGCGTGAAAACTGGAAATCGCGCGCCCGCGAAGGACGCGGCGGCGGCAAAGAGTACCACATTTCCGCATTGCCGGAGGTCGCCCGCATTCAGCTGGCGGTCATGACCGCGCCCGCCGCCAAAAAGGAAGCGGTCAAAACTGAAATCAATCCGCAGGGATTGGCGGAATACGCCCATATCGAAGGACGGGCGAAAAGCCGAATCGACGCAAAGCTGGAAATCTTGGAAGCGTTCAAAGAATTTCAGAAATCGCTGGGCTTTGCGAACACTCGCGCCCGCTACATTTTTGCGGAAAAGTACAATGCGGGCGAAGTCAATCTGCCCGATTGGGTCAGCCGCACGATTATCAGCGTATCCGCCTGCACTTTAAGGAATTGGACGGAAGTTTTAGCCGACAAAGGCGTGTCCGGACTGGCCGGAAAATACGGTTGCCGCAAAGGAACGGGCATCATCGACACAAACGAAGCCGTCAAAAATTACATTTTGGGTGCGATTTACGAAACCCCGCACGTTTCCTGCAAGAACATCATGCGCGGTCTGCGCGCCCGTTTCAAAGAATCGCGGGAATGTCTGCCGTCCTACCGGACTTTGCAGGATTGGGTCAAAACGTGGAAAGAGGACAACGAACAGCTGTTGACGGCGGTGAAAAATCCGGACGCATGGCGGTCGAAATACAAAGCCGCCGCCGGAAACGCGTCCGAAAGCATTGTCCGTTTGAACCAAGAATGGCAGTTTGACGGAACGCCGTCTGACTTGCTTTTGGCGGACGGAAAGCGGTGCAACATCGTCGGCATCATCGACGTTTATTCCCGCCGTTTGAGTCTGCACGTTTGCGATAAGGCATCCGCTTTCGCGGTCGGATGTGCGACCCGCAAAGCCATTTTAAAATGGGGCGTTCCCGAAACAGTCCGCACCGACAACGGATCGGACTATGTCGCCGATTACATTAAACGGGTATTTGCCGCGTTGGGTATTGAAAGAATCCAATGCCGTCCGTTCAATCCGCAAGAAAAACCGCATATCGAACGCGTTTTCCGGACATTTTCCCATTCTTTGCTGGAACAGTTGGAGGGATATGTCGGGCATAACGTGATGGAACGCAAAGACATTGAAGCTCGCCGAGCCTTTTCGCAACGCCTGTTTAAAAAGGAAGAAAAGATTGAATTGCGTTTGACGACGCAGGAACTGCAAGAATTTTGCGACGATTGGTGTCAGAACATTTACGAACGCGAAGAACACGGCAGTCTGGGCATAACGCCCGATGAAAAGGCCGCGTCTTATACGGGCGAAGTCCGCCGCATCGCCGACGAGCGTTGCTTGGACGTTTTACTTGCCAAGCCCGCCGGAAAGGACGGCATTCGCGTCGTGTCAAAGAAAGGCATCGCTTACGAGGGCAGTTATTACAACGCGCCCGAACTGGGTGGACACGAGGGCGAACAGGTGCGCTTGTTGCTGGACGAGCAGGATTACGGCGAACTTTACGCGTTTGACCTTGACGGCAAGTTTATCTGCAAGGTGGTTTCGCCCGAAAACAAAGGCGTGTCCTTGAAAGAAATCGCCGTCGCGAGAAGCGTTATTCAAAAGCGCGCGATAACGGTGAAAAAGGAAGCGTGGCGCAAGATTGCAAAAGATGCGGATTTGAAAGGAAACGCACTGGTTCGCGAAGTGTTTATGCAAGCCGCCGAGGAAGCCGGCAAACTTGAACGCCTGCCGACGCAAACGGTTGCTTATCAAACCGAACAGATGGCGGAAGCGGTCAAAGCCGCGATTTCGCACGAACCGCCCAAACCGACCGAATTGAGCGCGGCGGAAAAAGCCGCCGCCGAACGGCTGAAAGCGCAAAAACAGCCTGCAAAGGTTGTGAAAATGCCGCCTTCGCCGCAACAGAATTTAGAACGCTGGCAAAAAACAAAAGCCCGCTTTGAAGCAGGCGAAGCCTTGACCGACGACGAGCTGTTCTTCTTTGAGAACTATCCGACGACGGCGGAATACAAGGCGCAGGTTTTTGCGGCGAAATGCCCGAAAGTAATAGCGGGCGCGATGTAAAAGAAAACCGCCGAGGCAGAAGCCCCGACGGCACTCAAAAAGCATGGAGAATGTAATGGAAGAAAATGCTTATGTCAATACACAAACGGCGCAGTTGCGCAACGTCATCGCTTTGCTGACGGGTGTCGAACGCGCGGAAAACCGTCCTCAACACCTGCCGGGACTGGTTTGCTTCTACGGACCCAGCGGCTGGGGCAAATCCTATGCCGCCGCTTATGTCGCAAACACCAAGAACGCCTATTATGTCGAACTGAAATCGACGTGGACGGTCAAATATCTGCTTCAAGCGATTTGCAAGGAAATGGGCTTGACCTATTCGACGGGCGACACGCTTGCCGCATTGGGCGAAATGGTCACCGAACAGCTGATTTTAAGCGGACGGACGCTGATCATCGACGAATTTGACTATCTGGTCGATAAAAACAAGGTGGACGTGATTCGCGACCTGTTTGAAGGCTCCGCCGCGCCCGTCATTCTGATCGGCGAAGAGCAACTGCCCAACAAGTTAAAGCGTTGGGAGCGCACGCACGGGCGCATTTTGGATTTCATTCCGGCGCAACCCGCCAGCTTTGAAGACGCGCAAGCCTTGCGCGCCCTGTATTGCGGCAAAGTCGAAGTCGCCGACGATTTGCTGGACAAGATTTGGAAGCTTTCGCGCGGGTCGGTGCGGCGCATTTGCGTCAACCTTGAACGCGTGCGCCAAACGGCAATCACGCGGGGACAGCGCAAAATCAGCCTTGAAGATTGGGGCGACGAAGACTTTTTCACGGGCGAAGCCCCGTCGCGGAGGGTCTGATCATGGGCAAGGAAAGCAAACGTCAATACATCTGGGAAGAAATCCGAAAGCAACGGGAATTTACGTTAAACAGTCTTTCATCGGGCTGTAAAATTCACCGCGACACAATCGAAACCTATGTTACCGGACTGCGTAAAGCGGGCTTTGTCGAGCTTATCGAAAAAACGGCAGTCAACAAACCGTATGTTGTAACGACGTTCACGGAAAATCGTTACAAACTTGCCAAAGACGTAGGGATTGACGCTCCCCGCCTTACCCGCGACGGTAAAATCCTGTCTGTCGACATCAATCAAGATTTATGGCGGGCAATGAAGATTCTGAAAGAATTTTCCGCAACCGATTTAATTGCTTCAACAACGCAAAAAACGACGCGAAACAACGTGGATACCTACTGCCAGATGTTGTGCCGCGCCAAGTATCTGAAACGCAACGGAAGCCGTTTCGTGTTTGTCAAAAGCACGGGAGCGAAAGCCCCTCAAATCCTGCGGATTAAAGCGGTCTTCGACCCGAATTTGAAACAGATTGTCTATCAAAGCGGAGGCGAGGAATGAACGATTTTATCGAAGAACTGCGCGATGTCTGCAAACAGCAGTCCCAGCGCGTCGTCGCCGAAAAAATGGGATACAGCCACACGACCATCAGCTTGGTTTTGAACGGCAAATACGCGGGCAATTTAAAGACCGTTGAAAAGGCGTTTAACGGCGCGTTTAAATCCGCCGCCGTCATCTGCCCGATTTTGGGGGCAATTCCCGCGCATCGCTGTTTATCAATCCAGCGTCAGCCGTTCGCGGCGACCAATCATCAGCGCGTTTTGCTGTTCAAGGCCTGCAAAGCGTGCGCCCACAAAACAGGACAGGACAATATCGTCCGGCTTCGCGCTTCGGACGATGAAAGGAACAATGACGATGATCCGACAGCAGCTTAGATATTGGCTTTTTTTACTGACCCACAAACAACCTGAAAGAGAAAGGAAATAAACATGGATACGGAAAACAACACGGCAATCCCCGCGGGGTATTACAAGAACGCGAAAGGCTACCTTGTCCCCGACAATTTGGTGCGTCCCGAAGAAAAACTGGAAGACCAGATGGTCGAAAAAATCATCGGGTACGCCGAAGCGTTGAACGCGCAAATCGAGCGTTTCAAAGGACACACGGGCGACGACGTTTCTTCGTTTTTGTCTTTGATTGACGAAAAGTACGGACTGAAACGCGGCGGCAACAAAGGCAACATGACGTTTCAGAACTATGCCGGCACGAAAATGGTCAAGGTCGCGATTTCCGAAAACATCGTCTTCGGCGCGGAATTGCAGACGGCAAAGGGCTTGATCGACGAGTGCATCAACGAATGGTCGGACGGCGCGAACGACAAGATCCGCGTCCTTGTCAACAACGCGTTTCAAGTGGACAAAGAGGGCAAAATCAACCGTTCGGCTTTGTTGGGACTGCGCCGCTTGGACATTCAAGAGGAAAAGTGGCAGACCGCCATGCAAGCGATTACGGACAGCATTCGCGTGGACGGTTCCAAGCTGTACTACCGTTTTTACAAACGCGACACGCCGGAACAGCAATGGCAGGCGGTTACGGTCGATTTGGCGAAAGCGTAAGGGGGCGGCATGAAAAAAGCGATTGATGCATTGACGCTTCTGGCGATTTGCGGGTGGTTCGGTGTGATGGGGTATTCGGTCTATGTCGATCATGCCCACAAAGCGGCGGTTGACAAGGTCGTTCAGACCACCGAGGAACTGCGCGCCAAAGCGGGACTGGACTGAATTTTCTTTATGGGCGGGGCGGTTTTCCGCCGCCCCGGACACAAGGAAAATGACAGGGAAGAAACGCAATGTTGACAACGTCGGGCAAAACGGGTAATCTGATTTCCGTCAGCGCAAAAAACGCTGATGGGGACTCAAAACCTCTTTGGAATACAATAGGACGCACAGCGTCCGTTTGCGACGCTATTTTTGTGCGTGAACTTCCCGATTTTACGGTTACGGGAGGTTGGTCACGAAATAAGGGCTTTTCGCCGCGAATAAGTGCGCCTGTTTCCTATTGTGCAGGTTTTGAGCAGCCTCCCGCCTTGATCGTCCTCAAAAACGATTTGGGCGGCTTTGTTCAAATTTTAACAATAGGAGGTCTTTATGACAAATTTAATCAAATTTCAGGGCAACGAACTGGAAATCATCAACATCAACGACACCCCGTATTTAAGGGGGCTTCAAATCGAAGCCGCCTTGGGTTTGAAGCGCAAAATGGTACAGCAGTTGTACCGTCGTCATCGCAAAGAATTTACTCCCGACATGATGTTGTCGGTCGAGATGCTGACGAACGGGGGCAAGCAGTTGACGAACGTGTTTTCGGCGCGCGGAGCGGCTCTGATCGCAATGTACGCGCAAACTCCCGTCGCGGCGCAGTTCCGTGCCTTTATCTTGGACGTTTTGGAAGGCAAACAATCGACCAAAGCCCAAGCCGAGCAAATGAACGCCATTCGCATGGAAATCCTGCGGTTAAAACCGGAATGGCAACGAATTATGTATTATTCCGCGGTCGGACTGTCGGCGCGGGAAATCGGCAGAATCATGGGGCGTTGCAAGGATACGATCCGCAAAGAACGCGCCAGAATCAAAGCATGCGGCTTTCCGATTCAAATTCCCGCAAAGGGCGGTCAGCGCAAGCAACTTTCCCTGCCGTTCGGAGCGTAAAGCCATGGGAAAAGTCATTAAAATGCCAAAGAAGCGGATTTATAAACCCGACATCAACCGTAAAATCAAAGTTGCGATTGAAAACGGTCAAATCAACTCTGAAAATTTGGATTTCGTCCTTAAAATCTGCGAAATTCTTAACCGCGCTTAATCTTTTAACCTTTATTTCGCCCTGCCGCTTTTACGGCGGCAGGGTTTTGCGTGTTTGAAAGGAGGTAATTATGCCCGCGAACAAAAATCCTTTGCTTGCCAAAATCCACATTGCCAAAGCGCAGTTGGGGCTGGACGACGATATGTACCGCGACATCGTTCGCCGCATAACGGGCAAGGACAGCGCGGCGAAATGCCGTCCCGCGCAACTGGTCGCTCTGCTGAACGAATTTAAGGTGTTGGGTTTTAAGTCCCCGCGCAAAAAGGCGTTCCGGCAGACAAAACAAAGCGCGGTCAAGAAGATCTACGCCCTATGGGGCAAGTTGCAGGCGGCGGGCGCGGTGCAGTCCGCCGACAAAACCGCGCTGGACGCGTTTTGCAAGAAATACACGGGCGTGGACGCGACCGAATGGCTCTTGCCCGACCAGCAAATCAAAATCATCGAAATCTTGAAAAAATGGCTCAAAAGAATCGAGGGCTGAGATGGAACAAAACGAACAGGAAAAAATCACTTTGCCGCTGTCGATGATGCCGCTTGCCGAAGTCGTCGGGTTCGAAGCGGCGGTCGTCATTATGGACAACTTCGGCGGTCTGTCGCGGTTCTACATTCCCCGCGTCGCCCTTGAAAAGCACAAACTGGCACAGCTGATCGGCATGGAAAACTACACGAAGCTGTGCCGAAAGTTCGGCGGCACGTTTATTCATATCCCGCGCGGCGCGTTCCGCCGGTTGAAGAAATCGCTGATCATGGAAGCCGACAAAGACGTATCGAACCGCAAACTGTGCCTTGTCTTGGGCGTTACGGAACGGTACGTCTTAAAGGTTAAATCGGAGCTGAAAGCCGATAAGCAACAAGGGGAGTTGTTCGCTAAGCCATAAGAAAAGCCCCTCTAAGGGGCTTTTCTTGGTTTAGGTATATAGTTCGTCACAGTCCTTGAATGCTGTAGAACATATGGGCACCGTTTTTGGAAACTTCCCAACCGCAAATTTCTTGAGTAACCCGCTTGTTCGTAATTATGCCGGTTTTCTTTCCGCTTCCTATGAAAAAGAACAATTTTTGCCCCCACGCACGTTTACTTCCGGGAATGTTCTTTAATTCAACATCAACTTCTAACTGTTCCTCCCAGCCATATTCGTCGGTTTGGTATGGATAGGCTTCTTGAAAAGAAGCGGTGGCGGTTTGTATGTCCTTGGCGGCTGTTTTAAACAAAGCGGGACACGCGTCTGCCAGCAGAGCGACCTGCTTTTCAGCACGGGCGGCATCGGTCGGGTTGTCATATTTTCCGTAAGGCATATATTTCACATCAGCAACAGAATCTTCCCCGCAACCGAACAGAAATACGCAAAGGCACAAGCAAGCAAATTTTTTCATTATCAATCCTTTTTGACGAGTTTTTCTAAGTTTATCGCAGGTTAAAAACTTTGTCCATTGGCAAAAGCGGTTCTAATTCCTCTTGACCTTTTTTTAAAACCGCCCTACCGTCGAAAACAACAAGGACAGAGGCTTTATAGTGAACTGTTCCGAACTATGAAAACCGCCGCGCTTCTTTAAAATCGACCGCATAAGTTGGTCGATTTTTTTTGTGCGAGGAACAAATGGACGAAGCGGATAAAGCGCAGGCGGAAGAATTGCTGATTTCCGAAATGAAGAAGCAACACGCCGCCATGAAACAGGCGGGAATTTCCCATTTGCATTGCGTCGATTGCGGTGCCCCGATTCCCGAAGAACGCCGCAAAGCCGTTCCGGGCTGTCGCCGCTGTTATGACTGTCAGACGCGGGTTGAACGGGGGTCGTGATGGAATGGCTGAAATCAATCAAGGACTACTGGGGTGTGATTGCCGGCGTGGTCGGTGTTTTTTGGGGCTGGGCGAAATGGTCAGCCGCAAAGAACTTTGTCGAAAAAAAGGTTTTCGATACGTTGGAAAGCCGCGTCGAACACATCGAACAAACGATTTCAATGCTGGCAACGAAGGACGAAATTCAAAAGATTTTGATCCAGAACGAACGCATCATCGGCGATTTGAAAGAAACGAAAGCCATTGTCAGCCGCACGGAACACACCGTTCAGCGTCAAGAGGATTATCTGCTGAACAACAACAGGATTTGAACGATGGAAAAGAACTATAAGCAAATTGTGGCGGAAGACAGACGGCTGGCGATTTTGCGCTTTTTGTCCGAAGAAGCGGATTTCGCCGTCAACGACAGCGTGATGCAAAAGGCGTTGAAGCAGATCGGACACGGCGTCGCCCGCGAAGTCGTGCAGGCGGATTACGCGTTTCTGTCCGACTTGGGGCTGATCAGCATCGAAATCGTGATGAATAAAATCCACGTCGCCACGCTGACGAACGCGGGATTGGACGTTGCGAACGGCGTGAAAGTCGTTCCGGGCGTCAGCCGTCCGCGACCGGAGTAAAAGCGATGCCCAGACCGTCCAGCATTTCCCGTCTGCCTTCCGAAATCCGCGACAAAATCGGGGCTTTGCGCGCCGAAGGGCGCACGATTGACGAAATCGTCGCCAAGTTGGAGGAACTGAACGTCGATGTTTCGCGTTCGGCGTTGGGTCGGCATTGCAAACGGCTGGAATCGGTGCAGGCGAATATCCGGCAAAGCCGTCAAATCGCCGACGCGATTGTCCGCAACTACGGCGAGGACAAGGAAAACAAACTCGCCCGCGTCAATATGGAAATCCTGCACGGCTTGATTTTTCAGCTGATGTCCAGCGAAGACGGCGAACCGGTCGTCATTTCGTCAAAGGACGCGTCGTGTCTGGCGACGGCGATTGAAAAACTGACCAAAGCCGCCAAAGCGGACGTGGAAAAGGAAATCGCCATCACCGCCGAGTTCAAGGAAAAGGCTGAACGGCAACTGCAATCCGTCGCCCGCAGGAAAGGGCTGTCGTCCGAAACCGTCGATATGATCCGCCGCGAAATTCTGGGAGGCTTGTAATGCCCGATACGGAAAAGGTCTTTTTGCCTTATCAGCAGGAACTTATGACGGCGGTGTTTGAAAATTCCGTCGTCATTGTCGAAAAGAGCCGGCGCACCGGCTACACATGGGCGACCGCCGCCATTGCCGTTTTGGAAGCGTCGAAGGAAGACGGGGCGCAGAATTGCTACTACATGGGCTACGACTATGAAATGGCACGCGAGTTTATCGAAACGGCGGGCGATTGGGCAAAGCGGTTTAAAATCCTTGCCGACGAAATGCGGGAGGTCGTGTTTAAAGACCCGTTAAATCCCGAAAAGGACATCAAGGCTTTCCGCGTTTCGTTCGCGAACGGGCGGGAAATCGTCGCTTTGCCGTCGGTCGCCAGAGCCTTGCGCGGCAAACAGGGATTCGTGATTTTGGACGAAGCCGCGTTCCACGACGATTTGAAAGAAGTTTGCAAGGCGGCAATGGCTCTGCTGATGTGGGGCGGACACGTTTTAATCCTGTCAACGCACAACGGCGTGGAAAATTACTACAACGAACTTTTGACGGATTCCCGCGCGGGAAAACGCCCCTACAAGGTTTTGCGCTGTACGCTGGACGACGCGCTGAAAGACGGACTTTACAAACGGATTTGCAAACAGACGCACCGCCCGTGGAGCGTCCAAGCCGAACAGACGTGGCGCGCCGATCTGATCGCGCAGTACGGCGAAGACGCGGACGAAGAACTGTTTTGCGTTCCGGCGCGCGGCGGCGGGGCTTATCTGCCGCTGGGCATGATTGAAAACTGCCAAGAACCGGACATTCCCGTCCTGCGTTGGAAATGCGCCGACGGATTCGTCGATTTGTCCGCTTACGTCCGCGAGGGCGAAACGAACGACTGGCTGAAAGAAAGCCTTGACCCGATATTGTCCGGCATCAAAGACACGGGGCTGATTTCCTACGGCATGGACTTCGGCCGCACGGGCGACCTGTCGGTTTTGTGGGTGTTGCAGGAACAGCAGAACTTGACGCTGAAAACCCTGTTTTCCGTCGAACTGTCGAACGTCCCGCACGAACAGCAAAAGCAGATTTTGTTTTACATCATCGACCGACTGCCGCGTTTTCATCACGGGGCGCACGACGCGCGGGGCAACGGGTCGTATTTGGCGGAAGCCGCCCGCCAGCGATTCGGCGCGGGTCATATCAGCGAAGTGATGCTGTCGCGAGAATGGTATCGGGACAATATGCCGCCGATGAAAGCGCGGTTCGAGGACAAGGCGATTACCGTTCCCGCCGATGCCGACGTTCGCAACGATTTGCGGGCGTTAAAGGTCGTCAAGGGGATTCCGTGTCTGCCGGACAAGCGCGAAACGGGCAAAAGCGGCGAACAAAGGCACGGCGATTCCGCGATTGCCGTTTGCTTGGCGGTGTTCGCGGCGCGTTCCGACTTGGTCGAATACGAATGCGAAATCCAACGGTACGGCGATTTTGACAATGACGACGACGATGAAGGCGAGCGGCTTTTCGGCAAAGGAGGATACTGATGCTTTACGACCAATACGGCAACAAAATCGACACGGCGAAATTGAAACAGGCGGAAGCCGTCCGCGTCATTCCGGGCGTGCGCGACGTGTCGTCGTCCTATCCGTCGAACGGGCTTGTCCCGCAACGGCTGGCGCGGATTTTACGCAACGCCGACGACGGCGACATCACGGCGTACATGGAACTGGCGGAGGAAATGGAAGAAAAGGAAATGCAGTACGCGTCCGTTCTTTCGACCCGCAAGCGCGCCGTCGCCCAACAGGAAATCACGGTCAAGCCCGCCGACGATTCCGCAACCGCCCTTAAACACGCCGAGTTTGTCGAGGAGTTTTTAAACCGCGACTGCCTGTCCGACGAGATTTTCGACATCATGGATGCGGTCGGCAAAGGCTTTTCGGTGTCGGAAATCATCTGGGACACGTCGTGCGGTCAATGGATGCCGCAACGCTTGGAGCTGATCGACCCCAAGTGGTTCACGTTCGACCAAAACGATATGCGGACGATTCTGCTGAAAACAGAGGACGGAACGCGGCCGCTGACGCCGTACAAGTATTTGACGGCGCACATCAAGGCGAAGTCCGGCATTCCCGTTCGTTGCGGTCTGGCGCGGCTGATCGCTTGGTTTTACCTGTTTAAAAACTTCAATATGAAGTCGTGGGTGACGTTTTTGGAGGTTTACGGCCAGCCGATCCGCATCGGCAAATACGGTTCAAGTTCGACCGACAAGGACAAGAAAACGCTGTTGCGCGCAGTCTATAACATCGGTTCGGACGCGGCGGTCATCATTCCCGACAGCATGAACATCGATTTCATCAGCGAAACGCAACGGTCGAGTTCGACCGAAAGCTACGAAAAGTTTTCAAACTACGTCGATTTGTCGATTTCCAAAGCTGTTCTGGGGCAAACGACGACGACCGACGCGGTTTCGGGCGGACACGCCGTCAGCAAGGAACACAACGAAGTCCGCCACGACATCATGTGGAGCGACATCAAACAGCTGCAATCGGTTTTAAAGCGCGACATCGTGCGGCCGATGATTGACTTGAACTTCGGCAAGCAGGACAAATATCCCGAAATCATCATCGGAAACGAGGAAAGCGAGGACGTTTCGGTAACGGTCTCCGCGCTTGAAAAGCTTGTGCCGCTGGGATTGAAAGTATCCGCGTCGGAAATCCGTTCAAAACTGGGACTGCAAGCCCCGAAAGACGATGACGACGTTCTGACGTACGCGCCGCAACCGTTGTCGCCGGCTTTGAACGAACGGGCGTTGAACGAAGCTTTAAACGACGGTTTAAACCCCGTCGAACCGGACGATATGGAACTGGCGGCGCGGGAAATGGCGGCGGATTACGAATCGACGCTGAACGGGATTTTGTCCCCCGTCGAACAAGCGTTGGAACATTGCCAAACCTACGAAGACGCAAGGCGGGCGTTGCTGGCGAGCTTTCCGGACATGGACACGGACAAGCTGGAATCCCTGCTGGCGAAAGCGTTTTTTCGGGCGCATTTAAACGGGCGGGTCGGCTATGGCAAAGATTGATTACGCTCCGCTTGTCCCTGAAGCCGCCGTTCGCTTTTTGAAAAACAAGGGCTACAAAATCGGCTTTAACTGGACGGACGTTTGGAAGCGCGAGCATCAGATCGCGTTCACGGTTGCCAAGGCGATGAAAATCGACCTGCTTCAAGACATCAAACAAAGCCTTGAAGACGCTTTGGAAAAAGGCGTTCCGTTTCAGCAATGGCAGAAAAACATTCGTCCGATTCTGCAACAAAAAGGTTGGTGGGGCAAAAAGACGATGACCAATCCGCACACGGGCTTGCCCGAAGAGGTGCAGTTGGGAAGTCCGCGCCGCCTGTCCATTATTTACGACACGAACGTCCGCATGGCGTACGCGGCGGGGCATTGGGAAGCGTTGGAGGAAAACAAAAAAGCCGCGCCCTATTTGCGCTACGTTTGCGTCATGGACGGCAAAACCCGCGAAGAACACCGCCGCTGGCACAACACGGTTTTGCCGATAGACGATCCTTTCTGGGAAACACACTACCCGCCGAACGGGTGGCGATGCCGTTGTTCCGTCATTGCTTTGTCGAAATACGACCTTGAAAAGCAAGGACTGAGCATCACCGAACAGCCGGACAACGGCACGCGGGGGATTGCGGCGGGCTTTGATTACAACGTCGGCAAGGACAGGGTTTGCCATTTTTCCCCGTCCTATGACGAAAGCCTGCCGCAAACTTTCCAAAACCGCGACGACGAACTGCCGCCCCTGCCGACGGCTTCGCCTATGCCGAAAGACATTTTGTTGCCTGACAATTTGACGGACGAGGAATACGCCGCCGCCTTTTTGCGCGAGTTCGGGGCGGACATCGGAAAGCCCGTTATTTATAAAGACGTGACGAACGAACCGCTCGTCATCGATGAGAGGCTTTTCACAACGAAAAGCACGGGTATTTCAAAGGTCAACAAGAACGGTCGCGGCAAATTTATGGTGCTGATGGCAAAAGCGTTGAAAGATCCGGACGAAGTTTGGTTGCGCTGGGAAAATGAACGGACAACGGGCAAACCCGTTTTAAAACGCCGCTACATCAAAATCTATCAGACCGAAGACGGCAGTCATTGCCTGACCGTGTTTGAAAAAGACCAAAAAACGTGGAAAGGCGCGACGACGTTTCCGATAAAAAGCAATCAACAACCAAAGGCGCGCGATGATTATATCAATCAATATCGTGACGGATTTCTGGCATATAAAAAGCGGACTGCCCGATAGTGCGTCCGCTGGATTGGAGTTCTAATGATGCCGCTATCTCGGACACGTTCCCCAACCCTTGTTCGTAAGAAAGCCTGCAAGCGGGCGGCATCCAGATTGACCCGTTCCTGATCCCACCGCATTGGGACACAAAGTCAACCTTTATTATTAACAGTATGGCATCGATGAAAGGAAAAATCAAGATGAATGAAAAGGACGGACAATGAAAATCAAATTGCCGTTTAACCGTTGCCTTGTCATCGCTTCACCCAAGAAACGCTACGAAATCCTGCCTGTCGAAACGGTGAACTTTTACCGTGAAAAAACAGAAAAGTGTTCCGCCGCTTTGCGGGCAATCCGCCAAGAAGTGAACGAACACGGCTTTTGCGCGGATTGGGACGAAATCGTGTTTCAATGCGATCAGGCGTTGGAATATCGCAAAAATACGGGAGATGCAAAATGAAAGATATGTTGCGTGTTTTATTCTGGTCTATGGTCGCATACACCATTTTCTTTTTATCGTACCGTTGGGAGCTGTACGCTTTGGAAAACTGGGGAATAAGGGCATTTCGACTTGTAATCTCTTTGGAAAGTTATGTCGTTATGCTTATCGGCTATTTTGCCTTCAAGCCTATTTTCGACGGGAAAAAATAAGATGTTTTTTGAAGAGGCTCTGGCGGCAATGCGTTCCGGCGAAGCCGTCATATTCGACGGTCGTTCCGACCCTTTGTGCATGATTGACGACAAAATTTGCGAACTGACGCACAACGGTTTTGAACCGCTGGACAGTATGAACACCTGCAACATCATGCGGAGCGACTGGCGGATTTTCGGCATTGAAGACGACAAGAAACGTCCTGCCGGCGTTCGTTTGTGGTCGGTGATCAAGGGGGGATAAATGACCGGAACCGAAGAAAAATTTAGGCGGTTCAAACGAGATTTGAGAGCGTCGGCAAAACTGTGCGCGAGAGCATATCGCCTTTCGGAGGAAAACGTCCGCTTGCGTAAAGCGTTGGAAAAATACGCCGGCTCTGAACATCATTTTTCCGTTGTGGACGGCAAAGTTTGGGAAGTATTCGACAACGGCTATGGTGTGGACGAACAGGAATTTGGAACGTGGGCTCGCAAGGCTTTGAACGAAAAGGGGGAAAGAATGAAAGATTTGCTGGAAACGCTGATCGCGCTCGGCATGATATTGGCGTTTTTGTGCGTGCCGTTCGTCATCGGGCTTTTGTTCCTGCCGGTTGCCGTTTTGGGGACGCTTGGTTACTGCCTGTATGATTTGCTGAAAAGGAAGCCGTAATGACGCACGACTGGATTGCAGTTTTGGCGTTAAGCGTCCCGCTGTTGCTGGTTTGGAAAAACGCTTATATGCCCGCCGTTGCGGCGTTGTTTTTGGTGCTGAGTTTCATTGCAAAATGAAAAACCGATTTTAAAGCCCGTGTGCGCGCGGTTGGGGCTAAGGACGGACGAGGTTTGCTTTTTTCCGCCAAAACGCGCACAGACCCGTTTAATAGGTGGTTAAATTTGATGTTATCTTTTATAGGAAAATCGGATTTGACTGTTCGGGCGAAAAGTGCGATACGGAATCAAGAGCGGATGACCGCTTTATAGTGAACTGTTCCCGAATAGTATCGCTTTTGAAAACCGCCGATAATGGCGGGTATGAAAACACAGAACACACACATTGCCATCAATGAAATCGGTTCGCAGGCGTTGAACGTTGACGACGGCGGCGTTCCCGAAATCATCCCCTTGATGTCGGTCGGTCGGAACGACGGACGCGACGGCCGCACATTCTTTGTGTCGAACGCCGAGGAAGTCATCAAAGCGACCGACGCGTTTCGAGGAAACGCGGATTTGCTTTTGGACTACAACCATCAAAGCGAATACGCCCGCGAAAACGGACGCCCCGCGCCCGCTTCGGGCTGGATGAAAAACTTTGTCATCCAAGACGGCTTTATCTGCGCCGTCGTCGAATGGACGCCCCGCGCCCGCGAATTGATTAAAAACAAAGAATTCCGCTTTATTTCCCCCGTTTTCATTCACAAAAACGGCGAAGTCGTGCGGATTGTGTCGGCGGCTTTGACGAATTCGCCGAACTTTGAACTGAAAGCTCTCAATCAACAGGAGAAAGAACAAATGGATACAGAAGAAACGGCTCTGTGTCAGGCACTCGGCGTGTCTGACGCGCAAACGGCGTTGCCGCGCATCGCCGGTTTGCAGGAAGCGGAACGGGCTTTGAACGAAGTCGCACAGGCTTTGAACTGCGACTGTTCGGCGCAGGCGATTTTGACCGCCGCCCGCAACATCGAACCCGACAAGGCGAAATACGTTTCCACGACCGAATACGCCAAGGCTTGCAACGAACTGGCGGCGTTGAAGCGGGAACGCGAAGACGAAAAAGCCGCCGGCATCGTCGAAAAGGCGATTAACGAAGGCAGACTGCCGCCCGCGCTGAAAGAAAACGCCGTTGCCATGGCGAAAACGCAGGGCGAAACCGCGCTGAACGAATGGCTGACTTTGATCAAGCCCGTTTCCGGCAAGGACGCGCCGACCGATGCGCCGGCTTTGAAAACCGACGCTTTGACCGCCGAAGACAAAGCGGTTTGCCAGTCGCTGGGACTGACCGAAGAGGAATTTAAGAAAGGAATGGAAAATGCCTGAACTCAACACACAGGAAATTTTGGGCGACGCCTACGTTTATCCCGTCGCCGCGAACACAACGGTTTGTGCGGGCGAAATCGCCTGCATCAACGCGGACGGCTACTTGGTCGCCGGCAGTAAAACGACGGGCTTGAAAGCGGTCGGCATCGCGCAGGAAACGGCGACGGCGGTTGCGGCGGGTTCCGCGACCTGTCTGGTCAGACGCGGCACGTTCAAACTGGAAAACCTGTCGTCCGACGCGGTTGATTTGGCCGATGTCGGTTCAAACTGCTACATCCACGATTCCGGCACGGTCTGCGCGACCGAAACGGAAACCCCGTCCCATTCCGTCGCGGGCAAGGTTCGCGGCATCATCGACGGCAAAGTCGCCGTCCGCTTTGATTAAGGAGGCAATCAATGATTCTGAATGAAAATGCAATCCACGCCTTGAACACGGGCTTTAAAGCGACGTTTCAGAACGCGTTTGCGAAATCCGCCCCGCAGTACACAAAGGTGGCGACCGTCGTCAATTCCAGCAAAGCCGCCGAAGATTACGGCTGGCTGAGGGCGGACGTTAAAATGCGCGAATTTGTGGGGTCGCGCGTGATCCAGAACGTCAGCAATCTGAAATACACCATTCGCAACCGCAAATTTGAAATGACGGTCGGCGTTCCGGTGGACGCGATTGCCGACGACAACATCGGGCAGTACGGGCCCATGATGGCTGAAATGGGCAACGCCGCCGCGATGTACCCCGACGAACTGGTGTTCGAGCTGATGAAAAAAGGCACGGAAACCGTCGGCGTGGACGGGCAGTATTTCTTTGACACCGATCATGCCGTCGGCGGCAAATCCGTTTCCAACTACACCGCCGGTTCCAACACCGCGTGGTATCTGCTGGACTGCTCGCGCCCGATCAAGCCGTTTATTTTCCAGAAACGTCAAGACCCGACGTTTGTCATCAAGGCCGACGAAAAGGATTCAAACGTCTTTGAACGCGACGAAATCCTGTACGGCGCAAAGGCGCGCGGCAACGCGGGCTACGGATTGTGGCAGATGGCGTACTGTTCGAAAGCCGACTTGACGACGGACAACTTCGACGCGGCATACGCGGCGATGCGAAGCCTGAAAGGCGAAAGCGGTCTGTCGCTGAACATCAAGCCGACGTTGCTGGTCGTGCCGCCGTCCCTGCGCGGAAAGGCCGCGAAAATCATCAAATCCGAAAGACTGTCGGACAACACGGACAACCACAACTACGGCATTGTGGAAATCCTTGAAGTCGCCGACTTGGCGTGAGGGAGGAACAATGAGTGACAAGGTTAAAATTACTGCCGTTGTTGACGGTTTTCGCCGCGGCGGCGTTGCCCACAGTGCCAAGGGACGCGTCTTTGACGTTTCCGAATTTACCAAGGAACAACTGGCGCAAATCAAAGCGGAAGCGGGAAAAATGCTGTGCGTCCATTTCTTCAAAGAACCGGACAAAGCGGAAACTGCGCCGAAAAACAAGGGTAAATCGTCCGAAAAACAGGCGGTGAAGCCCGAAAACGAAAACGCGTCGAACGGGTCGGACGCGCCCGCTGCTGACGGGAAATGACGGAGGAAGGAATGGCGTACGCGGACACGGACAGAATGGTTGAAGTTTTCGGCTTGGACGAAATGCTCCAACTGACTGACGCCGAACAGGAAACCTTGACCGAACCGGACGCGGCGAAAATCCGCACCGCTTTGGACGACGCTTCCGCCCTCATCGACGGGTTTGTCCGCCGACGCTATTCCCTGCCGTTAAATCCGACCCCCGCCTTGTTGGTGCGCGTCTGTTGCGATATCGCGCGGTTCTATCTTTACCGCGATAGACCGACGGATACCGTCAAAGACGCGTACCGGCAGGGATTGGATTTGCTGAAACAGATTTCGGCGGGAACCTACCAGCTGTCCGACCAAACGGGACAGGAACCGCAATCGGCGGGCGAAGCCGTGCTGATCGGGGCGGAAGGACGGATTTTCAACCACGCGAAATTGACGGGGTATTGACCGATGACGGTGCGTTTGACTTGGGACATCACGCTGAACGACGCGAAAGAACGGCTTGCCAAACTGCAAACGCCGCTGAAAGCGTTGACGCGCGCGATTGCCGGACGGTTGGAGGCTTCGACGCACGAACGTTTTGAAACCGAAACCGCGCCGGACGGCAAGGCTTGGAAAAAATCGAACAAGCCGAGCGGCAAGACGCTGACCGTGTCGGGTTTGCTCAATCAAAGCATATCGTCGGCGTTCGACGACAAATTCGCCGCCGTCGGCACGAACCTTGTTTATGCCGGCATTCACCAGCGCGGCGGGGAAATCAAGCCCGTGAACGCCAAGGCCTTGCGTTTCAAGGTCGGAGGTCAATGGGTTTGCGCCAAAAGCGTCAAAATTCCCGCCCGTCCGTTTTTGGGCATTTCCGACGACGACATCGACAGCATTCAAAACATTGTTAAACGCTATTTAAACGGGGAATTGTGAAATGATCGGCGACATCGAAACGGCAATCGTCGAACGACTGAAAACAGCGGAACCGGGCTACAAGATGCAGGTTGCGCCCTTTAAGGCGAACAGCGACGAAGACATCGAAATCGTTTTGAAAAACAGCCGCGCTTCCGCTCTGGTCGTTTTTGAAAGCGAAAACAAAACCGACGACGATTACGGCATGGCGCGGACGGAAGTGACTTTCGGCGTTTTGCTGTTCGCCCGCAACGTTCGGAACGAACGGGCTTCACGGCTGGGCGGCAACGGCGCGGTCGGCGTTTATCAGATGATCGAAGACGTGAAAGCCCTTTTGCACGACAACGATTTAGGGCTGGAAATCGCGCCGTTGAAACACTTGCGGTCAAGTCCGCTCGGCACGTCGAACGTCAAGGGATTTAACCAATCCGCGTGGCTGGTCGAATTTTCGACGGCTTACAGTTTCCTGCCGTTCGACAGCCAAAAACATCAAACCCTTTCGGACTTTCTCAAACTTCACGCGGCGTGGGATTTGCCCGAAATCGACACAACGACAACAACAAACATCAGAGGAGCGACGAATGATCACGTTTAAGGTCAAACCCCGCGCAGGGGCGAAAGTTATGAAACAGGACGGCACGCTGTTAAATCCGAACGGCGAAGAGGTCGAAAAAACAATCTACTGGGTGCGGCGTTTACGCGACGGCGACGTCGTCGAAATTGAAGCCAAAGGCGAACCCAAAAAACAGGGAGGGAAATAATGCCTATCAGTTTTAACGAAATCCCCGATGTCAAAGAACCGGGCATCTTTGCCGAAATCGACAATTCGGGCGCGCTGTCGGGCTTGGCGGGCAAGGAATCCGTCATGCTGGTCATCGGGCGCAAAACGGACGACGGCACGGCGGCGGTTGAAAAGCCCGTCGAAATCTCCGTCAAGGGCGAAGAAGCCGACAGCCTGTTCGGCGCGGGTTCGGAAGCCGCCCGCATGATTGCGGCGGTGCGTAAAAACAACACGTTCAACCGCCTGTTTTGCATTCCTTTGGCAAATTCGACGGGAACGGCGGCGGAACAGACAATCACGCTGACGGTCGATAATCCCAAGGCGGGCGCGGTTTATCTGTATATCGCGGGTCGGCGCATCGCCGTCGATGTCACGACCGCTTCGACGGCTGAAACGCTGGCGGAGGCAATCGCCGCGGCGATCAACGCCAAAACCGAAACGCCCGTTACGGCGGCGACCGCAGACGGCGTTGTGACCTGCACGGCGAAATGCAAAGGTTTGTCCGGCAACGGCATTGATTATCGGCTGAACTACAACGCGGGCGAAACGACGGCAAGCGGCGTGAGCGTCGTTTTTGCCGAAAAAACGGCGGGCGCGAACAACCCTGATTTGACTTCGGTCATCGCGGTTCTGGCGGATACTTACTACACGGGAATTGTCTGCCCCTACACCGACGCGGCGAACCTTGCCTTGATGCGGGCGGAACTGGAACGGCGTTTCGGTGCGATGGTGCGCGTTGAAAGTTCCCTGTATCTGGGCATCAAAGGCACGATGTCCGCCATGCAGACGGCAAGCGCGGCGACGAACTGCCCGCACTTTTTCTACATTGAAGCGTACAAAACGCCGGACGCGCCCGAAGAACGCGCCGCCGCTTTGATGGGCGTCGCCGAGTACAACGCGCAAATCGATCCGGCGCGCCAGCTGAAAACGCTGGAACTGAAAGGCTGTCTGCCGCCGGAAACGGGCGACGGCTTGATTTACGAAGAACGCAACCTGCTGATCAAATCGGGGATTTCCACAACGACGGAATCGGGCGGCAAAGTGCTGATTTCCCGCGTGGTTTCCAACTATACGAAAAACGCTTTCGGCACGGCGGACGCGTCCTATATGGACTGGACGACGATAAAGACGCTGATTTATCTGCGTTATTCCTATGTCGCCCGCTTTGCCCAAAAGTTCCCGCGTCACAAACTGGCGGACGATTCCTATGTCGTCAAAGACGGGCAAGCCATTGTCACGCCGACGGTCGCCAAAGCCGAAGCCATTGCCTTGGCAAACGACTGGCTGGACGCGGGCTTGATTGAAAATCTGGACGATTTCAAGGCAAGCATCGTGTCCGAACGCAACGCGAACGACACCGAACGGCTGGATCAGCTGTTGAAACCGGACATCATCAACAACCTGCGCATCGTCGCCGGCAAAATTCAATTCAAGCTCTAAGAGGTAAGACATGGGAAATCCGAACAGATATTACGGCAAAGGCAAAATCAAAGCCGACGGCAAGGAATACGAAATCATCGATGTCGAATTTACGCCGTCGGGCATCAAGCGCGAAGACGTGAACAACGGCAAAGGCTTTTCCGAAGCGGAACAAGGCGGTTCGGCGAAAGGCAAAATGCTGATCAAGGAAGGAACTGATCCGGACGCGATCAACAAAATGGACGACGTGACGCTGGTGTTTGAAGCGGACACGGGACAGGCGTTTTCCTGCCCGCACGCTTGGCATACCGAACCGCAGGGCATCACGACGGACGGCATGGACGTTGAATTTCACTTTGCGAAATCGGAGAAAATCGGATGAAAACGCTTGTTTTGACAGACGGTTTGCGCGTCGGCGACACCGTTCACAAAGAAGTCGAATTTAAAGACATTACGGCGGGCGACATTCTGGAAGCGACGGAAGCCGCCGAAAGAATCGTCACCACCCGCGACGGACACGCCGCCGCCGTCGTGTCGGACGCGCGGCTCGGCATGGAAATCCTGCGCCGCCGGATTGCAAAGTTCGGCACGCTGGAAATGCCTCTGTCGTTCGAGGAGCTGAAAAAAGTATCCGAACGCGACATCGACGCTTTGCAAAACGCGGTCGAAGAACTGGATATGACGCGAAAGCTGTCCGACTTGGGGCGAAATTAAAAGGTTTTATCCGTTTTCCCTGAATATGCAGGCGCAACTGTTAAAAAACGGAAAGGATTTTCGATTGATGGACATTCCCCTGTTCCGCATCGAAAGAATGAAAAAGGCGATAGAGAATGAAGAACTTTGAAAATCAAGTGAAAGTCAATGCCGTCGGCGACGTTGATAAAAAAGCGTCGAAGTGGGGACGCGCACTTGACCGTTTCGGTTCGATGGGAAAGCGCAGTCTGACGACGCTTTCCCGTTCTCTGCCGCACTTGTCCAAAGGATTGGACGCTTTGGGCAACCGCTACACCGCTTTGCTGTCGGGCGGCGCGGCGTATGCGGCCGTCAAAAGCGCGGCGGCGATGGAAACGCGGCTGGCGCGTTTGGGCATCACGGCGGACAAATCCAACGCCGAAATGCGCGCTTTGAACGAAGAAATCTATAAAATCGCGCAAAACAGGAGCATCAACGTATCCGCCGACGCGATCATGTCGGGATTGGAGCAGATTGTCGCCAAAACGGGCGATTTCGACGCGGCGGCGGCAAATATCAAAAATCTGGGGCTGGTGATTTCGGCAACGGGTGCGGCGGGCGAAGACGCGGGCGCGATGATCGCGAATTTGATAGAAAAGTTTAATTTGAAAAACCCTGACGAGATTTTCAAAGCCTTTGATATGCTTGCGGTTCAAGGCGACAAAGGGGCTTTTGAGCTAAAAGATTTGGCAACGCAGGGCAACCGCGTTATGGCGGCTTACGCGGGCATCGGACGCACGGGCAAAGCGGCGACGGCGGAGCTGGGCGCGCTGATGCAGATGATTATGAAAGGCAGAGGTTCGCCGGAACAAGCCGCAACCGCGCTGGAAGCGTATATGCGGGCGTTGAACGACGTTCAAACCAGAAAACGCCTGAAAAGCGTCGGCGTATCGCTGTTCGAGGCTGACGACCCGACCAAAATGCGTTCCGCCATTGACATTATGAAAGACGTGATCGTCAAAGCAAACGGCGACATTTCCAAAATCGGACGCGTTTTCACAAGCAGCGAGGCGATGACCGCGTTTTCGCAGGCGGCTTTGGAATACAAAGGAACGCGGGCTTTCGGCAGTTTCGACAAATTTTTAAATGTTCAAGCGGACGGGAAGTATTTGACGCAAGCCTCCGAACGCATGGCGGCGACGTTTGAAAGTTCGGTCACCAGTCTGAAAACAGCCCTTGAACGCTTTTCAAACGCCGCGCTTGCCGAACCGATAAAGAGCTTGGCGGACGCGTTGAACCGCATCGATCCGGAAAAACTGCAAACGGCTTTCAAGGTCGGCGCGGTCGGAATCGGGGCAATCGGCACGATGGTTGCGGCAAAGAAAGGCGTTGACTTGGCAAAAGGCGCATACGGCATTTATGCGGACATTTTCGGCAAAGGAAAAGGCGGTGCCGGAGCATTGACCGGCGTCGGCGTTCAAAAGGTTTTCGTCGTCAATATGCCTGCGGGTTTCGGCGGTTCTGACATGGGCGGCGGCTTCGTGGGCGGTTCGGGCAAAAAGGCGGGGAAAATCGGAAAACTGGGCAAAGCCGGTAAAACGGCGAAGAACCTGTCGCGGTTCGGCAAAATGAAGAACGTCTTGTCCAAAGGCGGCAGGATTTTGAACAAAGCCGCCGTGCCTTTGATGATCGCGGGAAGCGCGATTGAATTTGCGAGTGCGGACAATAACGCCGACCGCGCGGGTGCCGTCGGCAGTTTGGCGGGTGGTCTTGCCGGAGCGAAAGCCGGCGCGGCGTTGGGCGCGTTCGGCGGGCCCGTCGGCATGGCGGTCGGCGGATTGCTGGGCGGAATCGCGGGTTCGCTTGGCGGCGACAAACTGCTGCGGAGTTTCTTTTCCGACAAAAAAGAAGAACCCGCCGCCGTTAAACAGCCCGTCAAAAACGGCAAAATCCGCATTATGTTTGAAAACGCGCCGCAGGGAATGCGCGTCGAAAACGACCTTGATTTCGTAAAGGTCGAAATCCACACGGGATTGACGGAGGCGTAAGATGTCGGCTTATTACGAAAACGGTTCTTTTCGCGGCGTCGGGTTCGAATATCTGAGCGACGAGTATTATTTCCAAAAGAAAACCGCCGAAGACAATCTGTTCGCCGATGAAACGGACGAAGAGGAACTGGGCGAAATGCCCCGCGCTTTCACGATTAAATGCTGTGTCATGGGCAAGGACGCGCGCAAGAAACGCAACGCTTTGCAGGCGGCGTTGGAAAAGAAGGACGCGGGCATCTTGATCCACCCGCAGTACGGTCGCATGAAAGTCAAAGTCCCCGCCGACGGCTATACGATTCATTCGTCCGCCGAACAGGGCAATTATTACGAATTTGAAATCAACTTCGTCAAAGCCAACGACAAGATGTCGCTGACCGTTCTGCCCGTCAAGCCGTCCGCGGCGGAAAGTTTGAAATCCGCCGTCGCCGCCGCGCAGAAAGTCATGGCGGAATCGGTCGTGCCGAAAAGCTGGCTTGAAGAACTGGAATCCTTCGCCGACAAAATCTCCATGTCGGAAATCGCGTCGGACATGGCGGATTTCACGTCGGGCGTCACCTCCAAGATTTCACGGCTGACATCGCTGAAACTGTTGCCGTTTGACGCGGTGACGGCAATAACGGGGTCGCTGACGACGCTCGGCAAATCGGCGGGCGGCGTTTTATCCTATCCCGCCGGCTTTGTTTCCGATTGCTTGAGCGTTTTTTCAAATGTCGCCGCGACATTCGATTTTTACAAAGGACTGGCGAGAATCAAGCTCGACATCTTGCCGCAGAAAAACAAATACGACACGCCGCAGAACAAAGCCAAGGAAATGGCGCAACGAGCGATTGTCAACGTCATCAGCCAAGTCGGCACGGTCAAAGCGGTCGAAGCCGCCGCGCCGGACGATGCGGGATCGGATTTAACCGCCAACGAAGTCAAGGAACGCATCGCCGAAATAACGGAACTGGTCGAATCGGTCGTCGATGACGCGGATAACGCCGAATCCCCCGAATTGCAGGAAACGTTCGAGGAGCTGCTTCAAAAGGCGGTGGACGTTTTGGAAAACCGCGCGACGTTGAAACCCCGCTTTGTTTCGCGCGCCGTGTCCGTTCCCGCGCTTGTTTTGCTTTACGAGGAATGCGGTCGGTCGGCGGTTGACAAGCTGGACGATTTCACCGCGCGCAACGCTTTGAAAACGCCGTTGCTGATCGGCGGCGGTCAAATTGTGGAGGTCGTCGATGACTGACAGAATCGTTTTAAAAACGGACGGCTTTGAACTTTCGGGCTTTGATATCGTCAGCGTGAAAAACCGCATCGATTGGCTTGCCGGATATTTTGATTTGACGGCGACGAACAAAGCCCTGTCCGCGCTGAACAAGGCGAAGGCGCACGTTAAATGCGGCGCGGACTGCACGTTGTCGGTTGACGGGAAAAAGACGTTCACGGGCTACATTGACAAAGTGGTCAAGGGCTATCTGAACGGGATTCCCTGTTTGCGCGTCGTCGGGTCGTCTTTGGTCGGCGACGCCGTCGAAAGCGATTTGACGGGTAAAACGTACAAAAACCAAACCGCGCCGCAGATTTTGAACGACATTTTATCGGGATTTAACATCGGTTTAAACAGCCGGTTAATCGGCTGTGAAACCTTGGACGTTTTCACGGTCAACCCCGCCGAAAAATGCCTGTCCGCCATAGCCCGCCTGCTTGACCGGACAAACGCCGTTTTGTTTTCGACGGCGAACGGAACGCTTTGCTTGACGCGGCGCGAAAACGCCGAACCCGCGAACGTTCAAATCATTACGGGTCAAAGCGATGTTGTTGCCGCTTCGTGCATCGATGACGGCGCGACCGATTTTGCAAAGATTGTTTTAATCGGACAGAACGGCTTGGCGGACGAACACGATATCGCATCGATTTGCGGCGCATCGATGGAAACCGTTTTGCCGTCCGAACGGCGCAAACAAAAGGTTGTTTATGCCGATAACGTTTCCCAGTCCCGTTTGGACAAGGAAGCCGCGAAATGCCGCAAAGCACATAAGAAAATCACGCTGAGCGTCAAGGGTTGGCAAGCCGTCGCTTTGAACAGCGTTGTCGCGGTTTCGGACGATTGGCTTGATTTGAACGGCGGATACCGCGTCGCGGGGCTTTGCCTGTCTTATGATGAAAAAGGCGGACACCGCACGACGTTTGAATTGGAGGCGGCAGATGTTTGAACGGCTTAAATCATTCATCGGCGCGGTCAAACTGGTCAAAAGCGACGCCAAGACGCAGACGGTGCAGGTCGCTTTGACAAAGGAGTTTGTCATTGACAACGTGCCGCACATCGAACCCTACGGCTTCACGGCGCACCCGCAAGCCGACGCGGAATGTCTGGTCGTCAACGTCGGCGAAAACGGTGAACGCCCCGTCGCCGTCGTCATCGGCGGTCGGACGTGCCGGCTTCAAGGATTGCAGGCTGGCGAAGTCGCGCTTTACACCGACGAGGGCGACGAAATCCGATTGAAGCGCGGGCATGAAATTGCCGTCAAAACATCAAAGTTCGTCATTGATGCCGCCGAAATCGACTTGAACGGCGCGGTCAAGGTTGCTCAAACGCTTGACGTGTCTGGAAACATTACAGGCAAAGGCGAAGTCGCGGACAAGGCGGGCAATCTGACGGCAATCCGTTCGACCTACAACGGCCACACGCACACGGGCAACGCGGGCGCGCCGACTTCCCCGCCCGATGCGACGATGGGAGGCTGACATGGCGGTAAAGACTTTTACGGCTCTGCCGGATTTAAGCAAAGTTGACGACGCGCTGACCCGAAGCGTTCTGATCTGCCTGTTCACCGACAAACGCGTCGAAACCGAAGATTTGCCGTATCAGACGGACACGAACGGCGGCTGGTGGGGCGACGCTTTGTCCCTTTCGTCCGAAACGGCGGGCGACAACTATTCGTGGGGTTCGCGGCTTTGGCTGTTGGAACGGGCGAAAATCGACGCGGCGACGGCGCAGGACATCGACGGCATGATCCGCGAGGCTCTAACGCCGTTGCTGAACGCCGGAATCATTGACGACGTTTCAATCGCCGTCAGCCGTTCCGACGATGAAAGCGCGTCTTTTGAACTGACCGTTTTCAAGCATAGCGGGCAAAGCGAAACTTTCGTTTTCAAGAACATGGAGGGCTAAATGGCAACCATTCCTACAGTCAAGGAATTGACCGAAAAATACGAAGCGTCCTATAACGCCAGAACGCCTGCGGCGGACAGAATGCCCGTTGACAAACTGCACGCGGACGCGCGGGCGACGGCGGCGGTTCTGCAAGGATTGTATCAGTTCGGCAACTGGATTTTGAAACAGCAAACGCCGCAAACCGCCGACGAAGAATACTTGTACCGGCACGGCGAGCAAATCGGCGTAATCCGGAAATCCGCCGCCAAAGCCGTCGGAACGATCAGCGTCGGCGGAAACGTCGGCGCGGGCATTACGGCGGGCAAAAAGCTGACCTTTTCCGACGGGACGGAATACGTCGTCACGGAAAGCGTGACGCTGTCCGGCACGACGCAAACGGCAAAAGTCGAAGCGGTCGCGGCGGGTGTCGCCGGCAATCGAGCGGCAGGCGATATTTTGACGTTCGCCGAAGCCTTGGCGGGCATCAACAGCACGGCGACTGTTATCGACATCAGCGGCGGCGTTGAAGAAGAACGTCTGGAAGCCCTGCGCGAACGCATTTTGGAAAAAGAGCAGGAACCGCCGCAAGGAGGCGACGCGAACGATTGGAAGCAATGGTGTCTTTCCGTTTCTGGCGTAAAGCGCGCGTGGGTATATCCGCTTGAAAGCGGCATTGGCACGGTCAGCGTTCGCATAATGTCGGACGAATATACGCCGGACGGCTTACCGTCGCAGGCGATTTTGGAACGTTGCCGTGCCTGTTTGGAATCCGAACGTCCCGTGACGGTCAAGCATTTTTTCGTCATTTCCCCCGAATTGCAATCTCAGGACTTTAAAATCAAGGTTTTGCCGAACACGCCGGAGGTTCGTTCCGCCGTCGAAAATCAAATCCGTGACTTGCTTTTGCGAAAAGGCGAGCCGCAAGGGAAAATTCTATTGAGCCATATCGAAGCGGCGATTTCCGCCGCGGAAGGGGAAGAAGATCACAAACTGATTTCACCGACGACCGATATTCAAGCCGACACGAACAAAATCATCACGCTGGGAGAAATCGAATGGGCGGAATAAACGAAACGGCGATGAAGCAAATTGTGCAACGGCTTTATCCGAAAGGAAAAATCTGGGATGCAACCTTAAACGGCGACGTTTCCGTCGATGTCCGCGCGACCATGTTTGCCGAAACATACGACTATCTGGAAAAACTGCTTGAAGAAACGGATGTCCGCACCGCTCTGCTGAAACTGAACGACTATGCGACTGAATACGGCATATCTGTTTCCGGTTTGCCTTTATCGACGGCGAGGAAGTTGCTTTTTTTGAAAAAGAACGCCCGCGGCGGACAGTCGGTTTCCTACTTTGAAAAACTTTTGAAGAGTTACGGCGCAAACGGAAATGTCGAAGAATGCGCGCCGCTTGTCTGCGGACTGTCCGAAACGGGAGGCGATGATCAATGCGGGGACGAAGACACCGCTTATATGTGGTTCGTCAACATCACGGGCGGCGGCTATGTGGAGTTTCGGTGCGGCGAATCCGAATGCGGCGACAGTTTGGGCGAATACGACGCCGGTCTTTCCGCTTTGGTCGCTTTGCTGGAAAAGAACGCGCCCGCGCACACAAATCTGACGGTTACTTTGAAATAGGAGTGAAACACCATGAAATATGTAAAGCCTTTAAATGAAACGGATGCGAACGCGTCTTATAAAAACGCCGATCCTGCAAACGCGCAAAAAGGGTCAACCGTTCCCGCCGAAGCGATTGAATATCCGCAACGGGAAATCGTCAATTTGATTACGTCAGCCGGTCTGACGCCTTCGGAAGCCGATTTGACGCAGGCGGCGCGGGCGGTTGACGCGAAAATTGCAAACGCGACCGCCAATCTGGTCACACGCGGCGAACTGACAAACGACATCACGACAATGCTTCTGGACGGTTTGGGCTATACGATGGGCGGTTCAACGCCGCGCTGGTTGGTAAAAACCGCAGCCCGCAAGCTGACGATTGCCAAAGATACTTATGTGAAACTCGACACGTTCGGCTGGTGGAAAACATCGGCGGCGTTGGAATTGGATATTGAAGCCCTGCTGGGTTCGACGTTGGACGTCAATTCCATGTACTATATTTATTTGGGCGGCGCGATTGGCGAGGACGATGAAGCATCGTTTTCTGTTATCGTGTCCAAAAACTCAACTTATCCAAGCGGCTGGACGGCGCAGAACACGCGAAAAATCGGGTGGTTTCACACATTGGGCGCAAGTGTTGAAAGCGGCTTGACATACACATGGGGCGGCGCGACAAACGCGCATCCTTATGCGGGATTGTCCGCCGGAGACATCGACCCGAACAGCGTTTTTTGCCGTTCATTCCGTCCGTCCGCAAACGTACCGTTTATGAACTACGTCGAAGACATCGACAAGGCGGTTACAGTTTTTAAGCAAAGCGGTACAGGCGTTGCGACTTCTTTTGTATCGGGCGCGACCATTACGGACACGAGACGTTATGCCAATCACGAAGAAGACCTTGCTTGTGTAGGATTACACTTGCCGACCGCTTCGGAGTTCGCTATCTTTGCGGACGGTTCTAATCAGAAGACGGCTATTGCCGGTGCGGCGGATCCTGTAACGACGGGATTTTGGAAAGACACGGCGAACCGTTCGATGATCAGCAGATACGGACTTTGGGGCTGTTGCGGTGCGTTATGGGAATTCCTGTCGAATTGCAGTGGCATCGGGAGTGTAAATTGGCAAGGGATTAACGACGGCAAGGGTGATACCTACGGAGCTATTCCCGTGTTGCTCGGGGGCGGTCATTGGGATGGTTCCGCGTCTTGCGGTTCCCGTGCGCTCGGTGGCGATGGTTCCCGTGCGACGTGCCTTGCGCTTTACTCGGCCCGCGGCTTGAGCCGGATTTTACGGGGGTTCGAGTATGCGTAAGAACCCGTTATTCGCGGTTCGCGTTTCCCGTCGTCCGTATGGCACGGTTGGACGATTAAAACGGAAAACGGAACACGGTCGTCGTATCGCCGTAAGGCGATCGACGTTAAAAATTGGCTATGAGGCTCTATTGCGGCCGGTAGTGTACGGTTGCTTCGTGTTGCTCGGGGGCGGTAATTGGAATAATTCCGCGTCTTGCGGTTCCCGTGCGCTCGATGGCAATAATTCCCGTGCGACGTGCAATGCGAATTACTCGGCCCGCGGCTTGATACGGAAACAGGTTTCGGTAAACTTCAATTCCGGCTGGTTTCATAGCCCTGTCGTCCGCAAGGGTGGCAAAATACAAAACGAAGCGGTTGCGGTCGCCGGTAGGTTCGCCGAAGGTGCCGCAACCGATAAAAAGGCTGAAATGAAAAGATACGGTAATCTTTGGGATGATTTTATATCCAAAGAAAACTTTTTAGAAGCGTATGAAAACGCCAAAAAAGGAAAGTCCAAGCTTCCTTCCGTTCAACGTTTTTCAGCCGGTTGGCAAGACCGGCTTGAAAACTTGCGCTTGTCGGTTTTGAACGGCGAATGGAAACACGGCGACTATATTCACAAGACCATTTACGAACCGAAAGAACGGCAGATTTCCATTGCCAATTTTGAAGACCGCATCATTCATTGGGCAGTTAATTTAATCATTGAACCGATTTTTGCACCAACGTTCATTAACACGGCGTTTGCCTGCCGCAAGGGATTCGGTCAGCATAAGGCGAGTTTAAAGGTCAGCGACTATGTTCGCCGCTATAAGTATTGTTTTAAATTTGACCATTCAAAGTTTTACCCGACCATGAACCACGCATATTTGAAAAAGTGCATTCGTCAAAAGATTAAAGACGAACGTTTGCTGACAGTCATCGACGGCATTATCGACAGCGTTCAAGGTGATGCCGGCGTTCCCATCGGCAATCTGACCAGTCAGATTTTCGGAAACATTTACCGAACGCCGCTTGATCATTATATCAAGCAGGAATTAGGCTGTTCCGCCTACCTTAACTACATGGACGACGGATTGATTTTCGGGGATGATTCCGCCGAACTTCACAAAATTGAAAAAGCAGTCCGCGCTTTTGTTGAAGACAAACAAAAACAGAAATTGTCAAAAGCCGATATTTTCCCCTGTACGCGCGGCGTTGACGCGCTTGGATACAGGCATTTCAAAAAGTATTTGCTTTTGAGAAAACGCACGGCGAAGCGTCTAAAACGCCGCATAAAAAGCATTCCCGCCCGTATGGAAACGGGAGAGCTTTCAATCGAGGGAGCTTTGGGCAAAGTGTCGTCGGCTATCGGCTTAATCAAACACGGCTGTTGCCACAATCTTGCCGAAAACTTGAAAGTCTATGAACTTCACAACGATTTAAAGAGGTTAAAAAATGGCATTAAAAAGATTTAGTCAAATCAAACACAAAGACGACCGTTCCTTTGAGGGCGATTCCATCACGATGGAGGAAGTCTTGAACAAGGACATCGATTTGATGGCTTTTAAAATCGGGCCGTCCAAGCAGGAACGCGGCAAAGACTGTTTAACGATGCAAATCGTCTTCAACGGCGAAAAGCGGGTCATTTTTACAGGGTCAAGCGTTTTGATGGACAAGTGTAAAGAGTACGAGGAAGAACTGCCCTTTACCGTTCAAATCACAAAAATCGGACGGTATTTCACTTTTAAAGAAGAGGAGAATGAAGAATGAAAGGTTTGCCGAAACACTACAACACAAAAGAAGATGTAACAAATGCTGTTGCTTTGTTCGGGGCTGATGCCGTCGCACAGTTGCAGGCGATTCACAACAACCGTTTTATTTCCGTCAAAGTCCGCGAGCTTGCCGATGACGAGGAACCTGTCTTGACCGGAAAACAGTTCATTGCCGAAGATGCGGAGAACGTCCGCGTTCTTTATGATCAAGCCGAAGATCCGCACGCCTATCTGTTCCGCTTGGGTTTTACGGCGGACGAATTGACAAGCATGGGCATTCACGCTTGACAGGGCGTACTATGGCAGATGAACAAAGCAACATTGTCACGCTGAATGATGCCGAACGCCAACCGTGCGAGGTTTGGACGCGGGTGATGGGATATTTTCGTCCCGTGTCCGCGTTCAACATCGGCAAGAAAAGCGAATACGCCGAGCGGGTTTGCTTTAAGGAAAAAATCGCGATGGAAAAAATCGAATGTTCAAATTCGGCAAAAAATCTGAAAAGTGCTTGAAAGAACTCGACTCGCGTTTGCAGGCTTTGGCGCGGTTGATGATGTCAAAGCAGGTTATGGACTTTGCGGTTATTTGCGGGCATCGGAACGAAGCCGAGCAAAACGCGGCTTTTGCGGCGGGACGGTCGAAGGTCAAATATCCCGCAAGCAAACACAATACGAATCCGGCACGGGCTTATGACCGCGTGCCGTACCCCATTCCCCTGAACGCCGCCGGAGAATGGGACGACAAGTCTCCCGCATGGGAGCGTTTGGCGGCGTTGGAACGGCAATGTGCGGGCGAGTTAAACGTCAAGATAACGCAGGGGTGCGCTTGGACGTTTAAAGACCTGCCGCATTGCGAACTTACCGAGGAGTAAAATTATGTCTGAAATTAAAAAAGAGTCAATCGTCAGTCCCACGCTGATCGGCGGTGCGGTTGTCGTCGCGGCTTCCATCGCGGGATTGTGTGGTATTGAAGTGACCGCGACCGAACAGGGACAACTGGTCACCTACGCTACTTCTGCGATTACGGGATTGGCGGGGCTGTTTGTCATGGGACGCAACCTGTACGCCAAGCGTAAAAAGAAATGACGGTGTACGCGGCAATCGGCATCGGGGCGGCGGTCGTCGCCGCCCTGATGGTCGGTCAAAAGATAGGACAGCTGAAAGAGAGGGCTAAAAATGCGGAAGACAAAGCGAATCGCAACAAACGGAACGCTGAAATCGCGGCTCGCCCTCCTGCTGACCGCGACACTCTTCTTGACCTCATGCGCGACGACAAGATGTGACTGCCCCGCTTGGCCAACGGCGGGCAAAGCGGTCGCGCAAGAACTCGAACGGCTGGATGTCAACGACTATCCGGCGGTTTGGGAATGGTTGGCAAGGCTGGAAAAACTCCGTAGCCAGCTACAATAAAAAAAGCGGAGGTTCGGGCGAGGACACGCCCGAAGCCGCGAGAAAGCACCTCGCACAGATCAACTGCTCCGCACTCATCGACGAGCGGGGCGAATATACGGAATAACAACAATGGAGTCAATACGTTGCCCGAAATGCAATAAATTACTGTTCAAAGCGAACTCCGCTTCGGTCGAAATCAAGTGTCCCCGATGCGGCGCGATGAACACCATCACGGTCTTGAACCGCAACAACAACGAAAGCCCAGAGCCTCCTTTATCAAAGGAGAAGCTTTATGAAAAAACAAACTGATACCACGCGTGTAGCACCGCTTGCCCCCTATCTGGGGGGCAAGTTCCGCCTGTCAAAGCGGATCATCGACAAAATCGAACAAATCCCGCACACCATTTACGCCGAACCGTTTGTCGGCATGGGCGGAATCTTTCTGCGGCGCAAACAAATCCCGAAAGCCGAAGTCATCAACGACATCAACGGCGAACTGGTCAATCTGTACCGGATTGTCCGCCGCTATCCCGACACTTTATATAAGGAAACGGAGTTCCTGTTCGCCGGTCGCCAAGAGTTTGAACGCCTGCTGAAAACGTCGCCGGAAACGCTGACGGACATCGAACGCGCCGCGCGGTTCCTTTACCTGCAAAGCCAAGCCTTCGGCGGCAAAGTGACGGGGCAGTCGTTCGGCGTGTCCATTGACCGACCGGCGCGGTTTGACTTCGTGAAAATGGAAGACCGCATCCGCGCCGTTGGCGGACGGCTGGCGAGCGTGACCATCGAACGGCAAGACTTTGAAACGTTCATCAAACACTACGACAGCAAAGGCACGCTGTTCTACATCGACCCGCCGTATTGGGGCAACGAAACCGACTACGGCAAAGGCGTGTTCTCCCGCGCCGACTTCGAGCGTTTGCGCGATTGTTTAACCGGCATTAAAGGACGGTTTATCCTGTCGTTAAACGACGTCCGACCAATCCGTGACCTGTTCAAAGACTTTACCCTCGAATCCGTCCCCGTGACTTACAGCATCAACAACAACGGGACGAAACACACCAAAGAGCTGATTATCTGCAACTGAACTTAAACGAAAAACGCAGGATAGATTTAATTTAAAACTATCCTGCGTTTTTGGTGTGTGGCTACTGATAGAAAAAGTTAAAACTATCCCGCGTTTCTGTTAAAACCAACCCGCGCGCAACACAAATACTATGTGATATTTGCAGTTCCATGTTGAATGTGATAATGTATGTACTTCATTCATTTGAATGACTCCTTTGACATCTTTAGACGCGGTTCACCAGACCTGCACCTATTGTATCAAAGGAGTTCTTTTTCTGGGCATAGCTGTAAGCTTTTTTGAACCCCGCGCCTAGCGCGGGGTTTTCTAAATACAAAAAAAACGCCGATTGCTCGGCGTTTGATTTTTGTATGGTGCCCCTGGCCGGAATCGAACCAGCACGATCGTAAGATCAACAGATTTTGAGTCTGCCGCGTCTACCAGTTCCGCCACAGGGGCCCTCAAAACAAAAGTGAATATACACCCTTTTACAGGGATGTCAACAATTAAATATCCAAATCCTCAACAAATTTTGCATGTTCTTGAATATATTGGAATCTCAGTTCGGGATGCGTACCCATCAGCTGTTCGACAAGGTCGTTTGTCGCCGCGACTTCGTGCGAATCCTCTTCTTTGCGGGGGTCGGGAACACAGACGCGAATCAGCAAACGCTTGTCGGGCGCCATGGTTGTTTCCTTCAGCTGCGCGGGGGGCATTTCACCCAATCCTTTAAAGCGGCTGATTTCCACTTTTTTGGCGTTTTTCAGTTCTTTTTTGATGATTCTGTCCTTGTCCGCATCGTCCACGGCGTAAAACACTTTGTTGGCGTACGCCAAGCGGTACAGCGGCGGGACGGCCAGATAAAGGTGTCCTTTTTGAATCAGTTTCGGCATTTCGCGATAGAAAAACGTCATCAGCAGGGACGCGATGTGCGCGCCGTCGACGTCCGCATCGGTCATGATGATGATTTTTTCGTATCTCAACGCCGATTCGTCGTAATGTTCGCGCCGCCCGCAGCCCAAAGCTTCGGTGATGTTGTTGATTTCTTCGTTGGCGTGGATTTTGTCGTTCGACGCGCTGGCGACGTTCAAAATTTTGCCGCGCAAAGGCAGAATCGCTTGGATTTCGCGGTTGCGCGCCTGCTTCGCCGAACCGCCCGCCGAATCGCCTTCGACGATGAAGATTTCCGTGCCGATTGCCGACGATCGCGAGCAGTCCGACAGCTTGCCCGGCAGACGCAGGCGTTTCGTCGCCGAAGCGCGCGCGGTTTCGTTTTGCTTTTTCTTGCGCTGGCGTTCTGCGGAACGTTCCAAAACATGGGTCAGCAAAGCCGTCGCCGTTTTGGTGTCGCCCGACAGCCAGTGGTCGAACTGGTCTTTGATGGCCGTGTCAACCAGACGGGTCGCCTCGGGCGAACCGAGCTTTTCCTTGGTTTGTCCTTGGAATTGCGGATCCTTCATAAACAGGGACAAGACGATGCCCGCCGAACCGATGACGTCTTCGGTCGTGATTTCGGCGGTTTTCTTGTTCCCCAGCATTTCCGCATAGCCGCGCAGACTGCGGGTCAAGGCGGAGCGCAAGCCGGCTTCGTGCGTGCCGCCCTGCGGCGTGCGAATCGTGTTGCAGAACGAACTGATGAAGCCCGCTTCGCCGTCCTCAAGCCATGTCATCGCCCATTCGACGAATCCTTTGCCGTCGGGCAGTTCGGAACGCCCCGCAAACGGTTTCGGCGTAACGACGGGTTCGTCGCGCAGCTGGTATTTCAAAAAGTCTTCCAATCCGTTGGGGAATTTCAGCGTTTCCTCGGCGGGCGTTTTGTCGTCGCCCGTCAGCAGGGACGGGGCGCATTTCCAGCGGACTTCGACGCCTTTGAACAAAAACGCTTTGGAACGCGCCATGCGGAACAGGATGCCCGGCTTGAACGTTTGACGTTCGCCAAAAATTTCCGTGTCGGGCTTGAAGATAACCGTCGTGCCGCGCCTGTTTGACACGGGACCCATGTTCTGCAAAGGCGTAACGGGAACGCCGCGCGAATACTTTTGCACCCACAGGGTTTTGTCGCGCGCGACCTCAATGGTCATTTCGGATGAAAGCGCATTCACGACCGCCGCGCCGACGCCGTGCAGACCGCCCGAAACCGCGTACGCCTTGCCGCCGAACTTGCCGCCAGAATGAAGCGAAGTCATGATGACTTCCAAAGCCGATTTGTCGGGGTATTTCGGATGCGGGTCGACGGGAATGCCGCGTCCGTTGTCCTTGACGCGCACGGAACCGTCGGCATACAGCTCCATTTCAATGACGGAAGCATAGCCCGCGACGGCTTCGTCCATGGCGTTGTCCAGAATTTCCGCCGCCAAATGGTGGTACGACGTTTCGTCCGTGCCGCCGATGTACATGCCGGGGCGGCGGCGGACGGGTTCCAAACCTTCCAGAATTTCAATGTCTTTCGCAGAATAGTCGGACGTCGTCGAAAGCGTTTGTTCGTTAAATAAATCTTCAGCCATTATGTTACACTTCAGTCAGAGTTATGAATTCTTTTTCGTTTTGCTGTTTGTTTCGGCGCGGGGAAAGCCGATGAAAAAGAGGCAAACAAGTTGTCAATGAAATTTTCATCATACGGCAATTTTCCTTTATACCAATCGGGCGTCAAATTCGCCTGTCCGCCGTCAAAGGCCGCAAAACGCTTCGTCCACAGTTTGTCAACGTCCAAAGCGGCGGCAAAGGGCAGGTGTTTGCTGTAAAGGGCTTTGATTTTACGGTCGGCGTTTCGCATGGTGGACAGCAAAGTGTCATCCTGCGCCGACAGATAAATTTTATAGCCTTCAAGATTTTCAAGCAGGGATTTGCCCAGAACGGACGGCGATTGCAGCAATGTGTAAAAAGCCGCGATGCAGATCAGAGTCGCTGCAAACCACAGCACGGTTGCCGGAGTGGTTTCGATGCCGTAAAAACGCAGCCCGCGCGTCAAAGCCGCTAAAAACGTCAAGGCCAGCAAAGCGGGGAAAATCACGGCGCGGCGGTGTTCGGAAAACGCCCCTTGGCGGAACAGGACAAGCAGTCTGTTGCCCGCAAAATAAAGCGGAACGAAGCAGACGACGCAAATCAAGGCTGTTGTTCCCGTTTCAACGGGGAACAAGGACAGGGACGCAACAGCGGTCAAAGACAGAACCGCCATTAAAATGCCGAACCAAAAGTACGTTTGGTGGAACGCGATGAATTTCGATTTGTATTCGCGTTTGACCTTTTTATCAACGAATTCCAACAGCCGCGTCAGTTTCAACACGTTTGCGGACGTCAGTTTGAAGACCGTCGAATCGCCCGAAAACAGCTTTTTGGCAATCGCTTTTTCCAAAGAAGTCAGCGCTTTGACACTGTCCGTCTGTTTGACAAGGATGAGTTTTTCGCCGTCTTCCTCGAATGACAGAAAACCTTTGCCGGCCATGTCGGTCAACAGGATGAACAGTGTTTTCGGAACGGTTTGCTTGTGCAGCGCGTAGTGCAGAACCGCGGGGTTCAAGTCGTCCTTTTTCAAAGAGGATGATTGCTTGCCGTCCGCAATCTGATTTTTCTTCAAGCTTGTCCATGTCGCCAGATAATACGAACAAACAAACAAAAAGGCCAAAAACGACATCCAAGCCGTTCCGTGCTCACGCAGGAGTTTGTCCCAAACCGCGTTGTAAACGGGGGCGTTGTCCGTTTCCGACCAGTTTGTGACAATAATCATGCCTTCGTACGGGGCAAGGGGATAGTTCAGAATGAACGCCGTGTCGTTTTCGCTGTCGCGTTTGATTTTGACGTCGCTTTGAGGATTGAGCATGTTTCCCGTCAAGGCGGAACGTGAAAACACTTTTGCGCCGCGGGGATAAATAACGGTCGCCCCCGCGCGGGTGACGGGCATGTCCCAATGCTGTCCCGTAACGTTCCAAATCAGCTCTTTAAAGTTTTGCGAATCGCCCGACGAGTTTTCAAATTCCGCGATTTTGTCCGCGAACAGATAGGACACGGTAAAGACATGAACCCCCGCCGTCAAAGGGCTGTCGCCGTGCAAAGCCAGCCGGACGCCCGTTTCGTCGGGCTTTAAAACGGCGTTGACCGGCGTTCCGTCAATCGCCGCGTCCAAAACGGTGATGTCCGTGCGGTGCTTTTTGCCCGAACGGTCGGTGTGGTATTTGGCAAAATAGCGGTCGATTCCCGTAATACCCGTTTCATTCGGATCGACAACCCGCTGAATGGTTTCCGTGACGGAAACGGCGTCGTTGGCCAGAATCTCGATTTTGCTGAAAAAATAAGGAATATGACGGACGAACGGCACTTCGACATAAGTGTCGGGAGGGATGACGGCGACGGTTTTCGCCCCGTCGTACTGCAGTGTCATCATTTTCGGACCGTTCGCGTAAACCGTCGTGTCGGGGACGTCTGCCTGTTTAAGCCGGCGCGAAAAAGTTTCCGGACGGGCGGGGGCGCTGCGGTCGGTTCCGCCCAGCAAACGCGCCTTTGCCTTTGCCAGTGTGTTTTGAATGAAGTTTGAGCTTTTTTTGCCGAAGACGCCGCTTAAATCCGGTGCTTTCCCCGTGGAATTCGAGTTGTCGAAAAAAATCAGCGTCCCCCCGCGCGCGTCGTAAACATTGCCGAGAGGAGGCGGACGGTGCGGGTTGAAGCTTTGTTTTTTGCCGTCGAAAGACTGCATGATTTTATCCAAATCGGCATTCAGCGAGTTTTCCTGCGCCGCCGAAGAGGGGGCCGTCCCGCAGGTCAGTGTTAAAACAAATGTCCAAACCAGCAAAAAAGCTTTTGTCATGGCAAAAATCCAAAGGGTGTAAACGAATCATTTACTTTTAGCCGATTTTTCGGGGCGGTGCAAACACAAAAACAATCCTTTCCTCTTGCGCCGAGTTGGTGTATAGAAGGGGCAGGTTTTTAATTTTTCAAAGGAAAGTATGATGTTGACGACTTCGCTTGCCAAAGACAAAATCAAAATTCTGCTGCTGGAGGATTTGCACGCCAATGCCGAAAACTATTTCAGAAAGCACGGCTACAACAATATCGAAAGCTTGAAAGGCGCGCTGGGCGGGCAGGAATTGATTGACAAAATCAAGGACGTTCACATCATCGGCATCCGTTCGCGCACCAAATTGACGGCGGATGTTTTCGCTGCCGCCGAAAAGCTAATCGCCGTCGGCTGCTTTTGCATCGGGACGAACCAGGTCGACTTGGAGGCCGCAAAAAAACACGGCGTTCCCGTGTTCAACGCGCCGTATTCCAACACGCGTTCTGTGGCCGAGCTGGTCATTGGCGAAATCGTGATGCTGATGCGCGGGATTCCGCAGCGCAACGCCGCCGCCCATGCGGGGCAGTGGCTGAAAAACGCCAAAGGGTCGATGGAACTGCGCGGCAAAGTGCTGGGCATTGTCGGCTACGGTCATATCGGAACGCAGGTTTCCGTCATGGCGGAAGCGATGGGCATGAAAGTCCGCTATTTCGACATCGTCGACAAGCTTGCCATGGGCAACGCCGAAGCGTGTTCTTCGCTGTCCGAACTGCTGAGCGTGTCCGACGTGGTCAGTCTGCACGTTCCGCAGACGGCGCAAACGAACAACATGTTTTCGCACGCCGAATTTTTCGCGATGAAAAAAGGCGCGTTCTTTATCAACGCGGCGCGCGGCAGCGTCGTTGACATTGACGCGCTGAAGCAGGCTTTGGACGAAGGGCAAATCGCGGGAGCGGCAATCGACGTGTTCCCCAAAGAACCCGCAACCAAAGACGAAGAATTCGTGTCGCCTTTGCGCGGCATGCCGAACGTCATTCTGACCCCGCACATCGGCGGTTCGACACTGGAAGCCCAAGCCAACATCGGGTTGGAAGTCGCCGAACGTCTGGTCAAATATTCGGACAACGGGTCGACTTTGGGCGCGGTCAACTGCGTCGAAGTGTCCTTGCCCGTTCAAGAACCGGGGAAAGTGACGCGCTTTATGCACATTCACCGCAACGTTCCGGGCGTGCTGAGCGCCATCAACCACGTTTTTTCGGACGCGGGGCTGAACGTCAGCGGGCAGTATTTGCGCACGGACGGCGAATATGCCTATGTCGTGGTGGACGTTGACGGACGGCTGGAAAACGCGGCGGAAATTCGCAACAAGCTGGAACAAATCAACGGCACGCTGAAAGTGCGTTATTTAATCTGACCGCTTTTTCCGCTTTTCTTTTTAAAAAGAAGCCGTTAAGATGATTCAAACGGATTGTTTTCGTTTGAAAGCATATTTTTGATTTTTATGGAGCTTGGGCATGGACGAAGTCGATTTGAATTTGGCACGCAAAGAAACGCTGGCGCTGGTGCTGGCGGGCGGCAAAGGGTCGCGTTTGAAAAACTTGACGGGAACGCAGGCTAAGCCCGCCGTTCCGTTCGGCGGAAAATTCAGAATCATCGACTTTCCGCTGTCGAACTGCATCAATTCCGGCATGCGCCGCATCTGCGTTCTGACGCAGTACAAAGCGCACAGCTTGATTAAGCACATTCAGCAGGGGTGGAGCTTTTTACAGCCCGAACTGAACGAATTCGTTGAAATCTGGCCGGCTCAGCAGCAGACGTCGGACGAAGTGTGGTATCAAGGCACGGCGGACGCGGTTTACCAGAACTTGGAAACGATTCGCCAGCATCATCCGCGCTACATTCTGATTTTGGCGGGCGACCATATTTACAAGCAGGATTATTCCCAAATGCTGAAACAGCATATCGAGTCGGGCGCGGTGGCGACCGTTTCCTGCATTGAAGTGCCGATTGAAAAAGCGCACGAATTCGGCATTTTGGACGCCGACGCTCAGGGCAACATCGTCAAATTCGTCGAAAAGCCCAAAAATCCGCCCTGCATCCCCGGACAGCCCGACCGTTCGTTCGCCAGCATGGGGATTTACATCTTCAACGCCGATTTCTTAATCGACTTGCTGGAAAAAGACGCGCAGGATAAAAACTCGTCCCACGATTTCGGAAAAGACCTGTTGCCGTCGCTGGTCGGCAAGGAAAAAATGATTGCCCACAGATTTCAGGACAGCTGCGTTTACAACAAAACGGACGAAGCGTATTGGCGCGACGTCGGCACGGTGGATGCGTACTGGGAAGCCAATCTGGACTTGACGAACGTCATTCCCGATTTGGATTTGTACGACACGCGCTGGCCGATTTGGACGTTCCAGGAACAGCATCCCGCCGCGAAATTCGTGTTTGAAAGCGATTTGCGCACAGGCATGGCGGTTAAATCGCTGGTTTCCGCGGGCTGCATCATTTCGGGCGGCACGGTTCGCCGTTCTCTGCTGTTTTCGGCGGTGCGCGTCCATTCGTTTTCTTTGGTCGAAGATTCGGTCGTTCTGCCGAACTGCGTCATCAACCGTCATGCGCGCGTTCGCAAAGCCGTTTTGGCCGAAGGCTGCGTCATTCCCCGCGGAATGGTCATCGGTGAAAATCCCGAAGAGGATGCCAAGTATTTTTATGTTTCGGAAAAGGGCGTTGTGCTTGTAACGCCCGACATGTTGGCGAAAATTCCGCCGATGCCGGAACTGTCGTAATCAAAAACGGGGCGGTGGGGAAACTCACCGCCTTTTTGGTTCAGCGAGGGCATTGTGTTTTTTGTCAAGCTTCGCAATTTTATCGACTTTGTTTTTGTTCTGATTAAAATCCCTGCGGCTGTTGCGGCGGTGCTGTTACTGCCGGCGTTGCTGAAAACGTTTAAGCACTACGGATTATTGGGAGCGGATAAACTGAATCTTTATAATCTGCTGTATTTTGCGGGCGGAGCCGTTGCCATGGCGGCGCTCCGCATCGGAATGAGGATACACAGGGGCGTGGCCGAAACATTTGAGCACGAGCTGACGCATATTTTGTTCGCCTTGCTGACTTTTCATCCCGTTCAAAGCATGAGCATCAACGACGGCGGCGGCGGGAATATGAGCTTTCGCGGCAAAGGCAACTGGCTGATTGCCCTTGCGCCGTATTTCTTCCCGCTGGCATCCGCGGCGGTGATGGTTTTCACCGTTGCGTACGGGCGGGTGACGGGACTGTTGCCGGACGGACTGCTTGTCGGATTGGGATTGGCGTTCGGGTATGACGCTTGCGCTTTTGTTGAGCAAATTCATCCGCGGCAAACGGATTTCAAAGTGGCGGGATACTGGTTTTCGCTTTGCTTTTTGCCGTCCGCGATTTTGCTGTCGTTCGGGACGATTGCCGCATTTGCCGAACGGACGGAAAACGGAGTTAAGTTCTTTTATGATTTACTGGCTTATTATGTCAGGCAGATTTACCTAAAGTGACAGGCGCATGCCTTCTTTGGCGCAAAAAACGTTCGGATATTCGGTTTGGACGGAGCGTTCGATTGCCCGCATGTCCGAATCCGTGTGTTCGGGGGAATGATGAAACAGCGCAGTACGCTTGACGGCGGCGGCTTGGGCGACATTGACGGCCTCTTCAATCGTGGAATGTCCCCAGTTGCGGAAAATCGGGTATTCCGACTGCGTAAACATGGCGTCGTAAATCATCAAATCCGCTCCGTGCGCCAAAGTCAGCACGTTTTCATCGATATGGTCGGGATAATGTTCCGTGTCCGAAATGTAAGCGATTGATTTTCCGTCATATTCCAATCGAAAGCCCGTCGCACCGTTCGGGTGGTTCAGCGGCAGGGTTTTGACCTGCGTCAATCCTGCGCACAGCGAGAACGAATCGCCGCTTTCGATTTCGTGAAAGCGCAGGGAAGAAGGGATTTTATTTAGCGGCAGCGGAAAAAACGGCGACGACATTTGCGTCGACAAGGCGTATTGCATGCTTTGTCCGTCGGACAGCGCGCCCGCATACACGTCAATGAGGCAGTCCTTGCGGTATAACGGACGGAAAAACGGAAAGCCGCTGATGTGATCCCAGTGAGCGTGAGACAGCAATAAATCGACATGGGATATTTTTCGCCGAATCAAATCGTTTCCCAGAGCGCGAATGCCCGTTCCCGCGTCCAAAACAACGATTTTTCCGTCAAAGTCCAATTCGACGCAGGACGTGTTGCCGCCGTAAATGTTGTAATCCGCCGAACAGCACGGCGTACTGCCCCGCACTCCGCGGAAAGTAACGTCAACGCTCATTCATTCCTCATGGTCACAAAACTGTCATAACATATTATAAAGTGTTGCGTTAAAAAAGAAAAAAGGTATTTTTAAAAAGATGCAATTATTTTAAAGGATGCTTGCCAATGGCAAAAACAAAATTGTTCGGTTTGATTTTCGGACTGACTGTTGCGGCAAATTCCGCTTGGGCGCAAAAAGCGCGCGAAGTGAAAGCTCTGCCGACTTGTATTGACTTTACGGATGTGTATTCCCGCGTCGTTCTGGGGGAAGGGCAGGCGACGGAGGATGATCAGCAGACTGTTGTGTCTTTGGCGGCGATTATGATGGGATATGTGTCCGCGATGCAGGATATTTACGGGAACTATCTGGTCGGCATGGGGCCGAACGACAACGAATGGACTTTGCTGGAATACGTCAACCGTTTTTGCAAACAGAATCCTCAGCTGACGTTCCAGCGCGCCGTCCGAGCCGTTCCCGCCATTTCCGAAACGATTCAGTCTTTGCAGGATCAGGAATTCGCCCGCTGCACAAATTATATCAACCAAACAAAGCCGACAATTTGCGTGGGCTACGGAAAACAGCAACAATAAGTCTTTAAATCGAATCAAAACACTCCTATATTCTGCCCAGAGGTTTTAAGAAAGGGCGGAAAATGGATATGATTAAAATCCGCGGCGCGCGGGAACACAATCTGAAAAATATCGATTTGGACATTCCCAAAAACAAGCTGGTTGTTGTCACGGGCTTGTCGGGATCGGGCAAGTCGTCTTTGGCGTTTGACACGCTGTATGCCGAAGGACAGCGCCGCTATGTCGAAAGCCTGTCCGCTTACGCCCGTCAGTTTGTAGATTTGATGAAAAAGCCCGATGTCGATTCGATTGAAGGCTTGTCCCCCGCGATTTCCATTGAACAGAAAACGACGTCGCACAATCCGCGATCCATTGTCGGCACGGTGACCGAAATTTATGACTATATGCGCCTGCTGTGGGCGCGCGTCGGCGTGCCGTATTCGCCCGCAACGGGATTGCCGATTGAAAGCCAGACCGTTTCCCAAATGGTGGACAAAGTGATGGCGATGGCGCAGGGGACGAAGCTTTTGCTGCTTGCCCCCGTGGTGCGCGGCAGAAAAGGCGAATACAAAAAGGAAATCGCCGATTACCGCAAAAAGGGCTTTCAACGACTGAAAGTCGACGGCACCGTGTACGGCATTGACGACGTGCCCGAATTGAACAAAAACAACAAGCATGACATTGCCGTCGTGGTTGACCGTGTCGTTGTTAAAGACGGCATTGAAAGCCGGCTGGCGGATTCGTTTGAAACGGCTTTGGAACTGTCTGACGGTCTGGCGGTGGCGGAAAATGTTGAAACACACGAAGAAACGATGTTTTCGTCGCGCTATTCGTGTCCCGTTTCGGGCTTTACGATTGAAGAAATCGAACCCCGCCTGTTTTCGTTCAACAACCCGCACGGCTATTGCCCCGAATGTGAGGGCTTGGGCGTCAAACTCTACATCGACCCCGATTTGGTCATTCCCGACAAGGAAAAACGGTTGGACGAAGGGGCGATTGCTCCGTGGTCGGGCGCAAACGGCGAAATCTATCCGTGGCACAGGGAAGCTTTGTACGGCTTGAGCCGCCGGTTTAATTTGGATTTGTCGGCGCGGTGGTGCGACTTGTCTCCCGAAACGCAAAAAGCGGTTTTGTACGGCACGCCGACGTTTGAAGGCGTGATTCCGAACCTCAGCCGCCGCTTTATCGAAACCGATTCCGAATATATGCGCGAAGAAATCCAGAAATTCCAAAACAACGTGGAATGTGAAGCTTGCCACGGCAAACGCCTGCGTCCCGAAGCGTTGGCGGTCAAAATCGACGGCAAAGACATTGCCGAAATCACGAACTTGTCGATTGCCGAGGCGCGCGACTGGTTTTCGCGCGTCGGGGAAAAGCTGAAACCGCAGAGCCGCGAAATCGCGGGGCGAATCCTGCGCGAAATCAACGAACGGCTGGAATTTTTGATTAACGTCGGTTTGGGGTATTTGTCCTTGGGGCGGTCGTCGGGGACTCTGTCGGGCGGGGAAAGCCAGCGCATCCGATTGGCGTCGCAAATCGGAACGGGATTGACAGGCGTTTTGTATGTGCTGGACGAACCGTCCATCGGACTGCATCAGCGCGACAACGACCGCTTGCTGTCGACTTTGTTCCGCCTGCGCGATTTGGGCAATACGGTGGTTGTGGTCGAACACGACGAAGACGCGATGCGTGCCGCCGATATGCTGATTGATATGGGACCTTTGGCGGGATCGAAAGGCGGAAATGTCATTGCCGCCGGCTCGCCGCAGGAGGTTGCCGACAACTTGAACAGCCTGACGGGACGCTATTTGTCGGGGACGAAGAAAATCCCCGTGCCGCAACAGCGCCGCGCGGGCAACGGCAAGTTTTTGGAAGTTGTCGGCGCGCGCGTGCATAACTTGAAAAACATCAGCGTCAAGTTTCCGCTGGGGACGTTTACTTGCGTAACGGGCGTGTCGGGCGGCGGCAAGTCGTCCTTGGTCATCGAAACGCTGTACAAGGGATTGGCGAAAGCTTTGAACGGCACGCGTTTGGTGGCGGGGGCGTGCGACAAAATCGCCGGATTGGAGAATATCGACAAGGTCATTGACATCGACCAATCCCCCATCGGGCGGACTCCGCGCAGCAATCCCGCAACATACACGGGACTGTTTTCGCATATCCGCGACTGGTTCGCCGCTTTGCCCGAAGCCAAAATGCGCGGCTACAAGTCGGGGCGTTTTTCCTTTAACGTCAAGGGCGGCCGATGCGAAGCCTGTCAGGGCGACGGCGTTTTGAAAATCGAAATGCACTTTTTGCCCGATGTGTACGTCCAATGCGACGAATGTAAGGGCAAACGCTACAACCGCGAAACTTTGGAAGTCAAATACAAAGGAAAATCCATTGCCGACGTTTTGGAAATGACGGTCGACGAAGCGATAACGTTCTTTGACGCCGTGCCGCCGATTAAAAACAAACTGAAGCTGTTACAGCAGGTAGGCTTGGGCTATATTCAGCTGGGGCAGTCTGCAACGACCCTTTCGGGCGGCGAAGCTCAGCGCATCAAGCTGTCCAAGGAGCTGTCCAAAAAAGCCACGGGGCGGACGCTGTACATTTTGGACGAACCGACGACGGGACTGCACTTCGAGGATATTGCCAAACTGTTGGAGGTTCTGCACAAACTGGTCGATCAAGGCAACACGGTGGTTGTCATCGAGCATAACCTGGAGGTCATCAAAACGGCGGACAGAATTATTGACTTGGGACCCGAAGGCGGCAACGGCGGCGGTCAAATCGTTGTCGAAGGCACGCCCGAACAGGTGGCGCAATGCCCCGAAAGCTATACGGGGCAGTACTTGAAAAAGTATTTGTCGCCTTAATCGGAAACGATTTTTAAAATTTCGCGGTAACGCCGGCGCGACAGGCGGGACGGAGTGATGATTTTTTCCGCAATCAGCGCTTTGAACGCCTGTTTGCACAGCCGTTTTTGTTCATCGGTCAGATTTTGCGGCAACGCCAATGTTGAATAAACGGATTTGGCGGCTTCGCGTTCCAGTATAAGGCGTTTGAGAAAACTCTGTTTTTGCGCCAGTTTGCAAATCGCGCGGGCGGCGTCGGCAAATTCAGTGATTCTCTTTTCATTCAAAGGCTTTAGACTTTGCTGCGCGGGATGCCAGCGGTAAAGATAAGTAACGGCGTTTGAACAGACCAGCGGTTTATCCAGCAGCAAAATTTCCATGTTCAGCAAAATGTCGTTTGTAGCGGGCAGGGCATCCGCAAAACGGATGTTTTTAAAACAGTCGCGTTTATACAGTTTCAGCCACATAAACATGGGAATGTGACGCTTGAACAGAAACTTTGCAAAAAACGGACGGGAATAAACGGTTTGTTTGATTTTGGCCGTTTTCGGAAAAACAACGTCCGTTCCGTCGTAGAACCCTTGTACCGTGCCTGTGGAAATCCACGCTTTAGGGTGTTTTTGAAAGCCGGACAGCAAAATTTTCAAACAATCCGGATGATACAAGTCATCATTGTCCATAAAGGCGATATATTTTCCTTTTGCCGCTTCCAATCCCGTGTTGCGCGAAGCCGAGCCGCCGCCGTTTTGACGATGGATGACGCGGATGCGCGAATCTTTTGCTGCATAGGCGTCCAAAATGGCAGGGCTGGAATCCGTTGAACCGTCATCAATGCAAAGCGCCTCAAAATCTGTAAACGATTGCGCCAGAACGCTGTCCAAGGCGGCGGACAGATATTTTTCAGCATTGTAAACGGGGATGATAACGGATATTTCCGGCACGGCGAACCTCGGATTTTATTAAATTAACGACCATTCGTTTTGATACCATTTTACGGGCAAATCCGCAACCGAAAACAAAGCTTTGGATTTTGAAACGGCTGCCAAATTTAACGGTGGTTTTTTTTGTCGTTCGTTTGTTGTTACAAAAAATACCCGCTTGCGGTAATCAAGCGGGTATTCAAGAACGATAAATCAGTGGTTTACAAGCTTTTGATATCCGACAGCGGCAGTTTGGATACATGACGGACGGAAGCCGTATATTCGCGGACGATGCCTTTTTGCGGGTTGTCCCCGACGGGTTCGCTGAATTCGGCGACAAGCACGCTGTCGACTTTCGCCAGCAGCGGCGCGACATCGGGATGAATGTAATCCAGCACAATCATTTGATCCGCGGTTCTGTAAAACAAAGCGTGGTTTTCACCGTTGAACAGGATTTGCGGACGTTCGGGGCTGCCTTCGCGCGCTTTCAAGCAAAACAACAACTCTCCGTCCGCATTTGCCAGAATATCATAATAGGCTTCAGTTTCTATTGCCGTTTGCGCCATTTTTTTTCTCCGAATTAACTCAAGTGGTTTGTCTGTCCGCCATTGCGAAAACAAGCGGATTTTTTTCCTATTTTACAACCGTTGCCGCCGCAGTTTTCAATTTGACATTGAATTTGCAGGTGTAAGACAGCTTTGTTCTGATGCCGTTGCGGTCAATCAACTGAGCCCTGTCCCCCATCAGCGTAATCAAATCGTTCAGCACATCGACTTGATAAGAGGTGAATTTGTATTCTTTCGCGCCGACGGTCCATTCAAATCTGTCGGGGATTTCCTTGGAAACCGCCTGTTCGCAAATGGTTTGCGCCGTTTCTTCGTTTTCGGCGTAATAGGTGTTTTTCTTGGTGTTCATCTTTTTACATTCTTCGTCGGAAGTGCAAGGTTTGGACGACGCCAAGCTCATCCGCATTTTTTCGGCTTCCCGAATACGGCGGGCTTCTTCACGCTGTTTGGCGTAGGAAATTTCCTGTTCGATTCCGAAGCGGATGAAAGCCGACTGAAACGACATAATCAAGGACGCCGCCATGACCGCGGCCAAAGCCGACTGGTGAAGCGAACAGCCTAATGACGCGGCTTTGTCGCGCAAAGCCCAAACGCCGTATCCCAAGCCCCCCAGAACCATTACCGTGAACAGTTCGGAAACGAAAGAACCCTCTGACGTGATGTCCGAAAACATTGACAGCGCCAAAATGCCGAACAAAAATATCAAAAAATACAAAATCGCGGGATAGCGTGTAATGCTCAGCGTTTTTTTCAGCCCCATGGCATAGCCGACGCCTGCGAACGATCCGAACAGGACGAGAATCAGAAGCATTTTCATCAAAACGCCGAATACGGAAAACACGGCCATATACAGCAAAAAGCAGGCAAATACGACACCGTAGCAAACAGCGGTGCGAACAGCGGCCTCTTTGTTATGAGCCAGCAGCGTTTTAAAATCGCCGCGCAGCAGCAACGCCGCGTCCGAATCCGACAATAACAGCAATTCTTTCAGTTTTTCCTGCAGTTTCTGCATTTTTCAAGTTCCCGAAATCAATTCAAAAGATATTCAAAGAAAAGCACAAACCCGCCGTGAAATCAAGCACAAACCTGTCATCCGTTCTTTAAAATTCTGTGTTTTTCACGGTTCCAATCGCGTTTTTTGATGTCTTCGCGCTTGTCGATTTTGTTTTTCCCGACGCCCAATCCCAGTTTCAGCTTTGCCATTCCGCGGGCGTTAAAGAAAATTTCAAGCGGAATCAGCGTGTACCCTTTGCGCGCGACCGCGCCCGCCAGCCGTTTCAATTCGCGTTTGTGCAGCAGCAGTTTGCGCGGACGGGCGGCGACGTGCTTCATATAGCCGATGGAGCCGTATTCCAATATGGACGCGTTGACCAGAAACGCCTCGCCGTCCGATGCGGTGGCATAGGCTTCGTTGATGCTGGCCTGTCCCAGACGCAGGGATTTGACCTCCGCCCCCGTTAAAACGATGCCCGCCTCGAAGGTTTCCTCAATGGCGAAATTGAAAGAGGCTTTGCGGTTCTTCGCAACCGTCCCCTGTGTAATCATGGTTGAACGTTTTTGGCTCATTTATTCCCCCAGAACGGCTTTCATCGCCCCTCGGACGACCTGCTTCGACGCGTCCGATATTTCGCACAGCGGCAGGCGCAGGGAACCGTCGCCGAAGCCTTGCAAAGCGGCCGCGTATTTGACGGGGCAGGGGTTCGATTCGACAAACATCGCCTGATGCAAATCCAGCAATAAATCGCGCAGACGGGCGATTTCAGCCCAATCTTTGCGCGCCCAGGCTTTGTGCAAATCGGCACATTCCTTGGGCGCGATGTTGGCGGTGACCGAAATGCATCCGTTGCCGCCGTGCGCCAAAAAGGCGACGATGGTTGCATCTTCCCCCGACAAAACTGAAAAAGTGTCGGGAACGGCGCGGCGGATTTGAATCGGACGCAGCAAATCGGGCGTCGCGTCTTTGATGCCCGCAATGTGCGGAAGCTTCGCCAGCCGCCCGATTGTTTCAACGGACAGGCAGACCCCCGTCCGCCCCGGAACGTTGTAAAGAATTATCGGCAAATCGACGGAATCGTGAACGGCTTTGAAATGGCGGTAGAGTCCCTCCTGCGACGGTTTGTTGTAATAAGGCGTTACAACCAAAGCCGCGTCCGCCCCCAATTCTTTGGCGCGGCGTGTGGCTTCGACCGTTTTGGCGGTGTCGTTCGTTCCCGTTCCGGCAATGACGGGGATTTTCCGATTCGCGGTTTTGACGCACAAGGCGATGACATGTTCGCGTTCTTCGGTTGTCATGGTTGCGCTTTCACCCGTTGTGCCGCATACGACCAGCCCGTTTGTTCCCAGTTCGATTTGGCGGGCGACAAGGCGGACGAACGCGTCGTCGTCGATTTGCCCGTTTTTAAACGGGGTTATCAGTGCGGTAAAAGAACCTTGGAACATGAAGCCTCCTTGAAAAAAACTGTCTTGATTAACCGTATCTTAAAAAAATAGCACAAGAATAAAATTTAGCCATTGTTTTTTTGAAAGAGTGAAAAGCCGTGCCGTTCCGGATTTCCGTTTCCGTTTTTTTGAGCGTTTGCCTGCTGTCGGCAAATGCCGCGGCGTACACTCCCGTCAAATTGACACGGTCGAACGACGTCAAAGCCGCCGTGGACGCCGCTTTGCGCGACGATTGGCAAAAAGCGGGGGAGCTGGCCCAAAAAACGGCCGACAAAAAAGTTGTCAAACTGGTCGAATGGCTGCGCTTGACCCGTGCGGCGGATGGCGGTGCCGCCTTTGAGGATATGGAGCGTTTTATGAAAAAAAACGCGCACTTTCCCCGCATTTATGTCATTCGGCGCAATGCGGAAAAGGCTTTGATGGAGCAGGGGGATGATGCCGCCTTGGCAAAGTGGTTCAAAAAACATCCGCCCGTCGCGCCCGCGGCCGTTGTCAAACAGGCCGAACTGCTGATGGCCAAAAAAGAATGGGAGCGCGCCGTTCCGATGCTTTATCAGCTGTGGGCCAAAGGCGAACTGTCCGACGATGAAACCCAAGCGGTCAAAGAAAAACTGAGCCTGCTGCTGGATGAGCACGATTTTGCCAATCGGGTGGAGGCTTTGCTGGACGAACGCAAGCCGAAACAGGCGCAAAAACTGTTGCCGGAACTCGGCGACGAAAGCCGCAGGCTGGCGGTTGTCCGCATCGGCTTGATTAACAACGACGCCCATGCCATGCGGAAAATCAAAAGCCTGCCCGAAAAAATGCAAAAAAATACGGGATTGCTGTTTGACGAACTGCGCTGGCTGAGAAACAAAAGCAAGTACGACGATGCCGTCAATCTGCTGAAATCCGTTCCCATGGCGGTTCAGCGCGGCGACAAGTGGTGGAACGAACGCGTAACCGTCGCCCGCCAGTTGTTGAATGACGGGCAGGTGCGCGCCGCGTACGATTTGGTTAAAACTCATTCTTTGCCCAAAGGCGGCTCTTATGCCGACGCGGAATGGATGGCAGGCTGGATAGCGCTGCGCGATTTGAAACGAAGTGCGCTTGCCCGCAAACATTTTTCAAACATGTTGAGTGCCGTCAAATCGCCTGTCAGCTTGGCGCGCGGAGAATACTGGATGGGGCGCGCGTTTGAAGCCTCCAAAAACAAAACCGAATCGCGCCGGTGGTATCGAATGGCGGCGCGGCGCATTACGACGATTTACGGCCAGCTGGCGGCAGGACGGCTGAAAAAGGACGCTTTGCCGGCGTTGCCTTTGGAAAATGCGCCGACGTTGAATGAAATGGACGGGATTCGCAAAAACGAACTGTTCCAAATGGCAAAACTGCTGCAGCAGGCGGGGCAAAACGAATTGACGGACGTCTTTGCGGCGCGGCTGGTTGCGGACGCCAAAACACCCGAACAAACAACGGCTTTGGCGTACGCGCTGGCGGAGGATTTGCAGCGTCCCGATTTGGCGGTCAACATCGCCCGCCGCGCCCGCGCCAACGGAACGTATATCGTGTCGCTGGGTTATCCCGTATGGGATTTGAAGCATGACGAACGCGCCGAACAGGCATTGGTGCTTTCCATCATCCGGCAGGAAAGCAATTTTTCGACAGATGCCGTCAGTCCCGCGGGGGCGCGCGGCTTGATGCAAATCCTGCCGTCCACGGCAAAACAAATCGCAAGGCGGAAAAAGAAAAAGTTTTCCGCTCAAATGCTGAATTCCAATCCCGATTTCAATGTCGAAATGGGCAGCGCTTATTTCGCCGATATGCTCAAACGGTTCGACGGTTCGTATATTCTGGCGGTGGCGGCGTACAACGCGGGGCCGACCAACGTGCGCAAATGGATGAAAACCATGGGCAAACCCGACGAGCGTTTGGACGCAATCGACTGGATAGAACGGATTCCGTTCGGCGAAACCAGAAACTATGTTCAGCGCGTTTTGGAAAACCTGCACATTTACAGGCGGAATTTGAACTATCCCGAAACGGAACTGGATTCGTGGCGGCAGGCTCAAAAAAGCGGGAAAAATTAAAGCGGCTTCGCTTTTTTCAGCCAGTGCTTCGACAATTTCCAGCGGGCGGCGGCTTTTTGAACCAAAGCGTCGTCGGGGTCGGTGAAACGCCAGCCTTTTTTCAGCAGGTTTTTGGCGGTCCATTCGTTTCCTTTGAAGGCCAAAACAACCGAACAGATTAACAAGCTCCATTCCGCGGCGTCATCCAAAAAATCCGTTTGCATCGCCGTTTCGATTTGAGCCAGATCCGCCGCGGACAGCATCATCGAAAAACGGCTGACCATTCTCCAAATCTGGACGGTCGACAAAGCAAACATCGCCGCCGCCCAGCCCCACAGCCGTCTGGACAGCAAAGGCAGGCCGAAAAACGTCGATAAAAACAACAGCGACAGGCTGAAACCGAACTGCACTTTGACGGTGTTGCGGCCGTCGGGGTTTTGCAAAACCATGGACGGGGCGTCGGACACCCCGAAAAACAACATTTTAAAAAAACTTTTCATCCCGTTTTCGCCCGCTGCAGTCCGTCATAATATACAATCAGCAAATCCAGCATTTCACACAACGCCGCATAAACAATGTTATACGTTGTTTTGGCTTTGTTGTTCAAGATGGGATTTTCCAAAACAAACGCGCGCACGTTTTTGTCGTCGCGCAGAAAATGCAGCAGATAAACGTTGTATTTGCCGACGGCTTTGACCGCGCCCAAATACCGGTCGGCAGCGTCTTGACGGGAATCGGCAAAACAAACCGTGCCGTTGCCTTTTCCCCCGCGAACACAGTCGTATGACCGCGTTAATTTCGGTGAAAATAACGAAAAGCGATAATCGCGAATCAGCATCAAAGCCGCCTTGACGCGCAGAGTGCCAAGTGGAAACTGTCCCAGTTTTCCTTTTTCGTAAAGTTTTATAATTTCTGATTTACGTTCCATTTCAAACCTCCTTGCCAACAGGGAATGTCTCTTTGTTATCACAAAACGAAATTGTTGTAAATCACAAATAGTTTATTTTTTTTCGTTATAAGGTGTGCCACACTGTCAAACAGGTTAATTCGATAACAACAAAGGACCCTTTCATGATTGGCGAGCGTTTAAATTCAAAACTTTCCGAACTCGGATTAACCCAGCAAAGGGCGGCTGATCAGTTGGGAATCAGCCAAAGCCGATTGAACCAGTACTTGAAAGACAGACGGGAACCCGATGCGCAAATGCTGTGCAAAATTTGTGAAACATTCGGCATTACGCCGAATTATCTGTTCGGGTTTGACGACAGTATGCCTGCAGGGCTGAAAATCAATAAAAGTGCATTGGAATCGGCAATTCTGTTTTTAGAAAAATATGAAACGGCGCACCAGAAAAGCTTTTCCGCAGAACAGTCCGCCCGTATTATTTCCGTGGTTTATGACATTGTGTTGTCGGAATCCGCGGAAAACGCTCAAAAAGCCATTGATTGGGTTATAGAGGCTGTGGCATGACTCAAGATAACCGTCCGGGGCACAAACCCCAAACGACTGCGGACAAATTTGCGGAATTACGTCAAATTCTAAACGAACCCGTCCCGCCGCAAAATGTGGAACAACCCAAATCGAATACGCCCTCCGTGGTGTATGTTTCGGGGGATAACAACAATATCACTTTGCACGGATTGATGCGGCAATCCGGTGTCAAGGTCTTTAAAAATCGCGGTTTTTCAGCGATTGTTTCAATGATTCTCTTTTTTTCGTAACACCCTCCAGTAACAAGGTTGAGCCTATACCCATATCATCCGAAAGTTGTATAGTCGACTATCGGCTGATTGAAGCGCTGCGTCTGTACGTCAAACAAAAAGCACGGCAGGAAAAACGTCACCCGAATACGGTTTGGGCGCAGTTGAGACGACAATACGGCTTTGTCAGTTACAAAAAAATAGATTGCCGTTTGTTGGAAAAAATCGCCAGCGATTTAAAACTAAAGTCGTTTAAGATTACGTTTTTAAACAAAAATACAGGATTTTCTAACTTAAAAGGCATAATGACATTGTAAGCAAAGCAACTAATATATGTTTGTGTGACGGGCGTTTTTAAATAAGAAATGCCTTAAGTACATATATGTATTTAAACATTGAAGGAGTTTGCCATGTCTATGAAAAAAATCCTGTTGGGAAGCATTGCTTCCGTTTTTGTTTTTACGGCGTGCGTTTCCAATGCAAACGCAGGATATAAGGAAGAACCGTGCGGTATCAAACCTTATATGGCTGTTCGCGGCGGGTTGGCGATGATTAAAAATCATATCGACAAAAACGCGTGGGACGCTTCTTTGGCGGTCGGTACGAAAATGGACGCCGTCCGTATCGAAGGCGAATACACTTACCGCGGCGAAATAAAAGGGCGCAAGCTGGGTGAAGAACATAAAATCGGCGCACAGACTTTGTTGATGAACGGTTATTATGATTTCGATACGAATTCGGCGATTACGCCGTTTGTCAATCTCAGCCTTGGCGCATCGCGCTTGCATGAAAAGAAGGGAATCAAATCCAAAAACGAATATCGTGCAACGTGGGGCGGCGGTGTCGGCGTCGGCTATAATTTCGCCAAAGATATGGCTTTTGACGTCGGGTATCGTTTCCTTGATTTAGGCGACAGCGTCAAATCCAACGAATTTTACGGCGGCATCCGCTGGTCGTTTTAAACAAAAAAAGCCTCTGCCGCGTGCAGAGGCTTTTCCTTTACTTGAACAGTTTTTTTCTGCGTTCAACCAGTTCGGGGTTGCGATCGAAAACGTTTGTGTCGCCATGCGCGACCGCATCTTTGTAAAAGTCTATTTTAAAGTTGATTTTATCCATAAAATCCATCAGCTGGCGCATCTGCATTTCCAGCCGTTCCTTTTGACGTTCAAACATGTCCAGCCGTTCCTGTAACGTCGAATCGCCCTGCATCATCCAAACAATATATTGGCGGATGTCTTTGATTTGCATGCCCGTGCCTTTCAAACATTCGATGATGCGCAGCAATTCAATATCTTGATCCGAAAAATCGCGCAATCCCGACGGTGTTTTTTTGACGAACGGCAGCAAGCCTTCTTTGTCGTAATAGCGCAGGGTATAAGTCGAAATGCCGCATTTTTCGGCAACTTGCCCGATAGAGTATCCCATAAAAGCCTTCCTTGAAAAAAAAGTTCTTGACTTAGAGTTAACTCTAAATTTTATAAATATCAAGAACAATTTTAAAAACAGGAGGCTTTTTATGATTGCTTGCGTGTTTGTCACATCGTTTTTGGGCTGTCTGGTAACGGTTCCGCTGTTTTTCAGATATGCGTACTTCTTGGATTTGTCGACGGCGAAAAAAATCGGTTTGTTTGTTGTTGCGCTGGTTTTGGGCTGCATGCCGTTGCTGTCCGATTTTTCGTTTGAAAACGTTTTGGGCGGGGCGTATCCCGCTTGGCGTACGACGGTTTGGTTTATTTACGTTTTTTGCATCATTCTGCTGACCTTTACGGTTTTGCGCGATGCCGCATGGGCGGTGCTGTACAAAGCGGGCGTTGCCGTTTCCCCGTTGGATAAGATTTGGACGGTTCGCTTGAACGTTGTTGCCGCCGTATTGGCCTTGGCCGCTTCGTTTTCCGCAATGCACAGCGGATTGAAGATTCCGGACGTTAAGACGGTTTTGATTTCTTCGGATAAAATCACCGCGCCTCAAAACGTGGTTCTGTTAAGCGATTTGCATATTCACAGAACAATATCGCCCGCCAAAATCCAGGGCATTGTGGAACGCGCGAACGCGCTGAATCCCGATGCGATTTTGCTGGACGGCGACATTTTGGACGACGACGTTGAAAAAATCAAACCGGTTGCCGAATTGCTCAAAGGCCTGAAAGCCAAAAAAGGCATCTATTTCACGACGGGCAACCATGAATTTTACGTCGGGTACAGGGAAACGACGGAAGCACTGAAAAAATTGGGCTTTACGTTCCTTGAAAACGGCGGAGCGGCGCTTGGCGGCGGTCTGTACGTCGGCGGTATTCCCGATGTGTCGGGCAGGCACTACGGATTTGATGTCAAGGTTGACAAAGCGTTTGAGAACGCTGCCGCTTTCGATTTCAAACTGTTGATGTCGCACACGCCCGCGGATTTTAAAGCCGCCGATTTGACCGTTTCGGGACACACTCACGGCGGGCAGATTTTCCCGTTCCATATTTTGGTCAAGCTGGCCAACAAATACTTGGCGGGGGATTACGGTTCCGTTTATGTCACCCGCGGCGCGGGTCAATGGGGGCCGCAGATGCGCTTCCTCGCTCCGTCGGAAATCACTTTCATCAAACTCTTACCCAAAGGACAAAAAGCTATGAATATCACACCTGTATTTCCTGTCGGAGAACCCAATCCGTACGGCAAATTCTTTACGGGCAAAACATATCTGACCCGTTTGAACGCCTATGACGACATATTTAAAACATCGCTGGGAAACGTCACGTTCGAGCCCGCCGCCAGAACAAACTGGCATAAGCATACGGGCGGACAAATCCTGCTGGTAACAGCGGGCGAGGGGCGCTATCAGGAACGCGGCAAACCCGTTCAAGTGCTGAAAGCGGGCGATGTCGTGCGTATTGCGCCGAATGTCGAACATTGGCACGGCGCCGCGCCGGACAGCTGGTTTTCGCATATTGCCGTTGAAACGAACCCCGACATCAACGTGAATACTTGGCTGGAACCCGTTTCGGACGAGGAATATAAATAGAAAAAAGAAGGCGGCTCAATCCGAGCCGCCTTTTTGTCTTAAATAGGGGGGGGGGGTAGATTTTTAAAATACTCGATATCGAAGCCTTTCCAATAAATTCCGCGTTTTTTTACACAAGCGGGATTGCCTGCGATAACGCAATTCGGTTCTTGAAACTTGTTTCCCGAAACGACGGCGTTGCGAGCGACAATGCAATCGTCCGGAACGGAAGTGTTTTTTAAAATCGTGGCGTTTTTGGCAACCCAAACGTGATTTCCGATTTTCAACTCTTTGACGCTGTTGATAATCTTGTTTGTTTCAAGGCTGTAAATAGGATGACCGTCAGTATTGTAGATGTAAACATTATCCGAAAACATGCAATCCGTTCCGACGGAAATGGAATTGTTTGAATTTAAAGCTTCTATAAACGTTGAACAAAAACTGGAGTTTGCACCAATATTGATATGAACATTGCAGGCCGGTGTTGTATGTGTTCCGATTGTGATAACAAGTTTGTCCGAAATCGTAATATTTGAAACAGTAACGGTGTTGTTGTCGCCGCAAACTGTAATGAGAAGTGATGCGTTTTTGAATATATTGATTCCGGAATTGACGACGATACGATTGTTTCTTCCTAAATCGGTGCATAAAATGCCGTCTGTTTCCGTTTTTTTACCTGTTTCATCAAAAACAGTTCCACCTCTATGGGAGGCGTTCAAGATTTTTTGTTTCCAGTAAATCTTTCTTTTATGACGGGCAAAAGCCTTCATTATTCTGAAAAAAGTAATAATCATCCGAATATGTCAGTAAATACGGGAAAAAACAAGGAACCTCCCGATTCCTTGTTTTGAATTTTTCAGCGCTGATTGCCTTTGACGGCTTTCAAATCTTTGACGGAGATGTTCTTTTTGCCCATCAAAATCCCCATTTTTGTTTTTGCGGTTTGCAAAGCCTTTTCGGCGTTCGGGGCTTTTTCGCCTTTTTTGGCGGCCGCATTGACGGCTTCAACGGCGTCAAGCGCTTGGGCAACGACGCCCAAAGCGTTTTGCGTTTTTTTGCTTTTGGCCGTTGACGGGGCGAAAGCTTCGCGCGTTTCCTTGACGTATTTGTCCGAATACATCTGCGCGCCGGCGTTGCCTTTCAAATCGCGCACGGGAACGTTCGCCAGCGACGGATCGCGCGGAGCACCTTTCGCCGCAGAAGCTTCGTCGTACAATTCAACGGCGGTTTTTGTCAGCAGGTGAACCTGCCGCGCCTGTTTGCTGTCCATGAATTCTTCAAAGTTTTCAACGCGTTCGCCGCCACAGAATTTTGAAATTTCGGCGGGTTTCATCGACACGAACGGACGCTTGTCGGGTTTCGATGCCAAGCTGCCCAAGTAAACTTCGACGTCGTAACCCTGTTCATAGCTGGCGGAAATGCGTTCGTCGTCATACCAGCCTTTGAACGCTTCGGACAAAGTCGGCGTTTTTTCAAACCGGTCGGTAATCGGTTTGTAGTGCTTTTCAAAGCGTTTCATCGGGGCGTCGTGTCCCTGCGCTTCCCATTCTTTGCATGCTTGAATGGCTTGGGTTTGCGCGTCGGCTTCGGTTGCGCGGTTAATCATCAATCGCGTTGCGTAGTCCAGATTGTTGGCTTCGGCTTCGCTACGGCCTTGGTTGTTCTGCCACAAATGGCGCGCTTCGTGCACCAAAGCGAATTCCATAAAGTCCATGCCCAGCGATTTCGCCATGACGATGTTGTTGTTTTCGGGATCGAAATAACCGCCCGCCGTTCCCAAAGCCGTTTCCAAATAAAAGTTCACGCCGTATTTTTTCATGTCTTTGATGGCGTTTTGTCCCGTGGGAATGGATGCCAAAGAATCAAACAAATCGTCGGCGAATTTCTTTTCCGACGGGGCGACGTTGACGTTTACGCCGTGGATTTTATAGGCGACGGCTTTTTCTTTGGACGAAGTTTGCTCGGCGGCTTCTTTCAAGCTCATGACGAATCTCCTTAACAAAAATATGTTTTATAATGAAACATTGCCGTATTTTTGTCAAGAATTTAGACGAAGAGTTTTGAGATTTGCAACAGCGGAGCTTTAAAAAGAAAGCGGCGCTAGGCGTCGCTTTCGTCGCGTTCGATGCGGGGCGTTTCGGCGGCGGGAATTTCGCCCATTTCCAAGCCGCACCAAGCGCACCAGATTTCTTCGCGTTCGTTAAACGCATCGTTTTGCAAAGCAATCACTTTGTTTTTTTTGCCGCAATGCGGACAAACGATTTCGTAAACGGTTTCCTGCATTACAATCTGCCTCCCGCGTTGGCTTTCAGCAAAGCAACGTTCTTCGCTTTGTTGCGTTCGGCGGCTTTTGCGCGGATTTGCGCCATAATTTTGAACATGCCTTCGCGGTCTTTAATCATCTTTAAAAAGTCCTGCGATGTTTTAAAGCCCGCCATGGGCAACCCGACCAGATTGATGTCCCGTCCCGTGGTGTCTTTGATGAACGAATCCCGTTTTCCGGAATTGTAAACGGCGGGATATTGTGTAACGGGAACGGGTTTCCCCGTCGATGTTTTGTTCCCCGGAATGACGCCCGCGGGAATAATCGGACTGCCGCTTTTGTCCAGACGGATGTCGTCGGGGCTGACGTCCATTTTCGCCCACGGATAGTGCAGCTGCTGATAAAACGCGTCGCGGATGCCGAACGACACAAGTTTGTGCGAACGGTTTTTGCGAATCAGCCAGCAAAGGGTGTGTTCCTCCAAGCTGTGATTTTTGCCCGACGGGTCGACGACATATTTGCCGTCCGACGTGTGTTCGGGTTTGTACAGCTGGTCTTTGCCGTCCTTTTGCTGCATTTTGACGGGCAGCATGACTTGAATGTCGGCGGTGCGCAGTTCTGTGTCGAAAACAGAGTAAAAATCGGCGATGTCTTTGTCGTGTTTTTCAATCCGCCCGCCGTGCAGAACGCGAAGGCTCATCGCCCTTAGCGAATCGTCCATCTGTTTTTTCTGCCAAGTGTCGAACATAATCTGTTTGACCTGCGCGTGATGGCGGCAATCCCCCAAACCCAGTGCGAAAATGGCGGAGATATTCGTTCTGGAATCGATACCTTTATCCTTTTCGCCGATGACTTTCCCCGCCGCCTGCAAGACGGATTTGACCGTTGTGTCATACAGCGATTCGCCCGTTTTCGGGTCTTTTTCAAACGCGTTGTTTTCCATATGCAAACCGCTGTTTGCAAAGTTTTCCGTGGAAAAAGTCTGGCGGATGAAGCGGTCGGCGACTTGAATGAACGCTTCGGGATCGCGGATGTCCGTCAGCGGTTTGTTCATATCTACACCCGCAATGTGCGCTAAGGGGGGGGGCAATTCAATCCCCAGTTCGTTCGGCGACATGGAAACAAGCCCCTCGAACAAACGCAAATCTTTGCGGGAAACGGCGTGATCGGGCAGCTGCCCGCCGAACGCCATATTGCCGCTGATGCGGTTCGCCCCGCGGAACGCCGACCCGCAGCCGCGGTAGCTGTAGCTTTTTTCAATGACTGCGCTCAATTTCGGATCTTCGGTGAACGACCGTTTGTCCCAGTTATGCGGCAAAGACGCTTTGCCGTCCGCTTCACGCACTTTTATCAGATTTTCGATGACAACGCGGCGGTCGAGAACCTCTTTCAGCCGTTTTTGCGCGAAATTCAGCGCAGAGGACGGAAATTCGTTGCCGATTCTTTCTAAATCCCGTTGAATATCGGACAATTCCCACGGTTGGGAAACGATGTTTTCCAGCCGTTCGCACAAATGATCGATTTCTTTTTTACCGACCCCCGAAATACAAGCGACCTGCAAAGCGGCAGACAGGCAGAAATAATCGTTGGATTCTTCCGCTCCGTCGCGCAAGGTCGCCAAATAAACGACTTTTGCCAACTCATGGGCTTTATCCTTGTTGCCAGCCAGTATATTGGCATGAACGGCTTGAATCCCGACGGACGATTCCAGTGTTCGGGAAAATCCCTCTTCCAAAGCGAAGCGGGAGTTGGCGTAATACTGCTCCGCTTGGAAGCCTGTCGATTGCTGGGCGATGTAGCGGTTGCAGCGGCCGATATTTTCATAGCTGGTGCCGTAGCCGTGACCTTCGTCAATCAAGTCTTGGGAGATTTTGATGGACGTTTTGTAGTCAAACATTTTATCGGCAAGCTCGTTGCCGCCCCGCCGGACTTTGCGGTAGGCGACGGCCAGCTCCTCGCGCACCATGGGGGCGTCTTTGAAGTCTTTGTTTTTGGCGGCTTTGTACAAATCAATCATGCGGTCGAACGCATGCAAATCCATATAGGCGGTGTACAGCCGCATCAGTTTCGCCGACGACAAATCGTCAAGACCCTGCGCCGCAATGGCATCCAATTTTTCGATTTTTAAATTTTTATCCTTTTTGCTTCCGTTAAGGGCATCCTCCACCGCGGCAATGAAATCGCGGCGCTTTAACGTTCTGTTCCGGCTGTGATCGAACGATTGCGGCAAATCGGAAAAGCTGAACAAATTATCGTGTTCCATGATGCAGAATCCTTGCTTAACTCGGTTGTCATAAAATTTAGCAAAAACAAACCCGCCGTTCAAGTGTTTTTGGACAAAAAATCAATTCCCGAAAATGGCGGATTTCCAAAGAAAACCTTGACAGTACAAGGGAAAATGCTTATTACTGGTAAAAATTTTTCCGCGGGTTTTCGCCGCATCGCGTGAAGGAGTGCCGAATGGACGCCTATCTACAAACAAAAGAACAAGTCTTAAACAATCTGGAAGTATCCGAGAACAAAGGATTATCGGAAGAACAGGCGGTCGACAACGCCGTTCGTTTCGGGACGAATTCATTGTCCAAGCCGCCTAAGGAATCTTTGATTAAAAAAATCGTCGATTCCCTGCTGGAACCGATGGTTTTGATGCTGGTCGTCGCGGCGATGATTGCCGTCGGCGTCAATATCGTGCGCGATATGAACGGCGAACCGACCGAATACATCGAATGTGTCGGAATCGTCATTGCCATCGGGCTGTCCGTGGCCATCTCTTTGATTATGGAAGGAAAATCCGCCAAGGCGTTCGAGGCTTTGAATAAAATCAAAGACGACATTCCCGCCAAAGTGTTCCGAAACGGAAAAGTGCGCCTTATCAGCCAAAAAGACCTTGTCGTCGGCGATATCGTTTGCATTGAAACAGGCGCAAAAGTTCCCGCGGACGGCCGTTTAATCGAAAGCCGCGATTTGCAGGCGGAGGAGGCGTCTTTGACGGGGGAAAGCGAACCCGTCAAAAAAGATGCGGACTGGGTGGCGAAAGACATTGACACGCCGCTGGCCGAACGTAAAAACATGCTGTATTCGGGGACTTTCGTCACGGCGGGTTCGGGACGCATGATTGTTACCGCCGTGGGTGATGAAACGGAATTCGGTTTAATCGCCCGCGAACTGTCCGCGACGGAAAAAGCGCTGACCCCGTTGCAGGAAAAACTGGCGCATTTGGGCAAAGTCATTGCCGTATGGGGTGTTTCCATGGCGGGATTGGCCTTTGTCATTCAGCTGTGTTATTTCATCGCGCGCGGAACGGCGAGCATTACGATGGTATCCGAAGCGTTCATCGCCAGCATCGTTCTGATTGTCGCCGCCGTGCCCGAAGGATTGCCTACGACGGTCGCGATTTGTTTGGCGATTAACATCATCAAAATGTCCAAAGAAAACGCTTTGGTCAAAAAAATGGTCGCGTGCGAAACCATCGGCTGCATCAATGTGATTTGTTCGGACAAAACGGGGACGCTGACCGAAAACCGCATGACCGTCATAGAAGTCTGCGAAAACGGCAAAATCAAAAAGCCGCAGGACGTTGCCGACGAAAATCTGCTGTCGAATTTTTGTTTGAATTCAACGGCGGATATCGGATTTGAAGAAAACAACTATACGTTCATCGGCAATCCGACGGAATGTGCTTTGCTGGTCGCGACGGACAAAGCGGGCAAGGATTATCAAGCCATTCGCCGTTCGCGCGCTTTGGTTCATACTTATCCGTTTTCGTCGGAAACCAAGAATATGACGACGATTGTCGAAGCCGGCGGCGTCGCCGTGGCGTACACCAAAGGCAGTCCCGAAAAAATTCTGTCGATGTGTCCGTTGCCGGATGCGGATTTGAAACACTACGAAGAAATGATCCGCGTATTTCAAGAAAAAGCGTACCGCGTCATCGGTTTTGCACACAAAACGCTGGATAAAATCCCGAACGACTTTGAAGCCGCCCGCTGTGCGGTTGAAAGCGGTATGACGTTCGACGGCTTTGCGGCGATTGCCGATCCGTTGCGCAAGGAAGTTTTTGAAGCCGTTCGCAACTGCCGCGATGCGGGCATTGACATTAAAATGCTGACGGGCGACAACATTGTCACCGCTTCCGCGATTGCGCGCGAACTGCAGTTGCTGGGGGATGACCATATCGCTGTCGAAGCGCGCGACATCAACGATATTTCCGACAAAGAACTGGCGGCTTTGCTGCCGAAAATCCGCGTTATCGCCCGCAGCACGCCCGTGATTAAAATGCGCGTGGTCAAACTGCTGAAAGAACTGGGATCGGTTGTCGCGGTAACGGGGGACGGCATCAATGACGCCCCCGCAATCAAAAACGCCGACATCGGGCTGGCGATGGGGATTTCGGGAACGGAAGTTTCCAAAGAAGCCAGCGACGTTGTTCTACTGGATGATTCGTTTTCCACCATTGTCAAGGCCATTCAATGGGGGCGCGGAATTTATGAAAACTTCCAGCGTTTCATTTTGTTTCAGCTGACGGTCAACCTGTCGTCCGTTGTTGTCGTTCTGGCATCGATTATCGCGGGATTTCCGACGCCTTTCACCGCGCTTGAACTGCTGTGGGTGAATTTGATTATGGACGGGCCTCCCGCTTTGACGCTGAGCTTGGAGCCGATACGCAGTTCCTTGATGAAAAACAAGCCGACGCCGCGCAACGCGAGCATTGTAACCCGCGAAATGATGGTGCGGATTGTTATGGGCGGTTTGTTCATTTCCGGACTGTTTATGTGGCAGACGTTCAGCAACGTTCTGGGGGCGTCCGAAGCGGAACGGGGAACTGTTTTGTTTACGCTGTTCGTGATGTTCCAGCTGGTAAACGCGTTCAACTGCCGTGAACTGACGCATGACAGTTTGTTCAAGCATTTCTTTGACAACAAACCGATGCTGATAGCGTTTGTCTGCACATTCCTGTTGCAGGTCGCCATTACGCAATACGGGGCGCCCGTGTTCGGAACCGTTCCGCTGCCGCTGGAAATGTGGCTGAAAATCATAGCAATGTCGGCGACGGTCATTTTGCTGTCCGAAGCGTTTAAAATCGCAACGGGTGTTTATACAAAATTTAAAGAGAAATGAGAAAAAGGGGCTTGATAATTCAAGCCCCTTTTCAATGTCTAAAACCAAGGAACAATCAGACCAAAATGTCCAAAACCGCTCCGCGGCCGTCAACGGCTGTCGGTGCCGGCGCGGCGTTTTCGGCAACCATATTAACCAGTTGCTGCTGTTGGTTCATATTGTTTTTCAGCGCCGCCATGGCGATTGATTGTTGAATCATCTGCATTTGCGCCGCGACAATTTGTTGAGCCGTATCGGAAATATCCATAAAAAGCTCCTTTCTTTCTCTTTTCTATAGTGTAGAAGTTCTTGCGCCGAAAAGCAATCTTTTGATGAATTCAAGCAAAAAGGAAAGCTTTTTTGCGGATTCGTGCCATTGAAAAAGGAGCCGTGAAAGCTCCTTTGTCATTTGTTAATCAATGATTTTCGACAGGTCGTCGCCGTCATCCAAAGACAGCAGCCGTTCCGTTGCGACGGGCAAATCGCATTTCGGTTTGCCGACGCCTGTGAACAGCAAGCCGCAGCGTTCCCCTTGGCGGACAAGTTTGTTTTTAATCAAAAACCGCAATCCGGCCAATCCGGCGCTGCCCGACGGGTAAGTGGCTATCGTCGTGTAAGTTTTCGCCAGCTCATAGGCTTTTTGCAAAGAATCTTCATCGACAATCAAAGGCAATCCGCCGGAAACCAACATGGCGCGAACGACTTCCAATCCGTCGTAAGTCGTGCCGTCCAGAATTCCCGCGGCGACGCTGTCGGGAATTTCCGTTTCCCACGGTTTAAAGAATTCGTCGCGGTTTTCACCGACCTGTTTCAACACGGCTTCAATGTCGTCTTTGATTTTCGGATACATTTCCGTAATCAGTCCCGCCGTCATTTTAATCTGCCCCAGATTGTTTTCCATGACGGATTGGGCGTCAAAATCGCCTTCCAACTGCATGGCGAGTTCGGGCGGCAAAGTTACAACGCCGCCGCGCCCAAGCTCACGCAAAACGGAAAAATAGCTTTGCGCCAGCGGATAGCATCCCGTTGTTTGGCAGGTGTAAAAACGCGGCAGTTTGCGAACGATATCCAGCCGTTTGAACAGCGCGTTCGCCGATGAAACCGCGTTCGCCATGCCGCCGCAGCCGACTTGAACGACTTGGACATCCAGCGGCGCGTCCGACAGGTATTGATTGAACAAAAATTCGTATTCAAGTGTTTCCGCGCCCTCTATCGCCGACCAGATGTCGCGCCCGCAGGTCGTAAACGGAATCCAGCCGAATTTTTTCAAGGCGGTTTGATAGCGTTTTAAAGCGGAATCCTTGTCCCCCGCTTTGATGACAAAAGCCCCCGTATTTGTCAAATACGATACGGTTTCGTCATCCGCCGAATTGGAAACGAAGACGTACAGTTTGTAGCCGGCGGCGCTTGCGACGGCGGCGGCGGCAACGGCCGTACTGCCGTATCCGATGGTCGCCAGCGTTTTCTTTTCGGCCTCTCCGTTGATTTCGCGCAAGGTTTCCAGATGCATGATAATTCCTGCCAAATGGCGGGATTTGTGCGATCCTGTCAGTTGCAGGGTTTCGTTTTTGACGAACAGGGAACCGGCGGGCAAATCGACGGCTTGAGCCAATTCGTCCGCTTGGATTTCGGGAGTGCGGACAAAACCGCGTCCCGTCAAGCGTTCGCACGCGTTCGACAACGCGATGACGCGGTCAACCCACCATGAAGCTTTTCCGTGCGCGTTCGCCAGCTGATAACTGGCCATAAATTCACGAAAAACGCTGAACGAGATTTTTCCGTCGTTCCAGCGTTTGGTTAAAATTGCGGGAAAAACGCGCTCCAACTCTTCGCCTTCTTCCTGTTTGATTAACGGGTGAACTCCTTTATCCGTACCTTCGGGGCAACGCAGTTCCTCGGTTTCCAAGGGATATGCTTCGCCGCATACGGGACAATACAAGCGCATTTTTCGCTCCTTTGATTCCAATACTCTTTTTTCTTTTTCCCACTATACTGTTTTTCGGCGGAAATTAAAGCTTTTTTTTGGCAAAACAAAGAAGGACGGCGCTAACCGTCCTTGAAAGTTTTATTTTTTCAATGCCTTGTCCAGCAGGATGGCTTCTTTGTCGATGACCGACATCATTTTTTTCAGCGCGCCGTAGTAATCGCCGCCCAAAATGTCGCTGTTCACAGCGTCAATGTCGGGGGTGAAGCTGGGCGCCGCCGTTGTCAGTTCCCGAATGTAAGCGAAGTATTCGGGATGAAGGACTTTCGGGTCTTTAGCCAAATACATTTTCTGCAGAACATAGTAAACTTTTTTGCAAGGCGTGTCGGCCTGTTCTTCGGTCAAAATGTATTTTTCGCGCAAAATGGGAACGTTGCCGTCAATAAAAATGCGGGTGCGTTCCTTGTCGTTTGTAATCAAGGCGCTGCCGACTATCAGACGTTCGTTCGGTTTCAATTCGATTTTTAAAGGCATTTAAAGCTCCTGTTTTAAAAAAGGGACAAAATACTGCCGCTGGCTTCCAAAGTAAGGCTGACGACTTGATTTATCAACTGTTTTTGTGTGTTGATTGCGATTTGTTCCGCAGAGATTTGTTCCAAGTTCGCTCCCGTCAAAGTGGACGCGCCCAAATCGAATGTGCCGGACAGCGATTCCATAAACTCGCTGCGCGACTGCACCATATAAGAGGCGCGGTCGAATTTGTCCGCCGCCGATTTCAAAATATTTTCAGCGTGTTCGATTTGCTCCAGAACCGCCGTTACATCCGCGTCCGTCTGCCAATCGCCGACGGCGGGCGCCAGACCCAAAGACGCGGAATCCAACTTGACGCCCTTGACCGTGCGGTAAACCGATCCGTCTTCGCTGAAAACAGCGCGTATTTTGTCGCCCTGCAGCAGATTCAATCCGTTGAACGACGCGTCGTCGACCAGATTGTCGATTTGTTTCAGCAGTTCGTTGTAACGTTCCGCATAGGTTTTGTGTTTGTTGTCGCTGTCGTCGGAAACGCCTGTGATGCCGAATGAATCCCCCATTCTGCCGTTCAAATCGGCGATGGAAAGCGAATCCCCGTAAATCGATGTGATTTCCAGATAGCCGTCATCGTTGACAAATGCGGTCATATTGTCGATTTTTCCGATTTCGTCCGCCAGATTTTTAACCGTCCAGTCGGCTTGGGATTCGATAATGTGGGTTGTTGATAAATCAAAGCCCATGGCTTTCGCCGCCGTGGCGTCCGCGTCGTCCTGCAGGATAATCGGACTGCGGTCGAGGGTTTTTATCGTCAATTTGCCGTCGGAAATTTCGGCGGAAAACTTGTCCGCGCCCAGTTTTTCCGTGATTTGTCCCAGAAAATCCGTAACTTTCACGTCCAAATCCGTGATTTCCAAGCTTATCCAATCGTTGTCGCCGACTTTGATGTTGAATTTTTCACCGATGTTCAGTCCCAAATCGTCCAAAGTCGTGTCGCGCGTCATATTGACGGAGGATTCCATTTCATCGGCTTTGCCCGTGCGCAAAATGATTTTGTCGCCCGCCTGCATGTGCGGCAGTTTGGAAAGCGGGGTGGAAACTTTGACTTTCAGCCCTTTGCCGACAATGGGGGACAGATAGTTTTCATTGTCCAGGGCGGAATTGCCCAATGCTTTGGCCTGCGCCAGAAAATCCTTGAGCGAATCAATTGTTTTTCCCGAAGTGTTCAGCAGTGAAACGACATTCGACAAGCCGTCGACGACACTGTTCAATCCCGCCGCGCGTTCGGACAGGCGGACGTCCTTGCAGTAAAGGGTTGAATTGTCGGTTGACGCGTTGACGAACTTTCCCGTTGCCAGCGCGACGGAGTTTTTGTCAAACAGCGTTGACAACGCCGCGGACGTGCCGATTGCGGACGACAAAACCGCCGATGTCGAACCGTTCAAGTTGTAAGGCATTGTACGCATTGCAGTTTCCTTTCCGAAAAGGACGGACAAAAATCGATTTTCCTTTATCATAGCACGGGAAAAGGAAAATGTAAAATCAAAAAAACAAGCTTTTTCAATATGTTGGTAGGTAAAATTTGCCTATCGGTCAAGCCGTGCGGACGCTGACGTCGACTTTGACGGTATGTGAACCGCCGCCTGTCATCAGCCCTTTTATCGGGCTCATATCGTCGAAATCGCGTCCCCAGCCGACGGTCAGATGTTCGGTTTGCAGATACATGTTGTTTGTGGGGTCAAGGTCGACCCAGCCGTACGTCGGCACGAACACCGAAAACCACGCGTGCGAAGCGTCGCCGCCGATCATTTCGATTTCGCCGCGCTTTTCGGCTTCGGCGGCGCGGCGGGTGCGGATGTAGCCGCTGACATAACGCGCGGCAAGCCCCCAAGCCCTTAAACACGCGATGCCGACGTGGGCGAAGTCCTGGCAGACGCCGCGCTTCATTTCCAGCGTTTCATCAATCGGCGTGGCGATGCTGGTTGCCGAGGAATCATATTTGAAATCGGCGTATATGCGGCGCATGATTTCCTCGGCGGCAGCCAAAACGGGGCGGTTCGGAGTGAACGACGAAGCGGCGTAATCTTTGGCTTTTTGACTGAACGGCACAAAACACGACGGATGCGCGAAAACGGCGGCGTCCAATGTTTCGGGGGCGGACGGCAGGGCGAGCATGTCCGCAACGCTTTCCCACGCAGGGGTATCCGCGGGGCGGGGGTAGTCGGGCATTTTGACGGTTGCCGTAAAATCCGACGTAACCGTCATTTCCGTATGAGGTGTTTCGACAACCAAAAAAGTCGCCGTGTTGCCGAACGCATCCGCCGAATCCGTTTGATACGCGGGGGCGGGCGTCATGGAAACGGCGCTGCTTTCAACTGTTTGAAAAGGTGTGTTTCGCGGCTTTAAACGCGCCAAATGATGCGACAGGGTGACGGGCTGGCTGTATCCGTAAACGGTGGTGTGACGGACATGGTAACGGGTCATTTCAGCTTTCCTTTGTTATAAGCGGGACCTTGGCGCGTCGAAGTGTTGTGGACAAAGCACGACAGCGTCAGCGTGTCCGAAAACGATTGCATGCGGCCGCGCAAATCGGCCGTCAAAGCGGGCAGGTCGACCGTGGCGATGTCGATGTCTTCCAATACTTTCGCCGTGTCGCGCAGGATTTTGTTTTCTTCGGCAAACAGGAAAGGCGTGCGGCTTTCGCGTTCCAGGGCGTCAATGGCGCGGCGCAGTTCTTTGATTTGGAAAATCAAGGAGCGCGGGTTCGATTTGTCGCACACCAGCAAATCGACGACCAAAGGGACGCTCGGGACGTTCATATAGCGCGCGCGGTAAGTCATGCGGCTGTCCGACGTTTCAAGCAGGCTTTCCAAAGACGCCTCAAAACCTGCGATTTTGCAGCTTTGAATTCCGGACAGCAGGTTTAAAATCTGCAATCCGCGCTCCAGTCTGCGCCCGATTTCCAAAAAACGCCAGCCGTGGTCGCGGGTCATGTCTTCGTGAATCAAGCCGCTGAGCGCGTTTTGCCGAACGATGATGCTGTCCAGGCGGTTCAGCACGACGGGATAGTTTGCCGATTCTTCGGGCAGCAAAGGGGCGAGAGAGGTAAACAGCTCCCAAGTGTCCATGGACAAACGGTCGTGCAGCTGATCCGCCATTTCATTCAACCGCTTGAACAAAAATCGAAGCCCGAAGCAGTAGGTTTCCGAACACATAATTTTTTTCAGTGTCTTTAGGGCTTTTTCCCGTTCGGCGGAATCTTGGAAATCGGCGAAGGGCAGGTGGCCTTCCAAAGCCAGAACGCACAGCAGGGTTGCGACGTCGTTCGGGTCGGGAAAGTCGGAACCTTGGGTCGCGCGGGTCAAAGCGACGCGCAGCAGGCGCGCCAGCTGTTCGCTGCGTTCCAGATTGCGCCCCAGCCAATACATGTTGTCCGCGATGCGGGAAGTCAGTTCAAAAGCGTTGCGCGTCGGGGCGACGGATGCGGCGCGGGAAACTGGAAGGGCGGCGGAAACGGGGGCTTTGACCCACACGTCGCAAACGCCGACACTGTCCTTGGTTGCCGTAAAAGCCAGCCCGCCCGTCATGACGCGGTAGGCGCCGCTGTCGTATACGACGGGGATGCGCAGGCGGACGCGGGCGTTTTCAAACGTGCCGTTCCGCACAATCGGCATTTCGGACGCGTTGACGCGTTCCTGTCCGACATAACGTTCTGGATGATGACGCAAATCGGCGTCGGAAGGGTCTGTTTCCGCCCCTGTGAACGCATGGAAAAAGCGAAGGGAACGCTGATGTTCCGCCAAGTATTCGGCTTCCGCCGTCTGTCCGCCCCACCATGCGGCGATTGACGGCAGCAGCAGCTCCTTGTTTGTGAAGTGTCGGCAGACGCCGTGGATGAACGCTTTGAATACGGGGCTTTCCGCCAATCCCGTGCCGAGCGGGTTTAAGACGGCAACCGAGCCCGCGCGCACCGCGTGAACCAGCCCCGCAACGCCCGACATGGACGAACCCCTCAATTCCAGCGGGTCGCACAGATCATCGGCGACGCGGCGTAAAATCACGTCAACCTGTTTCAGCCCGTCAATGTTTTTCAAAAACACTTTGTCGCCGCGGACGGTCAAATCGGCGGGTTCGACCGCGACAATGCCCAAATTGCGCGCGAAATAGGATTCTTCAAACGATAACGGGCGGCTTGTCGAGGCGGTCAGCAGGACAACGGTCGGAACTTTGCCCGACGGCGCGTTTGAAAACAGATGCCGTCTGAACGTTTCCAGAAAATCGGAAACGGGCGCAGGATTGACGGCGGCGAACGCTTCGGGCAGAACACGGGTGGAAACACGCCTGTTTTTAACCGCGCGGCCGACGCCCTGCGGAATTTGCAATTTGTCGGCGACGACCCAAAACGTGCCGTCGGGGGCGCGTTCGATGTCCGCCGTGTATTCCTGGACAAAGACGCCATTTGCGGGTTTCAGTCCGCGCAGGGCGGGAAAGTACATCGGATTGCCGAATACGGCGGCGGGGGGCAGAACGCCCGCCGAAATCAGCGTTTGTTCGCCGTACAAATCCCCCAGCAGGGCGTTAAAAATTTCAGCCCTTTGAACCAAACCTTTTGAAAGAGTTTCAAAATCCCGTTGCGACAAAATGAACGGAACGACTCCGTGAACGCGTTTTTCCGTCGAATCCGAAAAATCGGCATGCATCAGCCGTGTTGTCTGTTCGCTCAAAAAAGGGAGCTTTTCCCCGTGTTCCTGCAGTTTTTCCCAGAAAAGCCGCCAATGCGGACGCAAAGAACCGTCGGGAGCGAACGTTTCGTCGAAAGGCTTTTGTTCAAATGAAAAAGTCATAAAATCCTCGATTTTTTTACTCTTTTTAAGACAAAAAAAATAAAAGGTGGTTAAAATCTTTTCCATAATTTTATGTTAATCGGGAAAAAAGCCAATGAAAAATATTCAAGCTCTGCTTGCCGCAATCGTGCCGTTTTTGATGATGCCCGCTTTGGGGGCGGTCGGACTGGTCATGCCGATTGTTTGGATTGTTTTCGCGCAAATCAACGCGTTCCGCAAAATCGCGCTGTCCGCCAACATGGCCGCCGCCGTTGCCGCCGTCGTGTTTTTAACGGCGACTTTGCTGGGGGTGAAACCGGTGGCCGCGTTGGGATTTGCCGCCGCAGTCGTCGGATTCCGCGCAATCAGCCTGTCCGCACAGAGCTTTCCGATAACGGGCGCGCTGGCGTTGTGGGGCGTTGGCGCGGGCGCGGCGTATTTGTTGCGCAATATGTCGTTCGCGTATCCCGCAGGGTTTATTCTTAGTCTGCTGTGCGGCGGCGTTTGCGCAAAACGGACGGCAAGCGAAATGTGGGGCGACTTCGCTTTTCCCGCCGCTTTGCCTTTGGTCGCCGCCTTTATCGCCGAACGGGTCAAACCGGACGGAACGACTGCGAAAATCATTGTGTCGACCGTTGCGGGCTTTGTCATCCCCGCCGTTGCGAACAGTCCCGTGCGGCTGGCTTTGACGACCGCCGCCTTGTATGTTATCGGACGGTACGCTTAGCCTTTTTTGATTTTTTCGCTTTTTTGGCTTTGGCGTGCGGGCGGTTTTTCTTGCCATGGCGGTATTCCGCGGGGTTCTGGAAATATTCGCACGCCCATAAGCCGCGTTTTTCCGCTTTGGCTTGCGCTTCGTCGCCGGCGAATTTTTTGGAATACTGCGTGTAGGCGACGGCGTATCCGTTGGAAACCAGCCAGCGGTTCAAATTAATTTCCGTACCGTCGCGGCGGATGAAACATTCCCCGATGGTGCGCCCGTAACGGTCGCGTTTGTCGCCTTTACAATAGATTTTGTCCGCTGCGGCAAAATCCTTTAAAGCGGCGGTCGCCTGCTTGCCGCACTCGACTTTTTTCCCGCCGCAAGTGCATGTTTGCGAAGTTTCTGGCGCGTCAACGCCCAGCAGACGGATTTTTTCCTGTCCGATTTTGACCGTATCCGCGTCGATGATGCGGATGTCGCCTTGGATGACATGGGTGCATCCGGCCGCGACAATCAGACCGATAACATATTTGATGAATTTTTTATAGCTTTGTTTTTGTCTGGTCATTTTGTTAAAAATCTGTTAACATTCGTTCGGCTTTCAGAAAAACACAGAGGGGATGTTATGTCAAAAATTATTTTTGTTCTGTTGATGTCGCTGATGTCCGCGCCGGCGCGGGCGCTGACGCTGAAAACGCCGGATTGGATCGATTTCGACACGGAAAAACTGATTTTTGAATTTTCAGAGCCAATGATTTCTTTCGGACGGATGGAGCGTAACGCCAAGGATGTTCCGATTGAAATTTTCCCCTCAATCGGATGCGAATGGCGCTGGCTGAACCGCAAGACGCTGGCTTGCTTTTTTGATGTCAAAAAACTGAAGCCCGCTACGGAATATACGATGAATTTCGGGACGTTCACCGCTGCGGACGGAAAAACGTTTTCCCCGAAACAGGCGGTGTTTCGCGTGCCGGAAGTCACGGTGGTCAAGGAACAAAGCCGTTTTTATCAATTCAAAAATCCCGTCCGTCCCGAATGGGTTGTTAAGCTTTCCGGTCCCGGCGACGGAGACCGGCAAACGAAGCAGATAACCTTTAACAACGGCATCGGGGCGGAATATGTGTCATATGATTCCCATTCACGTCTGCTGTACCTTATGCCGAAAAAAGATTTGCCGCGAAACGCGGAATACACCGTCGAATACAAAGGACAGGAAATCGGCAGGGGAAAAACCATGCCGCCGTTGGGGGTTGCCGGCATCGGCTGCTATGTCGACGGTTGGGATTACAAGGAATATGCCGCAAACGAGGAAGCGCGCTGTCAATCGAGCGTGCGGATTATCATGACCGACCGCGTCGTGCAGGACAACATCAAGGATTCCATAAAATACGCCCAAAACCAGAATTATTTGAACGCTGCGATTTACCTGCACGGGCTTAAAAACGGTCAAAAAACGGAAATCGTCGTTCCCGCGGGGATTCGCGACCAGTGGGACGAAACTTTGAAAGAACCCGTTACGCTCAAGCTCCACATGCTGGATCGCGAACCGAAACTGAAAAGCGTTTACGAAAGGGGCGTTTTGGAATCCGCAGAACGGACCGATTTCCACGGCTTCGCCCAAAATCTGAGCGAAGCGTCAATTGAATTCAAAGGCTTTACGGCCAAGAAAAACGTTCAGGGAACGCACCGCATCGCCGATATCAAGGCGGATATTCGCAACGAAATGTACCCGTTTACTTACGGCATCCGCGATATGCTGGGGGAAAAATCGGGATATCTGTTCGGACAGTTTGAAACGAAACCCGCAAAGCTGAACGATTATTTCCAAAAAAGCTTTACGGCGATTGTCGCGCCGTGGCAGGCGGTCGTGAAAACGGGAAGCGACAAGACAATCGTATGGGTCAACGATTTGAAAACGGGCAAACCCGTTAAAGATGCCGCCGTGAGCATTTACGCGCAGGAAGGGCGCAATCCTTCGGTTGACGTCCGTCCGATTTTGCGGGCGAAAACGGACGGCAGCGGCATGGCCGAATTGGGCGGATACAAGGCATTGGGCAAAAATGCCGATTTGCTTGATACGTGGTCGGACGATGCAAAACAGTTGTTTGTGCGAATCGTCAAAGGCGAAGACATAACGGTTCTGCCTTTGTCGAATTCCTACGCAATCAGCGCGGGGGCTGTCAGCGACTGGACGATTTCAACCGTTTACGGCGTACAGCCGCGGCAGGATTTGCGGGCGTTCGGCATTACGCCGCAGGGCATTTACAGACAGGGCGACACGGTGGATTATAAAATCTATGTCCGCTCCGAAGGGCTGAAACCCGCGCCGCGGACGGCTTACGATTTGCAGGTGTTCGATTCCATGGGGCAGGTCGTTTACGAACGCAAAAACATCGCTTTGTCGGAATTCGGGGCGATTGACGGCAGCTTCAAGCTGTCCGCCCAGGCTGTTGCGGGAACGTACGACGTTCAGCTGAAAACGGGCGAAACTGTTTTGAAGCCGTTGAAAATTCTGGTGTCCGACTTTACGCCTTTGCCGTTCAAAGTCAAAACGGACGTTGATACGGAGCGCGCGAAAGGCGGGGAGCTGGTGCAGATGTCCGCGACCGCGTCTTTGCTGTCTGGCGGGGCGTTTGCCAATGCCGATGCGCGGCAGACGGCGGTGCTGTCGTATGTGCCGTTCAATTATGAAAACTTTTCCTTTGGCAACGGCGATTTTCCGCATGAGGAAACTTTGCAGGACAAAACGAAAAAAACAAACGGAAAAGGAGAGGTCCGCACCGCTTTCAAGCTGCCGAAATCAAGAGTGGAAACAGGGGAAATCCGGTTTGAAACGCGCGTGTTTGACGACAGCGGACGATTCGGGTCGTCGATTAAAGTCGTCCCGTATTTTGCAAGCGACGCTCTGGTCGGAATCCGGCCGGCGAACTGGCTGGTTCAAGCCGGTGTCGAAACGGCGGCGGATGTCGTGGTTGTATCCCCCGACAAAAAGCCTGTCGCAGACATTCCACTCAAAGTCGAAATTTACAAAAAAAGCGGCCGCTTGATTCGCGAACGCGCCGCCGGCAATGCCTACCGGCTCAGATACGATTCCGTGGAAGACAAGGTTGCCGAATGTGCTTTGGTCAGTGCGAACGATCCCGTAAAATGTGTTTTCACTCCCAAAGAGGCGGGGGAATACCGGGCGGAGGCGGTCGTTGCCGGATCGTCGGCAAAAACGTCGTTTTACGCCGAAGGCGACGGTTATGTGCCGTGGGAACCGAACAAGGACGTTCTGTCTTTGACGGTTGACAAGAAAAAGTACGCCGTCGGGGACACGATTGAAATGATGGTCAAAAATCCGTTCCAAGACGGGCGGGCTTTGATTACCGTCGAGCGGGACGGCATCTTGAAATCATGGGTGCAGCCGATGAAAAACAGCATGGAAAAAGTCAAAATCGAAGTTACCAAAGACTTTTTCCCCGGCGTGTATGTGTCCGTCAATCTGTTTTCGCCGCGCGCGGCCGATTCGTCAATCGAACCCGATTTAGGCAAGCCGTCCGAAAAAACGGGCTATATTCAAATCGACGTTGAGGATAAAGCCCGCGTTTTGGATGTGAAAATCACGCCGGACAAGGAAGAATACCGGCCGAAGCAAACAGCCAAAGTAACGCTGTCCGTTCAATCGAAACAGCCCGTCGAATTGGCTGTGGCCGTGCTGGACGAGGCGGTTCTGGCTTTGCTGCCGAACGGGATTGAATCGTTCAATCCTTTGCCCGAACTGAACGAAACAGGGGATTTGAACGTTAAAACATACAGCTTGATTTCTCAGCTTATCGGCCGGCAAAAGGTCGAGAAAAAGGGGGCGAACCAAGGCGGCGACGGCGGTTCCGACTTTGCCGTGCGCGATTTGTTCAAACTGGTCGGCTATTGGAATTCGTCGCTGAAAACGGACAAAGACGGCAAGGCAAGCTTTGACATGGCTTTGCCCGACAATCTGACATCGTGGAAAGTCATTGCGGTGGCGATGACGCCGTCGGATTTCGCGGGGCTGGGCGTAGCGGATTTCAAAGTGAACCAACCGTTGGAATTAAGGGCGCTGGTTCCCAATCAAATTCATGCCGGCGACACGTTCGTTCCCGCGGTTTCCGTCATGAACCGCACCAAGATTCCCCAAACGGTCGAGGTGACTTTGAAAAGCGGCGGTGAAAAAGAGGTTTTTAAACCGTACAAAAACAAAGCCGTTGTGATTTTGAAGCCGTTTGAACGCAAGGCGGTGTTCTTTGATGCCCTGACGGTCATCGGCAAGGATAAAATTCCTTTGCTGTTTACCGCCAGATCGGGCAAGGAAAAAGACGCGCTGAAAGTCGACGTCCCCATTTTGAAAAACGCCCCCGAACAAACCGCCGCGTTGTTCGGCAGAATTGACGGTACGGAAAAAATTCCTTTGGACATTCCCGCCGACAGCCTGCTGTCCCTAACGGTTTCGCCGACGGTGTCGAACGCCAAAGATGCGGCCGTCAAAGCGATGATTGAATATCCGTACAGCTGTTGGGAACAGAAAATCAGCCGCGCGTGGGCAGCGGCAAACGCCGGTGAAAAATGGGCCGGCGGCCGTGAATTCGCGCAAAGCGTGCTGGACGAAATGCGGTCGTATCAGACGCCCGACGGCGGGATGGCCTATTTCTTGAACTACAGCGGTTTTGACAGTCCGTATCTGTCCGCGTACACGGGCTATGTTCTGACGCGTCTGAAAGCAAAGGGTTTTGCCGTTCCTCCCGTTGCCGAAGAAAAACTGAGCGCGTATCTGCTGCGGGTTTTCAACGGGCGGAAAGACGTTGAAACACCGACCGCCGTCCGCGCGCTGTCCGTTCCGTACTTAATCGAACGCGGACTGATTGAAACGGCGGATTTGGAACCTTTGATCCGCGATTTGCCTAAAATGACGACTTTTGAAAAGGCCGTTCTGTATCCTTATTTTCAAACGGATTTGTTGAAAAACGCTTCCCGAACATCCGGCGCGGTTGTCGTTGAAGAAGACGAAGATCAAATCTTTTCCGTTTTGCCGTCGGCGGCCAAGACAAATTGCGCCGTTTTGCAGGCTTTGCCCGAAAATCAAGACTTGATGCGCGGCGTTTTGTCTTTGCGCGGCAAGGACGGAACGTGGGGGACGACGCAGGCGAACGCTTTTTGTTTGGACGCGCTGGACGCTTACATCGCGGCCAACGAAACGCCGGTCGATGCGAAAATATCCGCCAAAATCGGGGAAAAGCAGGTGATAGACGCGACGGTTTCGACAAAAGAGCTGAAAACGGCGGTATCCTTTGAACAACCCAAAACGCAAACGCTGACGATGACAAAGACGGGACAGGGCAATCCGTATTATTTGGCGGTTCTGAATTATCCGTCGTCGACAAACGGGGCGGTCAACGCGGGGCTGAAGGTCAAGCGGTTCTACAGCGTTGAGCGCGCCGGCAGCTTTTTCAGAGATTCGCGCAGACGCGTCCGCCGCGGTCAAACCGTGCGCGTAACGCTGGAAGTAACGGTTCCCGAATTCCAAAGCTATGTGGCGGTGTCCGATCCCGTCGTCAGCGCGTTTGAACCGCTGAATTCTTTGCAAACGGACATGGTGCGGCGGGACGGCTTCTATTTCAAGGATTCAAACTTCAAACGGGTAACGTTCTATGCGGAGGAATTGCCGAAGGGGACTTATACGCTGACTTATGACGCGCAGGTTGTTGCCGAGGGCGATTTTACCGCGTATCCCGCCAAAGCCGAGGCCATGTATCTGCCCGACGTATTCGGATTGAGCGAAACGCATAAAGTTGTCATTCAATGAGGCTTTTTTTTGCAGGCGGGGCAATTGTTGTTGCGGTGTTCTGTCTGATTGTCGGGCTGAACACCACGCCGTTGCCCGACAAATTGGACGATTTTCCCGTTGAAAAACAGCAGTTTTTGGACAGCCGCGGGGAACCGTTGAACGTGTCTTATCAAAACTGGTTTAATGTGTTTGACGCAGTCGAGCTGTACGAAATTCCGGAACTTTTGCAGGAAATGTTCATCGCTGCGGAAGACAAGAATTTTTACACGCATCACGGAATCGATTGGGGCGCGCGGCTGGCCGCTGTTGTGCAAAACGTCAAGGCGGGGCGCGTCGTGCGCGGGGCAAGCACGCTGACCGAACAGGTTGTCCGCATGCTGCATCCCCGACCGCGCACGCTGTTTTCAAAAATTGTCGAAGGCGCGGACGCTTGGCGGCTGGAACGGCGCTTTTCCAAAGACGATATTCTGAAATTTTATTTGAACCAAGTGCCGTACGCGTCAAACCGGCGCGGCGTCAAACAGGCGGCGCGGTATTACTTTTCAAAATCCCCCGACAGGCTGAGCGTGCGGCAAATGGCGGCTTTGGTCGTGCTGGTGCGCGCGCCCGCCGCGTTCAATTTGTACAAATACCCCGAAAAAACGGACAAGCTGGTCGGACGCCAGCTGCAAAAGTTTTACGAGCAGGGAATTATCGACAAAGTTTCCTTTGAAACCGCCAAAGCGGAACGATTAAAGCTGATCCCGCCCGCTTTGACGGTGGAGGCGCCGCAGTTTTTGGCCTTTGTCAAAAAAAACGCGGGCGGGGCGGTTGTGAAAACAACGCTGGATTCGGCTTTGCAGGACACGGTGCAAAAGCTGACTTTGAACCGGCTGAAAGCGTTGCAAAAAAAGAACGTTCACGCTGCCGCCGTTTTGGTTTTGGAGCGTGAAACGGGCAATGTTTCGGCGTGGGTGTCCGAAAGCGTTGACGATAAAACCAAGGATTATGACGCCGTGCTTGTGCCGCGGCAGGCGGCGTCCGTGCAAAAGCCGTTTTTGTACGCTCTGGCTTTGACAAAGGGATGGACGGACGAAACTTTGCTGAATGACGAACCGCTGAGCCGTTCTGTGGGGCTGGGCGTGCATCATTTTAAAAACTACAGCCGCCGTCATTACGGAACGGTAACCGTCAGGCAGGCGTTGGGCAATTCGCTGAACATTCCCGCCGTTAAAACCGTCGAGTTTACAGGCGTTGCCGATTACTATGATTTTTTAAGGAAAATCGGCATAACGACTTTGGATAAAGCCCCCGACTTTTACCGCGAAGGGCTGGCGCTGGGCAACGCGGAAATTCCGCTGTATGAACTGATGCGCGGCTATTTGATGCTGGCGAACGGCGGAATTTTAAAGCCGATACGCGCGACCGTTTCCGACGGTTATGAGCAGGAACGCGCGCTGCCCGAAGCCGTCGCTTTGACAATCGCCGACATTCTGTCCGACCCGCTGGCGCGCCAATTTGAATTCGGCGCGGACAGCGTTTTGAATTTTCCCGTCAAAACGGCGGTTAAAACAGGGACGTCGACCGATTACCGCGATGCGTGGGCAATCGGATTTAACCGCGATTTCGCGGCGGGGGTGTGGATGGGCAATCTGACGTATGAACCGATGCGCAATGTTACGGGAGCGTCGGGGGCGGGGTTGCTGCTGCGGTCAATCTTTACGGAACTGAACCGGATGAAAAATACGGGAACGATGGCCACGACAACCATGAAATCCGCGGGAATAAGCCAAACAGAGGAAGCGGAGCTGTTTGTCGTCAATCCCGCCGACGGCGCGACAATCGCTTTAGACCCCCGCGTTCCCGCCGAATTCCAAGCGTATTTGTTTGAATTGTCAAGGGATGCCGAAAAAATCAAATGGTTCGTTGACGGAAAAAAGGTGGGCGAAGGACGTTCTTTTTTCTGGAAACCCGTCAAAGGAAGTCATACAGTACACGCCGAAGCCGTCCTTGAAAACGGGGAACGGCGGGTTTTCAAACCGTGCGGAATTAAAGTAAAATGATGAAAAAGCCCGAATTGCTACTGCCGGCGGGAACGCCCGAAGCGTTGAAGACCGCGATTTTGTACGGGGCGGATGCCGTTTATGCGGGCGTGCCGTCCTTGTCTTTGCGCGCGAAGACCGCTTTTGACGAAGGGACGCTTGCCGGCGCAATCAAAGAAACGCACGACTTGGGCAAAAAAATTTACTTGACGCTGAATCTGTTTTCCAAAAACGACGATGTGGAAAAGCTGGACGAATTCGCGGCGTTAATCGGCAGGCTGGCCCCCGACGGGCTGATTGTGTCCGACCCCGGCGTGTTTATGTTCATGCGCGAAAAAGTGCCGCAGATTCCTTTGCACGTTTCGACGCAAGCCAATGTCGGATCGTGGCTGACCGTCAAATTCTGGCGGAATTTGGGCGCGAAAGTCTGCGTGCTGAGCCGTGAAACGTCCTTTGCCGAAACGCGGGAAATCAAGCGGCTGTGTCCCGACATCAAAATCGAAATGTTCGTCCACGGCGCGATGTGCATGAGCTATTCGGGGCGGTGCCTGCTGTCGGCTTTTATGGCGGGGCGCAGTGCGAACCGCGGCAAGTGTGCGCACGCGTGCCGTTGGAATTACCGGCTTTATTTGCAGGAATCCGAGCGTCCCGACGAATTTTTGCCGATAGAGGAGGATGCGCGCGGGTCGTACATCTTGAATTCCCGCGATTTGTGCCTGATGCCGAAACTGAACGAAATTTTGGCGGCGGGCATTGATTTGTTGAAAATCGAGGGGCGCAACAAAACGCCGTACTATGTGGCGCAGACGGCGCGCGCATACCGCAAGGCAATCGACGACTGGTTTGAAAATCCCGAATCTTGGCGGTATGAAAAATACCAAGCCGAATTGGACACTTTGCAAAACAGGGGCTACACGCTGGGATTTTTCGACGGTGTGAACACGCCCGAAATGCAGAATTACGATTCGACGCAGAGTGTCGGCGCTTGGCGTAATGCGGGCGTTATTCGCAAATGGCGCGCCGATGTCGCCGAAGTCGTCATTTACCAGAAAATCACGGCGGGCGACGTGCTGACTTTTCTGCCGCCCGAAAGCTTTGCGCCCGTTGATGTCAAAATCGAACGCGTGATTGACGGCTTTACGGGAGGTGAAGTCCCCGCTTTGGCGCCAGGAAAGGCGGGACAGTTTATTTTAGTCCCGAAAAGCTTTTTTAAAAACGTAACACTTGACGCTTTGCCCGAATTAACGGTTGCGCGCATGCCCGCGGGTCTGGTAGGATAGGGCGTTCTTTTCGGTAAAAGGATGTAAATGATGAAACTGAAAGCTTTGTTGCCTTTGTTTTTGTTGACGGCGTGCGCGAATATGCCCGTTTCGGATTCTCCGGATGAAACGGCTGCTGAACAGCCTGCCGAAGCCCCGAAAAAATCCGACGCTTTGCTGGACAAGGTGCAGGAACTGGTCGCAAAAACGCAGGAAGCGGCGATTTCAAGCCTGCCCGCCGAAATCGTTGCGAACAAATCGACCTATAAAACCGTCGAAGCCGTTGCCAATCGCGAGAAAAACCAAAAAGGCGCGGGCTTTACCCGTGTATACGGCGATGATACGGGCGAAGTTGTCATCACCGTGTTTTTATACAACAATCTGGAATTCGGCATGACCGCCGAAGTGTCGCCCGCGACCGAAACGCTGATGGACAAGCATTTGCAGGAATTTTCAGCCATGCAGGATTCGGGGCTGTACGATTCGGTGAACGCCGGCGAAAAGAACGTGCGCGATTTGCGCTGGTCGGGACGGAAATTCCAAGTGCTGGAGGTTCCCGTTGCGTTCAATCAGCGCGAGGAAGCCAAAAAATCCTATTTGGTTTTGGGCGCCAACCCCGATTTGCTGAGCTATGTGCGCATCCGCTTTACCTATCCGCAGGGACGCCGCGATGTCGAACGCAACAAAAACATTGTAACGGCGCGGATTTTGAATGCTTTGGCCGTTTTTGCGAAAGAGCAGAACGCCCGATGAAAAAAACGTTGAAAAGTCTGCTGGCGGTAATGGTTTTAAGCGGCTGCGCCGCCGTGCGCTACGATAACGCCGCCGATGACGTTTTACGCAAAATGAACGCCGCCTACGCCAATCGGGACGTTGACGCGTTCATGCAAAACATCAGTCCCGACTTTACGGGAAATGTCAAGGATTTGAAGCTGGCGGTCGAAAACGATTTTGTCGGTTTCGTATCCGTTGATTTCAACACTTATGTCGCGGAAACCGTATTCGACAAGGAAACCCGCATTGTTCGCGCCAAAGTGCTGTTTTTGCGTTCCGCCAAATCCGCGCGGTTCGGGACGGACAATCAAAGCGGTGAAACAACGCTGGAATTCGATGTCGATGAAAACGGCGGTTTAAAGCTGCGCGATATGCCGTATCCCGCTTTGTACGGGCTGATTACCCCTTGAAAGGGAAAATATGACTGCCGATGAAATTTTGAAAGCTTACTTCAAAGCTTATGAAACGCCGTGCGCGTTTGACCCGAAACACCCCGAGGACGGCACGCTGTCCCGCAAAGACGACGGACTGCCCATTTTGCCGATGTCCGCCGAGGAAACAAAAGCGGCTTGCACGCTTGCCCCGACGGACGGGCGGGCGCTTGAACTGGTGCTGAACAATGTTCCGAGCGGCGCAAACCTCGCGGCGGAAATCAAGGCGGATTTTCTGAGGCGGGTCGCGCGCGGCGAAATTGCCGTTCAAGGGCTGTCGGCGCATGATGCCGTCCGTCATTTGGGATATATGAAAGGCGGACATAACGTTGTCGTCTTGATTGATTTGCTGGATGACGAAAAAACGGCGGGCGAAGCCGTTGAAACGCTGTCGAATCTGGTGCTGATTCACAACGCTTTCGATACGGTTGTCGAAAAATACAGGGCAGGCAACAAACACGCCGCGGCTTTGTTGGATTCTTGGGCGCGCGCCGATTGGTTCTCGCACCGCAAGCCGATTGAAGAGAAAACGACGGTCGTTGTTTACAAAATCCCCGATTCAATCGAGGCATCGACCGATTTTCTGTCCCATTCCAAAGGCGGACACACCCGCACGGACGTTCCCAAGCACGGCAAGCATTACTTTATGAACGCCGAAATGCTGACGGAACTGAACGCTTTGAAACAGGCGCATCCCGACATTCCCGCGGCTTTGGCGGCGGACAAAATCGGGACAAGCTCGTCGCGCAAATCGGGGATGAACAATGTTGAATGGAATACGGGAATCGAAAACGAAGACACCCGATTCCAGCCCGACAAAAGAACGCGCGCGATTGTGTTCGCGGGGTCGGTTTTGGGTCCCATTTTCGCCAAAACGGCGCAAGATATGGGGTCGGTCGTCATTCGCACGGACACGGCGGCTTTAAAGACGGGCGATGTGGTGACGATTGACTGGCGCGCGGGCGAAATCGCAAACGAAGCGGGCGAAGTCGTTGCAGCATTCGCCGAACCCGTCGATTTGGACATTCTGCGCGCGGGCGGCGGGACTTTGTTCCGAATGGGCAAAATTTTAACCGCGAACGCCGCGGCTGTTTTGGGTAAAGCGTATCCTTTGCCGTACAAAACGGAAAAAGCGGATATGACGCCCGTCCCGATGACGGCGGCGCAAAAAGTGATTGCGCGGGCGGCGGGATTGCCTGTCGTGCGGACGGGGCAGACGGTTTACGCGCGCGTCGACACGGTCGCGTCGCAGGATACGACGGGGCCCATGACCGTGCAGGAACTGCAGGGGACTTTGGCGGCGACAAAGCTTGCCGTGCCGCTGTTTTTGCAGTCACAATGCCATAACGCCGCAATGGGTTTCAGAACGCCCGCGGTAGTCGGAGCGAATGCGCGGCTGGCTGATTTTGTGAAAAGCTTGGGCGGCATTGCGCTGAACATGGGCGACGGCATTATTCATTCGTGGCTGAACGAACTGGTTGTGCCGAACACGGTCGTTGTCGGCGGGGATTCGCACACGCGCACGCCGACGGCGCTGAGCTTTCCGCTGGGGTCGGGCGGCATTGCCGAAGCCGCCGCGACGGGCGTTTGCGAAATCAAAGTGCCGCGCAGCGTTCTTGTTACGCTCAAGGGCGAATTCCGCGACGGAATCACGGTGCGCGACTTGGTCAACTATTTACCCTATAAAGCGCAAAAGCTGTTCGGCAAAAACGTGTTTGAGGGCGCGATTATCGAATACCGCCGCTCGGGTCAGCCGTTCGAGATGATTGACGTGTTCAAGCTGACCAATTCGTCTGCGGAACGCAGCGCGGCGGCGGCGTACTTTGAACAAAACGCGGCGGTCGTCGCGCATTATTTGAAGTCTTCTTCGATACCTGTTGTCGAAACGCTGATAAAGGGCGGATACGACAACAACGGCGCGCTGGCGCGGCGGCTGGACGCGCTGAAAGCGTGGGCGGAAAATCCGCAGGGCTTTGCGGCGGACGAGGGCGCGAACTACGCCGCCGAAATCGAGGTCGACTTGGCGGAAATCGATCAGCCGTACGTTGCTTGTCCGCACACGCCCGACAATGTCAAGCCGCTGTCGGAACTGGCGGGGACGAAAGCGGATTTCTGCTTTATCGGATCGTGCATGTCGGGCGAACGCGATTTTGAACGGTTTGAACAAATCGTGCGGGACAAAACGCTGGTCTGCGACGTGTGGGCGGCGGTGCCGACGCGCCTGATTCAAGCGCGGCTGGAAAACCGTCAAATTCTGAAAGCTTTACAAGAAAAAGGCGTGCGCGTCGAAGTGTCGGGCTGTTCTTTGTGCATGGGCAATCAGGAACGCGTCCAAGGGGCGAAAAACGTGCTGACGACATCGACCCGAAACTTTAAAGGGCGCATGGGCGACGAGGCAAGCGTTTGGCTGGTTTCGGCGGAACTGGAAGCCGTTGCCGCCGTGTCGGGGGCTTTTCCGAATGTGGACGCTTATTTCAAGGCGGTGAAAAATGATTGAATCTTTCGTGGATGTGGCTTTACCCGAAGAATCGGCGGGCGAGGCGTACAAAATCGTCAAGCGCGAACTGATAGCGCCGTTTGAAAAATGGATTGGCGCGGGGCGCGTACGCGAGCATGACTGGAGCTTGCAGGCCCGTATTCAGACCAACGGCGAAGTGGTGCGCGAAACCGTCGAAATGGCGGGCGGCGACAAAAAAGCCGTTCTGGTCAAAGGACCGGGGGTGACTCCGACCAGGGCGCAGGTTATGGAAATGCTGGCTTTGCTGGGCGACGACCGCAAACCCGAAGAGCTGTCCAAACTGGCAACGGGGACGCCCAACGGCTACATGCGCGGGCATTGGCTGGTCAAGGGAAACCTTGAACGCTATCAAAATCCGGGGCTGAACGGACTGATAAAGACGGTTTTGCCGACGTATGAAAACGCGGGACGGGTCGAAGTGCTTTACCCCGACGGCGGACGGTACAAGGATGCCGAATGTGTTGTACTGGACGAGGATGCCGAAGTCTTTGTCGAATTCAACCGCAAAATCGTGCGCGAACCCGAAAAGCTGTCGGCGGGGTCGGCGGTGTACTTCAAGCTGACGCACCGCGACGAAATCGAAAAGCTGTGCGCCCGCGCGATTGCCAAGAAAAACGAAATCGTGTTTATGTCAAAATACACGGTGCGCCCCGAACTGGACGGCGAAAAAAAACGTATTTACAACGACATGCGCGAACAGGCGGGATTGGAACGGCGCGAGGGCAATCAGCGCGACATCGTGGACGCGGCGTTTGCGCATTTGCTGGCGCATCCCGTCGGCCAAGACACGACGGTTTTGGTTCCCGATGCGTCTTACGGCCCCAAAATCGCGGCGGTGGTTCGAGCGGTTTACGCAAACGGGCTGAAAAAGCCCGCGGACGAATTTTCGGTTTGCCGTTTTTCGGCGGGCAAATGCGAATACGGCGGATTGAACAAAACGGCTGCGGAGGACGGATTTTTCCGCGTCGTCGTCGGACGCAAGGAGTTTCGCATTCCCGTCAAAGCGGGCGATATGTTCGAAGAAATGCACTATGATTACGCCGACGCGAAACGCTATGCCGAACAGGTGTTCCGTCAGGCGCGGAACAAAGACTACAAACGCGTTGTTTTCGCTTTTGACGAAACGGACGCTTTCGATGCGCCCGTCGCCAAAGCGGTGCGCGATACGGCATACGGCTTAAAGCATGTTGAGGGGGCTGATTTTCTGCTGATGCGTCCCGATGCCGCCGCCGTGATGATGTTTACCGCGCCCGCCGCGGGCAGGACATGTTATGCTTATGACAATCTGTGGGGCGACATTGTGTCCGACGCCATGGATTTGGGGACAAGCATTGCGTCAATCAATTCCGTTATTTTGCTGGCGGACGGCCGTGTTTGGGCGGAAATGGGCGGTGCGGGAACGGCGCCCGATTTGGCGGAACTGTTTAAAAAAGAGGGATTTTGGCGCTACAATCCGATTCCGATAATCGAAGGCATGGCAATCGGCTTTGTCCAAGCCGCCGTTGAAGAACCTGCGAATTTTGAATTGTCCCGTTATGCCGCGGCTTTGCATCAAGCGTATGTCGACGTGCTGAAATCAGGTGTCGCCACGCCCGATTTGGCAGGCAAACTGCTGACAAAAACGCAAACGGGCGTCGACACGGAATCGTTTGTCAAGGCGGTTCGGGTCAAACTGCACGCTTTGCTGGGCGAAACGGACGAAGCCGCCCTTTTGGGCGAAAAGCTGAAACAGGAAACAAGGGAAATCAGATGACGACCGTAAAACTGGAATATGACGGAAAAACCGTTGAACTGCCGCTGTTGGAAGCGACGACGGGCGAACGCGCGATTGACATTTCCGAACTGCGCGCGAAAACGGGACTGACGACTTTGGACGCGGGATTCGGCAATACGGCGTCCTGCGTCAGTACAATCACTTACGTCAACGGGGAAAAGGGGATTTTGCGCTATCGCGGGATTCCGATTGAAACCGTGGCGGAAAAGATGACCTTTATCGAAACGGCGTGGCTGTTGATTTACGGCAGACTGCCCACGCAGTCCGAATTGCGGGCGTTCAGCGTGCGGCTGACCAACAACGAGCTGTTGCACGAAGGATTGCTGCATCACTTTGACGCTTTTCCGCCGAACGGCCAGCCGATGTCCATTCTGTCCGCCGTGGTCAATTCGCTGATTTGCTATTCGCCCGAAATCATGGATACCGCGAACGAGGAAGCCATGCGCAACGCCGTTGCCGCCATTATTTCCAAAGTGCGCACCATTGCGGCGTTTTCGTACCGCAAAGCCATGGGATTGCCGTTCATTTATCCCGATCCCGTGCGCAGTTACTGCGACAATTTTTTGCACATGATGTTTTCGCTGCCGAACCGTCCGCACCAGCCGACGCCCGAAGCGGTCAAGGCGCTGAACCTGTTTTTGATGCTTCATGCCGATCATGAGCAGAACTGTTCCACGTCGACCGTCCGCATTGTCGGGTCGGCGGAAACAAACCTGTTTTCAAGCGTTTCGGCAGGGATTTGCGCGCTGTGGGGCAAGCTGCACGGCGGGGCGAACGTCGCGGTTGCGGAAATGCTGAAGCACTTGGTCGACGGCGGGGAAAGTACGGCGGACTTTATCGAACGCGTCAAACGCAAGGAAGTGCGCCTGATGGGCTTTGGTCACCGCGTTTACAAGACGTTCGACCCCCGCGCCAAAGTATTGAAGCGCGCCGTGTTCGATTTGCTGGATGCCGAAAAAGTGCGCGACCCCTTGATTGACAAAGCTTTGGAATTGGAACAGGCCGCCCTTGCCGACGATTATTTCAAGGAGCGCAATCTGTATCCGAACGTGGACTTTTATTCGGGTATGATTTTAAGGGCTTTGAAGATTCCTTTGAACATGTACACGGTGATGTTCGCCATCGGGCGCATCCCCGGCTGGATTGCCCATTGGGCCGAAGGCAATCAAGGCGTCCGCCGCTTGGCGCGTCCGCGGCAGCTGTATCAAGGCGCGGTCGAAACGCCTTTTGTGCCTTTGGATTTAAGAAACGGTTTGTAAAAGGAAAGCAAGAATGGCTTACGAAGATTTGACGCAGAAGAAAAACGAGTTGGAAAAACTCCCGCCTTTGAACGGCGATGTTGAGGAAGAATTACGCAAAACCGTTGACTTGGAACTGACATCCGTCGGCGACTGCTTTGACGGCGGCGCGCTGACGCGCCGCGAAACCGAACAGGTGCTGTTCAAAGACAAAGTTGTGCCGCAGCGGTCGCTGACAGAGCATATTCAAGCTTTGAACATCTCGAAAGCTTTTGAGATGATTCAAGAGCTTGCCGCGCGGACTGGACGTCCCGTCGACGACAGCGACGTAAAAAACATCCACCGCGTCATCGTGCGGGAACTGGATGACAAAAACGGCGGAATGTTTCGCGGTTTCGCGATGACTTTTCCAACGGGCGACCAGCCTTTGCCGGAACCCGTGCGCGTGCAAAGAATGATGGACGATTTCGGCATGTGGCTGTACACGGTTCGGACTTTGCATCCTGTCGCCATGGCGGCGGAAGCGCATTTACGTCTGATGTCCATTCATCCGTTCGGCAAAGGAAACGGCAAAACCGCCCGCATGCTGATGAATTTGATTTTGATGAAAAACGGCTATCCGCCCGCTTTGTTTTCGCGGCGCGAAAAAAAAGAATACTGGCAGTCGCTGGAATCCGCGATTTACAACAACGACAGAACGGATTACGACAAACTGATTTGCCGCGCCGTCAACCGCGCGCTGGAACTGTATTTGAAAACCGCAAAAAAACAAACGGTTGATGTTGAAGATGAATCCGTGCCTTACTTCCTGCGCATCGGACAGCTGGCCAAGGAAACGGGCGAACGCGTGTCGACCATTCGTTATTGGACGACCATGGGCATTATAGAACCCGTCGGCAAAACGTCGGCCGATTATATGATTTATTCGTCGGATGTTCTGGGCAGGATTAAAAAACTGAAAGACTTGAAAGCGCAGCGGTATACGCTGGACGAGATTAAATTGCGGCTTGGGGAATAAAAAATGTTGTTTTCATCAGTTTCGTTTATGTTTTTGTTCGCCCCCGTTGTTGTTGGAATAAACTGCCTGCTGCAAATGAACGGGAAAAAGAACGGATGGTGGCTGATTGCCGCGTCAGCGGTATATTACGGATTGGCTCAGATAAACGCTTTGCCTGTGTTTTTGATTTCTGTGGGCGTAAACTTTCTGTTTTCAAAACATATTGAAAAGAAAGGAATGTTGTTTTTCGGCGTTTTGTTCAATTTGCTGTTTCTGGGCTGTTTCAAATATACGAATTTTTTAATTGACAATGTCAATTCTTTTTTCAAAACGGATTTTGAATTTGTAAAAATTTTGCTGCCGCTCGGAATATCTTTTTTCACGTTTGTGCAAATCGCTTATTTGGTCGATTTGGCGCGAGGAACCGCAAAAAAGATGAGTTTTTCCGAATACGTGCTGTTTGTTTCCTTTTTTCCGCAGATTAGCGCTGGACCGATTGTGTCGTATGCGGAAATGATGCCGCAATATCGAAATTCGAATGAACGGCTGTCATGGCAAAAGGCGTACGCCGCGCTGATTCTGTTTATCATCGGTTTTGCAAAGAAAAAGCTGGCGGACAATTACGCTTTTTTCGCAAATGAACTGTTTGACGGTGGAAAAAGCTCCTTTGCTTGGGCGTGGCTGGGAACAATCGGATATACGTTCCAACTGTATTTTGATTTCAGCGGGTATTGCGATATGGGAATGGCGGTTGCAAAAATGCTGAATATTTCCTTGCCCGTTAATTTCAATTCCCCGTATAAAGCGGATAGTATTCAAGATTTTTGGCGGCGCTGGCATATCACTTTGTCGATGTGGTTGCGTAACTATCTGTACATTCCGCTGGGCGGCAGCCGCAAGGGATTGGCGCGGACGGTGCTGAATTATTTTATCGTCTTTCTTTTGGGCGGTTTTTGGCACGGAGCCGGGTGGACGTTCATCGTGTGGGGCGCAATGCACGGGACGGCGCTGGGAATTCATCGGGTGTGGAAAATGTTGAACAGGCCTTTGCCTAAAATCGCAGGCGTGATTGTGACATTTCTGTTCATTCACTTGACTTGGGTGTTTTTCAGAGCCGCTACCGTTGAACAGGGAATGGAAATTGTGTCCGAAATGTTTGCCCCTGTAAATTTTGACGTGCCGGAATGGGGCTTTATGCGCCAATATGCCGTTCAGTGTGCTTTTGGCATACTGTGCGCGTTTGCCGCCCCGAACAGTATGCGAATATTTCAAGCCGTTGACGCCGAAAAAAAGACATTCTGTTTTGCCGTCTTCTTAATTTGCTTCGCCGTGTTTTTAACGGTTCAAGCAAACAGTTCGCCTGTGTTTTTGTATTTCAAATTTTAAGGATATGAAAATGAATATTTATAAAAAACGCACAATTTCATTGTTGGCGGCAGCGATTTTTATTCCGTTGTTTTTTATAGGGAGCAGTTTATTGCTGGATCCTGCAGAAATCTATCACAAGTCTTTTTTCCGGAAAGATTGTTCCCCGTACAAATCGGTTACTTTGCTGGTGGGGCGAATCAACCATCATTTGGACGGACATGACGGCGTGCTGTTCGGTTCATCGCTTAGCACAAACTTTGAAACGCCGTATCTGTTGGAACAAACAGGTATAAATTTTTTCAAGGCGGCAAGGGACGGTGTCGGTGCAAAAGCCATGGATAAAATCGTGCGCTATGTGTTGAACAAAGACAAACAGCAAAACCTTAAAACCGTGTGGTGGGAACTGTATCATCAAAAAATGACGGATGACGACTTTATCAGACGTAATTTTCCGACATATTTGTTTAATGATGACTTTTCGGACGATTTGCCTTATCTGCTGTCATTTTCAACGATAAAAAAGGGAATTGACGTCATTCGGGGAAAATGTGTTCCGGCAACAGTTGACATTACGGCATGGCGATATGACGAGCGTCATCGGAAAAGCCAAGAGAAATTTCATCAAAGGGTGGATGAAATAAATCAAAACATCCGTTCGCAGCAACGGCGTTTGTCGGATTATTCTTTTCAGCCCGCGGAAGTTCCGGCATTGGATGAATATGTGCTGCCTGTCGTGCGTTCCAATCCGGACAGAAAATTCGTATTTTTTGTTCCTCCGGTCAGTTTGGCGGCTTTGGCGTCGTTTAAAACGGACGAATTGAACCGCTTTTTTACCATGATAAAGCGTTTGGCGGACGAAGGAAAAACGAATCCCAATGTAAAAGTTTATCTGCCCGTATGGAATAAAGACGTTATTACGGACGGAAGACTGTATCGGGATGACTTGCACTATGTCGGGTCAATCAACGATTTGATGGTTCAAGACATTGTGGCGGGAAAATATCTTGCAACGCCGGATAATTTTGAGGCGTTTGTTCAAGATTTGACGGATTGGATCAAACATGAACAAATGAGGAAATAAAGCCCGCATGCTTGACAGCGGATAAATTTTAAATAACATAATGTTAATCTGTCCCTTGAGTATTCAAGGGACTTTTTTTTATGAAAAAAGGATAATCATTATGGGAAAAATCAAAATTCCGTATCGCTGGAAACCGCGAAAATATCAAATGAAACTGTGGAAATACTTGGAAGACGGCGGCAAACGCGCGGTCGCCGTATGGCACAGACGCGCGGGAAAGGACAGCTTGTCGCTGAACTGGACGGCGGTGGCGGCGTTTGAACGCGTCGGCGTGTACTGGCACATGCTGCCCCAACAGACACAGGCGCGCAAAGTCGTTTGGGACGCCATTGACAAACAGGGACGGCGCGTCATTGACCAAGTGTTCCCGAAACAGCTGCGCAAATCAATCAACAGTCAGGAAATGAAAATCGAGCTGGTCAACGGGTCGATTTGGCAATGCTTGGGGTCGGACAATTACAATTCTTTGGTGGGGGCAAACCCCGTCGGCGTGGTGTTTTCCGAATACTCCATCGCCGACCCCGCCGCGTGGGATTTCATTCGCCCGATTTTGGCGGAAAACGACGGCTGGGCTTTGTTTATTTATACGCCGAGAGGACGCAATCACGGCTTGAAGCTGTTTGAAACGGCAAAGCAGGCGGAAGGCTGGTTCGTACAGGCTTTGGGGGTTGAGCAGACCAAAGCGATTCCTTTGTCGGCAATCGAAGCGGAACGGCAGGCGGGCATGGACGAGGAAATGATACGGCAGGAATTCTACTGTTCGTTCGACGCGGCGATAAAGGGCAGTTATTACGGCACGCTCATCAACGATTTGGAAAACAAAGGCGCGGTGTGCCGCGTGCCGCACAATCCCGCTTTGCCCGTTTTTACAGCGTGGGATTTGGGCATCGGCGACGCGACAGCGATTTGGTTTTATCAAAAAAACGGCGCGGGAATCGATGTTATCGATTATTGCGAGGCAAGCGGAGTAGGCCTTGATTATTATGTCCGCGTGCTGCGTGAAAAACCGTACACCTACACAAACGACAACATCTTTCCGCACGATATTCGGGTGCACGAGCTTTCCAGCGGCAAAAGCCGTTTGGATTTGTTGGCGGGTTTGGGTGTCAGAGGGCGCGTTTTGCCGCGCGCAAGCGTTGAAACGGGCATTGCCGCCGTGCGCCTGCTGCTGCCGCGATGCCGCTTTGACGCCGAAAAATGCCAAGCCGGACTGGAGGCTTTGCGTCAATACCAAAAAGCGTGGGACGAACAGCGGCGGACGTTTCAGCCGAAGCCTTTGCACGACTGGACAAGCCATGCCGCCGATGCGTTCCGCTATTTGGCCGTCGGATTAAAAGAGGATTCCGCCAAAGTCGAGCGCTTTATTCGTGACAGCGCAAAGACGGCTGCGGAATACGATCCGTTGGCTTAGGGCATGGCGGCGGGGTCGGTCACGGCGTCAATCAATACTGCGCCCGTTTCGTTCAAGGCGGCGGTCAAAACTGTTCTCAAATTATCGGGCGATGCCGCCCGTGCGGTTTTAAATCCAATGATTTGAGCCAGCCGGGAAAAATCCGGATTGAGCAATTCCGTTTTGAACGGCGGAATTTTTTCCAGATTCGCTTCAAAATCTATAAACCCCAAGGTGGCGTTGTTGTAAACGATGACTTTTAAATCGACGTGATTTTGAATGACGGTCAGCAGTTCGCCCAACAGCATGGACAATCCGCCGTCGCCCGCCAGCACGATGACGGGTGTCCCGCGCGGCAGGGCGTAAAACGCGCCGATGCCCGCGGACAAGGCGGCCGCCATGGTGCCGTGTTTGAACGAACCGATGATGCGGCGGGTTCCTTTTGCTTGCAAATACCGCGCCGCCCATACGTCGTTTAATCCGACATCAACGACAAACACGGCGTTGTCGGGCGCGATATCGTTTAAAACGGCGGTCAAATATTCGGGACGCAGAGGCGTTCGCTTCGCGTGTTGAACCAAGGCATTGTGTTTTTGCGCCGTGATTTCGTCGCGGTGCGCCAAAGACAGCGTTAAATGCGATTCGTTCTTTTTTTCCAGAATCAAAGGCAGCACAGCCGTCAAAGCGGATTTTACGGACGCCTTGATGCCAAAAGTCAGCTTGCTTCTGCGTCCCAGATGCGCGGCTTTGGTGTCGATTTGCACCACGTCGGGCGCGGTCGGCAGCAAAGCCCGATACGGATAATCCGTTCCCAGCAAAAGCAGTAAATCGCACGATTCAAGTGCGGCCTTCGGCTCTCCGGAACTTAAATATCCGTTCAGCCCGACATTGAACGGGTTGCCGTTTTCCATAAAGTCTTTGCTGCGGATGGTGTGGACAATCGGGGATTTGATTTTTTGAGCCAAAGCCAGCACTTCATCTTTTGCAAAACGGCAGCCGATGCCGCAGTAAAGCGTTATCCGTCCGTGCGAATTGATGATTTTTGCCAACTTTTCAATGTCGGCGGGGGCGGGGGACAGCGTTGTCGGTTTGTTGTCGACCGTGCGGGCGTAAACGGTTTGCGCGGCGGGGATTTCCGCTTTGGCGACGTCTGACGGAACAACCAGCACGGCGACGCCTTTTTGCGCCAATGCGGCTTGCATGGCGGACTGCAGCAGTCGGGGCATTTGTTCGGCGCTCATCACCGTTTCGCAAAAAACGGAACAGTCCTTGAAAACCGCCATGGGATTTGTTTCTTGGAAATATTCCGTGCCGATTTCAGACACGGGAATGTGCGTGACAAGCGCCAAAACGGGGGATTCGTTACGCGCGGCTTCGTACAATCCGTTCAGCAGATGCAGGCTGCCGGGGCCGCATGTGCCCGCGCAAACCGCTAAGTTTCCTGTCAGAAAAGCCTCCGCTCCCGCGGCAAAAGCGGCGGATTCTTCGTGTCGGACGGGTATCCATTGAATCCGATTGTTCAAGCGCACCGCGTCGCCTACCGCGTTCAAAGAATCCCCGATTAAGCCGTAAATCCGCTTGACGCCCGCTTGAGCCAGCGCGCCGACCGTCATTGCCGCCACATTCATCGCAAAGTCCTCCATTGTTTTGAGGCTTATTGTACGAAGCAAAACGGATTTCAAACAGATGGCAATAGGATTGAGCGGCTTAAAGCCAATGCTTTATCGCGTCCAAATCGTCCTGTGTCCCGAACGGGGTGTTGACGAACAAAATTCCGCTGCCAAGCATGGCGGTTTTCGGATGCTTGAACAGGATTTCGGCATTGTAGAACTTGGGCAAGTCGGCATCCTGCAGCGGCTTTATCAAGTCGAAATGGTAGTTTTCCCGCAAAATCGGATACCAAACGCCGATAACGCCCTCCGCCCATTTGCGGTGAAGCTTTAAAACAAACTTTGCCGTTTTTTCGTATTCGGTTTTGACTTCGTAACTGGGATCGGTAAAGACCATGCCGCGGCGCGGCGTCGGCGGGCAAATCGCCAAAGCGCCCTCGAATCCGTCGCGGTTGTGCAAATGCGTGTTCGGATAGCGCATCAGACGGAACAACGCTTGATATTCCTGCGGGTGAAGCTCCATCAAATGCAGGGTGTCCGTCGGACGCAGCAAGGCTTCGGCGATAAAGGGCGAACCGGGGTAATATTGCTTGCCGATTTCGGAGCGGAGTCTGTTCAACAGGTTCAGATACGGGTGATTCGCGGGGATTTTGCGCGCTTTCAAAACCGATTCGATGCCGAAAGCGGCCTCGTTCGTTTTGTGCGTCATTTCAGACGTCAAATCGTACAGGCCGCGTCCCGCGTGCGTTTCGATGTACGTCAGCGGTTTGTCCTTTTGCGCCAACTTTTCCAAAACGGTGCAAAGCGCGGCGTGTTTGTGAACATCCGCCAGATTGCCCGCATGGTATCCGTGCTGATAGGAAAGCATAATCCGAATCCTTGAGTGTTGTTTTATTCGGGTATAAAGCTTTTTTTGCGGAAAAATCAATACGATTGTTGATGATTTTCAAGGAAGAAACAAAAATAAAATCCTTGACCGCACGGCTGAAAGTTCCTAGGATTTCGTTACAATTTAACCAAAGGAGCTTATAATGAACAAATCTGAATTGGTCGCGGAAATCGCGAAGAACGCAAACGCTTCCAAAGTCGCCGTCGAATGTATTTTGGACGAAGCGATTATCGCTATTACCGAAGCGATGAAAAAGGGCGAAGAAGTCCGTTTAATGGGGTTCGGCACTTTTGATGTGTCCGAACGCGCCGCCCGCGAAGGCCGCAACCTGCGCACGGGTGAAAAAATGACCATTCCCGCGTCAAAAGCGCCGAGATTCAAAGCCAGCAAATTGCTGAAAGACGCTGTTCGCTGATTTTTTTAATCGAAAAAAGGGCCGTCTCTTGAGTAATCGGAGGCGGCTTTTTTTAAGGAGGCGTTTTACAGCCGAACGGCTGAATTGATTTTTTAGGGCGGATTGTTTATAATGCCAAACCGTTGCCGAAGCGGTGTTGTTCCTTTTTCTGCTGTCGGTAATCAAAGAAAAAGCGTTTTGGCGGCTGCCAAGACGCTTTTTCCGTTACGGGTAAAATAAAACCCCCGTCCGAAAGGGCAGGGGTTTTGAATAACAGCGATTCTTAGAATCCGTCGCGTTCCAAACGTTTGCGTTCCAATTTGCGGGCACGGCGAACGGCTTCCGCCTTTTCGCGGGCTTTCTTTTCGGACGGCTTTTCAAAATTGCGGCGCAATTTCATTTCACGGAAAACGCCTTCGCGCTGCATTTTCTTTTTCAAAGCTTTCAAAGCCTGATCAACGTTGTTGTCACGAACTACGACTTGTACCATTTGATATCATTCCTTTTCATAAAGAGGAGGGCAAAACCCCCGTTAAAAACATATCGCTCGGACGGTATGATAGCCGGCCGGAAGCGAAAACTCAACGATAAAATCCCTTTCGCCCTTGGAAAGGGAAAAGCATACCCCCTTTACGGAATAAAATGTTTTCTTTCATTCAATATACAATTTCAACAGCCCTCTTGCAACAGAATTTTTTGGACAAAAATGTTGACAGTAAAATTTTTTCGCGCTAAAAATCAAGACAGTCGATTTATCAAGGATGTTCCGTCATGACCGAACAAATTTTAAGCACCGTTTTCCCCAAGAAAAACAAATCCAAAAAGCCCGAAAAGCAATATCCCGACCAACAGCCGCAGGTTGAACTGGGAATTTTGGCGGTCAGCAAAAACAAGGAACGCCGTTTAATCAGCTTTATCAATACGATAGCGGAAAATTCCCCGTTCGGCAGGGCTGTTTTGCAGGATGCGGCGGACGCGGGCTATACGCTGGCGTTTGAAAACCAGAAAGATTCGCTGGGCTTTTGCGATCCCGAAGCCAAAATGCTGGTTTTGAATCCCGCAAAGAACGACAACACTTTGATTGCGACTTTGGCGCACGAAGCCCGTCATGCCCAGCAGTTCATTCACGGGGCGGAGGGCAATTTCGGCGCATATAATTTAAAATGCGACGTGATGTACAACCGCGCGCTGGAAGCCGATGCCGAAACCGCCGCCGCCGCGACGTGCCATCAAATCAAAGTGTTCGGCAACAATTCCAAGCCGTGGGACAAATTCGAAGAAGACGCGCCCGTTATGGCGGAAAATTTTTCAAACGCCATGCCCGATTCCAAGGCGCCGATTTCCGACAAGGTTTTGCAGAAAACCTTTAACGGATGGTATCAAGACGAAATCGTCGTCGAAGGATACGAAGAAGGCTATATTCAAGACGTTATGAACGATGCGATGAAAGACAAGGCGGAAGCGGATTTGCCGTACAGCGGAACGATTTCATCCAAGGAAATCGTCAACCAAATCTGTTTGAACGCCAAAGGCGGCTGTTATTGGGCGGACAACCCCGATGTGCTGGAAGAACCCGAAAAACTGTCCCTGTGCGCCGAAAGCGTCAATACGGCGGATAAGTTTTTCAAAGTGCGCGAAGTGCGCACGGGAATGAAGCCGGACACGAGCTATAAGTCCATGCCCGTTCGCGATCCCGAAAATTTGAAAGGGGCGAAAAACAAGACTTTGGCATCGAAAAAATCCAATGTTGCGGATGCTTTGCGGCAAGCGAAAGTCATTGCACAGCTGGCCGGAAAGGCGGGACGCTGAGAAGTTTTTTCTCCCGAAAAAGGGGCTTTGGTTTCAAAGCCTCTTTTTTATGGCAAAGCGCTGCTTTTTATTGACAAAAAAAGTGTACGGAAATACAATCCTTTTCAGAAATAACTCAAAGGACGTTTACAATGTTGAAAGAAGCTTTTGAACACCCCTTGTCCGATTCAAAATACAACCCTGCGGAAAAGCCCGCCGTTGATATCGATATGACGGAATGTAAGGAAACGGACAAACCGCGTATGGTCGCTTTGGTCAACCGTTTGGCAAAAAGCCCGTGCGGTTTGGAAACGCTGCAAATCGCGGCGGACAATGGGTTCAAATTCAGCTTTTTCGACGACGGCGTCCGCTGCTGCGGCGCATGCGACGAAGCAGGGCATTGGGTTCGATTGAACCCCAAGGAATCCGACGAAAAACTGGTCGGAACGCTGTGCCACGAATGCCGCCACGCGGGGCAGTTCGTCCGCGGCGCGCACGAAGCGTTCGGCGTGATGGACGTGCGTTCGGAACTGATGTGCTTCCGCGCGATGGAAGCCGACGCGCAGACTTACGCGATTACGGCGTGCAAGGAATTGTCCCTGCAGGGCGACCGTTCGCCGTACAACATCTTTGCGTCCCGCTATCCCGAAATCGAGGAAGCGTTCCGCGCGTCTTACGACAAGCACGGCAAGGTCAACCACGAGGTGATGACGGAAACGAACGAATCGTGGTACGACCAAATCCGCACCAAAACGGTTTACGAGGAAGCCTATCAAATCGAACCGATGACCAAGGAAATCTATGATTTGAAACAGGGCAAGGAACCGACTTTGTTCTACAACAAGCAAAAGATGACGGCGGAGGAAGTCGTCGCTTTGGCGTGCTGGACAAAAGACGGAAACTATTACACCAAAGACCCGAAACAGCTGGAAAGCGGCAAGTTTATGGATGTCGCCAAACAGGCGATGGGCGATATGCAGGATTTCTTCAAATTGCGCAAGGAATTGACGGGCATGGAACCCGATCCGTCTTTGGCGACGATTCCGACGCGTCCCGACTATATGCACCGCGAACGTCCCAAAATGGGCGAAAAGCCGCTGGCGGGCATGTTTGAAAAGAAAACCTCGAAAGCTTTGAGCCCCGCCGTATTGTCCGCTTTGTCGGCGCGCCGTTCCCGTTAAGGAGTTTGAGCTATGGAAATAATGACGTCTTCAATGCTGCAAAAAGTTCTGGACGAACCCAAGCAGAAAGTTTCTTACGATCCGAACGAACAGCTGACGGTCGATGTCGATTTGTCGCTGTGCACCGACGAAGAAATGCCGCGCATGATTCATATCGTCAACCGCTTGGCTAAATCGGAAGCGGGACGCGAAACACTGGAAATCGCCAACAAAGCGGGCGTGAAGTTCGGCTTTTTGGATGCGAAAACGAACTGCTTCGGCTGCTATTTCGGCGGCGATATGAAGTATATCGGTTTGGGGCCCATGGCGTCGGACGACAAACTGGTTTCGACCTTGTGCCACGAATCGCGCCATGCGGGGCAGGCGGAGCGTATGAAAGGCATGCCCGACCGCGACCAGTTGAATGTTGCGTCAATTGTCCGCTATTCCCGCGCCAAGGAAGCCGACGCGCAGGCGTACGCCGTCAAAGCGTGCAAAGAATTGGAAATGCAGGGTGACAAAGGGCCCTTGGCGACGTTTGCCAAATTCTATCCGCCCATTTACAAATCCTATGAACAGGCTTTTGCCAAAGAGGGCGTTTTGAACGACAAAGTCGTGTCCGAAGTGTTCAAAGGCTGGTACGATCAGACGCGCACCAAGCAGAATTACGAGGAAGGCTACATCATAGAGCCGATGCACGACGCGATTAAAGGGAACTTTACGCGCATGTACACGTTTGCCGAAAACGTCAATTCCAAAACCGTTGTCGAAAAAGTCGGTTGGACGAAAAACGGCAACTATCTGTCGGCGGAAAATCCGAATTTCTTGGACGAGCCGCGCTTTGCCTCCGTCGGCGAACGCACAAAATCCGACGCGCAGGCGTTCTTTGAAATCCGGTACAGATGCGCGGGCATCGCCCCCGACAAATCCGTTGACGCTTTGCCGACGAACAAGGACGCTTTTGAACGCCGCCTGCCCGAAATGGGACAGCCGCGCGGCAACGTCGGCGAAACAATGAGCATGGGCAACACGATTGAACGCTGGAGAAATATTCTGGCTCAGCGCAAATTGACGGGAACGCTGAAAAAAGCTTTCGCTCCGTACAAAAAAGCCGAATATCCCGACGAAAAACCCGCCGTTGACGTTGATTTGCGCTATTGCGCGAAAAAAGACCGTCCGCGCATGATTGCTTTGATTAACCGCTTGGCGCGCAGCAAGGTCGGTTTGGAAACGCTGCAAATCGCGGCGGACAACGGATTTCACTTCAACTTTATCAAAGGTGAAAACCGCGCTTTCGGCTTTGCCGACCCCGAACATAAACGCATTGCGCTGAACCCGAAGTTTACCGATGCGAAGCTGGTCGGGACGATGTGCCACGAATGTCGCCATGCGGGTCAGTTTATGCGCGCTTCCAATCTGGAAGAAAACAGATGGGACGTCAAAACGAACTTGATTTATATGCGCGCGATGGAAGCCGATGCGCAGGCGTATGCGGCAACGGCGTGCGAAGAAATGTTCCGTTTGGGCGACGAAGCGCCGAAGCAGGAATTTTACAAATATTATCCGCCGATTGCCAAAGGCTTTACGCAGGCGTTGATTAAAAACGACGCACAGCTGGGCGATCAGCTGCTGACCGACACGTTCAAATCGTGGTACGACCAGCAGGGGACGAAAACGGTTTACGAAGCCAACTATTTGCTGGAACCGATGCAGCAGGATTTGCGCGACATCGCGAACGGCAAAGACAAAGAACATCAGATGAGCTTTGACATGTCGATTTCCGCACAGAAAACGATTTCGGAAATTGCGTGGACGAAACACGGCAACTACTTCAAGGACAACCCCGAAATTCTGAACGGCGGCAAGTATTTGGACGTATGCGACTACACAATGCAGCAGATGCGGAAATACTTTGAAATTCGCAAGGAAATGACGGGCAAGGACGATGCCAAAGCTTTGGAAGGTATTCCGACGCGCGCCGATACCATTCCCGCGCGCACGAAAGGCATGAAAAAGCCCGTCGCGAAAAAGGACAAGGTTGCGCTTGCATCGTTTATGAAACGGCACAATCAAGGCCGGTAAGAACGGATTTTCACAAACAAAAAAGCGGTGTTGAAAAACACCGCTTTTCGCTATTTTTCTTTCACATCGAAAATTTGCAAATTCAGTTCCGGCGCGGCGGAAATTTCAGCAACGGGAGCTTGGCACAGCCAGCCGTGCATGCTTTTGTTCGTGCCGAATCCGTTTTGCTTGGGTTCGCGGACGCCGTAACAGCCGCTGTCTTGTTTGACAAGATTGATGCCGACGTACCAATCAATTCCGTACTGTTTTAACACGGTTTTGATGTCGGCTTGGTTTTTCAGTAAAGCTTGCAGGTTCGTATCCGACGCGGAACCGTCCAGACGGACAAAACGGCCGCCCGTTTCAAATGCGGCGATGTTTGCGCCTTTTCCCATGCCGTACGTTCCCGCATGCATTTCGACGAAAGGTTTTAAAGCGTCGGCCGCTTGTTTGTATTGTATATTGCAGGAACGAAGCGGAAAGTAAAAGCAAAGCGCTGTCATACAGCCGCCGATGAACAGCCAGCTTTTTTCGGCAAGAGCGACGTCTTCACCGCGGACATTGGCGGAAATGCGGCTGATTGCGTATGCCAAAGCGAAGGGCGCACCAATCCCCAGCGCATAAAAAGCGTAATCGGGGACAAGGATGTAGCTGAACAACGCCAAAACCGCAATTTGAAAAACGGGAAACCACAGCAAACTGTAAAACAATGTGTCGCGGGGCGTTTGCCCGCGCTTTATCCATGGAAACGAATGATAGGCGGTCAACGCAATCAACAGCGCGGGAAACGTCAGCAAAGCGATTGCGTACGGCTGGCGGACAATGTGCCGGACAGGATCGAAAAACAGCAGCCGAGCCATTTGCAGCGGTGAGCTTCCCTGTGTTTGCGTCCAGCTTTGAACCGTCATCGGGACAATCGTGCCGAAAGTCTGCTTTTCCCACAGCCAAAATCCAGCGGCGGGCAGCAGTCCGACAGCCAAGCCGCCCAGCAAAAGGAAAAATTGTTTGTATGAAACGGGTTCTTTGCCGTTGAATTGGAAGTAAAACACCAAAGCGAACGTTATCGCAAATCCCAAAGTGTCAAATCGGGTCAACAGCATCAGCGATACCGCCAATCCCGCCGAAACGCCCGTCAAAATGTTTGGTTTTTCCAATGCGCGCAACAAGGCGAGGGCGGCGAACAAAACGGCGGGCATCGCCAAAGCGGCATCCGTTCCCGAAGCGGCGGTTTTGATGTAAAAAGCCAATGCGAAGGCGGCAACGGCGAACCGTTCTCCGTCGGTCAAAGACAGGTTCAGTTTGTTCAGCAGTTTGAACAGCAAAAATAAAAACGCCGCTCCGCCTGCCGCTAAGACGGTGTAAACGGCGGTAAAAAAGATATGTTCTCCGCACAGGTTGTCGAAAACGGACAACAATCCCCGCCAAACAAGGGAAAAGTCGTTGCTGACAACATGACCGCGTGCGATTTCCAGCGTGTTGTAGAAATGTTCATGGAAATGATAGGGCAGCAATTCGCCCGCTGTCAGCGGAAATATGGCGAAAAATAAAAGAGCAAGCCCGCAAAGGCTTGCTCCGATGCGGAAAGTTTTATTGTTCATTGACAGGTTCAACCACCAAAAAAGTGCCGTTGACTCCTGTGACTTTGACAGTTGCGCCGGCGGGGATGTTTTGAGGGCAGGAGGCCAGCCACAGCGTGTCGCCGACTTTGATTTTGCCGCGTCCGTCCTCAATCGGTTCAAAGACTTGGAAGCTTTGACCGACGTACAGCGCGCCGCGGTTGTTCAAATTGTTGTCAACGGCTTGCTTTTTTCCAATCAGCTTGCGTCCGGCAAGAACGGAAATCACCGACAAAACGGCAAAAACGGTTCCCAGAACAACAGGCGCGGCTTCGGGGAAAACGGCGGATACCAAGCCTGTCAGCAGCGCGCCGAAGCCTATCCACATAAAGAACACCCCGGGCGTCAAAATTTCCAACACCATCAGCACAACGCCGGCGGTCAGCCAGCCCCAGTAATCCGCAAACTCCATTTTAACCCCGCTTGTCGTTTTGTTTGGTCAAGCTTTCTTTGGCGATTTCGCCGATGCCCGCAATGGATCCCAGAATGTTCGTTGCTTCCAGCGGCAGCATGACCATTTTGGAATTCTCCGCCGTGCCGATGGATTTCAAAGCTTCCAAATACTTTTGCCCAAGGAAGTAGTTGATGGCGTTGATGTTGCCTTTGCCGATGGCTTCGGAAACATACGCGGTCGCTTTGGCTTCCGCTTCGGCTTGGCGTTCGCGGGCTTCCGCATCGCGGAAGGCGGCTTCTTTGCGTCCCTCAGCCGCCAGAACGACGGACTGTTTTTCACCTTCGGCTTTCAAGATTTGCGCTTGGCGCAGACCTTCAGCTTCCAGAATTTGGGCGCGTTTGTCGCGTTCGGCCTTCATCTGGCGCGCCATGGCGTCGACCAAATCGCGCGGCGGCGTGATGTCTTTGATTTCGATGCGCATGACTTTGACGCCCCAAGCTTCTGTCGCTTTGTCCACGACTTCCAGCAAACGGTGGTTGATGACGTCGCGCTGGCTGAGCAGTTCGTCCAAATCCATCGACCCCATGACGGTACGGATGTTCGTCATGACCAAATTCAGAATCGCGACCTGCAGCTGACGGACTTCGTAAACGGCAGGGGCGGCCTCCAATACTTGGAAGAACACGACGCCGTCGACGGTAACCATGGCGTTGTCTTTGGTGATGACCTCCTGCGACGGGACGTCAAGAACCTGTTCCATCATATTGACTTTCGCGCCGATGGAATCGACGAAGGGGACAATCAAACTCAGCCCCGGTTTCAAAGTGTGAGTGTAGCGTCCGAACCGTTCGACGGTGTATTCCATGCCCTGCGGCACGGTTTTAACGCCCGAAGAAATGACGACAATCGCCAAAACAATCAAAAAAACGACAAAACCGCTCATCTGCGTATCCTTTCAAAAATTGATTTAACGCTATAATACCGTATCAACGCTTAAAAATCAACGCGCCTGCGACGACCAAAAGGATAAAGCCCGCGATGTGATTCCAGCGAATCTGTTCGCCCAGATAAAAAATCGAAAACACGGCGAAAACGGAAAGCGTGATGACTTCCTGCATGCCTTTGAGCTGGGCGGCGGAGTAATATTCATGTCCGATTCGGTTGGCGGGGACTTGCAGGCAGTATTCAAAAAACGCGATTCCCCAGCTGACAAAAATCACCGTCCAAATCGGTGCGGATTTGAATTTCAAATGGCCGTACCATGCAAAAGTCATAAAAACGTTCGAGCAAATCAGCAGAACAACGGGTAAAACGGCGTGCATTTTCAAAAACTCCTTATAAAATTATCAAAGCGATTCGGGTTGTACGCTTTAATTTTTCCGCCGAAAAGAAAAATCTTTGCATTTCCGTCGAAAAACGGGCAATCTGGAATCGGCACGGTTCTTGCAATTCGGAAAGGGTGAGCGGATTCACGTTTTCTTAAATAAAAAAACGCAAGATGATGTGAAAGGGAGTCGAACATGGATTTGCAAAATTTGTCCTTGTATCAAATGAGCGAAGAAAAAATGCGCTGGCTGGCGCAGCGGCAATCCGTGCTGTCCCAAAACATCGCGAACGCCAACACGCCGAACTATATGCCGTCCGACGTCGAACCGCTGAAATTCAAAGAATTCGTTGGCGAAAGCAAGCATGTGCCGCTGACCCGCACGAATCCGATGCACCGCACCGCCGCTTCGGGTGATGCGAAAATGGTCAAAACCGATCCGAAGCACTTGTCGCCCGTCGCGGACGGCAAGGCGAAAGTCAAGGAAACCCGCCGCCCCTTTGAAACCGTCATTGACAAAAACGGCGTGATTTTGGAAGAGCAGTGGGCGAAAATCGACGAAACCCGTGGTCAGCACGAACAGGTAACGACCCTGTTCAAAAAGAATATGGCTCTGCTGAGCACCGCGCTGGGCAAATAATGCCGTAAGGGAGGAAAATCATGGATGATTTGACGCTGAGCAAAAAAATCGCCGCTTCGGGCATGAAAGCCCAATCCCAACGGTTGCGCGTGATTGCCGAAAACATGGCGAACGCGGATTCGCTTGCCAAGACTCCGGGCGGGCAGCCCTACCGCCGCAAGACGGTGACGTTCCGCAACGAACTGGACAGGGCGACGGGCGCGGAAATGGTCAAAATCGGGCGCGTGTCCCGCGACCGCGGCGAACTGGAACGCAAATATGATCCGAACCACGTCGCCGCCGACAAAGACGGCTATGTGCTGCTGCCGAACGTCAATCCGCTGATTGAAACGATGGATATGAAAGAAGCGCAGAGAACGTATGAAGCCAATCTGAACGTGATTTCCGTATCCAAGGATATGATGAGCCGCACGCTGGATTTAATCCGTTAAACGCTTGAAAGGATAGAAAATGGTCAATCAGATTTCACAAGCCCTTTCGGCGTATCAGACGGCGGCGGCGCGCGCGGTTTTGCCGTCGGCGGATGAAGCGAAAAACGTTTCGCCCGCGGGGACGTTTTCAGAAATGGTGCGCTCTGCCGCGGAACAGGTGGAAAAGGATAACCAATACGCCGAACTGATGAGTATGAAAGCCGTCAAAGGAACGGCCGATATTCAAGAAGTCGTCATGGCTGTTTCCAATGCCGAAGTCGCTTTGCAAACCGTTGTCGCCGTGCGTGACAAGGTTGTTTCGGCGTACCAAGACATCCTGCAGATGCCGATTTGATTTAAGGGCGTGTCAATGAACGATGTAGCGGTTCTGGAAGTCGGTAAAGACGCGATTTACACGCTTTTGCTGGTTGTGGGGCCGTTGCTGCTGATTGCAATGATTGTCGGCCTGCTGATCAGTTTGGTGCAGACTTTGACCCAAATCCAAGAAATGACGCTGGTGTTCGTGCCGAAAATTCTGGTGGTGTTCATTTCGCTGATTTTGCTGCTGCCGTTTATGATCGAGCAGTTAAGAACGTTTTCGGCAGGGCTGTTTGACCGCATAGTCGCTTTGGGAACATAGGGCGATGTGGGAAAAACTGCTGAGTCTGGAGCTTTATCATTTTTTGTTCGTGTTTGCCCGATTGGGCGGCGCGCTGTTGTTTATGCCCTTTTTTTCGTCAAGCTTCATTCCTGCGCGGGTGCGGCTTTTATTCGCTTTGGCGTTTTCCGTCGCTTTGACGCCCGCCATGGCGAACGTGATGCCGGCTCCGCCCGAAAGCGTTTTGCTGTTGTTTAAATATTTGCTGATTGAAATCACGGTCGGGTTGTTTTTGGGGCTGTTCCCCGCTTTTTTGATGACGGCCGTGGATTTGACGGGAGCAAACGCCGCCATGGCGACCAGCTTTTCAAACGCGACCGTGCTTGACCCGCAAACGTCGGTACAGTCAACCGTTTTGTCAAGCTTTCTGACATTGTGCGCGGTGATGCTGATTGTGGCGACGAATTTGCATCATTTGATGCTGGGCGCGGTGCTGGACAGTTATTCCGTTTTTCCCGTCGGGCAGAATCTGCTGACGGGCGACATGTCGGAAATGCTGACGAAAGCGCTGTCCGCCGCGTTCAACTACGGATTCAGAATCGGCGCGCCGTTCATTTTGATGATTGTCGTGCTGTATTCGTCCATGGGGATTATGTCGCGCCTGATGCCGCAGCTGAACATTCTGTTTATCATTATGCCTTTGCAGGTGTATTTGGGGCTGGCGCTGATGATGGTGACTCTGCCGTCCGTCATGCATTGGTTTTTGCGCTTTTTTGACGACGAAATCGGATTGCTGTTGAGGTAAGGGGCGATGGCTGAAGACGAACAGGACGAGTCCTCAAAAACCGAAGAGGCTTCCGAGCGAAAACTGGAACGCGCCCGCGAAGAGGGGCATGTCCCCATGTCGCAGGAAGTCAAAAGCTGGTTTATGCTGTTCGCCGCGCTGATGATGCTGTGGGGGCTGTGTCCGCTGTTGATGAAGTATACGGCGCGTCTGTCCGTCAAATACATCGAACGTCCCGAACAGCTGCCGACCGACCCGTTGGGATTGCGCGATTTGCTGCGCGACACGTCGCTTGACATGTTAATAGCCGTCGCCGCGCCTTTGGGGCTGTTTTTGATTTTGGCGATTGCGTCGGCTTTGGTGCAAATCGGCTTTTTGTACGCGCCCAAGCGGATGACGCTGAAATGGGAGCGAATCAACCTGTTCGCCAACGCCAAGGAATTCATCACCAAAGCCAAAATCGTCGACATGCTGAAAGGGCTGCTGAAAATCGCGGCGGTGGGCTATGCGGGGTGGCTGATTGTCGAACCGCGCATTGTCAATGTTTTAAACGCGTCGTCGTTCGACGTGGCATCGATTATCGATTTGCTTTATTCCCTGCTGCTGTGGATTTTGCTGACGATGGTGATGATTGTGTTCGTCATCGCGTTCGCCGACTACTTTTATCAAAAGTTTTCCTACTTGAAGCGCCAGCGCATGACAAAACAGGAAGTCAAAGAGGAATACAAACAAACCGAGGGCGACCCGCAAATCAAAATGCGTCTGCGTTCAATCCGCATGGAACGTTTCCGCAAGCGCATGATGGCGAACGTGCCCAAAGCGTCCGTCGTTGTCACAAACCCGACGCACTTTGCGGTGGCTTTGCGCTATGAACCCGACGAAGGCATGGACGCGCCCGTCTGCGTCGCCAAGGGGCAGGACTTTATCGCGCAGAAAATCAAAGAGGTCGCCAAGGACAACGATGTGCCGATTGTGGAAAATCCCCCCTTGGCGCGCGCGCTGTTCGCAACGGTAGAAATTGACTCTCCCATTCCGACGGAGCATTATGCTGCTGTGGCTGAAGTCATCAAGTATGTCTATCAGCTGAAAGGAAAAACTTTGCCCCAGCGGGAGGATGCGCCCTAAATGCCGCCTTTTTGGAAAAAAATCGCGAAAGCTCTGCGCCTTGACGTCAAAGACGCGGACAGAACGGCGGCGCTGATGGAAAGCGAAACCGACGCGCTGGCTTTGGTCGGGACGGACGGTGAGCTTGTCTATATGAACCGTGCGGGAAAAGCGTTTTTCGGCGTGCTGGATTTGCGGACGGCCGTTGTCGACCGCTTGATGCCCGACGAGGACAGCAACCGCTTGGCAATGGCGAAGCTGGACGCCGCTTTGAAAAACAAAGCCGAAACATCGGTCGAACTGCTGATGCAGTCCAAAGGCGGCGACGACGATTTTTGGGAATGGTACTCCGTAGCCCTGCGGCAAACGGATGTCGGGACGCTGTGGCGGGTGCGCGACATTACGGCGCAAAGGGCGATGGATGCCGTGATGCGGCAGGAAACGCAGGAAATGGCAGAGTTTCTGGACGCTTTGCCCATCGGGCTGTATCAAATCGACGCGGGCGGCGTTATCAACTTTGTCAACCGCCGGTTTTGCGACTGGCTGGGCGTCAACAATCCGCGCGAATTAAAAGGCAGAAAACTGGTTGATTTGCTGGCGGGCAACCATGCGCCGGAGCTGGACGGCTTTTGGCACGGGGAGTTGACGTTTCGCACGCAGACGGGCGGAACGTTCACGGCTTTCGTCAGCCACGCCGTTTACGACGAAAACGGCGAAACAATGCTGCGCGCGTCCGTCGTGCGCGATGTGGCTTCGCGCGAAGAACAGGAACAGGGCGCGAAAGACGCCGAAATCGGCTTTTCCCGTTTGTTTGAAGAAGCCCCCGTCGGCATTGCTTTTGTTGACAAGGACGGCGTGATTACCGAAGCAAATTCGATTTTGTTCCAGCTGACGGGCAAGCCGCGCGAAGAATTGGTCGGCACAAAGCTGGAGGACTGCATTGATTCCGACGATTGGGCGGAACTGAAAGACAAAATGGCGAAAGTCATGATGGCTCAGCTGTCCCGCGCCCATGCCGAAGTCAAGCTGAAAACCGAAACGGAGAAGTTCGCCGCCGTCTACATCACGCCGATGACCGAGGACGATGAAGACGGCAAGCCCGACGTGTTCGGCTTTATCGCGCATTTTATCGACAATACGGAACGCCGCAACCTGTCAATCCAGTTTTCACAAGCCCAGAAAATGCAGGCTATCGGCCAGCTGGCGGGCGGCATCGCGCACGATTTCAACAATCTCTTAACCGCGATTATCGGATCGACGGAGCTTTTGCTGCAGTCGCACCCCGCGTCCGACCCCGACTTTACGGAGCTGAAAAACATTCAATACAGCGCGACCCGCGCGGCAAGTCTGGTCGGGCAGCTGCTGTCCTATTCGCGCAAGCAGCCTTTGCGTCCGAAATACTTGGATGTAACCGACATTTTCGCCGAGCTTCAGTTCATGCTGCGCCGCCTGCTGGGGACAAAGACCGTCATTCAAATCGACCACGGGCGGAATTTGGGCTTTATCCGCGTGGACAAGACGCAGTTCGATCAAGTGTTCGTCAACTTGGCGGTCAATTCGCGCGACGCCATGCCCGACGGCGGAGTCTTTGCCATCCGCACGCGTTTTCAACGTATTCCCGCGGGGCAGTATATCGGTTCGGAAGAAGTCATGCCCGGCGAATACGTCGTTATTGACATTTCCGACACGGGCTGCGGCATTAGCGAAGAAAACCTGCAAAGGATTTTTGAACCGTTCTTTTCCACGAAATCTGGCGGCGTCGATTCGGGAACGGGGCTGGGTTTGGCGATGGTGTACGGCAACATCCGCCAGTCCGGCGGGTACATCAGCGTGAAAAGCGCCGTCGGCGCGGGAACGACTTTTACCATTTACCTGCCGCGCCATTCGCCCGAGGAAGTCCGCCGCTTGACCGAAGAATCCGAACATGACGCGGAACAGGCTCAACGCTTGCAAAAAGCCCAAGCGGTGGCGGAGTTCGTGCGCGTCAAACCCGATGTGCCCAAGGCGGGCGATCAGCTGGCTTTTTCGTTCGCGTCGGACAAGCCCGCTTTGCCGCCGCCTTTGCCCGCGCCCGATTTGACGGGGTCGGGCGTTATCCTGCTGGTCGAAGACGAAGACGGCGTGCGCGCGGTAACAAAGCGCGCTTTGACCGCCAAAGGCTATACGGTGATTGACTGCACCTGCGCCGAGGAAGCTTTGGAAAAAGTGGGCGAGGGGCAGAAATTCGACTTGCTGATTACGGACATGGTGATGCCGGGGATGGACGGTGTGGCTTTGGCGAACAAATTGCGCCAAGACGGCGTTTATTCCAAAATTCTGCTGATTTCAGGCTTTTCCGAGGAAGCCGCCCGCGGCGACATCGGCGAAATGCCCGACTTTCATTTTATGGCAAAGCCGTTCAGCCTGCGGGATTTGAGCGAAAAGGTCAAACACATTGTGGAGGGAAAATGAACGCGTATCCTTTTGACGTGAAGCAAATCGCCGCTCTGGCGGTCAAGGCGGGCGCCGCCGTCATGGAAATTTACGGCAGCGACTTTGCCGTGTACGAAAAGGACGATATGTCCCCCGTGACCGACGCCGATTTAAAGGCAGAGGGCATTATTTTTGAAGGTTTGAACGCCTTGACGCCCGATATTCCCTTAATCGGCGAGGAACACCTTGCCGCGGGCGGCATGCCCGATTTGTCGCAGAATCTGTTCTGGTTGGTCGATCCGATTGACGGCACGGCGGACTTTGTCAAAAAAAACGGCGAATTCACCGTCAACATCGCTTTAATCAAAGACGACGCCCCCGTGTTCGGCGTTGTGTACGTCCCCGTGCGGCACGCTTTGTACTATACGGTTTCGCCCGACGAAGCGGTCAAGGAGCAGGACGGACAAACAACTGTTCTGAAAACCCGCGCCGTGCCGACGGCAGGCTACAGCGTTTTGAACAGCCGCACGCATTGCGACGAAGCGGTTGTCGAAAAAATGCTGACGGGATTGAAAATCGCCGACAAACAGCCGTGCGGAAGCTCGCTGAAATTCTGCCTGATAGCCGAGGGAAAAGCCGACGTTTACCCCTGTTCCCACAAAACCAAGGAGTGGGACACGGCGGCGGCGCACGCGATTTTGCGCGCGGCGGGCGGGGAAGTGTACGATGCCGAAACGGGATTGCCCTTGACATACCGCAAAGACGGGTTGCGCAACCCGACGATTGTTTCTTTTGGACAAAAGAGGTGGACAAAATCCGCTTGACGCAAACGGCGCGGCGTGGCATACTTGATGAAAATTCGTCAAAGGAGCCGTTATGACCGACTACATCGCACAAGAACCGAAAATCGATTTGCCGTTTCAAGCCTATTCCGAAAACGGCAGAAACCGGTTTGCGCACTTGATTAACACGATTGCCGATTATTCCCCCACGGGGCGCGCCGTGTTGGAAGACGCAGCCAAAGCCGGCTTTAAACTGCAAATGCAGGCGATGTCCGGAACGCAGGGTTTCGTATGCGAAGAAATGAAAACGATTTTCCTCAGCACCTGCTATGACGACAATGTGCTGATGGAAACGCTGGCGCATGAATGTCGCCATGTTCAGCAGGGAATGCGCGGCGTTCCCGACAATTACCGCGAACTGGTCATTCGCGACACGGTGAAGCTGAACCGCGGCATTGAGGCCGACGCCGAATCCGTCGGCGCGGCGACGGCGTGGGAAATCCGCAAAAACAGCGGCAACGACGGCCCGTGGAAAGCGTTGGCGGAAAAATGCCCCAAAATCACACAGGGTATGGAAGCCGCCGCCAAAGGCGATGAAAAAATCGCCACGCCCGCGATGATGCGCGGCGCGTTCGACGGCTGGTATCAAAACAAGCCGATGATGGATGTTTACGAAAAAAGCGTGATTTGCACGGATGTGTTAAGCAATTCTTTGCAGGAACACCGCGAATCGAAGCCGGCCGATTTCTTCAAACGTGAAATGTCGTCGGCGGAAATGGTCAATATGTTCTGCAAAGATTCGGCGGGAAAATGCTATTGGGCTGACAAACCCGATGTGCTGGATGAACCCGCGCGGCTGCAGATTAACGAAAGCACGATGGCTTTTGCAAAAAGCGTCAATGAATTCCGCGCCGAAAACAATTTGAAAGTCGATACGTCCTATAACGGTTTATCTGTCTACGGAACCGCGCCGAAAACAGCCGAAAAACCCGCCAAAAACGCGGTGTTGCAAGCGGCCGTCGCACGCAAGAAACTGTCCCGATAATCTTTTACCCGAAAAATGTTTTCCGTTTGTTCTCTTTTTTCTTGAAAGAAAGAACAAATGTGGTACATTAAGCCTGTTGCTCTCGACAAGCTTTTGTGGGATAAAAGAGGCTGACTATGGATCAAACCGTCTTACATTTAGTGGATAAGGATACTATGGATAAAGAAAAAGCTTTGACCGCCGCCCTGAGCCAAATCGAACGCGCGTTCGGCAAGGGTTCCATCATGCGCTTGGGTCAGCGCGAAAACGCCGTTGAAATCCCCGCGATTTCGACAGGGTCTTTGGGATTGGACATCGCGCTGGGAATTGGCGGATTGCCCCGCGGCCGCATTATCGAAGTGTACGGTCCCGAAAGTTCAGGTAAAACGACTCTGGCTCAGCATGTTGTCGCGCAGGCGCAGAAAATGGGCGGACAATGCGCTTATATCGACGCGGAACACGCGCTTGACCCCGGATATGCCGCGAAACTGGGCGTCGATTTGGACAATTTGTGGATTTCCCAGCCCGATACGGGCGAACAGGCGCTGGAAATCGCCGACACGCTGGTGCGTTCGGGCGCGATTGACGTTCTGGTCGTCGATTCGGTTGCCGCTTTGGTGCCCAAGGCGGAATTGGAAGGCGAAATGGGCGATTCCCATGTCGGTTTGCAGGCGCGTTTGATGTCGCAGGCTTTGCGTAAACTGACGGCGTCCGTCGCGCGGTCGAATACGCTGGTTATCTTTATCAACCAGCTGCGTATGAAAATCGGCGTGATGTTCGGCAACCCCGAAACGACAACGGGCGGCAACGCGCTGAAATTCTATGCGTCGGTGCGTATCGAAATTCGCCGCGGCGCGCAGATTAAAGACAAAGATCAAACCATCGGCAACAACACGACGGTTAAAATCGTGAAAAACAAAGTCGCCCCTCCGTTCCGCACGGTTGAATTCGACATCATTTACGGCGAAGGCATTTCCAAAACGGGCGAACTGATTGATTTGGGCGTCAAAGCGAATTTGATTGAAAAATCGGGCGCATGGTTTTCGTACAAAGGCCAGCGTTTGGGACAGGGACGCGAAAATACGCGCACTTTCTTGAAAGAAAATCCGAAAATCGCCGACGAAATCGAACAGCAGATTCGGTCCAGCGCGGGATTGTTGTCGCAGAAAATGATTACGGGCGAAGAACAGGCCGAAGAAACGGAAGAATAAAACTTCGCGCGGAGAAAACAGAATCACAATACCGCACCCCGTACGGGGTGCGGTAATCTTTTGACTCGCAATGACGGATCTTCCCGTTTTCGTCATCAACCCAGAAAGA
>DJPN01000001.1 GCA_002438565.1 Alphaproteobacteria bacterium UBA6411 | reverse complement strand
ACGATGACCTGCGCGCCCGAACAGCCGCATTTGTCGCCGACGGAACAGGGAACGCACTGGCCGTCAGCACATTTTTTGCCCGATCCGCACGAATTTTCCGTGCATTTGCAGACGGATTTGTGATTGTCGGCCGAACAGTCGGGCGTTTCACCCGAACAGGTGCTGCTTGCGCAGACGTTTTCGCACTTGCCGGCGACGCATTTCTGCGACGACGGACAATCGGAATCCGCTTTGCAGTCGTTTTTTTTCAAATTGGTTTTTTTGGTGGCGCTGACGGTTGGCGCTGTGCCGTAATCGCCGTCGCTGTCCCCCAATTTAACGGCGCGCGCGATTGTGAATGCTGCGGAGTCATCTAAAAGTTGGGGGGGGGGGTAAGCGTTTGCAACCGTTGCTCCAAACGCAACCGCCGCCGCTGTTAAAACAAAGAATTTCTTCATAGAGATACTCCTTTGATTGATTCTATGAATTTTGAATATAGCGGAAAATAGCCGTAAAGGAAACAAAAAAAACACCCCCGAAAGGGGGCGTTTTCGTCAATCCAGAACTTTATCCAGAAAATACGGCATTTGGATTTGCCACCAATCCCAATCGTGGTTGACGTCTTTGCCCCAGATGTCGACAAAGGCGGGGATGTGTTTGTCTTCCAAAATCTGTTTCAATCGTTTGGTGTCATCAATCATCGGGTCTTCCCACGCGCCCTGTCCGACGCAGAACACCAGCCGCGCGCGGCGCATTTGTTCCAGATAGCCGCCCTCCTGCACATTGGGCAGAAAGTCCAAAGTCGAATTGTAGTATACGACTTCGTCCATGTAATCGCCCATGAAAAAGCCGGCTTGATACACGCCCGACAAAGCAATCACGCTGTCGAACAAATCGGGGCGGCGGAAGAAAAACAAAGCCGCGTACGTCGCGCCCATGGAACAGCCTGTCGTCATAATGCCGATTTCTTTTCCGCCGTTGGACGCGCGGCTGATTTCGCGGACGCGGGGCAGGAATTCTTCGACCACATAGTTGTACCATGCTTCGTGGCGGCGGATGCGGTCGTACGGATTTCCTTTGCTTGTCCACGTTTCCCAGTCGATGCCGTCGACGCAAAACAGCTGAATCCGTCCCGCGTCGATGTACGGGCGGCATGTTTCGACCATGCCGTGCAGTTCATAGTGCCAAAACCGCCCGTCCCCCGGGGGGAAGACGACAACGGGTTTGCCCGCGTGGCCGTAGACTTTGAATTCCATGTCGCGCTGCAGGCGGTTCGAGTATTCTTTGAAGTATTCTTCTTTCATGGTCAAGCTCTGGCGTTAATGACGTCGATGATTTCGTTCAGCTGTTCCAAGCTGTCCGCGTACAACAGGTAAACGTAATCCCCCATGGCGCGGGCGGTAATGCCCTCAATCGGCATGTGTTCCATGATATGGTCGCCGTACTTTGCCAGAATTTCATCGTGGGAATACACATAGTTGAAGCGGTTTTTGCGGCTGGCGAAAGCGGCGTAACGCTTCGGCGTCAAATCGCAGTCGGTTTTGCCTTTGACCAGCACGTCCGCCCAGACTTTGTAGATATTGACGTCGTGGGATGCTTCGTAAATTTCGGTAATCATGCCGCCGGGCGGACGCATGTTGACCTCCAAAGCCATGACTTTGGTTTTGCCCGTCTGTTTGTCCGTCGTGCGGAAAAATTCAAAGTGAAAGAACGTGTCGCGGATGTCGTAGGCTTTGACAATCGCCGTTCCCGCTTTGCGGATGTCCGCCGCCATTTCGGGTTCGGAATGGTACATGATGCAGTCGTCGTTGACCACCGTGTCCATTAAGGATTGATGATAGATTTGGCTGGCGCAGAAAACGATGTTGCCGTTGCGGTCGGTGACGCCGTCGAACGTTTCGACATGGCCGTCGATGAAGACTTCCATAATATACGGCACATTCGGCTTGTGCGCGAAAAATTCCGCCATTTCGGCTTCGTTGTGCAAAGTGTAAGTGTCGCATGCGCCGACGCCGTCGTCGGGTTTGACCACGACGGGAAATCCGTTTTTGTCGGTGAACGCTTTGCCGTCCGCGAACGTTTCGGGCAGACAATAGGCCGCGCAATCGACGCCCGCTTTTTTAAAGTAGGCTTTCATGCGGGATTTCTGTTTGTGATCCATAATCGCGGGATAACGGATGCCGTTCATGTTAAAGTCGGTGCGCAGTTTGGCTTCGGTAATCAGCCAAAATTCGTTGTTGGATCGGACTTCCTGAATTTTGCCGTGGTGGTGAATCAAACACGCCGTCGCGCGGTACACCGCATCGTAATCCGTCATGTCGGGCAGCCAGAAATATTCGGTCAAAGCGTCTTTTAATTCGGGCTGCAGATTGTCGTAAGGGGTGTCTCCTATCCCTAAAACCGTTACGCCGTTTTCCTTTAAATAGCGGCAAAATTTCCACCCGTATGTCGGAAAATTGGGGGAAAGATACAGAAAATTCATGTTTTTTGTCCGTTTGATTTTTGTTTTGCGCGCCCTGTTTCGGGCTGATGTTTTTACTCTTAAAAAGTGGCAAGCCCCGCGGAAAAAGTCAACAAAATATTATGCTTTTTGCAGATGCGGAAAATTTTTGAAAAAACGATTTTATCGGCTTTTCTATTTCACCGAAAGATGATAAGAATAAAAAAGACTTTCATCCATTGGGCGGGAACACAAAATGACAGCGTGGTTTTTGGATTTTTTGCATTTTTCGTTGGCAATGCTGGCGGTTTGCGCCCCTCAATCGGCCATTCCCGTCTTTATGAATTTGACCGAAGGTATGGGTACCCGCGAAAAATCGGGGGTCGCCCGCCAAACGGGCATTGCCGTCGCCTGTATTTTGCTGTGCTCCGCTTTTTTCGGCAGCGCATTGCTGGATATTTTCGGCATCAGCCTCAATTCGTTCCGAATCGCGGGCGGAATCCTGCTGATTACCATTGCGTTCGGCATGATGCGCGCGTCTGAAAAACGCCATACCAAAGAGGAAGAAGCCGAAGCGGAAGCCCGCGACGCCGTCGGCGTCATGCCGCTGGCCATTCCCATTATTTCGGGGCCGGGGGCTATTTCCGCCATGGTCATCGCCACCCAGTCCGACAAAAGCGTTTCCCATTATCTGGCCGTTTGCTGCGCGGGCATCACCGTGGCGGTTGTCGCTTGGCTGCTGTTGCGCGTCGCGGACAAGCTTGCCGCCGTTCTGGGGCAAACGGGACTGAATATTCTGGGGCGTTTGTGCGGTATGTTGCTGTCCGCTTTGGGGATTGAATTCATTTACACGTCCCTGCGCGCGATGTTCCCCGCGTGGATAGGATAAGCAATATTGTTTTTTTTCGGAATAAAAAAATCCCCGCTTTTGACGGCGGGGATTTCGATTTGTGCAGGAACGGTTATTTCTGCGTTCCTTCACGAATGGCGGTGACGTTTTCGTCCAGTTCGTCGCCCATCATCGCGCCGTTGGAAATAAAGTCGCCGATGATGAAGTTCGGAATACCGCGGAAACCGAATTTCTGCGCCAAAGCATGGTTGGCATTCAGCTGTTTTTCAAATTCGGGATCTTTCATGTCGGCTTCAAACTGTTTCATGTTCAGACCGATTTCTTTGGCATATTTTTTGATGTCTTCATCGGTCAAGCCGCCCTTGTGGGTCATCAAAGCCTGATGCATTTCAAAGTATTTGTCCTGCTTCGCGGCGGCCAGACCGGCCAAAGCCGCGGATTGCGACGTTGCGCCCAAAGACGGCATGTCTTTCAGCACCCAGCGGATATTGCCGTCGTTTTCGACGTATTCCAAAACTTTCGGGAACATCATTTTGCAGTAGCCGCAGTTGTAGTCAAAGAATTCGACGATGGTGATGTCGCCGTCGGGATTGCCGATAACGGGGGTCGCGGGATCGCGTTCCAAAGCGCGGCGGTTGGTTTTCAGCTTGGCAATCTGTTTCTTTTTTTCCAGTTCCTGCTGTCTGATGTTGTAGTTGTCCATCGCTTCTTTGACGATTTCGGGGTTGTTCAGCAGGTATTCTTTGACGACGTCTTTGACCTGCGCTTCATCCAATCCGAAATTGAAAAATTTTGCCTGTGCGGCCGACGGCAGAACAATCGCGGCGGCAACCAGCAAAGTGCTTAATTTACGAACCATAATTTTATCCTCTCTAGATAAGTAGATGATTTAACACTATAGAAAAAATCGCGTCCGAAAGCAAACGTTTATCACCTTCGGGGGCGATTTTCACGCAATTCTTCCAAAATGTCGCGCGCTTTCAACGCCGCCGGATCGCCCGCGGGCAGCAGGTCGGACGCTTGGCGGGCAAAGCGTTCGGCCTGTTTCAAATCCCCTGTTGTCAAACTGTATTCCGCCAGCGCGTACGCCGCCTGTCCCGATTTTCCGGCGCGGCCGTATGCCGTTGCTTTCAGCCGCCATACTTGCGGCAATTCCTCTTTGACGGGCGATAAAACCGCCAAAGCCTTTGCCGTGTCCGTTTGATTTTCGTCCGACAGCAGGGCTTGCGCCAAACCGATTCTGAACAAATCCGAATCCGGTAAAAGCTTGACCGCTTTTTCATACGGTTCAACCGCTTCCGTCCCCCGCGCCGTTTCAAACAAAAGCTGCCCTTTGAGTTCGTAAAAGTACGGATTTTCGTGTTCGGCGGCAATCAGCGCGTCGATTTGTTTTTCGGCGTTTGCAAAATCCCCCGTCCGGTACGCCAAAACAGCGCGGGCGTAGCGCGACGGCAGGGAATCGTCCTTGTATTCCGCCCGAACTTTCTGCGGGGAGCTTAAAAAGCCGTCCAGCTTGGCTTTCATTCTGGAAAAAATTTCATTTTCCCGTGCGACGCGGTTCGTGTTCGCGGCTTTGGACGGCCGCGCCAAAATCAGCGCAAGCCGTTCCTTGACCATCGGATGCGTGCGCCACAGTTCCGTATTGTCCGTGTCGTACAGGTTTTCCTGCTTTTGAAGCTTTTTCATGATGTCGGCAAAGCCGCTTAAATCATGCCCTGTCGCGGTCAGCAGACGCACGGCGGTTTCATCCGCCGCGCTTTCCTCGGAACGGCGGTAGCCCGCCAGCAGCCCTTGGGACGACGACATCATGCCCGTCATCACGCCCATTGCCGCGTCGCCGCGTCCGCTCGCCCCCGCGACGACCGCGCCAAGCACCATGGACAGCAGCATATTGCGCCGCGCGATGCGCATGTTTTCGTACAAACGGACAATGTGTCCGCCCGCAATATGTCCCGTTTCGTGCGCCAAAACGGCAACGACTTCCTGCGCGTTGTCGGCTTTGGTCAGCAGTCCCGTATGCACGAAAATATGCAAGCCCTGCACGGCAAACGCGTTGATGCTGTCGTCGCGAACCAAGTGGATTTGCATGTTTTCGGGCGGCAGTCCCGCCTGTTCAAACAAAGGCGTCAGATAAAAAGAAAGTCCCCGTTCGACCTCTTCATCGCGAATCAGGGACAATCCTTGCGCCTGCGCCGTCTTGCACAGCAGTAAAAACAGCCAGAACAAAACGGCGCGGCGCTTCATGCGTCATCCTTACAGGGAATAATACATTTTGAATTCAATCGGGTGCGGAGTCTTGTCGTATTCCTTCAATTCCGCCCGTTTGATTTCCAAGTAGGAATCAATCAGTTCGTCGGTGAACACGTCGCCTTTTTTCAAAAACGCGCGGTCGGCGTCCAAAGCGTCCAGAGCTTCACGCAGTCCGACGGCCACCGACGGAATGTCTTTCAATTCTTCGGGGGGCAGGTCGTACAGGTTTTTGTCCATCGGGTCGCCCGGATGAATCTTGTTTTCGATGCCGTCCAAACCCGCCATCATCATCGCCGAAAAAGCCAGATACGGGTTCGCGGTCGGATCGGGGAAGCGGATTTCGACGCGTTTGGCTTTCGGGCTGGAACCGAACGGAATACGGCACGACGCCGAACGGTTGCGCGCCGAATACGCCAGCAGAACGGGGGCTTCAAATCCGGGAACCAAGCGTTTGTAACTGTTGGTCGTCGGGTTCGTGAACGCGTTCAAAGCGTGCGCGTGTTTGATGATGCCGCCGATGAAGTACAGCGCTTTGTCGGACAAATCGGCGTATCCCGTGCCTGCGAACAAAGGTTTGTTTTCTTTCCAGAACGACATGTGCGTGTGCATGCCCGAACCGTTGTCGCCCATGACGGGTTTTGGCATAAAGGTCGCCGTTTTGCCGTACGCGTCGGCGACGTTGCGCACGACGTATTTGTACAGCTGGATGTTGTCGGCGGTTTTAATCATCGTGTCGAACGCAAAACCCAGTTCGTGCTGAGCCGCGGCGACTTCGTGATGGTGTTTGTCGACGGGCATGCCCAGTCCCGCCATCACGGACAGCATTTCCGCGCGCAAATCGCTGGCCGAATCGACGGGAGGCAGAGGGAAATAGCCGCCTTTAATCCCCGGACGATGACCCGAATTTCCGCCCGCGTATTCCTTGTCCGCCGCCGCGTCGTTTTCGGTGGTGGATATTTCAAAGGAAATTTTTTCGGGGGAAATGCACGAACGCACGCTGTCAAACACAAAAAATTCCAATTCCGCGCCGACGAAAACGGCATCCGCAACACCTGTCGAAGCCAAGTACGCTTCGGCTTTTTTGGCGACGGAACGCGGGTCGCGGCGATAAGGCAAGCCCGTCGTCGGGTCGACGACCGTGCAGGTTACAAACGCCGTTTTTTGCGCCGCGAACGGGTCGATGCCGACCGTTGTGTAGTCGGGCTTCAGCTGCATGTCGGATTCGTTGATTGTGCACCAGCCTTCAATCGAAGATCCGTCAATCATCAATCCGTCTTCCAGCAAATCTTCGTCCAGCGCGGAAATGTGGAAAGCGACGTGATGCCACTTGCCCTTGTAATCCGTGAAACGAAAGTCCACATAAGAAACCGATTCATCTGCCGCAAACTGCAGCAGACCTTCTGCATCCTTGACGTTTTTAACCATGATTTTATTTCCCTTTTAAAAGTCTCCGCATCGCGGAGGGTATAAGTTTATATTGCGTCTTCGCCTCTTTCGCCCGTGCGAATGCGAATCGCGTCGTCCACCGGCGAAACAAAGATTTTGCCGTCGCCGATTTTTCCGGTGTGCGCCGTCTGAACGATTGTTTCGATTACCTGTTCGACGCGTTCGTCTTCAACGACGGTTTCCAGTTTGATTTTGGGAACAAAGTCAACGACGTATTCCGCGCCGCGGTACAATTCGGTGTGACCTTTTTGCCGGCCGTAACCTTTGACTTCGGTGACCGTGATGCCCTGCACGTCGATTTCCTGCAAAGCGTCCTTGACCTCGTCCAGTTTAAACGGCTTGATAATCGCTTCAATTTTTTTCATCAAACGCCTCCGCCTCCAAAAATACACGAAAATCCGCGATTTATAAACAGAAAACTTGTTAAAAATAGGGGTTGACAGAGAGCAAAAAAACAGATAAAAGGAAATTCCTTTGATGGCGAGTGTAGCTCAGTTGGTTAGAGCGCCGGATTGTGGATCCGGATGTCGTGAGTTCAAGTCTCATCTCTCGCCCCATATTCGACCCTGCCTTGCGCAGGGTTTTTTGTTGGTTGCTTTTTTAACCTTTATCCTTTATTGATTGTTTGCGAAACCAACTGAATTTGCGAATGAAACCATGGCTTTTTTCAAGAAAAAAAACAAAGATCTGCCCGCTTTGAACAAAGAAAACATCCTGATGTACAAACGCGTCTGGATGACGTACGTCGCGCCGAAATGGAAAATGCTGGCGCTGTCGATTGTTTTAATGCTGATTGCGTCCAGTTTCGACGCTTTGCTGGTCAGCCAGCTGAAGCCCATCTTTGACAAGGTGTTCATTGACAAAAACCGTCAAATGCTGGGGCATATCGGACTGGTTATTCTGGCGCTGTATTTTTTGAAAGGCGTTTTCAGCTATTCCCAGTCTTTGGTCATGACCAAACTGTCCATCGGCGTCATCCGCGACATGCAGTACGACGTGTTTAAAAAACTGATTTATATGGACAACAAATTTTTCCAATCCCACACTTTGGGCGAAATTTTGACCCGCTTCGGATCGGACGTTTCCACGGTGCAGGGGGCGGTTTTGGGCAGTCTGACCACGTTTGTGCGGGATTCGGCGTCGGTGTTCTTTTTGGTTCTGCTGATGTTTTTCCAGTCTTTTGAAATGGCGTGCGTCGTGTTTTTTGTGTTTCCCGCCGCAATTTGGCCGATTGTCATTTTCGGCAAAAAAATGCGTAAAAAATTCAAAAAAAGCCGCGAAGTCGGCGAAGGGTTTTTCGACCAAATCACCCAAACGTTCAAAAGCATCAAAATCGTCAAATCCTACTGCACCGAACAACTGGAATTCAACGGCGTCAAAAAAACAATCGAAGTTCAAAACAAACTGCAGTTTTCAATGGCTGTCATCAACGCTTTGCAGCATCCGCTGATGGAATTCGTCGGCGGTGTCGGCATGGCGGCGACTTTGGGATACGGCGGATACAAAATCACGGCGGGAACGATGACGGCGGGCAACTTTATGGTGTTTTTGCTGGCGATTGTCGCGGCGTACAAGCCGATGAAAAATTTGGCGACGCTGCACATGACCCTGCAGCAGGGCGTCGTTTCCATGCAGCGCCTGTTCGCCATGCTGGATATCGTGCCGTCCATTCGCGACAAAGCCGATGCAAAACCGCTTGAAATCACGACGGGACGCATCGACATGAACCGCCTGTCGTTTTCCTATGACGGCGAACGCCCTGTGTTGAAGAACGCAACCGTTCATTGCGAACCCAACCAGACCGTTGCTTTTGTCGGTCATTCGGGATCGGGCAAATCGACAATGATAAACTTTATTCCGCGTTTTTACGATCCCGATGCGGGCGAAGTTCTGATTGACGGTCAGAATGTCAAGGATGTTACTTTGGAAAGCCTGCGCAAACAGACGGCCTATGTATCCCAAGACGTCATTTTGTTCCATGACACGATTAAAAACAATATTCGCTACGGCACGCCCGACGCCACGGACGAACAGATTGTCGCCGCCGCCAAAGCCGCCGCCGCTCATGATTTCATCATGGGAATGGAAGACGGATACGATACGGTTTTGGGCGAACAGGGATCGGGATTGTCGGGCGGACAGCGGCAAATGATTTCCATTGCCCGCGCGATGTTGAAAAACGCCCCGCTTCTGTTGTTGGACGAAGCTACGGCGGCGTTGGATTCCAAATCGGAAAGCGTCGTTCAAAACTCGTTGGAGCAGTTGATGAAAAACCGCACGACGGTTGTCATCGCGCACAGATTGTCCACGATTATCAACGCCGACAGGATTTATGTGTTTGACGAAGGCGAAATCGTCGAACAGGGGACGCATGCCGAATTGGTCGCTTTGGACGGTGTATACGCCCAGATGTACCGTATCCAGTACAGAAAAGCGGAGTAATCAAGCTTTAATCATCGAAGCGGCAAAAAATCCGTCCGTGCCGAACGCGGACGGCGTTAAGTGCACAACGGGCGTCAAAATTGTTTTTCCCGTGATTTTTTCAAAAACGGGGGCAAGGTTTTCCAGCTTGAAATCCTTGTGTTTTTTCAAAAAAGCCGCGATTTGTTCGTCGTTTTCCGCCGCATCCAGCGAACAGGTGATGTAAAACAGCCGCCCGCCGGATTTGACGGATTTTGCCGCTTTTTCCAAGATGTCGCGCTGCGTTTTAATCAGTTCCGCGGATTGCTTTTTGCTTGCGCGCCAGCGCGCGTCGGGCGATCTGCGCCATGTTCCCGTACCCGTGCAGGGTGCGTCAACCAGCACTAAATCATATCCCGATTTCAAATTTTTGTAGTCGGTCAGAACGACAATGTTCCGCGCGCCCGAACGCGCCGCTCTGTCGGGCAAATCGCGCAGGCGTTTCGTGTTCAAATCGACAGCGTACACAACGCCGCTGTTTTGCGTCATCGCCGCCATGGCAAGCGTTTTGCCGCCCGCGCCCGCGCACCAGTCCAAAATCAAATCGCCCGCTTTGGCTTGCGTCAGCAAAGCCGCGATTTGCGACCCTTCGTCCTGCAATTCGACACGTCCGTCGATAAAAGCGGGCAGGGATGTGACTTGCGGGCGTCCCTGCAAACGGATGCCAATCGGGGAAAAGGGCGTCGGTTCGGGGGCGAAATCTTCCAGTTCTTTCAGCACCTTGTCCCGCGTTGTTTTCAAAGTATTGACGCGCAAATCGGTCGCCGCGGGTTCGGTCATGGCGGAAATGTCGGCGATGTCCAGTTTGTTTTTCAGCCATTCCGGACATTCCAGCAGCGGCGAAAGCTCTTTGTATTCGACGCGTTCGTCATCCTTTAACGGTTCGGGCGCGTACTGTTCGCCCGTGAAGTAATCGTCGGGGGAAAGCCCGATTTCCTGCAAATACAAAGCGGCGGCGATGCGCGCCGTCAGCTTTTTGCACAAAGCGGAATACCGCCCGTAACGGCGCACGGCCGCCCAGACGGTTTCCGCGACAAAACGGCGGTCTTTGCTGCCGATGTAGTGGTGTGTGCGGAAATACAAATTCAGCGTGTTGTCGGCGGGCTGTTCAAATTTGAAAATCTGTTCCAACGCGTCGATAACGGCGGCGATGCGGGCGGCGTCTTGCATTTTTTATCCTTTGAATCCTGTCGCGACAACGTAAAATTCGGACGATTCCTTGCGGCTGGCGGGCGGTTTGGCGTGTTTGACGACGGCAAAGCGGCGTTTCATTTCCGCCAGCAGGTTTTGCTCGGTGCCGCCTTGGAAAATCTTGGCAACGAATACGCCGTCCGCGTTTAAAATCTCGCACGCGAAAGCGTACGCCGTTTCCAGCAGTCCCATAATCCGCAAATGGTCGATTTCGCTCATTCCCGTGGTGTTCGGCGCCATATCGCTCAGCACCACGTCGGCTTTGTGTCCGCCCAGCATTTCTTTCAGCACGTCGGGCGCGCGGTCGTCCAAGAAATCAAGCTGTGTCGTTTTCGCCCCGGGAATCGGAGCCATTTCCAACAAATCAAGCCCGACGACCAGCGGATTTTCCGGCGTCGATTTGACTTCGCGCACCGCGATTTGCGTCCACCCGCCGGGCGCCGCGCCCAAATCGACGACACGCTTGCCCGCCTTTAAGAAGTGGAATTTGTCGTTCAGTTCAATCAGTTTGAACGCCGAACGCGCGCGGTATCCCGCCTGTTTCGCCATGGCGACGTACGGATCGTTCAACTGCCTGTTCAGCCATTGAGTTGACGACGAAGAACGCTTTTTTGCCGTTTTGACGTGCTTGGCAAGCATGTGAGGCTGATTTTTGTTCATTTCTTTTCTTTCCCGTGCAGGCGAATCAAATCCAGCAAAACGCCTTCGCGCAGTCCGCGGTCGGCGATTGTGACTTCGCCGATGGGCCACATTTCGCAAATTCCCTGCAAAATCGCGCATCCCGGCAAAGTCAAATCCGCGCGCTGGGGGCCGATGCAGGGATGCGATTCTTTTTCCGTAAAGGGCAGTTTTTCAAGCTTGCGTTTCGCTTTCGCCAAATCGTCGTAGCTGAGCGCCAGTCCGTCTACCACGGCGCGGTTGTATTCGGGCAGTCCCAAGTGGAACGCCCCGATGGTCGTCACCGTCCCCGACATGGCAATCATCTGAACGTCGCCCTGCGCGATGACGTCGGCGATGCCGAATTTATCCTCGAACGGCTGCAGATAGGAAACGACTTTGCCGACCACGGCGCGATAGGCGGCGGATGACAAGCCTTTGCCCGTAAAGCCCTCGGACACCGTGATAACGCCCAAGGGGAACGACAAGGCCCCCTCCAGACAAACGGTGTTGCTGTCGTCGATTTTCGCCCACGACACTTCGGTCGACCCGCCGCCGATGTCGAACACCAAAGCGTGGCGGATTTTGCGGTTGATGAGCGGCACGCATCCCGCGACGCCCAGACGGCATTCTTCCTCGAACGAAATGATTTCAAGGTCGATGCCCGCCTCTTTTTTGACGCGCTTGACGAATTCCGCCCCGTTTTTGGCGCGGCGGCAGGCTTCGGTCGCGACAAAGCGCGTTCCCGCCAAACGGTATTTTTCCAGTTTTTTGGCGCAGAGCTTCAGCGCGGAAATCGTGCGCTTCATCGCGCGTTCGGACAGGCTACCCGTGGAAATCAATCCTTCGCCCAATCGGGTGATTCGCGAAAACGTTTCGCGCACGGCAAACCCCGCGGGGGTCGGCGTCGCAATCAGCAAACGGCAGTTCGTCGTTCCCAAATCAATGGCGGCGAACGTCGGCGCTTTCGGTTTTTGAAAGGATTTTTTGTACGCCAAGGGCTTTGAAAAACGCTTTTTATACGGTTTTTTCATGCGCAAAGCTCCCTTGGTTCGTTGACTGTCCGCACTATAAGCGATTTTTTTATAAAAAGCTATCCCGAAAACGAAAGACCGCGCGTAATCCGCCGTTTCATTTGCGGCTTGCGAACAAAAACGGAATCCGATATATTTTCGGTTAATCAACCAAGGCGGAACGCATGAACGAAATTGAAACTTTAATCTCGGCGCGCAGACTGGCTAAATACAACAAGCCGTCCGCGGAAGAAGCGTTTGCGGCGCATTTGTACAACTCGGAATTGGCTGAAAGCTTTTATCAGTCTTTAAGCTATTTCGAAATTATCCTGCGCAACAAAATCGATGCCGTGTTTTCCAAACATTTGGGCGAGGACTGGATTTTCAATCCCGATTATCAAATCGGAAAAAATGCGGATACTTTTCAAAAAATCAGAAAAAGACTTATTACGGATGCGCAAAAAGACCCGAATAACAAAAATCACATCATTTCGGAACTGACTTTCGGATTTTGGGCGTATCTTTTTTCGTCTGCCTATAAAAAAACAGTATGGAACAAATATCCGACAATACTGAAAGAAATTTTCGACTGCACAAAAGAAACTTTGGTTTCTGGACGCGTTTACGAACGTATCAACAGGATTCGCATGTACAGAAACAAAGTGTTTCACTATGGTTCTTTGATAACTGTTGAAGATGCGCTGAACGAACCCGCACGAATTCACAATATGATTTATAAGCTAATCCGCGATATGAATGCGAATGCTGTTTTAAAACAAATCAAGCGGATTGACGACTTTGACGAGAAATATGCCAAAGGAAAAAGTCTTGGATATTTCAGATAAAAAAATAGATGGGCGCTCAACTGCAATCAGGCAAAACCCTGCTTAAAAAAGCTTAATGCAGTATATATCCCATCTTTCTGATAGAGAATATACGTTTTAAAACGTTGTTTGTCAAGAAAATGTCACGCAGGGGGCTTGAATCAGAAAAAGCTGTACGGGTCGATGTCAACGCGCACGCGGACGGTCGAGGGCAGGGACGCTTTGGAAAGCCAGTCTTTCAGCACGTCTTGGATGCGGATGTGCTTTGCGGTTTGCAGCAGCAGGCGGTAGCGGTATTTGCCGCGAAGCAGAGCCAGCGGCGCTGGCGCGGGACCCAAAACGCGAATGCCCGACCCCGTCGGCGCAATCCGTCCCAGATACGCCGCCGCGCCCTGTGCCGTTTCTTCCTTTGCCGCCGACACAATCAGCGCCGCCAGCCGTCCGAACGGCGGCATTTTCAGCAATTCGCGCCCCTGCGCCTCCGCGTCCAGAAAAGCTTCGCGTTCGCGGGACACAAGCGCTTGAATCACTTGGTTGTCGGGGTCGTACGTCTGTAAAAACACTTTGCCCTTTTTGTCGGCGCGCCCCGCGCGTCCCGCGACTTGGTCAAGCATTTGATATGTCCGTTCGCCCGCGCGCAAATCCCCGCCCGCAAGCCCCAAGTCCGCATCCACGACCCCGACCAGAGTCAAATGCGGAAAATGGTGACCTTTGGTTAAAATCTGCGTGCCGATAATCAAGTCGACCTCGCGGTCGTGAATTTGCCGCATCAGTTCCGCCATTTCCGCCGCCGTAACGTTCAAATCGCCCGACACAACCAGCTGTTTGGCATCGGGAAAGCGAAGCGCCGCTTCTTCGCTGATGCGCTCGACTCCCGGTCCGCACGCCGTCAAACTGTCGGATTCTCCGCATACGGGGCAGGCGGACGGTTTCGGAATACTGTAGCCGCAATGGTGGCACACCAGCGAATTTCCCGACCGATGCTCGACCAGCCACGCCGCGCAGTGCGGGCATTGAAAGCGGTAGCCGCATTTGCGGCACAGCACCAAAGGCGCATATCCTCGACGGTTTAAAAACAGCAGGGCTTGGTCGCCTTTTTCCAATGTTTTGCCGATTTCGTCGACCAGCACGGGCGACAGAAAGCTTTTTAAAGTGTCCGTGTTTTGCGGCGGAAAGCGGCGCATGTCAATCAAGTTCATTTCGGGCAGAACCGCCGCGCCGAAACGGTTTTTCAGCACGATTTCGGCATACTTGCCCTGCTTGACGTTGACGCAGGTTTCCAGCGACGGGGTCGCCGATGACAAAATCACGGGGATTTCGGCGATTTTCGCGCGCACGACCGCCATGTCGCGGGCATGATAAATCACGCCGTCCTCCTGCTTGTAAGACGAATCGTGTTCTTCGTCGACGATAATCAATCCCAAATCGGGATACGGCAGAAACAGAGCCGACCGCGCGCCGGCGACGACTTTGACTTCGCCCGACAGAACGCCTTTCCACGTTTCGCGGCGGACGCGCTGCGGCAAATCCGAATGCCATTGCGCGGGCTTGACGCCGAAGCGGCGTTCAAACCTTTCAAGCCATTGTCCCGTCAAGCCGATTTCGGGCAGCAGCACCAAAACCTGTTTGCCGTCTTTCAACGCCTGCGCAACCGCGTCGAAGTACACTTCCGTTTTGCCCGACCCCGTAACGCCGTTCAGCACGGTTGCGGAAAAACCTTTGCCGACCTTTTCGGACAAAGCGTTTGCCGCCGCCGTTTGTTCGGGCGAAAGCGCAACGCCCGCCAAATACGGATTCGGCTGTTGAAAAGTTATCGGCTTCATCGGCACGCGCGCCAAAAATCCCGCTTGCGCCAACCCCGCGACAACGGCGGGCGACACCCCTGCCTTTTGCGCCAAATCCGCGGCGGAACAGGGAACGCCGCTTGCCGCTTCGTACGCTTTTTTGCGTGCGTCCGTCCAGCGGAAATTCGGCGCGGCGGTCAAAGCCGTTCTGACCAGTCCCGTCGTTTCGCCCACGCCCGCGAACACGTCGTCCATGCTCATCGCCATTTTCAAAACCGCGCCGTTCGGGGACAAAGTATAGTTCGCCACCCAGTCGACAAAGCGGCGGTTGTCGGCGCTCATCGGCGGCAGGGCGTAAATCTTCTGGACTTCTTTCAGCTTAGAGTCGGGAATTTTCGATTCGTTTTGCGAATCGCCCCACACGACGCCCGTCAAAGTCCGCCGCCCGAACGGAACGCGCACAAAACTGCCCGAAGCGGGGATTTCCGCGCCCTGCGGCAAGGCATAGTCGAACGGTCCCGCGGGCGGGGCGGGCAGTAAAACTTGGATTCTGTGTTTATTTGGTTGATTCTTGTCCGACATTTCCTTACACTCTTATCTTAGTTTCAATTTACTAACTTTAGGATGAGACTCAAATGAAATTTTTTATCGATACCGCTGATTTGAACGAAATCAAGGATTTGGCAGCCACAGGCATGGTTGACGGCGTTACCACGAACCCGTCGCTGGCAGCCAAACAGGGCATGAACTTCAAAGAACTGATCGGGGAAGTCTGCAAAGTTGTTTCCGGTCCCGTTTCCGCCGAAGTCACCGCCATGGACTACGAAACCATGATGAAAGAAGCCGAAGTGCTGCGCAAAATCGCCCGCAACGTCACGATTAAAGTGCCGTTGACTCAGGACGGTTTGAAAGTCTGCCGCGCTCTGTCGTCGGAAGGCACGATGGTCAACGTGACCCTGTGCTTCACCTGCGGTCAGGCGATTTTGGCGGCGAAAGCGGGCGCGACGTTCGTTTCCCCGTTCGTCGGCCGTTTGGACGACTTGGGCGTCAACGGCATGCAGCTGATTGACGACATCCGCATGGTCTATGACAACTACGACAACTTTAAAACGCAGATTTTGGTCGCTTCCGTGCGTTCGCCGGAACACATCATCAACGCGGGCAAGATTGGCGCCGACGTCATCACGGCTCCCCCCAAAGTGATTCGTCAGCTGTATCATCACCCCTTGACGGATGCGGGCTTGAAAACGTTTGCCGAAGACTGGGCAAAAACGGGTCAGTCCATTCTGTAATGAATGACAAAAGAGGATTGGGCGACCAATCCTCTTTTTTTTACCGCCCGTGTGGGGAAAACATATGCCGAAACTGTATATTCCCGACCAACCCGATATTTTTTACGCTGCGGACGACCGTTTGATGACGGCAATCGACGAATGGCAGCGCTGGTTAAAAACGGAACGGCGGTGTTCCGCTTTGACCGCCGAAAATTACGGGCGCGATTTGTCCGCCTTTTTAAAGTTTTTGCACGAATATCACGGGCAAACGCCCGATTTCGATTTGCTGAAAAAACTGGAAGTCACCGATTTTCGCGCGTATCTGGCGGACAGAACGCACAACGGGCTGACCCGCACGTCGCTTGCCCGCAATTTGTCGACACTGCGCAATTTTTACCGTTTTTTGGAACGCAACGCCGTTCTGTCCAATGCGGCTTTGAGCGTGATTCGCTCGCCGTCTTTGCCCAAAGCGCTGCCGCATCCGCTGACGAAAGAACAGGCTTTTGATATGATTCGCACAGCGCGAAAACTGGAAAAGGTCGCGTGGATGGGACAGCGCGATGTCGCTTTTCTGACTTTGCTGTACGGGTGCGGCCTGCGTATCGGCGAAGCCCTGCAAATGGATGTGAAAGACCGCCCGACCGCGGACATGATGACCGTATTCGGCAAGGGCAGCAAGGAACGCGTCGTCCCCGTCCTACCTATGGTTCGGGCGACCATTGACGCGTATTTGAAAGTCCGCCCCGACGGCGCACCCGCCAAATCTCCGCTGTTTATCGGATTGCGCGGGGAACGGGTCAATCCCGGGGTCATGCAAAGGCAAATCCGCAGAATTCGCGAAGAACTGGGATTGCCGGAAACAGTGACGCCGCACGCTTTGCGCCACAGTTTTGCCACGCATTTGCTAGTCGGCGGCGCGGATTTGCGGACGATACAGGAATTGCTCGGTCACGAATCCTTGTCCACGACGCAGCGCTACACGGGATTGGACGAAACAAAAATGATGAGTGTTTATAAACACGCGCATCCCCGCGCAAATAAATAAAAAAGGAACCTCGTTCATGCTGTTGTTGGCTTTTCCTCTGTTGCTTGCCGTTATCGCTTTGCTGATTGCACTGGCCTCAATTCCCAAAAACAAATCGCCCGAAGTCAAAGCCAAAGCAATCTCGTCAATGAAATGGCTTGTTTTTGCTTTTGCCGCCGCAACGGGACTGTTTTGCTTTTTGGATGACAAGGCGACTTACTTTGAATGTCGCAGGGACACAAACGAATGTGTTTATTACCGTTCGACGGTTTTCAATCCCGAAATGCGGTTTGCGGACAGCTTTAGGCTGGCCGGCAACAATCGTGTTATTGTTGAAAAGATTAAACGTCACCGCAAATATTCCTCTTATTACGAATACAGATTGATTTTGTACGCGGGCGATGCGGAACATATTTTGCCGCTGCATTTCGGCGGTTTTGAAGAAGGAGCGAAAGAGGAAAAGGTCGAGCTGAACCGTTTCTTGACGGGAGAACGTGACAGATATGTATACACGAACGGCAATTCCGCCCCGACTTTGAACGATTTTGAAAAAGGCCTGCTGTTCACGTTTTATCTGACGACAACCCTTTTCGTCCTTTGGCTGATTAAGGAAGGACGCGAAAAAAGGATGCGCGTTTTGTAAAACGCCGTTATTTTTTCAGTTCCGATTCAAACAATTTCGCCGCCGTTTCAATGCACTTGGCACACGGATAAACAGGACGTCCCGTTTGTCCTTTCAATTCGCGGCAGATTGTCGATCCCGCTTCGGCTTTGAAAGCGTCGGACAGTTCGCGAATGTCTTTGTAAAGCGCGGCTCTGCCCGCTTTGTCGCCAAAACCGTTGCCGCTTTTCAATCCCAGCAGCATGAACGCCGCCGACACCGCGCCGCAGGTGTCCCCCATGCCGCCCATGCCCGTGCCGAAACCTTCGGCGATATGATAGGCCGTTTTTTCGTCCAGCCCGAACAAGTCGGCATAAGCGCACAAAATCGCCTGCGCGCAGTTATAACCGTGTTTTTCGCGTAATTCGACCGCCTTTTGAACTCTGCTTTCCATAAGTCCCCCTATTTGATTTCCAAAAAGATTTGGTGGCGTTCGTCTTTGATTGAAACGGGCGCGTCCAATCCGATACGCTGCACTTCGGGCTGCAGGTTCAGATAAATTTGACGGGATTTTATTCCCGCTTTCATCAGCACGCCCGCCACCGTTTGCAAACGCGCAAAAGCCAAATCGACCTGCGTTCGCGGCACGCCCGTGTAAGCGATGTTTCCGTACAGTTCAATCTGCCGGTTTGGCTCCAGCTTCGCGGCCAAATCGGAAATTTCGCGTTCGGCGGCACCATTCATCAGCGCACTGTTGTAGCCGAAATTCAAAACATAAGTATTCGGAGCGATTTGCAAACAAAAGCGTTCGGAAACATCGCGGGCGGAACATGCCGCGAAAAAAAATCCGCAAAAAATCAAAAACAGTCTTTTCATTTGTCCCGTCCTTATGCTACAAAGAATTGTTCCGCGCGGATATGGTGGAATGGTAGACACAACAGACTTAAAATCTGTTGAGGCTTTGTCCTCGTGCGGGTTCAAGTCCCGCTATCCGCACCAACCAAGCCCCGATTTCGGGGCTTTTTATGTTTTTTATGTCGTTCGGCAACCTTTCCCGTTTGCTTTCAAAAATATTTCGGGGCACCATTGGGGCACCACCATTTCCGTTTCGTTCCTGCCAACGAACGAAATCATTATCCTTAAATCGGTCGCATTTTTCAAGCCGCAATCGTTATCAATCATAAACAGTTTCCGGCGAATATTCTTCATATTGATTTTGGCGAGCGGTTTTGGTTTAATAAACACGCTTTTGAGCAACGACAGAATTTTCTGAGCGCATTTTCAAACCTTTTGAATTGACAGAGGAAGAAAATGCGTTTTTTTAGCGCTTTTCTCCGTTCTGTTCGGGAGAAAAAAATATGCAAAAAGCAAATCCGGTCAAAGAAGTATGCAATGTCGCACCGTCGGGGCTGATGACTCCGCGGGACGCCGCCGTTTATATCGGCGTAAAAATCAACACGCTTGCCGTTTGGCGTATGACAAATCGTTACGGATTGCCGTTTGTCAAACTGGGCAAAGTCATACGGTACCGCAAATCCGACTTGGACGAATGGATTGATGAAAACGTATCGACAAACAGGGCGGAATAATTCCGCCTTGTTTTTTATATCGTGCATCATTTATAATCTGTTACAATTTTAAATCATTAATGGAGTGCATTATGTATCAAATTCCTTCTGATACTTATTTGGAAGATTGGAAATGTCCAATCTGTGGCAGTGTCTGTAAACAGTTTATGGATAACGAACACAGAACAATAAATTGTGATATATGCGGAACTTTTAAACTGGATAATGATATAAAACAACAATTTCTTTTTGATGATAGAAAAATAAATTTCGAACATCAAACAACAAGTAAAGATGACTTTGGTAGAGAAACGTCGCGCTTAGTTTATCTGGTTCAAAAAAAATGTATGGGAACAAACGAAATTCCCATTTTAACAAACGAATATCTCGGGCAAAAAATACGCTATCCTTTATCTTTATCGGAGCAGATTGAACAATATATTTGGTGGACAGGACGTTATTTAAAATATCCTCATGATGAAGATAAAGGAATTTGTTTTAATGGTTGTTCTTATGCTTATTTTGGGTGTGAAAATGAAACAAATTTAGAATATCTATCTCAAGTTTTGGAAGACGAAGGACTAACGACGAAAGAGTTGTTTAATTTTGATGCTTTTGCCGCATCGATGATTCTTGAATTAAAGCCGTCTCTTTCTAAAAAAGGATGGGATGCATTCGATGCTTTAAATAAAAAGCAACTAGATTCACGCCAAGCGTTTGTTGCCATGTGGTTTAGCAACGAAGAAGACAGAGAAAACCACAAGCCTAATATGTATGATGTTTATGATAAAGCCATATCTCCGGCTATTGAAGCTGACGGACGTTTTTCTTCTCGTGTTTTGTATCAAGTTGAACATATCAATGATATTAATGATGAAATGATTGCACAAATTCGCCGCAGTAGATTTATTGTTGCGGATTTAACCGGATATCGCGGTGGCGTATATTGGGAGGCGGGATTTGCTTATGGTTTAGGGCTTCCTGTTATTTATACATGCCACGAAGATTGGCAACGACAAGTTAAAAGAAACGACGGAACGATTGAACGGGAAGGCATTCACTTCGATTTGGAACATCGGAACATTATCTTTTGGAATCAAGATGATCTTCCGGCATTTAAGGAAAAATTAGCTAATCGGATTGCTGCTATAATTGTCTGATTTTATCCTTTTATGGACCGCCAACAAAAACGAAGATGTTTTCCCATATGACAGATGTTTCACACCCGCCGCATTTCCTCGACGGTAAAGGTGGTGTCCCAGCCGCCGACGCGTTCGTTTTCGTGCTTGTCCAGTCCCGTATAGGTCAGGGACGCTTCTTCGTATCGTTTGAACGCCAAAATCGCCGAATTCATGACTTGCGCGTTGAAAATGCCGATGCTGACCAGCAATTCAAAATCCGGTATCGTCAAACCCGTGACTTTGCGGAACAGAGCGGGTTCCAGTTGCGTGATCACGTCTTTCAGCGTTTGTTCCCGCGCGTCCGTCAAATACATGAACACGGGGATTCTGGTCGCGAATTTCAGCAGTTTTTGCTGAATTTCTTTGCGTTTCGACTTGATTTCCTTTTCTTCTTTCGTCAATTCGCGTTTTTCCGCCGCGCTTTCGTTCCCTGTCGCTTCCTTTTTCGCTTTTTTCAACGCTTCGGATCGGTTGACAATCGTCGCCAATTCCTTGTTTAAACTGCGGAATCCCTCGATGCGCAACAAAGCTTCCATCGCGCGCGGATTGTTCATCAAAGCCTTTAAAGTTTCGTTGTCCACATTAACCAGCAGCGCGCTTTCCCACCGCCGCGCCAGCATGGTCGAAGCCGTTCCCGACACGACCATATCCAGCAGCTGCCCAGCGTCCAGCAGGTTCATCGTTTCACCGTCGTAACACAGAACGGGCAGGAATTTGATGAACTCTTCGACTTTCTTTTCTGGTTTTTCGTCGGAATTCAAATCCAACCGCCCGCTGTATTCGGAAATCTGTTTCAAAGCGCGGTCGGGCGCAAAGTCGAAAACGTAACAGACAGGCTTGACAATTTGCGTTTCGTTCGGATAAAGCCCCGTCGGATTGACCAGCTTCCACGGCGTTTGAACGCGGAAAGCCGCCTGAAAATACGTTTCCGGACTGGACGTGTTGCGCAGCATGAATATCCCCGCCCACGCCTTGACCGACACGCCCGTCATCAATTTGCCGCAGGACAAAGTGATCGTGCGCGTGTTCAACGGATTTTCCGTAATCGCCTCTTCAACGGGCTTTAAAGCGTCCGCGCCCATGCCCGCTTCATTGCCCGCACAGCAAACGGCTTTGAAAGCCTTGTAAAATGAGTGAGCGTCCAGCAAAGCTTTCATCGCTTTGCACGCCGCGACGTTCGGCAAAAACCACAGCGTGTGGTTCAGACAAGCGCTTAACCTCGCGTCCGAAAACGGCATCGGCGGACGCTTGCCGGTTTTCAGACTGTCGATGTTTGTCGGCAGATACTGCCCGCGGATCAGGTCAAGCCAGCATTTGACGGCGTCGGCGTGTTTGAAGACGAAATCGCCGTCCCGCTTTTCCGCCTTGAAAAACTCGTTCAAATCGAATTCGTCGAACTCGCCCGCCAAAGCGACGTTGCGGATTTCGCGCGGCATCTGATACGTCATCAGCACCATTTTCGGCAGTTCAAGGTACGGATTTCCCCCTTTTGCCGTATCCCAGTTTTCCTTTTCCCTCTGTTCGTCGGAATACGTCCAGTTGAAAATCTGATCTTCCAAAAACTCGCCGTTGTTCAGGGCGCGGAACGGCGTCCCCGACAGGTACAGATAGGCGTTCGTCGTCAGCGGCATCAATTCTTCGTCGTAATAGTCGGGCTGCGCGTCCTCTTTGTCTTCAGCGTCGTACAGGTCTTTGGCGTTGTCGCGCCACGCGCCGAAATGATATTCGTCCAAGATGATGCAGTCCCAGTTGATCGCGTGGACGGCTTCGTTGTGCAGCTTGATGCCGCCCAAATCGTTTTTGCCCAGCATATCCTGAAACGAAGCGAACCAGACGAACGGCTTTGAATGATCAATCGCGTCATACGTCAATCCGCCCAAAGAAACGAATTGCCAGCCCGTGAAATCGACGTGGTTTTTCAAATCGGATTCCCACGCGCTTTTGACGGCGGGCTTGAATGTCAGGACAAGGATTTTCGACCATCCCATTTTTTTCGCCAGCTGATAGGCGGCGAACGTCTTGCCGAACCGCATTTTCGCGTTCCATAAAAAATGCGGCGGCTTGCCTGTTTCGGCATAGGCGTAGCGGGTGAAATAGTCGGCTGTATCATTGACGGCGCGTTTTTGTTCGGGACGCATGGGAAAATTTTCCGCGCGGGCGCGGTCAAAGGCGGCGCGGCGGCTTTTAAAGGCGGTCATCGCCGCTTTCAGTTCGGGCAAAGTGATTTCGTACCATTCGCCGCGCAGATGTTTGACGCTGTTTTGTTCGATATAGCGGTGAAAATCGTGGTCGAGGAACAAAGTGCCGTCGTCGCGCACGGCGTCGGTTTCAAACACGATTTCGGCGGATTGCTCGATCGGTTTCAAAACGCCGTGCTGTTCGTTGACGCGTTCGCGCACGTCGCGGGTCGTGTATCCGATTTTCAGCCAGTTTTTGCCCGCGTATTCTGGCAGGGTGTAAGCGTAGATTTTCGGACGCGCGGGAAAGAAAAGCAGGCCGGTCATCGCCCTTACTCCATCGGTCGAATCATGGATTCGATAAAGGCGATTTCCTCGTCGTTCAGCCCGTATTTTTCATACAGTTCAGCATCCGTCCAAGGCTTTGAAAAATCCTGAACGGGGACAAAGGAATAAACGGATTTCGTGGCGTGTTGAGTTGGCTTTTGCAACATAACAAGAAATCTGAAAAATTTTGTTTTCATGTACGAAACTTGATTCTCTGCATATTCCTTATTATTAAAAATCCCCGCAACAAGATATGTTTCAAGACAACACACATTTGGCTCAACAACAAAAGGTTTTCCTATTACGAATAGGGCTGTTTGAGAATTAACTTCGCCATATGCTTCTGAGATCAAAACTTTGTATTTTCCGATCCATTCTGTATGTTGCAAAATCTGATTTTTTTCAACATATCCCTCTTTTTTGTATCCAATAAGCTTTATTGAATTATCCTGTTTTTGGATTTGAAAATTTGAAAAATTGTTTGGCAAACCGAATGGTTTTCGTGATGAAATAACAGTGTCCATTGTCATTTCACCAAACGAACGAATTTTTCTTAAAATAGAAATGCTTTCGTTATAGCGAACAAATGTAGAGCAACCTTTTTCCAACAGTGGACGCGTTAAAGATGAAATTTTTGAACCGTCTTTGTAGGTTGAAACTTCGCACAATCCTTTGTTATCTCTATCCCACAGAAAATAGCAGACACCGCCTTCCAATCGTATCCCGGGAAAGCAATCTGATGGCGTAGGAACATCACAAAGAATACGTAAACTTTCATCGTGCAACATTTCATCTCTGAAATCGTCGAGTCCTTTGCCGCCTGAAAACCAGCGCGACGGAATAATCATCGTTAGGTATCTCGGATTTAAACGCTTTGCCTGTTGTACGAACAAATGATAAATGGGACGCGCGCTTGCAGCATTCCCGCCGTCACTCAACTGATACGGCGGATTGCCGATAATGACATCAAACTGCATACCGTTGAAAACCTTGTCCGAATGTATGAAAGAATAGGCGTGCGTTTCCAGTTCTTCGCCGCGGTCGTATTCGCTTTGCGACGCACCGCATTGACGGCATTTTCCGTTTTGAAAATCGTGCTCGCATCGCGTGTAGCGAATGTGTCCCTGCGGATTTTTGAAAAAAGACACGCTGTATTTGCCGCTCGCGTCCTTGGAACAATAAACGGAGCGGCGGCTCGTCAGTCCGGTCAGATCGGTCAAAGCCAACCCGAACAGCTGATTGTGAAAAATGTGGTCGATGCGCCGTTGCAAATCGGGGATTTTATCCGCCAGCCCGACCAGCAGCCGCTTGGCGATTTCGCGCAAAAACACGCCGCTTTTGCAACACGGGTCAAGGAATGTCGTTTTCGGATTCGCGAACAATTCTTGCGGCAGCAAATCCAGCATGGCGTTCGCGACTTTCGGCGGCGTAAAGACCTCGTCGCTCGACAGGTTTGCGATGCAGGACAAAATATCGGGCGCATGGTTTTCAGTCATCGCAATCTCCGACGTTCAAAACGGAAACAAGCGGCAGTTCGCGAATCGGCTTTGCCTGATACACGGGCTTGTCCGGATTGCCGTCCGCGAATCCGAACAGCGGCAAATAGGCGCACGATGCCGTCAAATGCCCGAACTTGTATTCCTCGCGCTTAAATTTGTCGCCGATCAGCGACCATTGAACAAACGTGATTTTTTCAACGCCGTTCAGCGAATCGCCGCAAACGATGTTTTTGCTTAAAATGTATCGCGCCGATTTTTGATAGGCTTCGCTCGGTTCTTTGCCGTACAAAACCCGAAACGCGTCCGTCATCTGCCGCGCCAAGCGGTCGCGCGACGCCTGCGCGTTGTCCGGCAGAATATCGATTCCGTATATGCAAGCAAGCGCGAAAAGTGATTGAATCTCGTAATCCGCAACTTTGGATTTGTACTGCCGCGCGACCGTTTCCAGCTTGCGCCGCAAAATCGCGGTTAAAAAATTGCCGTTTCCGCACGCGGGTTCCAAAAAACGGCTGTCGATTCGTGCCGCCTCCGCCGACACCAGATCCAGCATCGCCTCGACTTCGCGTTCGGCGGTCAAAACCTCGCCGTATTCCGCGACTCTCTGCGCACTGATGACCTGTTTGTTTTCCGGCATAGCAAACTTTCTTCCTGTTTTTTGTATAAATATGCAAACTTTTGCGTATTTTGACTCAAAACAGGAAAGAAATCTACATTAAAATCATAATTTATAGAAACTAAACTGCATATATGAGTGAAAATTTGCGAAAAACCATAGGCAACCGCGTTAAAGCGTTCAGAAAAGCAAAGCGTCCCAAAATGTCGCAGGAACGCTTGGCGGAATTGTGTGATGTCGGAACCAGAACAATCAGCAATATCGAATGCGGCGTCGGGGTTTCTTTGGAGGTTTTGGAAAAAATCGTTGCCGTCTTGGGGTGTACATACGGCGATTTGATGGATGCGGACGCTCATTTACGCACGGAACAATCTGCATTGAAGAACGAGGCGTTGACGCTTCTTTCCAAAATGAACAATAACGAACTCGCCCAAGCCGTCAGAGTCTTAGCGGCATTGGGGTAAAGCATCATCTATTTTAATAGTTTTGATTTGATTTTCGTTTCTAATATTTCATTTTTCATATAGTTAATAATTTTAAAATCAGCATCATCAAAAAAAACTATATTATATCCTTCATTTTTTTCAGAGCTAGCAGAACTTTTGTATGCTATGCCAGACCAATTAAGAGATTTTATTTTTTCACACAAATATTGCGTTGGCAAATAATCAAAATCTTTTTGATGAGATATAATCGGCAAGGCTAATTTTTTTGCAAACAACTTCATAAAAGCTAAAGCATTAATTAATTTTTCAGCATCTTCATTTTCTTCAAAAGGAGAAAAATTATATGAATTTATGCATCGTAAATCCAAAATTTTTAATTTAGGAATATTGGTCGCCTTTATTTTTGCAACACAAACTATATCTCCTCGATGAGGGCGTATTTCGTGAATAGCGGTATTACTATCAGATGCTACATAAAAATAGGGTATTCCCTTTGGATTAGCACGTCCATTTGTTGTTTTTTCTTTGGGAGGTTTTAACATATCATTTTCGTTAAACTCATCAAAGTTTTCCATTTTTCTGGCTCTATAAAAAGCAGATGGAATATCTTTTAAAGAAAATAAATAAGAAAATTCATCCAAAATATCAAATATCTGCGTGTTTGATATTATAAATCTGTTTTTATACTTTATTTCATCTGAAAAATTCTTCCAATTTATCTCAGCTTTTTTATGAATATCGTTGATTCCTCTTAGGGCATATCTTTTATGATCGGGACAGAGGCAAATTTTATAAAAAAGTTCTTTTTGGAGATTTTTAGGTATTTTATTGGAAAAAATATTCCAATCGGAAGATATTTGATTAAACAATAGCTTCCCATTTTTTCCATTTGGTTCATATAAATCTATTAATCCGTCAAAATGAATTTTTAAGTCGGCAGGATTTATTAATTTTGCATTTTCTGTCCCACAATAATAACATTTTCCTGTTTTTTGGAAAGGAATATCTGATATTTCAAAATATTTATCATTAAAGCACTTTGTGCAGCAAAATTTCATTTTACAGCTCATTTTAAATATTTATTAAGGATTTCGATGTGTTGCAACATAGACAACTTTTTGACAAACCCTAATCCAGGAAAATGTTGTGCATTATATAATTCATTAAAAGTATTACATGCTCTCGTATTAAAATTTTCATTTTGCGGATCACTTTTAATATCTTTTATTAGTTTCTGTAATGCTTCTTCAAATTTTCCTGCTGTATCTTCTCTTGTTTCGGTTTGATCCGAAACATAGTGACGAATTTTTAATACATTGTCATCCTTTTCATCTATATATGATAAATGTATTGTAACTGCGAATGCCGGACCTCCAACTTCAGAAAAATGATCTCCCACTATTAAATAATCGGAAAAACCCGCATATCCATCTGTTTTATATAGGATGTGTCGATCTGAAAAAACATCTTCGCTTTGATAATCTGCATTTTTCTCTTCTTTTTTAAAGTTATCTTCTAATATAATTGGATCAGATTTTTTTTGAAAAATATTAACTAACTTTTGACAGGTATGCCTTCCTAGTGCTTTTTCGTCAAATATACTATAATTGACATTATTTAATGAGTTTATATATGTAACTTCCTCTTCTGTCGGTTTTCTTTTGTAGATCAAAGAAATAGCATGACCTCTTGAGAGAGCTATAAATTTTTTCAAATCATTACATGCGGTTTCTTGATTTAAGATATATGTATATACACAAAATTGATTACTATTGTATTTTTCTTGAATATCGTCAATATTTCTTGCATGGTTGTTTTTGTTTTCGCCGTATTCTGGGTTTAAAATAATCAAAAATTTAAATTTTTGATCGGTTAGCTTATCTCCAGCTGTGAAAAGCGTATTCATTGATGCTTTTACGGGTTCAATAATAGGGATAATTTTCTTATTGTCCGCCCATTCTGCAAAATCTCTAATCGCAATAAGTTCAAATTGTTTTCCTCTCAAATACGGAAAATACATAAAGCTCTCCTTCTTATTTTAAAACTTCGCAAATTGGTAAGTTTAACATATCTATAAAATTCACGCGTTCATTTTTTGTAAAACAGTTCTTTAACGCAACAGCTTTGAGTGATTCAGGAATATTAAAAACAAACTCTGATAAAGGCTTTCCTCTTTTTTTAAGAGCAGATACCATCTCTTTATGTGCCACCTCTTTGGAAAGCGTGGAAAACATTTCTTTACATTCTCTATGTATTTTCATGTTTGGAATATCAGAAACAATAAATCCATTCTTACGGAGAATACCTATATATTCATTTTTATGAAGTATATTAAAAATGATGTCGTTATCTACATACGCTTTATTAGAAACGGCTTTTTTATATTCACTCATTTCTCCATTCGCCCCCATAACAAGTATTCCTACGTTTTTTGGAAGTATTTTTGTTAAATTATTAGACTTCGAATCATCAGAATCAATAACAATATTTATTTTGTCAAATGCTTTTTCATAAGCATTAACCTGTCTTTCGATTCTGTCTAAATTATCATATTTTGTTTTTATTTCATAAACAGTAGATGTGCCATTTAAAACAACGGAATCTGCTTTACAATTATAAACAGGCAATTCATTTATTATAAATGAATCGCTTGGCGAGTGTTTCCCTTGTACAATTTTATTTACAATAATATTCTTATATACGTATTCACATCTATACTTTTTAAGTAAAATATTGTATGCTACATCTAACATTTCTTTAAGAGAGCAATTATATGAGATGTTATCTAAAATATTTGTATTTCTTATTATTTCGTCAAAAATTTTTGATGATTTATTTTGTAGTAATTCTTTATACATCTTTGTTGAAAAAAGACGAACGAGATATGAAAAGTTTTCTATATCAGTATCATTCTTCATGAAAGTCGTCCTTGAAAAAGATTATTGCAAGATAACATCCTAGAAATGTTTTTTCAAGATATTTTCTTTACCACCCACTTGCCGCCGTTTGCCGCGCCGATGCGGGTGATTGCGCCGTCGGATTTCAATTTTGCCAGCTGCCATTCCACGCCTTTGACCGTCAATCCCAGTTTTTCAGCCATTTCCGCCGCTGAAATCGTCGGGTTTTGCCGTATCAGCGACAGAATTTTCTCCCTAGTTTTTCCCCTGGTTTTTACCCCAGTTTTTGGGACGGCTTCTTCCGGCGTCGCCTTGTCGAACGGTTTGTTATAACGGAACGTTACGCGGAAAAACGTATCCGAAATCTCGAACACGTCCGGCGTATAGGCGTTCAAAATGCGTCGCACGCCCGATCCCAAACGTTCGACCAGTTCCATATCTTGAAAAATCCGCATTAATTCTGGATTGCGCGGACATGACTTGCCGTTGAAAAAGTCTTCTTTTGTCATGCCCCACGGCAAACCGCCCGTCGAAGTAATCTCTATCCTGTCTGAAAACATCTCGAACTTTGGTGGGTTGCTGTATGAATAATCGTTGTGCAGAACCGCGTTAATCACCGCTTCGCGCAACGCCTGCGGATCAACCATCGGACGTTCTTCGCGCTTGGTCGCCGTCACCCGCGCGTAAATGCGGTTTTCGACCGCGAACTTGTCCAAAATCTGCTCGGTTGCTTTAATCAAAGAGCAATAGCCGAAATTCTTGTTTTCCGTCAAAACGTCCCTGTCCGTCCCCGCGTATTTGGCGAACAGCATCGGCATGCCATTTTCGTCCGCGCACAGATAAGCAATCATATTATACCGCCCGTCGTCCGTTTTCAGTTGCAGATTGTCGGCGAAATAATCGTTCAGAACCAGCTTTTTGCCCGCATAGTAAATGTGAAGCTGCGTAAAGTCCAAGCGCTGATTCGGCGACGGAATGTTGCGCAAAGACGTATGCGTCCGCCGATAATACAACGCGTCGATTTGATCTTGCGTCATCGGGTGGGCGGAACTGCCGATGCGGACAAAACAGCCGCGTTCGCTCATGCCGTTTGTGCGAATGTAATAGGGCGGCTCTTTGCCCGCCGCAACGGTAATCCGCAAGATTTGCTTGCCGTCTTTATCTTCGCAGCCGATATCGAACAAGCCCATAATGGATGGGCGAATTCCCGTGATCAAGCGATCTTTGATTTCCAGCTGAACGGCATCGCACTTTTCTACTCCGACGGCGTTTCCGTTTCTGTCAACACCGATAAAAATCGTTCCGCCGCGCGCGTTTAAAAACGCGACAACCTCTTTTTCCAAACCGGCGGTCAGCTTTTCTTTGTATTCCGTACTGTCGTTTTCAACCATGAAACACCTCTGATTCCTTAATTTAAAAGATACCGTGAAAATGCCTCGCAGAGAAGAGGAATTTGTTTTTTCGTATGACGAAAAGGCTATCCTGCCCAAAGACTGATGTCTGATTTTTCAATCACTTGGAAAACGGGCAATCCTTTGATTTTTAAGTAGTCCTTCTTTTGCCGGTTAGCCTTTTGCGTCGCAAAGCGTCATCTTTAAAAGGCTTTTTTCTGCTTGGCGATTTGTTCAAAAACATCGACCGTCTTTTGCAACGCGCGGCTGACTGCCGACGTGTCAACGCGCGCGTAAACTTGCGTCGCGGCAAGCGTTTTGTGGTTCAAAGTTTTAGAAACAACCGACAAATTTTCTCCGTTCATACATTCATAACTGGCAACCGTTCGGCGCAGATCGTGCATTCGCAAATTTGTAATTCGAGCGCGCTTTTTGATGCGTTCCCAAACATCGCGGGGTTCGGTCAGATGCTCCGCCGGATTAAACGGACGAGGAAACACCCACGATGTTCCCCCGGATTGCAGCTTCAATTCCTTTAACATCAGAGTCAGCTGTTCAACCAAAGGTACGCGCAAAGACGTTCCGTTTTTTGTTCGGGCGATATACCAAACTCCCGTTTTGAAATCGACATCGTCCCAGCGCATTGACAACACATTTCCGCGACGCTGCCCCGTAAAAAGCAATGTGTAGAAAAATGTTTTGTAAACCGGATTCGGTTCTTCATTCAACGCCGCAAACAACCTTTGAATTTCATCCGGAGCAAGAAAGCGATCCCGAGGTTCAACATGAAACTTCTTAATTCCGGTTGTCGGATTGCGTCCGTCCCATCCCCATTGTATCGCTTTGTTGTACATGTGGCGCAACATTGTCAGCATTTGATTCGCGGCGAAAATGCCGTGCGTTTTCTTGACAGAGTTGAAGTGCAGTTCAATCATTCGCATATTCAATTCCGACAACCGCTTGTTTTTCCATTGCGTCAGATGCCGACGGTAAATCCCCGCCGAATTGTCAACGTTCCGCTTTGACGTTTTGGCGATAACGTGGCGTTCCATATATTCTTCATAGAATATTCCCAAAGAAATCTCTTTGGACAATTCGTATTTTTCCTCGTTCGGATTGATGCCGTTTTGAATTTTCTCCAACAGCGAAAAAGCTTTTTTTCGCGCAAACTCCAAACCGACTTCGTCCGCTTTGCCGATGGTAACTCGGATATTCCGTCCCAAATATTTTTTGCGAACAAAGTATGTCTTTTGACCGTTTCCGCCGATTCGACATCCCAGATACGGACAAAAAGAATCATAAATTTCCAGCCGGTCTTTCTTGTCATTTGTCAAAGTGCGAATGTATTTTTCGGTAAAAAGATGTTTCATGCCAACCTCCTTTGCGGGGACACCCGTGGGGCGCCGCGCAAATAAATCTTGTTAAAACCAGATTAGCAGGAATGAAACTCGAAATTCTGCAACATATTGAAAAACAAAAGAAAAATGAACGACAAACAAACGTCGTCAATCATACGACAATCGGGCGGAAATCAACTTAAAATCTGTTGAGGCTTTGTCCTCGTGCGGGTTCAAGTCCCGCTATCCGCACCAACCCAAGCCCCGATTTCGGGGCTTTTTCATTATCGGCAATCGCAAATCCGTTTGCAACTGGATTGTCACGACATTGGTATAGAGGCCGTGCTTTTTAAAATTTTCAAACATTTTTTGCGGTATAGTCCTATTGTGAAAAATTTTTAAATCCGTTATATTGAGAGCAACGATTACAAGGAGCAATCATCATGACCTTTCTTTGCGATATTGCCGAAATCCGCGCAGGCTATCCTTTTCGCGGAAGCATTCCGGCGGTTCAAAACGGAAATTGCGCCGTCGTCCAGCCAAAAAACTTATCCGCCCCCGCCATAACGGACGGAACGCCGCTCGCGCGGTTTAACGCGGAAAGATTAAAGCCCGCCCACTTGTTGAAAAACAATGATGTTTTGCTGTCCAGCCGCGGGGAATTCAAAGCGTCGCTGTTTATGTCGAAACATCAAACGGTCGCGTCAAGTTCGATTTTCGTCGTTTCCGTTGCCGACCGGCGTTTTTTGCCAGAATACATCGTCATGTATTTAAATTCCAAACAAGGGCAGGCGCAAATGAATTCACGACAGGGGACCGCAACGGTCAAAGCGATCGTCCGATCGCAGATCGAACTGCTTTCCGTTCCGCCCCTGCCGTTAAAAACGCAGACGGCTTTGTCGCAAGCGTTCTTCCTGCTGAAAAAAGAGCGGGAATTGTCGGAACAGCTGCTGAATCTCAAAGAATTTATGATAGAATACGCCTTAACCAAAATTACAGGAGAATGACCATGCCCGCTTTGACCCAAGACGAACTGAACAAGCTGTTGTGGAGCGCCGCCGATTCCGCGCGCGGCATCGTTGACGGCGGCGTGTTCAAAGACTACATTCTGGCGTTTTTGTTTTACAAATACATCAGCGACATCAAAAAAGCCGAAATCGAAAAACTGACAGCACGCTACGGCGACGACAAAGACCGCATCGCTTTGAAGCTGAAAAACGCCCGTTTCATCTTGCCCGGCGGCACAAGCTTTTACGATATTTACGAACACCAAAACGCCGACAACATCGGGGAAAGGCTGAACATCGCCTTGCGGAAAATCGAGGAGGCGAACGACGAACTGCGCGACATTTTCACCGTCGATTTCAACAACCAGTCGATTCTGGGGCAAACCGCCCAGCGCAACAAAATGATTCGCGACATGCTGAACGATTTTAACAAAGTAGATTTGTCGCAAGTGGACGGCGATTTGCTGGGCAACGCCTATATGTACCTGATTGAGCGGTTCGGGTCGGACGCAGGCAAAAAAGCGGGCGAGTTTTATACGCCGAAAGCCGTCGCTTCGCTGTTGGCGCGGCTGGCGATGCCCAAAGCGGGCGACCGCATTTGCGACCCGACGTGCGGATCGGGCGGTTTGCTGCTGCTGGCGGGCGAAGAGGTCGAAAAACAAGGTTCGCACGATTATTCGCTGTACGGACAGGAAAAAACGGGGGCGACCTACAACCTCGCCCGTATGAATATGTTTTTGCATCACAAGGATTCCGCCCGTTTGGAATGGGGCGACACGCTGAACAATCCTTTGCTGAAAGACGGCGACAAGCTGATGCAATTCGACGTGATCGTCGCCAATCCGCCTTTTTCGCTGGACAAGTGGGGCGAAAAGCACCTTGAAAACGACGTGTACGGACGTTTTGAACGCGGTATGCCGCCGGCGAGCAAAGGGGATTACGCCTTTATTTCGCACATGATTGCGACGGCAAAGGAAAAATCGGGGCGCGTCGCCGTCATCGTTCCGCACGGCGTTTTGTTCCGCGGCGCGGCGGAGGGGCGTATTCGCCAAGCGTTGGTGCGGGAAAACCTGCTGGACGCGGTGATCGGTCTGCCCGCCGGATTGTTCCAGACAACGGGCATTCCCGTCGCCATTTTAATCTTTGACAAGTCGCGGGAAAAGGGCGGCGCGAACGAAAACCGCAAAGACGTTTTGTTTATCGACGCGTCCAAAGAGTTCGTCGCGGGCAAGAACCAAAACACTTTGTCGGCGGAACAAAGCGACAAGATTTTCAACACTTATAAAGACCGCGCGGAAATCGAAAAATATTCGCACTTGGCAACGCCCGAAGAAATCGAGGAAAACGACTATAACCTGAACATTCCGCGCTATGTCGATACGTTCGAAGAGGAAGCCGAGGTCGATTTGTCCGCCGTCAAATCCGATATTGCAAAACTGGAATCCGAATTGTCCGACGTTCAAAAACAGATGGACGCGTATTTAAAGGAACTGGGGTTGTAAAGTGAATAGGGTAAAAAAATGAGAAAAAGAGAAGCAAAAAAGATTTTAACGGCTGAAGAAGCAGCTTTAGCAAAAGCAATGTTTTTATATACGGATAAAAACAACCAACAAATCTTATCATATTTTATCCATCCCGGAAACGATATAAACAGCCGCGTCATGACGCAATTGCGAAAAAATGAGATTCACACAGATATTCCTCCGGCATCTAAAAATGATATGGAGGCCTTCATCAAACAACGGGAAAATATATTTTCCTCATCTTCCGCTTTCCTTTCAACAAAAGATACCGTCATTTTGTATCAACCTCCCGGACAAGGCATTGAAATTTCTGTAAAAATAGATGCCTCCAACAATACGGTGTGGTTAACACAATCTGAAATGGCGCGTTTGTTTAACAAAGATTTCAATACCATCAACGAACATATTCAAAACATTTATGATGAATGTGAATTAGATCCCGCATCAACTTCCCGGAATTTCCGGGAAGTTCGAAAAGAAGGAAAACGAATGGTTTCCCGCGGCGTTTTTCAATATAATTTAGACGTAATTATTTCTGTTGGATACCGCGTAAAATCTTATCAAGGCACTCAATTCCGCATCTGGGCTAATCACGTATTAAAACAGTATTTGCTGGATGGATACGCTTTAAACCAAAAGAGGCTGAGTGAAGAACGAAACAAACGCCTGCAAAAATTGCAACAAGCGATTGGCGTTGTGCGGCGCGGCTTGGAAAATCAAGCGGAGTCTTTGGATGAAGCGAAAGAATTGTTGCGTGTGTTGTCCGATTTTTCAGACGGGTTAAAGTTGTTGGACGACTTTGACAATAAAACACTGGATACGGTTGGTGAAACGGAAAAAGCCGCCATTGTTCTGACCCCGTCCGATTTTTTAACGGTTGTCGAAAAAATGAAGCCGGAATTCGGATCGGATGTTTTTGCCAATCCGAAAGACGACAGTTTTGAAAGTTCTGTCAATCAGATTTATCAGACATTCGGCGGGCGTGATTGCTATCCCTCGTTAGAGGAAAAAGCGGCTACTCTGCTGTATTTGATTACGAAAAACCACAGCTTTACCGACGGCAACAAACGCATAGCCGCCGGTTGCTTTTTGTATTTTCTGGAACGAAACGGCATTTTGTATTCAAACAACGTTCCCGTTATTGACAATGCCGCGTTGGCAGCCTTGACCTTGCTGATTGCCGAAAGCCGTCCGCAAGAAATGGAAACGATTAAACAAATCGTCGTCAGTGTTTTAAACAGAAACAGAGGGATAAAGAGATGACGCAAGGAGAAATGATTATCCACACGACCGACGACGGCAAGGCGAAAATCACTTTGCGCGGCATGGACGGGACGGTTTGGCTGTCTCAAGCCCAAATGGCGGAGTTGTTTGACACTTCGACGTAAAACATCACACAGCATATAAAAAATATCCTTGATGATGACGAAACCGACCTGTCGGCAACTTGTAAGGATTACTTACAAGTTCAAAACGAGGGAACGCGGCAAGTACAAAGAACACTGAAATTGTATTCCCTTGAAATAATTTTGGCGGTCGGGATGCGGGTACGGTCGGCACGCGGCACGCAATTCGGAAAATGAGCGAACGGCGCACCGACGTAAAAATCTTAAAACAAAGGAATTATAGACTTTATATCAAAAGTTGATGTATGATTTAGGGGAATTTATTTAAAAGGATGAAAAAAAATGGCTGATACGGAATATTTGGATGAAGAACGCAAAAAAACATGGGAGCGTATAAAAAACCTTGAGGAAGCTCTACCCGCGATTCAAAAATTAGCAGAAGAAGCAAAAAAAATAGCTGAAAACAAAATCGGTGCAACAGAAGAAGAAGCAACGAAAGCGTTTGAAAAAGCCAAATTTCTTGCGCAACAGACATCAGAAAAACAAGAAGAATCTATCCAACTTCTTGATGAATTGAAAGATATTATAAAGGATTATAAAGAAAATAGAACAAAAGTTAAAGGGGCAATAAAAGTTGCAAGTGAAATTAATGAAAAATCATGCCAACTCGCTAAGGAAGAAGAGAATATATCGGAAATTCAAAACAAAATAAAATTATTACAAACTGAAGTTTCTGCCGAATTAAGCGTGACCAAAGCGTCAAAGGAAAACATAACTGCGATTGAAGCTGAAGTTAATTCTTCCTTAAAAAAGATAACAGACTTGCAGACGACAGCAAAGGAACGAAAATCTGAAATAGACGATTTATACAATGAAATCATGGGAGATGAAAAACCAGATGGAGAACGAGAAGGTGGCTTGAAAGATAAATTAAATAAAAGTTATTCTGTAATTGAAGAGAAAATGAAAAAATTTTCAGAAAGTTTTGAAAATTTAAAAAGAACATATGATTCTGAATACGAAAACAGAAAAGAAAAATTGGATGAGTTAATGCCGGAGGCAATGGCAAAAGGCTTAAGTGCAGCTTATGTTTCTCAGAAAAAATCGGAAATATCACATCGGCGAGTGTCTTCTATTGTTTTTACATTAGCTATTATCTCTATGGTGTTGGTTTCTTTAATTCCTGTTTATATTAATTTTTCTTTACATATTGAGGGTGTAAAGAAAATACAAGATTTAATAGAAAATTTTCCAAAAACATTGTTTTTAGTCATTCCTATTTACTTCCCGTTACTTTGGATTGCATGGACTTCAAATAAATCGATTAATTTATCGAAACGTTTAATAGAAGAATATGCCCATAAAGAGGTATTAAGTAAAACTTATCTTGGATTAGTTAAGCAAATTCAGGATTTACCGCAAGAAAATATGTCCCATGAATTAAGGGCAAAATTGCTGTTTAATATGATAATAACAAGTGCTGAGAACCCTGGAAAACTAATTACAGACTATAATAAAACAGATAATCCCTTAATGGAAATTATGGATAAAACCGCCGCAGTTGCAAATGCAGTAGATAAATTTAAAAATATTCCCGGCATATCGCAATTTGCAAAATATCTAAATAAAAAAGCCGAAGAAGCTGAAAGAGAGTTCTTGACGAAAGCAACATCTGAAATTGATGATGAAGAAAAAGAATGAGTGCAAAATGACAAAAACTACTCAAAAAATCCCCGACGGGTGGAGCAAAACAAAACTGGGTAAGATTTGCAAAAATAAGGGACAATATGGTGCAAATGCTCCTTCTGTTCCTTATTCACCAAATTTACCATTATATATTAGGATTACGGACATAGATGATGATGGGAAATATATTTTTTCAAACAGAGTTTCTGTAAACATTTCTGATTATAAAAATTACTTATTGGAAAAAGGTGATATTGTCTTTGCCCGAACAGGAGCAACAACTGGGAAAACATATTTATACAACGAAAATGATGGACAATTTGTCTTTGCAGGTTTTTTAATAAAATTTTCTCCAAACACAAATTTAATAAACCCTTATTATTTAAAGTTATCGACAGAAATGCCTTTTTATAAATCTTGGATAAAGGTAATGTCTGTTCGTAGCGGGCAACCTGGAGTTAATGCGGAAGAATATGCAAAGTGCCCTCTTTTACTCCCTCCGCTGGCGGAGCAGGAAAAGATTGCGGAGATTTTGGGGGCGTGGGATTCGGCGATTGAAAAACTGACGGCTTTGATCGCCGCAAAGCGTTTGCAAAAAAAGGGGCTGATGCAAAAACTGTTAACCGCCCGAATCCGCCTGCCCGGTTTCACAGGCGAATGGCAAAAAGTAAAACTGGGAGAAATAGCCGCTATTTCCAAAGGGGAACAATTAGGGCGTTTGGAAATGACTGAAACGGGCGTATATCCTGTTATCAATGGCGGAATTTCAAAGTCAGGACTTACGGATTCTTATAATCGTGAAAAAAACACGATTACAATCAGCGAAGGCGGAAATTCATGCGGATTTGTCGCTTTTATGAAAGAACGTTTTTGGTGTGGCGGACATTGCTACGCTTTATCAAATTTGCAAACAAATTTACATTTCTTGTTTCAAATTTTGAAATTTGAAGAAAGCGATATTATGAGATTGCGCGTCGGTTCCGGTTTGCCGAATATTCAAAAATCGAGCTTAGATAGTTTTTCTCTGTGTATCCCGACTGACATTTCCGAACAAAAAACGATTGCCGACATTCTTTCCAAAACGGACGAAGAAATCGACCTGTTGGTTCGGAAACTCGACTTGCTCCAATCCCAGAAAAAAGGATTGATGCAGCAACTCTTAACCGGAAAAATCCGCGTAAAGGTGGCGTAAGATGATTGAACATAAAGAAGTCCTGATAGATTTAGTGGTTGTTAATCCCGAAAGCGACCGTCACGGTATTTTGAACAGCGAAAGCGAAGCAGGGGAATGGTTATGTTAAATCGCAAAGTTTAAAACCGCTTTTTCAATCAAAGGAAATGGCGGTTGCATCAATTCGCCTGAATGGGACAAACAAACGCGTTTAAAAGAAAGGGCACTGATTTGCTACGCTGGCTCAGTGCCCGAAACCTTGACAGGTTCACAACCCTAGGTCATGAACTCATATTTTCATTATACGTATGTCAAGTTAAGAAAACAAATGCCTTTTGGGAATTTTTCAGGAAGGGAATGCCGCATGACCGAAATATGTGTTTCTTGTAAATTTCAAGATATGATTATATTCTGGTTCTATGCGAAAAAAAATAACCTCGGCGTGGTAACGCTACCAAGGCGTCATAGCACTTTCCGAGGACTATTGAGGATATGAATAGCAGAACTTTTTATCTTTGCAAGGAAATTTAACCATGTCTTTCACTCTTCCCGATTTTGACGAAGCGTCCGTGTCGCAGATTCCCGCGGTTTTGCAGTTGGTGAATTTGGGGTACGATTACATTCCGCGCCGCGAAATCGCCAAGCATCGGGAGGGCAACGGCCAATATATTTTGCGCGACATCGCTTTTGACGCTTTGCGCCGCATCAACGACGCGCGCGTTTCCGATCAAAGTTTGGTCGAAGCGATTGCGGATTTGGAACGCGTGAAGCTGGACGACGGCGTTATCAAAGCGTCGGAAAACATCTACGCCAACCTGTTGTGCGGTCGCGCCGTCGTCGAATTTATCGACGGTCGGAAAACGTCGCCGCAAATGCGTTTTATCGACTGGGAAAATCCGGCGAACAACGCTTTTCACGTCGCCGCGGAATTTGAAATTTCCGAAGACGCGAACCGCCGTCCCGACATTGTTTTATTCGTCAACGGCATTCCTTTCGCCGTCATCGAAAACAAAAAATCGTCCGTCGCCGTCGATGCCGCCATTCATCAAATGATCCGCAACCAGCAAGGCGGGCAGACGCCGCGTTTTTTCCTGTTCCCGCAAATTTTGGTCGCGGCGAACGCGCAATCCGTCAAATACGGCACGATGCTGACTCCGTTTGAGTTCTATTCCGTGTGGAAAGAGCGCGATGCGGGCGGCGATTTCGACGCCGCCGTTTCCCGAAGCGTCAACACGCCCGTTTGCGCCGAAACCGTCGCTCAAATCGGCGAAGACCTGCTCCGCGCCCGATATGAACAAACGCCCCGCGCAATCACGGAGCAGGACAAGGGCATTTACAGCCTGCTGCGTCCCGAACGGCTGCTTGATTTGGTCAGGAACTTTATCGTTTATGACAACGGCGTTAAAAAAATCACGCGCTACCAGCAATATTTCGCGATTAAAAAGACGCTTGCCCGCGTTCACGAAACGGACGAAAACGGCAAACGCCGCGGCGGGCTGATTTGGCACACGCAAGGGTCGGGCAAATCGCTGACGATGGTCATGCTGGTCAAAAATTTAATCGAGCAGGTTAAAAATCCGCGCGTCATCGTCGTTACCGACCGCCGCGATTTGGACATTCAAATCCGCGACACGTTCGCCGCCTGCAACATCAAAAAAGGCGTGGTGCAAACGACATCCTGCAAAGATTTAATCGAAAAAATCAAATCCAAAACAACGGACGTGATAACGACTTTGGTTCACAAATTCGATGTGAACACGGATTTTTCAGACGACGATGCGAACCTGTTCGTTTTAATCGACGAAGCCCACCGCACCCAAGGCGGGGAAGCCAACGCGATGATGAACAAAATTCTGCCCCGCGCGTGTCAAATCGCGTTCACCGGAACGCCGCTGATGAAAGAAACCAAAACGAAAAACGGCGTTTTGACCAAAGCGGAATCCATCGCGAAATTCGGCGGATTGATCGATGATTACACGATTTCCGAAGCCGAAAAGGACGGCGCGGTTCTGCCTTTGATTTATCAGGGGCGTTTCGTCGATCAGAAAATCGACCCGCTGGCGGACAAGTTCTATGACCGCGTCTTTGCCAAAATGTCGGAAAAGGAACGGGCGGATTTCAACCGGAAATGCGTGTCCGCGTCCGTATTGGAAGAAACATCGCAACGCATCGAAATGATCGCGCTGGACGTTCACGACCACTTTGTCGAAAACTTCAAAAACACGGGGTTGAAAGGGCAGTTGGTCGCCCCCAGCAAATACGCTGCCGTCATGTTCAAGCAAGCACTTGATTTTTTGGGCGACATCCGTTCCGAAGTCGTCATTTCCGAAACGCAGGCGGAGGACGGCGCGGACGATTTGAAGCCCGATCACAAGCAGATTGTCGCCAATTATCTGGCGGAGCAAAAGCGGCTGTACGGATCTTTGGAATCGCGGGAAAAGCAGATTGTCCGCGATTACAAGAAAAATCCGGACGGGTGCGAACTGCTGATCGTCGTGGACAAGCTTTTGACAGGTTTCGACGCGCCGCGCGACACGGTTTTATATCTGGCAAAACAGTTGAAAGACCACAACCTGCTGCAAGCCATCGCGCGCGTCAACCGCGTGTTTGACGGCGACGCGGGAAAGCCGCGCAAAACGGCGGGACTGATCGTCGATTATTCCAAAAACGCCAAAAATCTGAAAAGCGCGTTGGAGCTGTTTTCCAATTTCGATCCCGCCGACATCGAAAACGCTTTAATGGACACGGACAGTCAAATCAAGCGGTTGCAAGAATGTTTTGAAAGTCTGCGCGAACCGTTTGCAGGCATTGCGGACAAAAACGACGTGAACGCCTATGTCGATAAATTGAAATCCGACGAAAAGGCGCGCGAAAAATTCAAAGAAGACGTTAACGCCTGCATCCGTCAATTTTCGCTTTGCCGCGCTTTGCACGATTTTTACGACAAAGTGGATTTGGATACTTTGCGCGGGTGGCAAGGGGAACTGAAACGCTTTATCGAAATCAAGAAAACGACGATGCTCGCCTGCGCCGAATCCGTCGATTTTTCAAAATACAAAGATCAAATCGCCAAACTGCTGGACAAGTATGTCACCGCCCGCGAAGCCGAAATCCTGTCCAAGGAAATCAATTTGTCCGATATGCGCGAATTCGATCAATACATCGAAGACGAAAGAAACGGTCTGTCCGACAAATCCAAAGCCGACGCGATTTTGGCGCAGACAAAGAAAATCATTTATGAAAAATACGATCAGGACAAGGCTTTCTACGGCAAATTCAGCGATTTGATCGAACGGCTGCTGGTCGATTTGAAAACCGCGAAGAAAGAAGACTTGGCGGCTTTGCTGGAACAGGCGAAATCGTATCAGTCCGCCGTCGCCGATTACGTCGATTCCGACATTCCCGACGATTTGCGCGCCGATAAAACGGCGCACCCGTTTTACCGCAACTTGCGCGGTTTCTTTGCGTCGTCGGACGATTACACGGACATCGTCCGCCATATCGTCGATTTGATTAAACGCCGCAAGGTCGTCGATTTTTCAGTCAAGCAGGAAGTCCGCCGCGCCGTCATCAACGACATCGAGGACTTTTTGTTCGACGAGGTCAATGAGAAGCTATCCGCCGACGCGATAGAGCAAATCGCTTTGACGGCTTGGAATCTGGCGGTTGAAAACAAGGATTCGTTTTGATGAACATCGTCAAAGAACCGCGTAAATCATTTGCAGCCGAGGTTACTCCAGACGGCGCGGTGACAATCAAAGCCCCCGTGCAGGCGAACGATGCGGAAATCGACGCTTTCATCGTGCGAAAAACGAAATGGATTGAAAAGCAACAGGCTTATTTCCGGCAATTCAACCGTCCCGAACGGGCTGAAATCGTTTCGGGCGGTTCGGTGCTGTATCTGGGGCGGCAGTATCAAATCGTCATCGAAAAAGCGGCATGGAAAAACGCCGTGCGGGTGCTGAAAAACAGGATTTGCATCCTTTCTTCCGCGCCGCAAAAAACAGCGGAAATCAATGCCGATTTTCAAAAATGGCTTTTACGGCGCGCCGAAGACGTTTTCGCCGAAAGGTTGCGCGAATGTTTAAAGTCTTTTCCCGATTTGCCGTTGCCGGTTCTTAAAATCAGAAAATTAAAGAAACGCTGGGGAAGTTATTTGAAAAAGCACGAAATAATTTTGAATCCCGATCTGATAAAAGCCAACAAAAAATCAATCGATTATGTGATTTTTCACGAGTTGTGCCACGCGTATTTTCCGAATCATTCGGACGGATTTTATAACCTGCTGTCAACCAAAATGCCCGATTGGAAACAGGTCAAGGAAAAGCTGGAATTGAAATTGCTGGGTTACAATTAATCGAAAAAGAAGTCGCCATCGAAAATAAACATCGGCAAGATGTTTTCAATAAACGACCGTTTTTTATATCTATATCAAATAGCCTTTGTGATTGCAATGTTATTTTGTCAATATGGCAAAATTGCACATTTTTCCAGAAGAAGTTTTTTTCTCTCAGAATATCAAATCAAACGGTTGTTTACACTTCCGGCACTTTTGACATGCTGCATGCAAATCATTTGAAAATGATTGAATATGCCAGAGCATTGGGCGACATTTTGATTGTCGGGGTAAATACGGATGAATTGGTGGCTTCATACAAATCCCAACCGATTATTCCGTTTGAAGAACGGATTGCATTGGTGAAAGCTTTAAAATATCCCGATATTGTCATTCCGCAAAAATCTTTGGACCACACGGATAAAGTTTCCAAGCTGCATTTGGATGTGTTCGTCGTCGGGGACGACTGGGCGGGAAAATATGATTATCTGCAAAAATCGGGAGTTGAGGTTGTTTATTTTCCCTACGGGCAGGGAATCAGTTCATCTTCTTTAAAACAGCGTATTTACGATAATTATCGGAAGTTGCAGAACAAAGTTGATAACCATTTGCCTTTGGACGCAAGAACCCAGGAGTTGGATAAAGATGAATCTTATAAATAAAACTACAAACAATTTTAAAACGGTTTACAGGATAGGAAGTGTAAAAGTTTTTACGCGAAAAGAATTTAAACGGCTGCTTTCCGAATACAACGATATTAAAATTGCCAAAAAATATTGGCATACTGCGATATAACAAAGGTGAAACCGGCTATGGGGGGATTGCGCGTACTTCAAGAAAAAAATATTGAATTGCTGGCTGAATTTGCGTCTTTTTGTGAACAGAAGGGCGTCGGATATTGGCTGGATTTCGGAACGCTGTTGGGTGCTGTCAGACATAAAGGCTTTGTTCCGTGGGACGATGATGTCGATGTCAGTATGCTCTGGCCGGATTTGGAAAAAATACTTCCGGAAATAAGGTCGCATTTCTGCGCACTAGGATTTGATGTGCGGGAATGTGAAACATCAATAGGTCATTATCAGGTTCGGATAAACAAGGAAAACAATCTGGTCGGACTGGATGTTTTTCCCGTAAAGCCTTGCCGCGGCGAAATGGATAAAAAAGCGGTTTCCGCAAAGGTGCATAAAGCTCAAAATGAATTGATAAAGCAAACCGCCGCCGCAAACATAAAAGACATTGCCGATATCAGAGGCAAAATAAAAGAAATGGAAAATCGTTTTATTTGCGACAGTTCCGAAGAAGGCGGTTTAATGTATTTTTATGGAATTGATTTTCCGCATGAACATGAAATAGTCGCCTTCAAACACGAAGAGCTGTTTCCTTTGCAAAAAATGGAATTTGAGGGAAGATTGTACAGCTGTCCGTTTAACCCGGAGGCGCATTTGAAGGATTTGTACGGCGACTACATGACTTTCCCCGTCCAAGCAAGCGATGAAGCAGTTATTTCATAAGGGGAACTTTTTTGATTAAAAAAAGCGGGTTCAAAAACCCGCTTTTGAATTATGCGTCCTGCAGGCGCGTCATTTTCATGAATTTGTCGGCGCGGTCCTGTTTGACTTTGTCGCGGTCGAGTTTTATCAGATCGGACAAATGTTTGAAAACCGCATCTCCGACCGCGGCGATGGTTTGCGCGGGCGCGCGGTGCGCCGCGCCTTCGGCTTCGGGGATGATTTCGTCAATGACGTTCAGCGCTTTCAAATCCTGCGCCGTCAAGTGCAAAGCGTCTGCCGCCTTTTGCGCCTGCTGTCCGTCGCGCCACAGGATGCCGGCGCACCCTTCGGGCGAAATGACGGAATAAATCGAATTTTCCAGCATCAAAATACGGTTCGCGGTGGCAATCGCAATCGCGCCGCCCGAACCGCCTTCGCCGATAACGACGCTGATAACGGGAACGCGCACGCCGAAACTGGCGTCAATGCAGGACGCAATCGCTTCCGCCTGTCCGCGTTCTTCCCCCTCCAGTCCGGGGAAAGCACCCGCTGTGTCGACAAACGTGATAATCGGCAGTCCGAAGCGGTCGGCAAGCTTCATCAAGCGAATGGCTTTGCGGTATCCTTCGGGTTTCGCCATGCCGAAGCTGTGTTTCAAACGCGTTTCGATGTCGTGGCCTTTTTCCTGTCCGATGACGACGACGGAATAGCCTTGAAAACGGCCGATGCCGCCGACGATGGCTTCGTCTTCGCCGAACAGGCGGTCGCCCGCCAGCAGTTCAAAATCGGTAATCAGAGCGTTGATATAGTCAAGGCAATGCGGGCGGTTGGGATGGCGCGCAACCTGTGTTTTCTGCCACGGAGTCAGTTTGGAATACAGCTGTTCCGCCTGTTTTTCGACCTTTTTCTGCAAACGCGAGATTTCTTCGGCGATATTGACGCCGTCCTCGGCCGCGGAAAGGCGGCGCAAGCCCTCAATCTTGCTTTCCAGTTCGGCAATCGGTTTTTCAAATTCCAAATACTGTTCCTGTTCCATGAAAAACTCCGTTTAAAAATCAACTTTCGTCCTTTCTATCACTTTTGGAGTTTAGAGAGAATAAAAATCCTCAAATTTACCGATTTTTTATAAAAAAGGCCTACAGTCAAGGCGGTAACATCCGCAAAAAGGGTCGAAATATGGTTGGTTTAATCGTTTTGTTCAGCTTTGCCGTCGCTGTTTCCCTGCTTTGGCTGGGGGGAGTCGGATTTTACGTTTTTGCCAAAATCGGCTTTGCGCAGCTGTTCGGTCTGCCCGTCAACGAAATCGCGATGATTGCCGCGACGGCGTTTGCGCCTTTGGCCGCGCTGTGGCTGGTAACGGGGCTGCTGTACAATGTGATGACGCTGAAAAAGCAGGGCAACACCATTAACCTTTTGCTGACGCAAACCAGACGTTCCGCCGATCACGCCGAAGCCATGGTCAGAACGCTGATGGAAGCGCAAATTCAAACCCGCAGCGCCATGGTTTTGCACAACGCTGATTTGTTCATTAACGAATTGAACGATTTGTTGTCCGACATTCTGGTCAGATTCGGATTGGTGCAGGCCGCGCATACGGAATTGATTTGGCAGCGCGTCGGCAACGGAAACAAGTGGGCTTTTTGCAAAGTGCTGCTTTTGAACGCCGAAAATTCGCCGCATTTCAAGGAAGATTTGAAAAACAGGCTGATGCGCGACGACATTTTGTCGAATGCGGTTCGGACGTTTTGCTACCGATTTGAACAAATGTTTACGATGCTGGAACGCCACGACATCGAACATTATCTGACCAAGATTTTTGAAGAAGGCGCTTTGGGACGCGTTTATTTGCGCTTTGTCGAAGCGTGCCGCGAAGTCGACCGTCCGGAACCGCAGGCCTATATGCCGCCCGAGCCGGTTGAGGAGGAAGCGCCCGCCGAATCCGTTCCGGACGAACAGCCTGCCGCCGAGGCGGAGGAAACCTATTTCCCCGATCCCGAACCGCTGCCCGATCCCGAACCCGAATCCGACGAAGTGTCGCCGTTCGGATTTTTGCGCCCGACGCGATAAAGCTTTTTTTTTCGGAATAAAAGCGTTAAACTGTCCGCGCTTTGAAATTCAAGCGGGAAAGGGTTTGCCATGATTGATTTTGATTTTTCGATTCCGACGAAAGTACTGTTCGGCGTAGGAAAGCTTGACGAATTGAAACGCGAAAAATTGCCGGGGAAGCTGGCTCTGGTTGTTATTTCAAACGGCAAAACCATGCGCGAACGCGGATACTTGGACAGGGTTTTGGCGGCGCTGAAGCATCAAAACATCGACTATATGATTTACGACAAAATCACTGTCAACACGGGCAAAGACGAAGTGATGGAAGCCGCGCAGTTCGCCCGCGACAATTTTTGCGACTTTGTGCTGGGACTGGGCGGCGGCAGTGTCATTGACGCGGCGAAAGCCATTGCGCTGATGGCGCGCAACCCCGGTGATTTGTGGGATTACATCGTAACGGGTTCGGGCAAGGGACTGCCCGTTAAAAACGCCGCTTTGCCGATTGTCGCGATTCTGACGACGGCGGGGACGGGAACGGAAGCCGACCAATGGATGGTCGTAACAAATCGCGCTTTGAAGGAAATGATAGGCTTCGGTGTTCCGTCGACATTTCCGGCATTGTCCGTCCTTGACCCCGAATTGATGGTGTCCGTTCCGCCGTTTTTGACGGCAATTCAAGGATTCGACGCGTTTTTCCAAGCCGCCGAGGGCTTTATCGCCAAAATCGCGACCCCTATCAGCGAAGCCTTTTCTTTGCAGATTTTGCGTCTGGTTTCAAAATACCTGCCGCGTGTCGTTCAGAACGGCAATGATTTGGAAGCCAGAACGAACATCGCTTTGGCGGGGCTGCTGTCGGGCATGGTGCAGTCGACGTCCAGCTGCACGTCGCTTCATTCGATTGAACACGGGCTGACGGCGACGCATCCCGACTTGCCGCACGGGGCGGGGCTGCTGATGCTGTCCGAATCCTATTTTTCGTTTTTTGCGCGCTATGTTCCCGACAGATTTATCAAAATGGCGCATATTTTGGGCGCGGAAACGGATGGTTTGCCCGACGAGGAAAAGCCGCTGACGTTTGTCAAGGCGATGAAAGCCTTGCAGGAAGCCTGCGGCGTCGCCGATTTAAAAATGTCGGATTACGGCGTGCAAATCGGCGAAATGGAAATCGTCGCCCGCAACGCCCACAAAACGATGAGCAACCTGTTCGCCATGGACAGATACAGTTTGTCGCTAAAGGAAACGGTTGATATTCTGATTCAATCCTACAAATAAAAAAAAGCCCGCCGAAAGCGGGCTTTTTTAAAGAAGAACCCTCAACAGGCCGTTTCCAGAATACCGCACAGTTTGACTGTCGCGTCTTCCGTTTTGATTTTGTCGACGGCGGCCAGTTCGTTTGCTAAACGATCCAGAGCCTGTTCATAGATTTGACGTTCGCTGTACGATTGGTCGGATTGGGATTGCGAACGGTACAAATCGCGCACGACTTCCGCAATGGCGACCGGATCGCCGGAATTGATTTTCGCTTCGTATTCCTGGGCGCGGCGGCTCCACATCGTGCGTTTGGATTTGGATTTTCCGCGCAGCGTTTCCAGTGCCGTATCCATAATGGAACGGTTGGACAGTTTCCTTAAACCCGAATTTTTGGCTTTCATCATCGGAACGCGCAAAGTCATGCGGTCTTTGTCAAAGTGGACGGCGATTAACTCCAATTCCTGTCCTGCCACGGTATCTTTGGTGATACTCATCACTTTCCCTACGCCGTGAGTCGGATAAACGACAAAATCACCGGCTGAAAAAGAAATTTCTTTTGCCATTTTCTGTAAGATTCCCGTTAAAAATTAAACCCTGCGAACCCCGTTGTTTAAAAAAGGGAAATTTATCGCATGTTTCTTTTATACCATAAAAACGCCGGTTTTGGTAGGAAATCTTGATAAAAATATTGCAAATTTATGACCATTCGGTTTAACCGGTTGAATTACAACGATTTCGGCGCCGGCAGCGTGTCGGGAATCAAACGGGTTTCCTTGCCGTACAAAACGAACACCTTTTGCCCGACGGACAAAGGATTGTTCAACCCTTGAATCACGTTAATCATATCCCCGTCCGCCAAACGGACGATGTATTGCAAAGCCTGCTGTTTGGTCAGTTCGTTTTGCGTGATGCCGCCAATGAACGCGCCTGCCAAAGCTCCGCCCACCGAAGCCAAAACAGACCCCGCGCCGCGCCCGATTGTCGATGCGGCGACGCCGCCCGCGACTCCGCCCAAAACGGAACCGGCGCCGTTTGAACCTTGGATGGAAACGGTGCGCACGTCGACAATGACGCCTTGCGCGACGGCGGAGGCGTGCCCGACCGACGACAGGCTGTGCGCATTGTCGTTGATGTCCGTCGCGCAGCCCGTGACAATAAAAAGCAAAGCCCAAATCAAATTTTTCATATCAGTTCCTTTCCCGATGCCGCATGTTTCAGCTTATGCCCGCACGGTAAAAGGAACAAGGCGGCTATTCGTCCATATCGGATTCTTCGTCGTCTTCCAGATAGGACAAAGTGTCGATGTGGCGTTCGGCTTTCAAAGCGTCCAGTTCTTTTTGCCCCGCTTTGTCAAAGGTGTAGTAATCGACAAACGCTTTTTTGTTCAAAGTGTGGGCGTCAATGGCGGCCTGCGGGACAGCCCACAAAATCGAAAGCGGATAAATGAAGAAAAAGTTTAAAACGCCATACGCGATTTGCGACGAATCGCCGTCTTTGCCCGCAGACAAATACAGGTTTCCCGCAACGGGCAGGACGTTCAGCAATCCCGCCAAAAATACGTTTTTGGGCTGTGTCCACGACTGCTTCAGCCCGTAGCTTTTCAGCTCTTGAGCGGTTTTTTCGTCTTGGGCGGACAGGGTCACGCATCCGCCCAAGGTCAGAACAATCATCAAATAAACGATTGCCCGTTTCATGGCTTTATGCCAGTTCGGCGCGCAACTGTTTGAATTTGTCGTCTTTGTAGCCGATCCAGCGTTTGGCTTCCGTGGCGATGTCGCCTTCCATGCCGTCGCGCAAAACCGTCAGCGTCATATTTTCGATTTCCGCGACAATGCGGCGCATCGTCGCCAAACGGTCGTCGGCGGGCATATCCTTTTGTTCCAGTTTCAAGAACAGCCCTTCTGTTTGGTATGCTTCGGCGACAATCAGATACGCTTTCAAAATCGCGATGACGGGGGCGGAGCTTTCGTTGCGCATTTTCGTAATGAAGTTCACGCCCGCACGGTTAATCAAATTGTTGGCGATTTGAGTTCCCACAATTTCGCGGCGCAAAGGATGCGTTAAAATTTCGCGTTTGCGGTTTTCCTGCAAAGTCTTGGGGAAATAGGAGAGCAACAGCTTTTCCAAAACGGCGTCGTCGGGCAAATCGCTGTTCAGCAGATGATCGTAAATCGTCAGTTTGGCATACGCCATCAGCACGCACAATTCGGGACGGGTCAGTCCCATTCCGCGCGTAAAGCGTTCGTCCATTTCCGAATCGGCGGGCAAAAATTCCAAAGCGCGGTTCAATTTGTCCTCGCGTTCCAAAACGTGCATGAATTTTTTGTTGCCCGGAATGCTTTTCGCGCCGCGGTGGTGCATGTAGGAAATGATTTGCGTTTGCAGGAAATTGTCGCGCAAAACCAGATCCGCAACGTCGTCTTTTATCGAATCCAACAGGCTGTTGCGTTCTTCAACGGTCAGCGTTCCCGCGCGGACGGCGGCGTTGAGCATGATTTTGATGTTGACTTCGTGATCCGAGCAATCCACGCCCGCGGAGTTGTCCACGGCATCCGTGTTCAGCCGTCCGCCGCGCAAAGCGTATTCAATGCGTCCGCACTGGGTCAAAGCCAGATTCGCGCCTTCGGCAATCACTTTCGCGCGCAGCTGCGCCGCGTCGATGCGGCACGCGGCATTTGCGGCGTCCTTGGCGTCCATTTGGGATTCGGAACTTGCCTTGACATAAGTGCCGATGCCGCCGAAATACAGCAAGTCGACGGGGGCGGACAAAATGCCCCGCATCAGTTCGGCAGGCGTCATCGTCGCTTTGTCCAGTCCCAAAACGGCGCGGGCTTCGTCGGAAACGGTAATGGATTTTTCACGGCGGGAATAGACGCCGCCGCCCTGCGAAATCAGTTCGGGATTGTATTCGGCCCAGCCCGCTTCCCTGTCAAACAGGCGTTTGCGTTCCGCAAAGCTTTTTTCGATGTCGGGATTCGGGTCGATGAAAATGTGGGACGAGTTGAACGCCGCAATCAGCTTCATTTTCGGCGACAGCAGCATCGCGTTGCCGTACACGTCGCCGGCCATGCTGCCGACGCCCGCCGCCGTGAATTCCTCGGTCATGCAGTCGCGCCCCATTTCGTTGAAGTGGCGTTTGACGCTTTCCCACGACCCGCGCGCGGTAATCGCCATGCCTTTGTGGCTGAACCCCGCGGAACCGCCCGAAGCGAACGCGTCGCCCAGCCAAAATCCGTATTCGGCGGACAAAGCGTTGGCAATGTCGGAAAAGTCCGCCGTGCCTTTGTCCGCGGCGACGACCAGATACGGATCTTCGCCGTCGTAAATCATCGTGTTTTCGGGATGAACGACTTTGCCGTCAACAATGTTGTCGGTGATGTCCAAAAGCCCGCGTATCAAAATTTTGTAACACTTAATCGCGTTTTCGACCAATTCGGCTTTGGTCGCGTTTTCGGGCGGCTGTTTGGGATAAAAGCCGCCTTTCGACCCGACGGGGACAATGACGACGTTTTTGACCTGCTGCGCTTTGACCAAGCCCAAGATTTCCGTGCGGAAGTCTTCTTTTCTGTCCGACCAGCGGATGCCGCCGCGCGCGATTTTGCCGAAACGCAAATGCACGGCGTCCACAATCGGGGAATAAACGAAAATTTCAGCCATCGGAACGGGTTTCGGCAGGCCTTGGATGTCGCGATCCAGCATTTTAAAGGAAACGTAGTCTTTTTCGCCTTGATAATGATTGGTTCTGACCATGGCTTTCAGAACGGAAAACACGGCTTTGAGCGCAATATTTTTGGGCATTTTGGCGGCGATTTCGGATTCGCGTTCCTCCAAATGCCGTTTCCCCTTGAATTCGGGATTGAATTTCGCGTCGAAATAATCGGCAAGCATGTCCGCGACGGCGGGATTTTGTTCATAGGCTTCCATCACCGCGCCTTTGGTGGCGATGGTCGTCTGGCGGATGTAGGACGCGAGGGCGTTCAATACAAAGTCTTTGCGTAAAGCAGTCATTTCCGTTCTTTCCGTTAGCTTATAAAAAGATAAAATTACCCTTAAAATATACCGCTTGAAAGGGAACGGCAAGCTTTTTTGAAAACGACGAAAATTCTTTACTTTTTGTTAAAAAACAGGCTAAAACAAAAAACAGAACGGAACGGGTATGGAAAAGAATTTTTTTACACGAACGGTTGATATCGGCGCGGCGGTTGTCCGCATTGCCTTGTTTTTCGGCAATGTGGCGGCTTTGGGCGCGCTGGGGGTGAAAACCGTCAAGCTGTGGACGGGAAAAACGTTCGATTTGCTGGAAACGATGAAAGCTTTTCCCACGGAATCCGAATTCGCTGATTTTTCCGCCGCCGAACGGCAGATGTGGTACGGCGCGGGATTTGAAACGTTTGTGTTCATCATCGGCGGCTTTTTATGCTACGAATTGTTTGTCAAGCCGAAAAGTATCCGTTTGCGGCTGGTCGCGCCGCTTGTAACGGCGTTTCTGGTGCTGACGGGGGAATCCGTCAACCTGTTTCTGCCCGCTTTGGACAAGGCGCACGAAATCGAAACATGCCGGGCCGAGGGTATTCCGTGGAGCGCGCGGCGGCATGAATGTGACTATATGGAATTGGAACGGCGGCGGATGGAAAAAATGCTGGCCGCCAAAAAGCCTGCCAAAGCCCGCAAAAAAGCGGTAAAACTTGCGGTTTCCGCCGAACAAAAAACGGCCGTGAAACCTGCTCCGAAAAAAACGGCGTCCGTGCTCGTGCCGGCCGCAAAGGCGCCCGTTCCCAAACAGGACAAAACCGCCGCGAAACCCGCAAAGTCCGAAGCCAAACCTGCGGCAAAGCCCGCCGTTGAAACCGCCCCCGCACCTGCGCCCGCGGCAAAACAAAAGCCCAAGCGCAAACCCGTCAAAAAGCCCGCGCCGAAACCCGCCGTCAAGTCTGCGGAACAAACGACCCCCGCCGCGCCCGCGAAAAAGCTTGCCCCGCCGAAAAGTTTGGCGCCCTAACACGATGAGGTGAAAAATGATTTCCTTTTTAAATCAGCATTTGGCGTTCATTTTACCGATTTTGTACAAAATCGCATTGGCGGCGGGACTGCTGTTCGGGGCGCATCTGGTTTCAAAGCTTTGTCTGGTGTCGCTGGAAAAAGGGCTGCACAAAATCAAAAATATCGACGACACGTTTTTGCCTGTTACAAAGTTGATGATGCAGTATCTGGTTTACGGCATTGCGGGATTGTTCATATTAAACCTGTTCGGCGTCAATACGGCCAGCATTGTCACATTGGTCGGCGTCGGCGGATTATCAATCGGTTTGGCGTTGAAGGACATGCTGTCAAACGTCGCGTCGGGGCTGGCTTTGCTGATGTTGAGACCGTTCAGAAACGGCGATGCGGTCGAAGCGGGCGGCGTGTCGGGCGTTATCAAGGAAATCGGTCTGTTCACGACCAGACTTCAGACGTTTTCGGGCGTGTATGTGTGCGTGCCGAACAATCTGTTTTGGTCGAACAGCATTTTGAACTATTCGCGCAACAAAAAACGCCGCTTTGAAATTCAAGTCCCGCTGACGTACTTTGATTCGCTGGATTCCGCGATGACCGCCTTGAACGAAGTGCTGTCGTCCGAACCGCGTTTGCTGGACGATCCCGCGCCGCAGCTGTTTGTGAAAAAACTGAACTTTACGGCGGTTGTTCTGGAAATGCGCGCGTGGGTGAAAACGGCGGAATACTGGGACGTTTACTGGTCGGTCAATCAAAAGGTCAAAGCCGTCATGGAACAGGGCAAAATGGCTGTTCCCCTGTTGCGCAAGGAAATTCAAATCCAAAAGGATGCCGATTAAAGCGCGCGCCGCATGACCAGCGCGTCGATTTTTTCATCGCCCCGCGTGTAATAGTTCGGGCGCTTGCCGACCTGCTTGAAGCTGTGGCGGCGGTAAAGCTCTATGGCGTGGGGGTTGTTGACGGCGACTTCCAAAAACAAATCGGCGACGCCGTTTTGTTTCAAGTGTTCAAAAGACGTTTCCAGCAGCAAATCGCCGATTTTTTTGCCGCGGAAAGCGGGGACGACCCCCAAAGTCACAATATCGGCTTGATCAACGCTGTACGCGTCAATCACGAAACCGACGGGGGTGTCGTTTTCAAACGCTATCAGCCCCAGCGCCCCCGGCATCAGCAGGGTTTGGCGCATCATGGATTCGTTCCACGCTTTGGAAAAGCAGGCTTTGTGCAAATCGGCGAAAACGTCGGCAAACGCCGCGTCGCAAACGGTTACTTGCGGCATAGAGTAACCTCGGCTTCGCGCAGGTAGAGCGGGGCGGGCGTTTTGAATTCGGGCGTTCTTTGCGCCGCCATTCTGCCCAAAACGGCCGCGTCGGGCATCGGCGTATCCAAAGCGGGCTTGTTCCCCGTTTCCTCAATCAGGCGTTTTACGCCGTTTCCCGCGAAAGTGAAGTCCCGCAAAGTGTCGAAGTATTTTCCTTCGGCGACGAACGGGCCGGAAACGGGACGGCCGTTTTCAAACAGCTGAGCGTAAAAATCGTCGCGCTTGGTTTCCAAAACGACGCAAAGCTTGCCCGCGAAACCGGCGGAAAAAGCGACGGCTTCCAGCAAAGAAAGGCCGACTTCGGGCAAATTCGCCGCCATGGCAAGCCCGTCCGCCGCCGCCAGTCCGACGCGCACGCCCGTAAACGACCCCGGTCCCGTCGACACGGCGATACAGCTCAAATCCGGAAAATCAATGTCCGCCTGTTTCATGACGGCCTGCACCATGGGAATCAAAGCTTCCGCCTGTCCGCGTTCCATTTCGACGGTTTTCGACGCGATGACGTCGTTTCCCGCTGTAACGGCGGCGGAACATGTTTCATGCGCGCAATCCAGAGCCAATATTTTATTCGTCAATTTCAACCATCCTTTCCAAAACGCCGTTTTGAAGATTTCCTTCCGCTTCTTCCCGTGAAGCCGCGGACAAATATGTTTGCAAGCCGAATCGGCATTGTTCCTGTGAAATTTTTTGTTCCGCCGTCTGTTCTTGCGTTTGCACGGCGTAAGCGCACAAATAGGCCAGAACGGATGTTTCCCCAGCCGTCGTCGTGATTGTGGAATCTTGAATGAAATTCAGCAAATTCGTTTTCCATGGAAGCGGTTCGGCCGCATCGGCGGCGTATTCTTTCATTTCGACGCCCGCAACGTTATAGGCGAACAACCGCGCTTTGGCATAAGCCGTATTCAGTATCCGGCTGTTGTTTAAACCGTGCGGCGCGACAACGGCGATTGCGACGGCGATAATCAGGATAAACGCGCCGGCGCGAACCAAGCCGTACAAAGCTCCGCCCGTTTTGTCCGCATCGTTGAATTCGCTGGATTTGACTTTGTCGGTCAGCGATTTCGCCGACAAACGCAAAATAAAGCAAACGACAACCGTTCCCGCAATCAGCGCAATCATTTGTTCCGCGGGCGGGTTGTTCAAATCCGGCACAAACGGCTGAATCAAAGGAATTAGCGCATACGCCAAAACCCCCGACAGCAGGTAGGTCATCAACCGCATCAGTTCGTTGCAGAAACCGCGCGCCCACCCCGTATAAACGGACAGCAAAGTCAACAGCAACAGTATGGTGTCCGTGCGTTCGTTCATGGCGCGTCAGTCCACAACGGAATCCGTTTCTTCCAAGCTTTCCAAAAACAGGCGATCCAGCTGTTCGCGTTCGCGTTTGTCGTATCCCGCGGGTTCGTCCTTTTGTTCCTTGGCTTTGACTTTGGGCGCGTTCAAATCGTCAAACAAAGTTTTTTCGGGGTCTTTGGGTTTTTCGGCGGCGGGTTTGGATTTTTTCTTGGGCTTTGTTTTTTTGACGGGTTCTTTGTTCAGCTTTTCAATCAGCTGGTCGATGTTGTCGGGTTTGCCGTCGTCCTTTTGGGTCGGGTTGTCGAACAGAGATTCCGGCAGATGTTCCTTGACGCTGTCCGTAACGCGTTCCAAGTACGGGAACGCTTTGCTTTGCTTTTGATAGTCCTCCAGCGTTTTCGGCGTCAGCGTCATCATCAGAAAATACACCAGAACCAAAATCACAACGCCGCGCAGCAACCCGAAAATAAAGCCCAAAAAGTGATCAAGACGGTTCAGCACGCTTTTTTGCACTTTGTCCGTTACGCGCGAAAAAATCAAAGTCAGCACCACGAGTGTCAGCAAAGCGACGGCCGCAAACGCCGCCAGATTGGCCAGAACGGGCGTGTGCAGGTATTTCAGCGTGTACGGTTCCAACAAAGGCATGGCGTAAAATCCCGCTATGCCCGCGACAAACCATGCGCCGATGCCCAGCATTTCGCTGGTGAAGCCGCGCGAAAACGACAATACCGCCGATACCAGCAAAACAATCGCAATAAAGATATCAATGCCGCAAATTTCCTGCATTACGCTTTCTCCGTCAGTCCGAACAGCTCCATCAGAGTTTTCAAATGTCCGATTTCCGTTACTTTCAGCACAGTATCCGACTCTTTTGCTGATTTTTTATTAACGCGGCGGGGCGGAATCAAGGCGCGCGAAAAACCGAGCTTTGCCGCCTCTTTCAGTCTTAAATCGGGTTGAGGCACGGCTCGGATTTCACCCGACAGCCCGACTTCGCCGAAAATGACGGCGTCCGCGGGAACGGGGATTTGCGATACCGACGACAGCAAAGCCGCCCCCACCGCCAAATCCGCGGCGGGTTCGGTGATGCGCATGCCGCCCGCAACGTTCAGATAGATGTCTTTGGACGACATCGGCAGACCGCACCGCGCTTCCAGCACCGCCAAAATCATATTCAGCCGCGACGAATCCCACCCGACGACGGCGCGGCGGGGCGAAGTTCCCGCAGGCGCGGCCAACGCTTGGATTTCGACCAGCATGGGGCGCGACCCCTCGATGCCCGCGTAAACGCAGCTGCCCGTAACGTTGCCCCGCCGTTCGGCAAGGAACAGCGCCGACGGGTTCGGCACTTCGGCAAGCCCCTTTTCCGTCATTTCAAACACGCCGATTTCGTCGGTCGCGCCGAAACGGTTTTTGACGCTGCGCAAAATGCGGAAATGATGTCCGCGGTCGCCCTCGAAGTACAAAACGGCGTCAACCATGTGTTCCAAAACGCGGGGCCCTGCCAGCGCGCCCTCTTTGGTGACATGTCCGACCAAAAACAAAGCGAAGCCGCGCCGTTTTGCCAAACGGATAAGCTCGTTTCCGCAGGCGCGGACTTGTCCGACCGTTCCGGGGGCGGAATCCAAAGTGTCGATGTACATGGTTTGAATGGAATCGATGACGACAACGTCGGGCGCGTCCCCCGTGTCCAAAGTCGCCACGATGTCGCGGATGTTCATCGCGGACGCCAGTTCGACTTTCGCTTTCGCCAAGCCGAGCCTTGCCGCGCGCAGGCGGACTTGGTCAACCGATTCTTCGCCCGAAATGTAAACACAGCGGACGGGCGCGCCTTTGGCGTTGCACACGGCGGACAGGGCGGCGGTGACTTGCAGCAGCAGCGTTGATTTGCCAATCCCCGGATCGCCGCCGATAAGCAGGACAGATCCTGCAATCAGTCCGCCGCCGCATACGCGGTCAAGCTCCGCTATTCCCGATTTCAGTCTGAAAGACGTTTCGGGAACGCCGTCCAGCCCGACGAATTGGATTTTGCTGCCGCCTTTGCCGCCCGTCGATTGCGGAGCGGCTGAGGGGGCTTCTTCCTCGACAATGGTATTCCATTCGCCGCAGGCTTCGCATTTGCCCGCCCAGCGCGCCGTCACATTGCCGCAATTCTGGCATACGAATCGAGTTGTTTTCTTAACCACGGATTTCCATTTGAATAGGGCCGTCGGCGCGGCCATTGATGAATTGATCGACATAAGGATTGCCGGAATCGTCGATGTCCTTGACCGAACCGTGCCAGATGATTTTGCCTTTGTAAAGCATGGCGACGGTGTCGGCGATTTTGCGAACCGAGCTCATATCATGGGTAATCGTAATCGACGTCGACCCCAAATCCGAAACGCAGCTGCGAATCAAATCGTTGATGACGTCCGACATAATCGGGTCAAGCCCCGTCGTCGGTTCGTCAAAGAATATCAGTTCGGGATTGGACGCAATCGCGCGCGCCAGCCCGACGCGTTTTTTCATGCCGCCCGACAGTTCGTCGGGATACAGCCCCGCCACGTCGGGGGACAGTCCGACCTGTTTCAATTTCTCAACGGCGATTTCCTTGGCGTCCGCGCGTTTCAGTTTTTTACCCTGAATCAAGCCGAACGCCACGTTTTCCCAGATGTTCAGGCTGTCGAACAGCGCCGCGCCCTGAAACAGCATGCCCGTTTGCGCGTTGATTTGTTCCAGTTCGCGTTCGTTCAGCCCGACGATTTCGCTGCCGTCGACTTTGATTGAGCCGGAATCGGGCGTTAAAAGCCCTTGGATGCACTTGATGGTCACCGACTTGCCCGTTCCCGACCCGCCGATGATGACCAGCGATTCGCCCTTTTTGACGTCAAGGTTCACGCCGTCAAGGACGACTTTTTTGCCGAAAGCCTTGTGCACATCGGTCATTTGGACTTTGTATGAAGTATCCATGCCGCCCTCCTTATTTCGCGAAAAACAGTTCGGTCAGCCAGTAGTTGCTGATGAGAATCAAAATCGACGAAGCGACCACCGCGTTTGTCGTCGCCGCGCCGACGCCCTCCGCTCCGCCGCGGGAATGATAGCCGTTGTAGCATCCCAAAAGCGTTACGATAAAGCCGAATACGGCGGCTTTGGTCATGCCCGAATAGATGTCGATGGCCTGCATGAAATTCCAGACGTTGCGCAAAAAGTTCGTGCCGTTGAAGTCCAGTTTGTACACGCAAATCAGCCAGCCGCCGTAAATTCCGATGATGTCGCCGATAAGCACCAGAACGGGCAGCATCAGCACGCCCGCCAGCACGCGCGGCACAATCAGATATTTGAACGGATTGGTCGACAATGTCGTCAGTGCATCGATTTGTTCCGTGACCCGCATTGTCCCCAGTTCCGCCGCCATTGCCGCGCCGACGCGTCCCGCGACCATCAGCGCCGCCATGACGGGGCCCAGTTCGCGGGTAATCGTCAGTTCGACGACGGACGCGACCACGCCCTCGGACGACAGGGTGGACAGTCCCGAATAGCTTTGCAAAGCGATGACCATGCCCGAAAACATGGTTGTCAAAGCGACGACGGGCAGGGAGTAAAACCCGATTTCAATCATTTGTCCCGCCAAAGCGCGGAAATAAAACGGCGGACGGAAGCAATGCGACACGGTTTTCAGTGTAAAGCGCGCCAGCCTGCCCGTTGATTCCAGAAAAGCGATGAAAACGCGTCCGACGGGGGCGAAAATGTTCATGATTATCCCTTTTTGTAAAAACGGCAAAAACGGTTGCCGAGGTTGGTCAGCATTTCATAGTCGATTGTTCCCGCGTTGGCGGCGTATTCTTTCAGCGAAATCGTGCCGCCGAAAATTTCCGCGGTTTCGGCTTTTTCCAAAACGGATTCGGGAACGGCGGAGGCGTCCGCGACAATCAAATCCATGGATACTTTGCCGACGACGGGGCATTTGACGCCGCCGACGGCGACGCTCGCCTTTTGAAACAGCGCGCGGGAAAATCCGTCCGCGTATCCGATGCCCAAAGTGACAAAGCGGCGCGGTTTGTCCACAACATACGTTGCGCCGTAGCCGACCGTTTGTCCCGCCTGCGCCGCTGCAACCTGCAAAATGCGCGCGTCCAGCCGCACCGCGTTGTCGTACAGCGCGATTCCGGGACGGGCGATGTCCTTGTGATACCGCGCGTCGGTCAATCGGCAGCCGTCCGTGGCGGACAGGCTTTTTTTGACTGTATAGCCCAATGCCTGTTCGATTTTTGCCGCCGCCGCATCAAACGCCGTCAGCTGTTGTTCGTTTTTGGCGTGAACGGGTTCGTCCGCGCACGCCAAGTGGCTGACAATCAGATTGAAGCGCAAATGCTTCGGCGGATTTTTGCAAAAACCGTCAACGTCCGCCGCCGTCAACCCGAAGCGCGTCATGCCCGTGTCGACATGAATGCCGACGGTCAAAACCTCGCCCCGTTTTGCGGCGAAATCGTCCCAATCCGCGATTTGTTCGGGCGTTCCCAAAACGGGCGTCAAACGGTTTTGCAGACAAAGCTCCTCTGTTCCCCGCCACGCGCCGTGCAGCAGATAAATGTCGCTGTCGCCGACGAACGGCCGCAGAGCCGCGCCCTCGAACGCGTAAGCGGTAAAGAACACGGAACAGCCCGATTCATACAAAGACGCGCCGATTTTATCCGCGCCCAGACCGTAAGCGTCGGCTTTCAAAACCGCGCCGCAAACGGTGTTTCCCAAGCGCGCTTGAAGCGACTGCCGGTTTTCGGCAATCGCTTTCAAGTCAATCGTTAAAAAGGCTCCTGCGGTTTCGGGGCTTACAAGCATTTTTCAATCGCCGTCAATGCGTCCGCGATTTTCGACGTGTCGGAACCGCCCGCCTGCGCCATGTCGGGACGGCCGCCGCCGCCTTTGCCGTCCGTCGCGGCACTGGCCGCGCGCACCAAATCGACCGCGCTGATTTTGCCCGTCAAGTCGTCGGTTACCGCCGCGACGATGGACACTTTGCCGTCCGTCGCGCAAACCAAAGCCACAACGCCCGAACCGATTTGTTTTTTCAGTTCGTCCGCCATGCCTTTCAATTCTTTGGGCGGAATATCGGTCAAGGTTTTGCCGATGAACGGAACGCCGTTGATTGTTTTGACTTCGTCGGTCGAACCGCCCGAAGCCAGCTTTTTGCGCATATCGGAAATTTCGCGTTCCAATTTTTTGCGTTCGTCCAGCAAAGCCTGTACGCGGGCGGGCAAATCCGCGGGCGCAGCTTTCACCGCCGCCGCCGATTTGTTCAGCAAATCGCTTTGTTCATGCGCGTAATCCAGCGCCGCAAAGCCCGTAACCGCTTCGATGCGGCGAACGCCCGCCGCCAAAGAGCTTTCGCTTAAAATGCGGAAAGAACCGATGTCGCCCGTGCGTTTGACATGCGTGCCGCCGCACAGTTCGACGGACACCGTTTCGTTTTCGTCGCCCATGGACACAACGCGGACTTCGTCGCCGTATTTTTCGCCGAACAGAGCCATTGCCCCCTCTTTAATCGCGGCTTCGGGCGTCATGATGCGGGTCGTGACGGGCAGGTTTTTCAAAATGTTCGCGTTGACTTCGCGTTCGACGATGCGCAGTTCCTCCGCCGTAATGGGGCGCGGCTGCGAAAAGTCGAAGCGCATGCCCGTCGGCGCCACGGACGAACCCTTTTGCGTCACATGGTCGCCCAATGTTTTGCGCAAAGCCGCCTGCAGCAAGTGTGTTACCGAATGGTGGCGCGCGGTCGCTTTGCGGCGTTCCGCATCCACCGTCATCAAAACGGTGTCGCCGATTTTCAAGCCGCCCTCGTCAACCGTGCCGAAGTGGATGAACAAGCCGTTCGCTTTCTTTTGCGTATCGGCAACGGTGATTTTCAAACCGTTTGCGCCCGTCATCACGCCCGTGTCGCCGACCTGTCCGCCCGATTCGCCGTAGAACGGGGTCTGGTTGGCCATCACAGCGACTTTCTGCCCTTTTTCGGCTTTGTCGACTTGTTTGCCGTCCATGACCAAAGCGGTAACCTGTCCCTCGGCTTCGGTGGTTTCATAGCCCAGAAATTCGGTCGCGCCGACTTTTTCCTTGACCTCGAACCAAACGGCGTCGGTCGCGGTTTCGCCCGAACCCGCCCACGCTTTGCGGGCTTCGGCTTTCTGGCGTTCCATGGCGGCGTCGAATCCCGCCGCGTCAACCGTCATGTTGCGCGAACGCAAAGCGTCCTGCGTCAAATCCAACGGGAAGCCGTAAGTGTCGTACAGTCTGAAAGCGACATCGCCCGACAAAACGCCGCCGTCGCCCAGCTTCGCCGTTTCGGCGTCCAGCAGTTTCAGCCCGCGTCCCAAAGTTTCCTTGAAGCGCGTTTCCTCCAGCCGCAGGGTTTCGACAATCAGCGGTTCGGCGCGCACCAGTTCGGGGAACGCGTCGCCCATCAAACGCACCAAAGCGGGAACCAGCTGCCACATCAAGGGATCTTTGCAGCCCATCATGTGCGCGTGGCGCATGGCGCGGCGCATAATGCGGCGCAGAACATAGCCGCGCCCTTCGTTCGAGGGCAGGACGCCGTCGGCAATCAAAAAGCTGGAAGAACGCAAATGGTCGGCGATGATGCGCAGGGACATCTTGAATTCGCCGTAGGGTTCGACGCCGGCCGTTCCCGCCGCCGCCAGAATCAAGCCTTTCAGAATGTCGGTTTCATAGTTGTCGTTCGTACCCATCAAAACCGCCGCCATGCGTTCCAATCCCATGCCCGTGTCGATGCAGGGGTGGGGCAGGTTCGTCAGCGTGCCGTCGGGCAGCATTTCGTTTTGCATGAAAACCAAGTTCCAGATTTCCACGAAACGGTCGCCGTCTTCGTCGGGCGAACCCGGAGGGCCGCCTTGGATGTGCTCGCCGTGGTCGTAAAAGATTTCGGAACACGGACCGCACGGACCCGTGTCGCCCATCATCCAGAAATTGTCCTTGGTCGGAATGCGGATGATGCGTTCATCGGGCAGACCCGCGATTTTTTTCCACAGGTTATAGGCGACGTCGTCGTTGTAATAAACCGTGGTCGTCAGTTTTTCTTTGGGCAGACCGAATTCCTTGGTCACGACATCCCAAGCGTAGGAAATGGCTTCCTCTTTGAAATAATCGCCGAAGCTCCAGTTTCCCAACATTTCAAAAAACGTGTGGTGGCGCACGGTATAGCCGACGTTGTCCAAATCGTTGTGCTTGCCGCCTGCGCGGACGCATTTTTGGTCGGACGTCGCGCGGACGTAAGGGCGTTTTTCCATGCCCGTAAAAATATTTTTAAACTGCACCATGCCCGAATTCGTAAACATCAACGTCGGGTCGTTGTGCGGCACCAAAGAGCTGGACGGGACGACCGTATGACCGTTCTTTTTGAAATAGTCAAGGAACGTCCGTCTGATTTCGCTGGATTTCATCATAAGATTCACCTTAAATTCTTGAATGGAACTTTTGGGGACAGTTATAACGCAAAAAGCATAAAGAAACAGCTTTTTTTGATTCTTTGACATAAAAATATTTGACGCGGCGGCGGTTAGCCCCTAAGAAATAAGAAAACTCCCGTTTTCAAAAGGATGAATGAAATGGCTTTGCTTGAGATTTTGACCGTGCCGAATCCGCTGTTGAAGCGCAAATCCGAAAAGGTTGAAAAAATCGACGACGCTTTGCGCAAAACGCTGGACGATATGCTGGAAACCATGTACGAAGCCCCCGGCGTGGGGCTTGCTGCGCCGCAGGTCGGGCTGCTGAAGCGCATGGTCGTGATTGACGTGTCGCCCGAAAACGGCCCGAAAGAGCCTTACAAAATGATTAACCCCGTCATCGCGTCCCATTCCGATGAAACGGTTATGCACGACGAGGGCTGCCTGTCCGTTCCCGAACAGTATGCCGAGGTTGAACGCTACAAAACCGTTGTCGCGCGCTATACCGACGAAAACGGCAAAGAGCAGACGCTTGCCGCCGACGGGCTGCTGGCAATCTGCATTCAGCACGAATTGGAACATCTGGACGGCAAGCTGTTCATCGACCATTTGTCCAAGGTCAAACGCGACATGATTGTGCGCCGCGTGGAAAAGGAACGCCGCTGGAAACAGGACGCAAAGGAAAAACAAGAATGAAAGCCGTTTTTATGGGAACGCCCGACTTTGCGCTGGAGGCGTTGAAAGCTTTGCACTCGAAGCATGACGTCGTGTGCGTGTACACTCAGCCGCCGCGCCCCAGCGGACGCGGGCACAAATTGACCCCGTCGCCCGTTCAGCAGTATGCCGAGGAACACGGAATCCCCGTGCGCTGTCCGCCGACCTTTAAACCGCAGGAGGAAAAGGACGCTTTCGTCGCCCTTGACGCCGATATCGCGGTTGTTGCGGCGTACGGATTGCTGTTGCCGAAAGCGTGCTTGAACGCGTTTAAATACGGGTGCGTGAACATTCACGGGTCTTTGCTGCCGCGGTGGCGCGGGGCGGCGCCCATTCAGCGCGCGATTATGGCGGGGGACGCGGAAACGGGTGTAACCTTGATGCAAATGGATGTCGGCATGGACACGGGCGATATGCTGCTGGTCAAAAAAATGCCGATTGGCAAGAAAGACACCGCTGAAACCGTGTTTGACAAAATGGCTGTTCTGGGCGGCGAAGCGTTGCTGGAGGGCTTGGAATTGCTGGAACAGGGCAAACTGATTCCCCGAAAACAGCCCGAGGAAGGCGTAACGCTTGCCGCCAAAGTCGCGAAAGAAGAGGGCAACATTTCCTTTGACGTTCCCGCCGAAGAGCTGGACTGCGTCATCCGCGGGCTGCTGCCGTGGCCGGGGGCGTGGTTTTACTTCAACGGCGAACGGATTTCGATTATGGACGCCGATCCCGTCGAATTGGATGCTTCGATTCCCGCGGGAACGGTTTGCGCCGATTTGACGATTGCCTGTAAAACGGGCGGGCTGAAGCTGAACGTTCTGCGCCGCGACGGCAAGAAACCCTTGCCCGCCGCCGAATTTCTGCGCGGGTTCGATTTGCCGCAAGGAGCGGTCGTCGGCAATGCCCCGCTATAAAATCACAATCGAATACGACGGAACGGCTTACGCGGGCTGGCAAACCCAAAAGGACGAACCGTCGATTCAAGAGGAATTGGAAAAAGCCGCCATCCGCTTTTTGGGGCATCCCGCCGCGATAACGGGCGCGGGGCGAACCGACGCGGGCGTGCATGCCTTGGGGCAGGTCGCGCATTTCGACAGCGAAAAAGCCTTTGAACCGTACAAGCTTTGCTTGGCCTTCAACGCGCACTTGCGTCCTCAGCCGATTTCCGTGATTGCCGCCGAAGTTGTCGCCGACGATTTCAACGCCCGCTTTTCCGCCGTGGAGCGTACTTACGTTTACAAGATTTTAAACCGCCGCGCGCGCCCCGCTTTGGACGAAAACCGCGTGTGGTGGGTCGGCGTGCCTTTGGATGTCGACGCCATGCAGGACGCGGCGTCCGTTTTGCTGGGTAGGCACGACTTTACAACGTTCCGCGCGGCGGCGTGCCAAGCCAAATCGCCCGTCCGCACTTTGGACGAGCTGTCTTTTACCCGAAGCGGCAATTTGATTGAATGTCATGTCCGCGCGCGGTCGTTTCTGCACCACCAAGTCCGCAATATGGTCGGCACGCTGAAGCTGGTGGGCGAGGGGCATTGGACGAAGCAAAACGTCATTGACGCTTTAAACGCCTGCGACCGCAAAGCGGGGGGGCCGACCGCCCCCGCCCAAGGTCTGTATTTTGAAAGCGTCCGCTATTAAGCGGCTTTGTCTTCCGTCGGTTCGACGAACGTTTCCGCCAGTTCCAAAGCGCGGCGGAACGACGCCGCCCAAGCGACCGATGTGTTCAGACGCAATTTGACAATCTGCCATTTCAAAACGTTTTTCGGCTGTTTTTTCGCGTTGGCGACAATCAATTTCGCTCCGCGCGCGCGGCATCTTTGGATGAAGTCGGTTAAAATCGTAACCGCCGTCGCGTCCATCATCGGCACGGACCCCATACGCAGAATGACGACTTTGGGCGGATTTGGCTGGTTGTCGAAGAAATCCGTCAAACGCGAAGCCGCGCCGAAGAACAAAGGTCCGCTGATTTTGAACGTCGCGACGCCGTCGGGCAAAGCACCGACGAAATCGGGCGAATCCAGACGTTCGTCTTTGTTTTCGTCGCTCAGCATCACGTTGTTTTCGACGGCGAAGCTCATCGACATGCGGTGCATGAAAATCAGGCACGCCATAACGACGCCGACTTCAATCGCGGTGTTCAAATCAACGAACACGGTCAGCAAAAACGTGACAATCATCGTCAGACGGTCGCCCGCCTGCGCGCTCATCAGCAGACGGATGCGCTCGAAACCGCTCATGTTCCACGCAACCATGACCAATACGGCGGCAAGGCTTGCCAGCGGAACATACGCCGCCAGAGGGGCAAAGAAAATCATAAACAGCAGCAAAAAGACCGCGTGCATCATCCCTGCGACCGACGAATACGCCCCCGCGCGGATGTTCGCGGCGGTACGCGCAATCGCGCCCGTGGCGGGAACGCCGCCGAAAATCACGGACGCGATGTTGCCGGCACCCTCGGCGACCAGTTCGCAGTTGGACAAGTGGCGATCGCCGCTCATCCCGTCGGCGACGACGGCGGACAACAGGGATTCGATGCCCGCCAGAAACGCGATGGTGAACGCGGACGGGAACAGCCGCATGGCGGTATCCAAAGAAAACGCGGGCAGGGCGGGCGTCGGCAGACCCGACGGAATACCGCCGAATTTCGACCCGATAGTGTCAATCGGCAAATCCAGCAACGCAACGCAAACCGATCCCACGACCACGCTGATTAAAAATCCGGGGTAGGACGGGCGGAATTTGCGCAGAAACACAATGATTGCCAAACATGCGAACGCTACGCCCGTTGCCGCTAATCCGACCGTCGGCGCGGCTTTGAAAAACGCAATCCACTTGTCGATGAATTCGGCGGGAACGGATTCCATTTGCAGACCGAACAAATCCTTGATTTGGCTGGAAAAGATAATGACCGCGATGCCTGCGGTAAAGCCTGTAACGACGGGATAGGGAATGTATTTAATCAGCGACCCCAGCTTGAAAAATCCTGCCAGCATCAGCATCGCGCCCGCCATCATGGTCGCGACCGCCAGTCCGTCATAGCCGTATTGGGCGATAATATTGTAGATGACAACCACGAACGCGCCCGTCGGGCCGCCGATTTGGAAACGGCTGCCGCCCAGAAACGAAATCAGAAATCCCGCCACAATCGCGGTGAACAGCCCGCGGTCGGGTGTCGTTCCCGATGCAATCGCCAAAGCCATGGACAGCGGCAAAGCGATAATCGCGACGGTCAGCCCCGCCACGCAGTCGCGTTTGAAATCCTTGAAGGAGTACCCTTCGCGCAAAGTGCGGAAAAATTTCGGCACAAAGCCCTGCATATATTTGGTGAAAACGGCTGAATAGCGCGATGGAATGAACGACATGACGGCAATCCTGTTTCAAAAGTGTGAAAAATCGCGGGTATGATAGCTTTTTTTCGTTGTTTTTCAAGCGTCAATTCTGGACAAAACTTTCCGAAAGTGCTTTAATATCCCGAAATCGGAGGAAAATCTGAATGAATCGTCCGCAGGACAACCGCTTTTATCATTACGCCGAATGTTTTTTACGGGATGAATTTCCAGAAAAAACAAAGGCTTGGGATGACGCAAAGCTGAAATCCGAAATCGACAAAGGGTTGCTTGCGGCGCACCGCTTGGGTTTTTCAAGCGAAGCCGATGCCATGGGCTTTATCGACTTGGATTGGCGGTTTGACGGGGCGTTGTCGGCGAAAACGCCCGACGACTCGGTTCAAGCGGTATTCGATTCGGACGAAAGCGCCGATGTGAAACTGGATTGCCTGCGTGATTTATACTGCGCGCGCGAATGGGGGAAAATGAAAAATGACTGAACAAAAACCTGTTTATTCCGTAACCGAACATCCCGATATGAGCTTTGCCAAAATCCCGCACGAGGACGGCATGACGTATGAGTTTGATTTGCGGCAGGAAGTCAACCCTTATTTGGAAAAAATGTTTGAAAAGCATCACAAAGCCAAATCGTTGCCCAAAGACCCGTCCTATGTTCCCCCGAAACGCGGCGCGATTTTCGATTACTTTTTCAATCATTCGGGACACGTTTTCTTTAATCTGGTGATGAAAAAGGACGGCAAGGAAATCGGGCATCGGCAGGTCGGCTTTTCCGCCGACAAACATCCCGACCCCGAACAGCAGAAAAAGCTGAAAATCGGCGTCCCCGGCTATGTTTTCGATCAGGAAAAATCAGACCCCAGCTATCACTTCAACAAAACGTTCCAGCTGTCCCGCAAGCAGTTCGACAACGTTGTCAAATTCGTCGAGGAAAACATCCAAAACCCGCCGACCTATCATTGGCCGTGCGCGGTGAACTGCGTGCGTTTCACCATGCGCGCCGCCCAAGCCGCCGAATTGCCGAACGCCAAGCTGATGGGCGGGCTGGTTGATTTGCCGACGACGACGCAGGCGTATCTGGCGTTGTCGAAGCTGTCCGAAAAGGTTGAAAAAGCCGCCAAGAAAATCGCGAAAACCTTTTCCAAAGACCGTACAGCCCCCATGCCCGAAAACAAGCAGGATTTGACCCGTCAAATCGCGAACAAAAAAGCGCAGAGCCGTTAATTCCGTTTTTTAATTTTATTGAACGAAACGCCTTGAAAATCCTTGACAATACCATAGGGGGGGGGGGTATGGTAAAATGAGGATTGGATATTTTGCCCCGAAAATCGCGGGGGCAGGGGGCGGTTATGAAGAAATTTTTGCTGATTGCGGCGGTTTCGGTGCTGTTTTCTACGCAAGCAGAGTCGGTGGATTTTTGCGCAAAAGAAACAGGAAACGGTTCCTGTACGCAGTGTGAGAATACCTTTACTTTAAAAAATGGCCGCTGTTTATGCGGAACAAATTTTAGCCAGTACACACCGGGGGCTACGTATGTGGATGCGCTAGTCAAGCCTGTGCAATGCAGATCCTGTTCCGCTTATTTTCCGATTACGGGCGGGCAATGCTCGAAGTGCGGCATGCGATGGGCAGGGTCTTGGAAATGTTATGCATGGACATGCAACAGCGGTTATTACACGGTTGGAGGCAATTCTTGCGAAGCGAACGGTTGTTGCAAACCGTGTTCGACAATTTCTGTCAGCAACGGAAAATGCACGGCGTGTTCGTCGGCTGAAAAGTGCACGGCGGTATCGTGCAACGCGGGGTATAGAGCGAACGGTTCAACATGCGAAAAAATCAGCTGTTCCGCCGGACAATATGTGAACGGCAATGCGTGCGCCGCGTGCCCGTCGGGGCAATGGTCGTCGGGCGGGACGGCGACATCGTGCCGGCCTTGCTCAAACATCGGCGTCGCAAACGGCAGTTGCGCGGCGTGTTCTACAACAGGCGCTTGCACGGCGGTATCGTGCAACGCGGGGTACAGAGCGAACGGTGCGGCGTGTGAAAAAATCAGCTGTTCCGCCGGGCAATATGTGAACGGCAATGCGTGCGCCGCGTGCCCGTCGGGGCAATGGTCGTCGGGCGGGACGGCGACATCGTGCCGGCCTTGCTCAAACATCGGCGTCGCAAACGG
>DJPN01000037.1 GCA_002438565.1 Alphaproteobacteria bacterium UBA6411 | reverse complement strand
CCATTCCGAACACGTCGGCGATTTTACCCGTCACTTCAACGGACGTGGTATCCAACGTTTTGAACACCAGGTTCGAATCTTCGATGGAAACGTCAAACACTTTCGTGCCGATCATCGTTTCGATGACATTCGCCATATCTTCAACGGTTTGACCGTCGGCAATGTTGATCGTCGACGTTTTGCTGGTGGTCGTAACAGTCGCGGCCGCATAATCGGCAGCTGTTCCTGTCAAAGCCAATCCAGATGTCGCCGCTGTCGTTTTTCCGTCTTCGGATACAGTCATCGAAAACTCAGCGGCGTTCGTTACCGTATCGCCGACAGCGGCAGGATGGAGACCGTTCGTTGCCGCGGCAATCGTTCCCGTGTATGAGAATTCATTGCCGTCGGCGTCCTGCATCGTATACGTTTTGCCGTCAGAGCTGATTGCCGTGATTTTGAATACGGATTTGGCACCGTATTTAACGGTCATCTTGTTGTCGGTACCGTCAAACGTCAGTTCGTATTCTTTGCCGTCAACTTTGATCGAGCCGCCTTTTTTGGTGGCGTCTGTTCCGTCAAGCTCTTTCAATCCCAAATCGGCCAGCTTGGAATCTTCCTTGACGTTCGTGGTGCCCGTCAATTTGGTCGAATCGCCGTAGCGGATGATCATGGAGTCTTCATTGCCGGCTGTTGCGACCGCGTTCGGAATCGCGCTGGTAACCAGCTGGGATTTCAAGTTGTCCTTGTCGAACTTGATGGTCGACGTGGTTTTCGCGGAAACGTTCATCGTGTCGCGCGCGCTGTTCGCAATGGATTTCGCCTGCGAAACAAAGTCTTGCAAAGAAGTGATGCCTTCGTCCGCCGTCTGCAGCGTCGAAATCGCCTGTCCGATGCTGTCCAGCAACGTGGACAAATCATCCGCGCGCGAATTCAACGATTGCGCCGTAAAGTACGAAGAGGGGTTGTCCATAGCCGAGTTCACTTTGTAACCCGTGGACAGCTTGTCCTGCGTCGAATCGAACAGTTTTTGCGTGTTCTTCAAGCTCAACAAGTTCGAGCGCATCGACGACGTCAAAGCAATTTTATTTGTAGACATGGTAGTTCTCCTTTTCTTGGATAGTTAATGACCCGTAAAGTTTGACCCCTTGCGGGCCGATTCCGGAAACGGCGTAATGCCGCTGTTTCTTTCCGTTATGATTACGGTAACACATCCCGCCCTTTTGTTCAATGGGTAATTCTTGCCTACCGCTGCTGTTCCGTCGGGCTAAAGCCCTCCTCGTTATGACAAAAAAAAGCGGAAAGCCGGTGACTCCGCTTTATTTTTTCGCTTTTTGCACTTTGATTTTCGTAATCATCAAATGCAGTTTTGCCGGCGCGTCGTCCGTCCACCCGATAATGCAATCGTCTGCGGACACGATAAACGGCGTGCCGACTTCGCGGCCGACTTTGAATTTGCGGGCGTCGGCGGTCATTTTGTTGAAATTCGCCTGCGCGCCGATGTCGATTTCTTGAATCGCAATGTTCGGATTGGACGGACGGATGTTTTCATCAATGTACGCCATCGCTTTTTTGCACCAGCCGCACGTTTTTTGCGTATAAACCACAATATCGGCTTTGGGTGTAAACAGCCCCGCCACCATCGGCGCCACCAATCCCGCAAAAGCAATCAATGCGATAAGGTATATTTCCCAATGTTTTTTCATCCGTCCGTTCCTTTTAAAAAGTTTTGGTTATTTTAGCTTTACTCGATACAGCAATCAACGGCTTTGCGCACAAAAGATTTCATTTTTCCAAACGCGCCCGCGGCCTGTTCGGATTCGGGTTGCTCCGTCTGTTCCAAATGTTCGGAAACGGCCTTGACATCCGTCGTTTTGTCCTCTATCCATTTGACGTCGGACACATCTATCATATTCATGTTCAGCCCCCAAAACAGGCAATACAAATCATAAGCTTGATTGAACAATTTGTACGCTTCTTCGGGATGTTTCAAACTTTGCTGTTTCGTGCCGACTTCCATCAAGCGCATGGCGGACGCCAGCAAGTGTTTGGAAATGCACCAGACTTCGCCCTCATAGGACGGAATGATTTTCTGCATCAGGTTTTTGCGCATTTCGCGGATTTGCTCGACCATATCGAAAAACGAGTTTTTACCCGTTTTCGCCCCCGAAAAGACCAAATGTTCCTCGATTGAAATCAAGTTCATAATCGCGATTGTCAAGTCTTGGTCGGACGACAAATCTTTCGGATTGACTTTTTTCGTTGCGTCGATGCGTTCAACGAATTCTTTGACGTTTTCAGCTTTTTTCATGGTGTTAATCCTTTCATGTTACAAGGGAAAATAAGAGTAGTACACACTGCCCGCGAACAGCATCACCAGCGGCAGAACGACCTTTTCAAACGGGAAATGCGCGTGTCCGCCGTTGCGGTCTTTCAAAATTTGATAAAGCTTTTGCGACAGCACATAGACAAGCGCGCCGACGACCGCCGAAAACAAAATCGCATCCGTATAAAAGACATACCCGATGACTTTCGGCACATAAGGCGTCTGCCCCGCATAGATAAAGCCGATTGTCGCGACGGACAGCGAAATCAGCAGAAAATCGCGCCCTTTGAAGCGCCAGTTTTTCTTGTCGAAAAACAAAATCGTCCAATAGCCCAGCAAAGCCAGCAGCGCGCCCGCCCACAGTCCGACAACGGAATCGGGAACGCCCAGCTTGCGCGCGATTTCCAACGACGCCCCGATGGCAACCGTGCATACGGCGCAGGCGGGATTTGCAAACGCTTTTACGGGAAACAGCGTCAAACCCAAAACAAACAGTTTTTTCATAGTTGCCTCTTTTTATATGTATTGTTTCTGATATATATGTTATTCACTATATATTAAATCTGTCAACTGAAAAAGGCGTGCAAAGATAGATTTTTTCATATATATTGAAAAAACAATGTGTTGCAGGGGTGAAAAGCGATGGAAAAACAGCTGGATTTTGAAACCATGCAGGCGGCGGCAAAGGGAATCGGGTACATCGGACATCCTTTGCGTCTGCGTATTTTGGAATATTTGGACATCAACGGCTGGTCGTCGGTGTCGGCGATTACCAAAGGATTGGGCGAAGACCAAATCACGGTTTCCCAAAATCTGAAGAAAATGCGCGACGCCGATTTGGTGAAAACACAGCGCAAAGGAATCTTTGTCTATTACGGGCTAAGCGGCGAATATCCAGCCAGCGTTTTTGTTTGTCTGCGAAAATTGTTCGGCTATATGACGGACAACTTCGCCTATTTGGCGGACGGGTGCAAAGCCCCTCTGCCCGTCGATTTTCTGACGATGACCGCCAATCACATCAAGCTGTTCGCCCATATCGACAAAATCCGCATTTTGGAATACTTGACTTTGTTCGGGGAAAGCTGCGTGTCCGACATCGTAAACGGCACGGGCATTGAACAAATGAAAGTGTCGCAATACCTCAAACGCCTGCGCGATGAAAGCTTTGTCAAAGCCCGCAAAGAGGGGCGGTTCGTATTTTACGAAATTACAAACGGAATTCACAAAACGATTATCAAGTGTATTCACCGCAAATTCGGCGGAAACGCTTAACCGTTGTTCTTTCTTTCCGCCGCGTCGACCGTGTTTTCCAACAGCATGGCGATTGTCATGGGGCCGACGCCTTTCGGAACGGGGGTTATGGCGGCGCATTTATCGAAACATGCGTCAAAGTCGACATCTCCGCACAGTTTGCCGTCCTCCAGCCTGTTAATGCCCACATCGATAACGATTGCGCCGTTTTTAATCCAGTCGGCTTTGACGGTTTTGGGTTTGCCGATTGCCGCGACGACAATATCGGCGGTACGGCACAAAGCGGGCAAGTCCCGCGTCTTGGAATGTGCCGTCGTAACGGTGCAGTTCGCGTTCAGCAACAGCTGCGCCATCGGTTTGCCCACAATGACCGACCGCCCGATGACGACGGCGTGAAGTCCCGTCAAATCCTGTTTCGCCAGTCGAATCAGCTTCATGCAGCCTTTAGGCGTGCAGGCGACGGGCGCGGGTTCGCCGATAAGCAGCTTGCCCAAATTCAGCGGATGAAAGCCGTCCACGTCTTTTGCGGGGTCGATGGCTTGCAGAATTTCGCGTTCGTTCAGCGGCGCGGGCAAAGGCATCTGTACCAAAATCCCGTCAACGGAATCATCCGCATTCAGCTGTTCGATTAGCGCAATCAGTTCGCCCTGCGTTGTTTGCTCAATGCGGTAAACCAGCGATTCAATGCCGACTTCGGCGGCGGCTTTTTCTTTGTTGCGGACATAAATCGCCGAAGCGGGATTGTCGCCGACCAAAATAACGGCAAGCTTCGGCGCGCGCGGCATGGTTTTAACCCGTTCCGCCAGTTCCGCACGGCATTGTTTTGCCAATTCAAACCCGTTCAGCAATAAAGTCATGGCAACTCCTTCAATTTTTCGGCAATGGTTTCGGCATCGCCTTCTATCAGCAGCGTTTTTGCCCTGTCCGCCGCCCCCGCAATCAAAGTGATTGAACTTTTGGCGACTTTCAGCTGTTTGGCAAGCGTTTTAATCAAAGCTTCGTTCGCTTTGCCGTCGACGGGCGGCGCGTTGACCGCGATTTTCAGCCGCTCCGAACCGTCGGGATCGGTGTAAACACCTTCAACGCCCTCCCGTTTGGCTTTCGGGGACAGGCGGACGAACAGCTTGACGCCGCCGTCGGCCGCGGCAAAAAACTTACAGGGATTGGACAAGGACATACAACATCCGCGGAATGAACCCCGCCGCAAAATACAACACAAGCAACGCCAGCAAAGACGACACGTCCACCATGCCGGCGGGCGGGATAAAGCGACGGAAAAATCCGAAATACCAATCCGTCAAAGAATGAATCACATCTGAAATCACACGCACGATTTTGTTATAAGAGTTGATAATGCCGAACGCTTCCAGCCAGCTTAAAACAATCGCGGCGAACACCACTTTGATATACAAATCGAACGCGATAACCACAACGGGAATTAACGAAAGCAAAAATTGTTGCAAAACAGCCATTTACATATTCTCCAAAGCGGTTGCCATTGCGCAGAACGATTCGACGGAAAGCTCTTCCGCACGGGCGGTTGACGGAACGTTTGCGGCATCGCACAACGCTTGCGCGTCGCCCAAACACTTCAAAGACGACCTTAACATTTTGCGCCGCTGATTGAAAGCCGCCGCCGTTATTTTTTCCAACAAATCCAACCGCGCGGAGGCAAGCGGTTTTTCCCGCGGCTTCAGATACACGATTGCCGAAGTAACTTTCGGCGGCGGCGTAAAGCACGACGGCGGAACGGTGAACAGAATCTGCGCTTCGCACAGCCATTGCGTCAATATCGACAACCGGCCGTAATCGGACGATTTGGGGGAAGCAACCAGCCGTTCGGCGACTTCCTTTTGAAACATCAGCGTAAAGCCCGCAAAATCGCCCGCGCGCTTCAGCCACCCCGTCAACAATAAAGTGCCGACATTATAGGGCAAATTCGATATGACGACACGCGGGGCATTGCCCAGCGCCGCCGCGTCAACCGTCAGCGCATCCGTGTTCATCACTGTCATGCGGTCGGGATAAGCCGCTTGGATTTGTTCCAAAATCGGCATGCAGCGTTCGTCTTTTTCAATGACGGTCAGCCGCTTTGCGCCGTTTTCCAAAATCGCGCGCGTCAACCCGCCTGGACCGGGACCGACTTCGATGACCGTCCCGTTTTCAAAAGCGTCTGCATTGCGGGCTTTTGCGGAACGGACAATCTTGTCCAGCAGATTGGTATCCAGAATAAAATTCTGCCCCAGCGTTTTTTTGGCGAACAAACCGTTTTGCGCAATGACTTCTTTCAAAGACGGCAAAATCATGGGCGAATCTCCGTAATCGCTTCGCGGCGCAGTTCCCGCATACGGCGGGCGGCGGCGGCTTCCAGCGCATGGCTTTCCAACCGGGCTTTAATCGCCTCTTTCGACGGCAAAGGCGACAGTTTTTCAAAAGCGCACGGCATTAAAATCAATTCCCCTCCGTCGATTTTTATCGGCACGGTCGGAAACTGCAATTTTGTTTCCCGCACGGCGTTAGCAATCGCAGGCGGCAAATCCGCCACAGGCACGGCTCCCAATTCAACGCGCGGCGTTGTGTTCAGCCGTTCGCTCAGCGCTTTGAAACGGGAACAATTTCCTTTTACCAACGGCAATTCGCGCAAAGCCTCCGTCCGTTTGGAAAAGTTGTCGGGCAAAAACAGCTGAACCAGCCGCACGGCTTCCTGTTCTTTCATCCGTTCGGGGTCGCGCACGGCGCGCAAGGCCAAAATCAAGTAAGCGCCCTTGACGCGGACGGGGGAGCTCAGCTGTCCCGCCTGCAACAGCGACAGTTCTTCGCGCACAGGCTCATCCAAAGCGGATTCGGAAACCCAGCCGATAAAGCCGCCCTGCCCCGCCGATGCCGATTGAGAGTTTTTTTTCGCCAAATCTTCAAAACCCGCCCCGTCGCGCATTTGCATAATCAGCCGCATGGCCTGCCCGTACACGGCAGCGTCGTCCGCTTCCGTTTTAACGGGCAACTTGATTTCGGACAGCAAATACTGTTTTTCCTTGGTTTGAGCCGTCAATTCGGCAAGCTTTTCTTCAATTTCCGCTTCCGTCGGTTCGCTTTGCCGCCCTGCCGTTTTGCGAATCGCGCGGACAAACAGCAAATCGCTTTCAACCTGCTGTTCCAGCACATCGGCCGACAATCCTTTGACCGCCATTTTCTTTTGCACCGTGTCAAAGTCCAGTCCGTTTTCGCGCAAAGCTTCCTTCAAAGCCTGTTTGACTTCGGCTTTTGAAACGGCAACACCGACCCGCGCGGCTTCCTGCCGTTTCAATTTTTCGTCAATCAGCAGATTCAGCAGCCGTTTTTGAACGTCGCCGTCATCAACGTCAACATTGTTGGTGATATGCAGCAATGCCAAACGCCGGTCAAAGTCGCGTTCGGAAATGATATCGTCGTTGACTTGCGCCAAAATTCGGGTTTGAGCGTGCGCCGCAGTGCCCAGCAACAACAAAAGTCCGACCAAAATCAACCGCATGTCCTGTCCTTACAAATTAAACGCGCCGAACGGCTTGAATTCCAATCCCAGCTTGAACGATATACCGTTTTCGTAATCGCGGTCGTGCGTGTATTCCTTTTGCAATCCTGTTTCAAAAGCGAAACATTCGTCCTCATACCGCACAAAGCCGCTGGTTTCCAAAATGCCGTTTCCGTTTCCTTCGGACAGGTTGACGCGCTGATAGAACTTGACCCGCCAATAACGCGTCAGATTCGATGTCAGCGTATAGGTGATTTCTTCGCGCGAATCGTAATCGGACAAGGAGGATTTGCGGTTTTTCAAGTTCATATACGACACTTCCGCCCGCAATAAAGCGTTCCCGACGTTCAAAGACAGATTGCTTCTGTTGAAATCCAAGTTCCTTCTGTCCGCGCGGAAAGAATAGCTTAAACCGATGAAATTGTTGGGATAGAGCATGATTCTGCCGACAATGTCCGACGGTTTTTCGCTCAACCCCGAATCGAACGGCAGAGCGTCCCTGTCCGAAAAACGGTAGCTTTGCCCGATTAAAACGGAAACCCGCCCGTCGCTTTTGCCGTACGCGCTCCATTGGACGCCGTAATTGACGCGCGATCCCGCTTCGTAGCGGTCATAGCCGACAAAACGGTTTTCACTGAACAGGTTTGTGTCGTCAAAATCCAAATCGTTGCTGTCTTCATTGGGGATTTTTTCGGACGTTTCCGAATTCGGCGCGACAACCCCCATGACAATCGGTTCCAAAACCTGCGTAATGTTTTCACCCACACGGACAAACGGATACGACACTTTCAGCGACGCCTGCGGATGGAAAGACGCGACGTCCCCGTCGAACGTTTTTTTCCGCCCGTCAACCCGATAGGTGTAGTCGCTGATTTTATAGGCGTTGAAAACGGCCGTTGCATCAAAATCGTAAACCGCGCCCCAATCGGAAATCCCCGGCAAATGATAGCCGCCCTCGAAAGACAGACGTGAACTGTCATCGCCGACTTTCCGCTTTAAAACGGCCGAAGACGCCCCCAAGCTCCAGTACCCGCCGAATCCCGTTTCCACGTTTTCGGCAAAAGTCATCAGCGGAAAAACGCGCGGTATGGTGTCGTCGTTGATATTCGCGCGCATGTTGCGGTAATACGCGCCGCCCAGATAAAAATAAGTGTCGGACGTCAGCGCTTCAACCCCCGCGGAAGACGTCAGCCACGGCGTGTAATCGTCCCTTAAATCGTACCGGCGCAGATAGGTGTCGTCGGACGCGTAATCAACGTTCGTGCGGAACCGCCAAATATCGTTGATGTTCCAGTCCAAGTCCCCTTTGACGTTATAGCGGTCTTCGATAAACGATCCGCTCAGCTGCATTTTGCCCTGCGAAAAATTATGCCGCAATTCGCCGGCCGTCAAAATCCCGTTCGCCGCCACCCACGGGGAAAACACAAAATCTGTATAAGGGGATATTTCCCAATAATACGGAATAATCGCACCAATCCCCATGGCGCGGTTGGATTTGATTGACGGCATCAAGAAACCGGAACGCCGCTTGACCGTCGGATCGGGATACGTGAAATACGGCACATACAGCAGCGGCACGTCTTTGACCGTCATCGTGGCATTGTGCGCCGTCATGTCATGCGCCGTTTTGTCGTGCGTCATTTTTTCCGCCTTGACTTCCCAAAAACGGCTGCCGTCCCGACAAAAATCGCACGAAGAATACGCAACTTCTTCAAACTGCGTGAAATTGCCTTGAATATGTTCGGCCTTTTCCGCCGTCAGCACGGACTTATCCGACAGGGTGTAACGGATTTTGCGGATGACGCCTTCCTTCATTTCACCCGACAGACGGGCATAATTCGCCTGCACCAGTCCTCCGTCCGGCGTATAAATTTCAACATTTCCCGACGCGATGACGACATTGTCGGCAGGGCTGAAATTGACGTGATCCGCCTTCATGGTCGATCCGTCCTGCACAAAAGTAACGTTGCCGCGCGCGGTAACCAAGTTCAGTTCACGGTTGTACGTCAATTCGTCTGCGGAAAAATCCACGGGTTTTTCGTCGTCAACCGCACGCGCCGTTTCGGAACAAAGCAAAAGCGCAACCGTTAAAATCAGCCGAATCATTTTGTCTTGCGCTTTCTTTTGTTGTTTTTACGCAGCCATTCCGACTTTTTTTTCATGGCGGCGATTTTGTTTTTCCATTTCAAGAAAGGAAACATTCCCGCGTTTTTCAGCAAATACGGACAAATAAAAATCGGCCCCATGGAAAACACAAACAGCAGCGGCACAAAGTTAAGGTTGCGCATTGTCATATTTTCGGCGCACAATCCTCCGATTTGCACCGCGGCCATCGTCAAAACGGTCGCAATGACGCGCCTGTTGTTCCCGCGGCGGTTAAACACGCCCGTCAGCAGCCCCGTCGCCGCAATCAGCATAAAAGACAGATTGTAGAACGGCAAAGACAACCGTTTAAACCCTTCCAAACGGAAGCGGCGGTAGTTTTTCGGCGTCAGCAGTTCCTGTTCCGTCATGGTCAGCAATTCGCGCAAACTGCGTTCGCCAGCGTTTTTGAAACGGAAATCCCTTTTATCCGACGACGACAGGAAATCCATTGTATACGAATCGAAATCCAATATCGAAAACCGTTCCGATTTGGCGACGATTTCCTGTCTGGATCCGTTCAGCATGGAAATCTGCGGCACGCCGTTGTGATACGCAATCGTTCCTTTTTCGGCCATTAAAATCACTTCGCTTTTGGAAGAATGGCCGTCATGCAGAATGATTCCCTCCAGCGCGCCGTCGGAAGCTTTTGACTTGATATAAACGGTAATGCCTTTGCCGACTTCGTTGAACTCGCCCTCCTGCAGCAGCAGATGTGAAACGTCATGCTGGATTTTCCAGCGCAAAGAACGGAAGTCCGCCGTTGCCGCCGGCACCAAAATCAGCGAGATGTAAAATCCCAAAATCGTAAAAAGCGTTCCGACGGCGAACACGGGCTTGGCCAGCTGAAGCGGGCTCAGCCCCGCCGCGCGCAACACAATCAGTTCCCGATCGGCAATCAAGCGGTTGTAAGTGAACAGCGTTACCGCGAACAACGCAATCGGCGAAATAATCGACAGATAACTGGGAACCAGCGTCAGCGTCAAACGCACGAACAGCCAGACCGACACTTTGGAATTCAGCAGCATTTCAAACAGGCGCAAAGATTGTGACAGCCACACAATCATCAGCAGTCCCGACGTAATCAAGACAAAGCCGAACAGCATCTGTTTCAAAATGTATTGCGTTATAATTTTCATAGGCGGGATTATAGCGGGTCAAAAGCCGTTCGTCTTCATTTTTTTAAAATTTCCGTCAAAAAGTTTTCATCCGTCAGCGGATGGCTTTTTTCGACGGTTTGTTTCAGCCTGTCGTCCAGAATGTGCGTATAGATTTGCGTCGTCGCGATATCGCTGTGTCCCAGCATTTGCTGGACGGAACGCAAATCCGCGTCATGAGCCACCAAATGCGACGCGAACGAATGGCGCAAAACGTGCGGCGACACCCTTGAAGGCAAAATTCCCGCGGCCGCCGCCAGCTGTTTGAGTTCTTGATAAAAAGCGAAACGGCTCAAGTGTCCTTCCTTGTTCGGAGCGGGAAACAGCCATTTTGACGGGCGGCCTTTGGGCAAATGCAGTTCGCGCATGCTCAGCCAGTCGGAAACCGCACGCTTGGCGATGTCCGTCAAAGGAACGATTCTGTCTTTGCCGCCTTTGCCGCGAACCGACATCGTATTGTCTTTCAAATTCGCCACGGACAAAGGAAGTCCTACCAATTCGGACACGCGCAGTCCGGACGCATAGGCGACTTCGGTCAGCGCGCGCATTCTTGATTGCTGATAGGCGGGTAATTTCTTGACCGCGTCAATCAAACGGCCGATTTCGGCTTCGGACAGATATTTCGGCAAAGGCCGCCCCAGCTTTGGCGAATCAAGGGCTTCCGGCGGGTTGTCCCTGCGGATTTTTTCGGTGAACAGAAATTTGTAAAACTCGCGCAAAGCGGACAAACGGCGGCTTTGCGTGCGCACGGACAGCCCGTTTTCCGCCAGCGACGCCAAATAAGCTCGAAAATCGGAAAGCTCCGCCGAAACGAAGTTCCGCCCGCGTCCGGTCAAAAAACTTTCAAAATCCTGCAAATCGCGCGTATACGCCAGCGTTGTGTTTCCGGCCGCGCCGCGTTCCGCCTGCAGCATTTCCAAAAAAGCCACAATCAGTTCGTTCACGGCACGGCTTCCGTTTCAACGGCTATGCGCAAAGCTTCACGTTCAAACCCCATTTGTTGCAGACTTCCCAGTCCCTGCAACAGTCCGTCCGGACGTTCCGTCATTCCCGCAATCGCTTTCAGCACCTGTTCCGCGGCGGAACCCTTTCGTTCCGGCAAAGACGGCAAAGTCAGCGTCGACAAATTCCAATATTCGTCGTTGGGCACCAAATTCATCACCGTATAAACCGCCATGATTGCATCTATGCGTTCGGCGGGAACGTCCGCCCGTATCATCAATTCCAGAAAAGGCATGAAACACCGCTCCGTTTCGGGCTGCAGTTCAGCATACGCCCACCCTTGAACAACCGTAGGCGAATCGGGGAACGTCAATTCCGCCTTTTCAACCCACGATTTGGCTTTTTCCGGCAGGTTCGCCGCCATAAACCCTTTGATTCTCCACAAAGAATCCGGCAAAATATCGGCATCGGCGATTTGATTTTCCCATAAATCTTTGGTTGCCGCGGCAAAGGCCGCCGCCGCTTTGCGCCGTTCAGCCTCGGCGAAATCGTGTTCCAAATCACCCGTCAAAAACGACGTTTCATCGTACAACGTCCTCAGTTCGACGGGATTCAGCAATCCCTGCTGAGCCAGATTTTCCGCAACGGGCAATCTTTTTTCCGCAGGAATCGATGTCGTTTCGACATAGGCTTTTTTCACCCACAACGCCGCGTTGTCGTCAATCAGCGATGAAAAATCAACCCCCGCCAGCCGCGCCGCCGCGATATTCGGAGCTGTCGCCGCAGGAGGCGTTTCACTGAACGGCGTTTTGGAAAAAAACGCGTCCGCCGCCTTCAAAACATACGCGTCGCCACCTTGCTCTCCGACGATTTCAGACAAACGGAACACTTCGTCTTCGTTGCCGTTCAAAGCTTCGCACAACAGGCGCACCTGTTCCGGATTGCCGTTCCGTCCCGCGCACGCCCGCTGAAAATCCGTCAGCAGCAAGGCATCGGAAATGATTTTCCGCTGTTTTTCCGTTTGCAGATTTTCCGGAATTTTTTCACCCAGCTGCACGACATCGTCAAACAGCCCCCACTCGAACAGCTTTTCCATACGGACGGTCAGCCATTCGTTTTTCGGCGTAAACGCGGGCGGCCGCGCCGTCGCCAATAAAATCCCGCGCTGCAAAGCCGTTGCCGTCAACGACACGGGCTTCATCGCCCGAATCAAAGAAACGGCCTGACCGAAAGCGGTTTTATCCCACATCCCCGCGTTTAAAAAATCATTGGAGCGCACGATTTCCAACCCGTAAGAATCGGGTTCGATTTTATGCAAAGCGGATTGCCGCACAACGGGAACTTCGGCGTGCGCGCCCGCAGCCGTCAGCAAAAAAATCAGCAGACTATTTCTGAAGACGCGCATAGGGGATGTCTTTTTCAACATCGGTTTGCGGCATCCGGTAATCGTGCAACGCAACAAACAGCCCGAACCCCGCAACGGCAAGGATAATCGGGTAAATGTACCAACGGGATTTGCGACGCATTAAAAACACCTTTCAGTTAAAACGGTATTGAAAGTTTTATTATTATGTCATAATCAAGTTAACAGAAAGTTAGAAATTAAAGGAGACTCGATGTCCTACCGCGGCAATACCCTGTTGCATTTTCCCTATCCGCTGACCAAAACGCTGATGCTGGTCGGCATGCCGGGGGCGGGAAAAACCAGCATCGGCAGCCGTTTGGCGCGCATTTACGGTGTGCCGTTCGTCGACGGCGATGCCGAAGTGGAAAAAGCCGGCGGCAGCTCCTGCGCCGATTTGTTCGCCCGATTCGGCGAAGAGGAATTCCGCCGCGGCGAAGAACGCGTCATGGAACGTCTGCTGAACGGCAAGCGTTGTATTCTGTCATCGGGCGGCGGCGCTTTTCTGTCCGAAAAAACGCGCGAAATCGCGAAACGGCGGGCGGTCACACTGTTTCTGGACGCCGACAAATCGATTATCGTCCGAAACACGGCGGGACGGACGCACCGTCCTTTGCTGAACACGGGCAACCCGCAGCAGGTCATTGCCGATTTGATGGAAAAACGGCGCGCCATCTATGAAACGGCGGACATCATCCTTAAATATAACACGGAAACTTTGGGGCAAGTGCTGCGGCGGGTCGTGGCAACGGTGAACGAATATGCAAGACGTTAAAACAATTACCGTCGATTTGAAAGAACGGAGCTATCCCGTCTTTATCGGCAAAGGATTGCTGGATAAAGCGGGCGCTTTGCTGAAAACCCGTCTGCGCGGAAAAGCTTTCATCGTTTCCGATGAAAACGTTGCGCCGTTGTATCTGAACCGCGCCGCGCAGGCTTTGGATGCCGAAATCCTTGTCATTCCCGCCGGTGAAAACGCAAAATGCTGGCAGACCGTCCAAGCCGTAACGGACGCCGTTTTGGACAAAGGATGCGACCGTCATTCGGCTTTGATTTCTTTGGGCGGCGGCGTTGTCGGCGACATTGCGGGCTTTTGCGCGTCGATTTTGGAACGCGGCATTGACTTTATTCAAATTCCGACAACGCTTCTGGCGCAAACGGACAGTTCGGTCGGCGGAAAAACCGCAATCGACACGCGGGCGGGCAAAAATTTAATCGGAACTTTTTATCAGCCGAAAGCGGTTCTGATTGACACGGACACTTTGAAAACCCTGCCCCGCCGTCAAATCCTTGCAGGGTATGCGGAAGTCGCGAAATACGGCCTCATCAAGCGTGCGGATTTTTGGGAATGGCTGGAACAAAACGGTGAAAAAGTCGTTGCTTTGGACGACGGCGCCGTTACCTTTGCCGTTGAACAAAGCGTTCAAACCAAAGCGCGGATCGTTATCGCCGACGAACGCGAAGAAACGGGGGAACGGGCTTTGCTGAACTTGGGGCATACGTTCGGCCATGCTTTTGAAGCGGCGTCGAATATGGCGATTCTGCACGGCGAAGGAGTTGCGGCGGGATGCGTATACGCGGCAAAGCTGGCGGAAAAACTGGGATTGAGCGCACTCGCCCCGCGAATCGCCGCGCATTTTGAAAAAATCGGACTTCCCGTCAAATTCGACGGCTATGAAACGGCGGGCTTGCTTGCTTTGATGCACAAGGACAAAAAAGCCCTGTCCAACCGTTTGAACTTTGTTTTGCCGACTGCCGTCGGACAGGCCCGCGTCGTCAAAGACGTTCCCGAATCCGCGGTTGCGTCTGTTTTGGAGGAATAAATGCCTTTGTCCGTCCCTGTCGAACGCGAAGAAGTTTACTTTCGTCACACTTTTTGCACGGGATACCGGCGTGACGACGGGCTGTGGGATATTGACGCGCGTTTTGTCGACCGCCGTCCGTTCGATTATCCGTGCTTCGACCGCGGCGGAATGGTGCCGGCAGGCGAATCTTTTCACGATTTGCAGTTAAGGCTGACCGTTGACGACGATTTGACTGTTCGCGGATTGGAGGTCAAGCTGGACAAATTTCCTTACAAGCAATGCCCGTGCGCCGAAGCCGCTTTCAAAGCCGTCGTCGGACTGAAAATTTGCAAAGGTTTTTCCAAGGAAGTCCACCGTGCCATTCCCGCAAAATCGGGGTGCGCGCATTTGTTCGGGCTGCTGGTTGAAGCGGCGGGCGCGGCTTTTCAGGCCGTCAGCCAAGTCCGCTTGATGAAATACTGCCGCGGCGTCAAGCCCGATCCTTTGGATTCATGTGTTGCATGGGACAGTTCCGGCGAAATGGTCAAACGCCAATGGCCCGATTGGTACAAGGATGAAAACAATGGGACGCCGGACTAAATTTTCCTATTCGTCATGGCGGCATGAACCGGAACCGCCGAAACGGCCGTGCGACGTTCCGGGATGTCCGTGCGCGGGCGAATACCGCGCGCCCAAAGACAAATCGCTGAAAGATTATTACTGGTTTTGCTTGGAACATGTCCGCGAATACAATGCAAAATGGGACTACTACGCCGACATGACCGAAGCCGAAATCGAACAGCAGCTGAAAGACGATTACGGCTGGGGACGGCCGACTTGGGACATGGGAGAACGGATTGCCTCCGGACTGTTCGCCGATCCTTTGGGCTTGAAGCGCGAAGCGTTCGGCGATAAATCCGCCAAACCGAAAACAGCCGATAAACCTGTGACGGATCCCGCTTTGACAGCGGCGGCGCGGATTTTGGAATTGACTTTTCCTTTGGATAAAAAGCAAGTCAAAACAAACTACAAACGGCTGGCGAAAATCTGCCATCCCGACACAACGGGCGGCGATAAAACGCTGGAGGAAAAATTCAAAGACATCACCGAAGCCTACCGTTTGATTATGACCGTCTTGTCATAAGGATCGGAACAGCCTATACTTTGGTTGTACGAAACACATACCGAAGGATAGGACATGAAGATTCGGCCAGTTGTGGGAATGGCGCTGCTGCTGTTGGCGGGATGCCGATTGCCGGAAGAAGACGCAGCGATGCTGAAAACGGACGCCTACCTGGAAACGGTTCCGACGGATAAAAGAGCGGCCGTGCGCTTAACGGCCGAAAACT
>DJPN01000002.1 GCA_002438565.1 Alphaproteobacteria bacterium UBA6411 | reverse complement strand
GGAACGGCGGCCCGCAGGGCGAGTGTGAGCGAGTAAATCCCTTCGCCCGCAAAAATCATAGTAACCGGTTGAAAGGATGAGCGGATTGCGGGCTTTTTCCTTGTCGAAACAAAGGGGAAAGTTTATACTGTTTAAAGCACGAAAAATTGTTATCTGTGTAATGGGGGAAAAGTTTTAATGAAAAAGTTTGTTTTTGTTTTATTGTGCGGCTGTGTGGATTTGTATGCCGGATCCGCTTTTGCCAAGGCGCAGTGTCCCGTCGGCATGACGCAGGAGCAATGCTGTTCATCCAACGGCACATTAACGATTGATGCGGCTGAAGCCCAGTGCGGATCGCAGGCCACGACCAGCGGCGTTTACTATGCGGGCTGCGCCAAATGCCCCGCCGGATTTGAAACCGGAGGATCGTCGTCTTCGTCCCGCAAAGCATTGTCCTGCAAATATCCGTTGACGCTGTCGTCCGACGGCTGCTGTTGCGGCAAATAAGGGAGGACGTCCATGAAAAAGCTTTTTTTGATTCTGGCAATGGTTTTTGCGGCTTGCAACGCGCAAGCGCGTGCCGTCAAATTGGGTGATGCGGCCTCGGAATTCGGCACAGGGTCGTCTGCCGTAAAAAAACGCGTTTGCACATCCGATTCACAGTGTATAACGTCATTGTGCTTGGACGGAAAGTGCGTGCGCTGCAACAACGAAGACAAAAAATGCCCCGAGGGCAAGGTCTGCCAAGTCAGCGGTGTTTGCGTCCAAGGGTATTCCTGCCGTTCTTCCGATGAATGCGATTACGGTTATAAATGCGTGTCGGGGAATTGTTCTTTGTGTTCCGCGGGCGATTCCGCGTGCAACTGTCCGTCCGGAGCAACAGCCGACGGCCGCGGCGGATGCGTGTGTCCCGACGATTCGTTTTCCTATGACGGACGGTGCATCAAATACTGTGATTATACCGCGTGCAAATCGGGATATACACCGATATACGACGGCATGACGGGATGTTGCTGCCGTGAGATACCTCATTAAATTTCGTATAAATAGACTGTTTTTGAGTGTTCGAGCTGGAGCCCGAATACTCAAAATCGCGCCGCTCACGCAAGAATATAAAAAAACTGAAAGAACATTGCGGATATGAAAAAGGCTCTTTGAAAATCAAAGAGCCTTTTCCTTATAAATTACTTCTTGTTCGCTTCAATCAGTTTCGCATACAGCTCTTTTGTCTGCAGAGCGATGCTTTGCCAGCTGAAATGTTTTTCGACGCGCAGGCGGCCTGCTTGTCCCATTTTTTTCGCCAAAGAGGGGTCGCGAATCAGCACATTGATTTTTTCGGCCAGACGCGCCGCGAAGTCGTCGCCGTCTTTCGGATCGTGCGGGAACACGTCGGACAGGTCGGGATCGACCAGATAGCCCGTTTCACCATTGACGACGACTTCTTTGATGCCTCCGACCGCGCTGGCGACCACGGGCGTTCCGCAGGCCATCGCTTCCAGATTGATGATGCCGAACGGTTCGTAAATCGACGGACAGCAGAACACGGCCGCCTGCGAATACAGGGCAATCGCGTCTTCACGCGAAACCATTTCGGGAATCCAAACGACGCCCGAACGGATTTGCTTCAAAGAAGCGACCAGCCCTTCCAGTTCGGCTTTCATTTCGGGGGTGTCGGCATCGCCCGCGCACAAAACCAACTGCGCGTCGGGGTCAAGCTTGGATGCCGCTTTCAACAGATACAGCAAGCCTTTCTGCCGGGTCATGCGGCCGACGAACAGCACATAGGGTTTGTCCGTGCGGATGCCGTATTTCTGCAAAACAGCGGTATCGTCCGTTTCTTTGTACTGGTCGACGTCGATGCCGTTGTAGATGATGGACACTTTGGCGGGGTCGATTTTCGGGAACAGACGCAAAACGTCGTCTTTGGTGCTTTGCGAAACGGCAATGACCGCGTCCGCCATTTCCAGCGCCGTTTTTTCAACCCAGCTGGACACATCGTAGCCGCGCCCCAGCTGTTCGCGTTTCCACGGGCGCAGGGGTTCCAGCGAATGAACCGTCACAACCAAAGGAATTCCGTACAGCATTTTCGCCAGAATACCCGCGAAATGCGCGTACCATGTATGGCAGTGCGCAATGTCCGCCGTCATGTTTTCACCGGCAAACGCCAATCCTTCATACAGCGCTTTGAGCGGCGACGTCAGTTCCTTCGGACATTCTTTGAACAAAGACGCATCGGGGACGCGGCCGTTGACCGTCAAAGAGCCGTCTTGGTAATGCTGGTCGTGAAAGCTGCGGACTTCGACATCCATCAGTTTCGCCAGTTCCTTGGACAGGTATTCGACGTGAACACCCGCGCCGCCATAAATGTACGGGGGGTATTCGTTGGTGACAAACATAACTTTCATGGAAAAGACCTCCTTAAAAAATTGATTGATAACAGAATTACCTTTTCAGAGGCTTTCGTCAATCTTTTAACTGGATTTTTTGCGAAATTTTTTATACAAAAGGGAAAGCAATTCCTATTTTAAAGGGGGCGTATGTTATGCTGAACAATATGTATGAACAGAACTTTTTGCAAAAAATGCCCGACGGCACGGTCAAGCAGGTCAACCCGTTTACGGGAACGCAGGTTTGGACGGTTCCCGGCCGCGGAAAACGCCCCACGGTCAACAAAAAGCCCGATGAAAACGTCGCCCACGAATCCAAAGAAATCGAGGATTTCTGCTTTTTCTGCCCGTCAAACTATTTGAAAACGCCGCCGGAAAAAGCGCGCTTGGTCAAAATGCCCGACGGCACGTTCAAAGTGCTGGAAAATCTGAAAGTGTCCCAGCTGTTCGACACAACCGCCGAATTCCGCCGTATTCCGAATCTGTTTGAAATCATTTCCTACGAATACTGGGAAAAGAACTACGCTTATGTCATTTCAGACAAAGCCAACGCCCATCGCGAAGCGTATATTGCCGAACCCGAAGGGCGGCAGCATGTTTTGGAAATCGTCGAAAACAAATTGCGGATGAGCGGTCTGTCGCGCGAGGAAATCGACAGCATTTCATCGGGACGCAAGCTGAAAATGGCAAACAGCTTTTTCGCGGGCGGACACGAATTGATTATCGGCAAACGCCACTTTGTCGAAGGATCGGACGAAAAAGCGTCGTCCGGAACGATGACGCCCGAAATGCACTATCAATACATCAACTTTACGATTGCCGCGCTGAAAGACATCTATTTGTCCAACCGCTACGTGCGCTATGTGACCGTGTTCCAAAACTGGCTGAACCAAGCGGGCGCGTCGTTCGACCATTTGCACAAACAGCTGGTCGCCATCGACGGCGTCAGCGCGTCCAACGCCGCCGAATTCGAAATGGCGCGGGTAAACCCGAATATGTATAACGACTATGCCGTCAACTATGCGGGCTATCAAAACCTGGTTTTTGCGGAAAACGAATATGCGGTTGCATTCGCCGATTTTGGCCACCGCTATCCGACTTTGGCGATTTATTCCAAGGCCGAAAAGAACCAGCCGTGGAACCAAACGCCCGAGCAGGTGCGCGGGATGAGCGACCTTGTTCACGCCTGCCACGCCGCAATGGGCAGCGAAGTTCCCTGCAACGAAGAATGGTATTACCGTCCGCCCGCAATCGACATTGCCGTGCCGTGGCATATTTTAATTAAATGGCGCATCAGCAATCCCGCGGGATTTGAAGCCGTTACGAAAATCTTTGTCAACACCATTGACCCGTGGACGCTGCGCGACAAGGTCGTCAACCGTCTGTTTGAATTGCGCAAGGAAGGCAAAATCGCCAACGGCATCAAAATCGCCGCCGAATGTGACTGCACTCCGAACAGCCTGCTGTACAATCCGTCTTTGCGCGTCGGCGGAGCGCATCCGTACGCCATGCGCGGCCGCGGCACGACAATGGATATGTGATTTTTGCGGGAAAAGCATCAAAAAACGCCGTCGCAAAAGCAACGGCGTTTTTTTGAAGCTTTGACGGATTAACCGGCGGCTTTCGCGTTGTCTTGAATGAAACGGGTCATTTTTTCAATGGCGCGCGTTTCAATTTGACGGACGCGTTCGCGGCTGATGCCCAGTTGTTCGCCCAAAGAATCCAAAGTCGTCGGATCATCCTGCAAACGGCGGGCGCGAACGATAATGCGTTCCCGATCGTTCAGATTGTCCATGGCTTGAGCCAGCAAACGCATACGGATATCGCTTTCCTGTTTGTCGGCGACGGCGTCCTCGATACTGGCTTCATCGGTTAAAAAGTCCTGCTTTTCGGCATAGCCGTCCGTATAAACGGGCGTGTTCAGCGACACGTCGCCGCCCAAACGGTTGTCCATGGCGACCACGTCGGCTTCGGATACGTTCAAGTCTTTGGAAATTTCCTTGACGCTGTCGGAATCCAGAGCCGAATCGCCGTACAATCCCAAGCGCGCTTTGATTTTGCGCAGGTTGTAAAACAGCTTTTTCTGAGCCGCAACCGTGCCGATGCGCACCAAAGACCACGACCGCAAAATGAATTCGTTAATCGCCGCCTTTATCCACCAAACGGCGTACGTCGACAGGCGGTTGCCTTTTTCGGGTTCAAATTTTTTGACAGCCTGCATCAAACCGATGTTGGCTTCGGAAATCAAATCTTCCAAAGGCAGACCGTAATAGCGATAACCGAACGCCACCTTTGCGGCCAAACGCAAATGGGCTGAAATCAGCCGCTTCGCCGCGTCCAAATCGCCATGTTTGCGGAAACGGTTCGCCAACATAAACTCTTCCTCCGCCGACAAGACGGGGATTTTGCGAATCGCCGCTAAATAAGAGTGAATTCCGTTTTGAATCACCGGCACCAAAGAGGTGTTCGTTATTGTTGTGTCCATTGTCAAAATCCTTTCATCAGGCATGATGACCCGAATGTCCGGAAAATCCGAACGGATTCCCAGACATCACAATTATACACAAACGCTCCTTGATTTCAATACGTTTTTTTATTGTTTTGTATCATTCTAAAGTTTAAGCCTGCGCATTGAAAACGCGCGACAAGGTCATATACAGACGGCCGGCTTCGGAACCCAGCAAAACGGCCGTCAGCACGTCGGAACGTTCATTTTCCTGCGCGCGGGACAGCACGCCTTCAAAGATGCCCATGTATTTTGAAACATAGTTGCGGAATTCGGAATCCTCGGTGTACTTTTCGCCGATTTTGCGAATTTGATTTTTGTCAATCGCGCGGGACAGATAACGGATAAATGCGCTTTTATCGCCCGAATAATAGCGTTTCCACAAATCGTCTTCAACATTCGGAGCAAACAGGCGCGTCATATCGACGCCCAAAGACTGCAGCTGTTCGATAATCAGAGACGCGTCTTTCATAAAGCGGTCGGTGTCGGCGTCTTCCTTGCGCTTGTTCAACGCGGCGATGTATTCCTCCGCTGAACGGGACGCCGAAATCAGCGATTGAACTTGGCGGTTGAACGCGCCGCCCAGTTTAAGGGATTGCGCCGAAATCTGTTCGCCAGATTCGTGAATTTCCTTGGCGTTTTCCTTCAAAACGCTCAGCAAATCCTGCAAACGTTTCAAAGCTTCGTCCGCGGCGGTTGACAGCGTATCCGATTGTTCGACAAACTGTTCGCCCGATTTGCGGACTTCGGCGGCGATGCGTTCGGAATTGCCGGCGACTTCGCTGATCATGGCGCGCAGACGCTGGCCGGCGACGTCGATTTGAACAACGCCTTTGTTGGACATGTCTTCAAATTCTTTGCCGACTTGATTGACGACATCGCTGATGCGGCGGACGCGGTCTTCGGCGTTTTCGGCGGTTTTGTTGAAATCTTCCGCCCGTTCGCGCAAGACAACGCCGCAGTTTTTGACGGCTTTCTGCGCTTCTTCGGACAAACGCGAAATCTGGTGCGCCTGCACCAAAAACGTGTCGCCGGATTTTTCCAATTCTTCACGCGCGATTTGGGACGCCGCGCGCAGGCGTTCTTTTTTCGCGTCCAGCAAATCGCCCGCGTCCGTCAAATCGCCGACAACCTGTTGAACCAGCTGCGACAAAAGTTCGGTTTTGTCTTCCAGCATTTCGGATGTCGATTGGGACAGGGATGCGGATTTCGCGGCGGCTTTGGCCGCTTCTTCGTTGCGCTGGCGCAGGTTTTCGCCCATGGCTTCCAATTCAAAGCCGATGCGCGACGACGCCGTCAGCAAATCGGTCGTGTTTTTCCGGACGGCTTCGTTGGTTTCGCGCAAATGGATCATCACGTCTTCCGCCGCGCCTTTCAAAGCGTCGGTTTGGCGGCTCAAAGACGCTTCACCCAGCCGTGACTGCGTGGCAATCATGTTGGCGACGTCGCTCAAGTCGATAATGTGACGCTGCATGGAGTCGCGAACCATCAAAACCTGCTGGGTCGATTGGGCGGATTGTTTTTGCAGATCGTCCGTTTGAGCGGCGATTTCGGCTTTCAGTCCGGTCATGCGGTCGTTCAAAGCGTCCGCGGTGGCGGAAAAATCGGATTGGGTGCGGTTCAACGTATCGATGCCGACGGTTTGGGTATCCGAAAAATCTTTCATCAAGGTCGAGATTTCCGATATCTTATCGCCAAACAAGGCGGCGGCTTCGGTCAAGCGGGCTTTTGCCTGAGTGCCGATATCCGTCAAGCTGTCCGCCTGCGCCGACAGCGCCGCGCCGACGACTTCCAAATGGGAAACCGTCGTTTCCGACGCGTGGGTCAATTCTTTGGTTTGGACATTCAATCCTTCCTCAATCAAACGGATGCGGGATACCAGACGTTCCAAATCGCTGTCCGCCTGTTCGGACTGTTCCCGCAGCAAAGCCGCCGCTTTGCCCGTTTGTTCCGCCAGTTTGTCGGAAGCGTCGGACAGAGTTTTGCTTTGTTTGGAAAACAGTGTGTCGATTCGATCCGTTTTTTCCGACAAATCGTTTGCAACGGTTGCCGCCTTGTCCAGCAAAATGCCGGCGTCCCCGTCCAGTTTGCGGAATTGTTCGTCCAGCTGGGAAACGGCTTTTTCGGTGCGGCTTTTCAGCAAGTCGGCGGATACGTCCATCTGCGTCGTTCTGCGGGTGATTTCGGCGGTGACTTCTTCCGTGTAGCCTGTCAGACGGCGGACGGAAGCATCCAGCATTTCCTTGTGGGCATCCAGCGTTTCCGCCAGCTGCGTGTTGGCGGCGGCCGTTTGCTTCGACGCGCTGTCGAACGATTGAAGCTTGTTGCCCAAAGCGATTTCCAATTCGGCGAATTTGTCGACGGCGGCGGACGATTTCGCCAGTACGTCGCCCAATTTGGCGGACAGGTCTTCAATCGCTTGGGCGCTGCGGTTTTCAAGCAGTTCCGCGATTTGAGCCAAATCTTCCGACTGCTGTTTCAATTCGCCTTTGATTTCCTCGACTCTGGCCGAAGCCGCGGAAATGTATTTCTGCTGTTGAGCCAGCGACGTTTCGGATACCAGCGCCTGCGATACCAGCGCGCTGCTTAAATCGGACAGTTCGGCCGAATGTTTCAGCAGACGGGCGCAGGAGGAATCCGCGCGTTCGTTTGTTTGATCGACAGCTGTGTTCAACACGCGCACGCCGGCTTCAAAACGGGCGCTTATCGCTTCCAGTCTGTCATTTGCCGTGTCCATGGCGACATTCAGCCGCGCCGTTTGCGTATCTAGCGCTTCCATGGCGGTTTGGGACTGGGTGTTCGTATTTTTCAAAGCAACCGTCAGCAGCTGCGTCTTCATGTCGATTTGTTCGCCGATGTCCGCCAGTTGTCCGCGCGCTTTTTCCGCAGCGGCTTCAATCGATTCGGCTTTGCCGTCCATTTCATCCGACACCGCGGAAATGCCGCCGACGGCGGTTTGCGCCGCCGTGTTGATTTCGGCGATGTAGGTGTCCAATGTGGCCTGCAGGGTTTTAAAGCGGGCGACAATCTTTTCGGCTTCGCCGTCCAAAGCGTTGTTTTGTTCTTTGAACGTTGCGGACAACTGCGCCGCCGTTTCGTTCAATGCTTCGTTTTTAGCGGAAATCTCGCTTTGCTGGGCGGACAGCAGGTCTGTCAAGGTTTGTTCGCGCTTTTCCAGTCCGTCCGCCATCCGTTCCGCGTTGTTGCACGCAGATTTCGTCAGTTCGTCCAGAATTTGGGCTTTTTCTTCCAGCGAAACCGTCAAAGCCGATATGGAATCCTGCGTGCGGGCTCCCGCTTGTTCAACGGCCGTCAGCTGGTTTTGAATTTCCGTGCGGATTTCCGCCGTTTGAGCCGTCAGTTTTTCGCGGACGCCGTCGGCGGCGGAGGTCAACGCGGCCGCGTGTTTGGCGATTTCAAGCGCGGTGATGCCCGTTTGTTCGCTCAAAATGTCGCGGGCGTTTTCGGACGCGGTTTTCAACAATCCGCTTTGTTCCCGCACATCCAAGGTCAATCGGGTCAGATTGTCGGTCAAAATGTCGTTCGTTTGCAGTAAAGCGTCACGCTGCGCGGTCAGCCGTTCCCCCGCGGCGGAAACGGTTTCGTCGGTTTCGCGGGCGGCGTTTTGCAAAGCTTGCGTGTTTTCCTGCAGCAAAGACAGGCTTTTTTCCGTTTGTTCGCCGGCTAAGGCGCACAGCAGTTCCAGTTCGCGCGTTTTTTCGGCGACTCCGTTTGTTCCGCGCGACAAGGCGGCTTCCATGGATTCGGCGGCTTTGAAAATGCCGGCGGTTTGCTCTTCAAAAGATTTGCCGATCGAATCGGTGCAGTTTTTCAATCGGGCGTAAACGGTGTTCAAATCCGCAGTTTGCGCTTTCAAACTGTCCAGTACGCCCGATACATACAGGCGGTTTTTGGCCTCCGGATGGGTGAATTCCGCCATATAGCGGCGCAGGGCGTCGGCTTCGCGGACGTAGCGGCGTTCGGATGCGAAATAAGCCGCGGCAATCCAAATAAAGGCGACGGGGCTCAGCAATCCGGCCAAACAGCTGAAATATTCGGGCGGCGTCATTTCATAGCGCGCGTTCCACCACCCCGAAACACCCAGAAACGACCAGGCCAGAATGAACCACAAAGCGGTCAGCACGCCCGCCGCGACGACGGCGATGCGATCGTTTCCCGATTTCGGGAGCAGGGTTTCCTGCGACAGCAGCAGCGTATCATTTGTTTCGTTTTCCGAAGCCATGTTTTTATCCAGTCCTCAAGGGTGTTTTTTTATTCTTCAAAATCCCTCAAATTTGCCTTTTCGTCAAGGATTGTATTGACCTTTACGGGCGATATGATTAAAAAAGTATCCAAAGGATAACTCTATCGGTCGGAGATTTTTACGATATGACGGAAAAAACAAAGTATTATCCCGACGTTTCGGCAAAGGCGGATTTCCCCCGGCTGGAACGCGACATTCTGGACTATTGGCGCAAGGACGACACGTTCGCCAAATCCATCGCCAACCGCGATGCGGGCGCGAAAGGATCGAACGAATATGTTTTTTATGACGGGCCTCCGTTCGCCAACGGCTTGCCCCACTACGGGCATTTGCTGACGGGATATGTCAAAGACATCGTTCCCCGCTATCAGACGATGCGCGGACACCGCGTTGAACGCCGCTTTGGTTGGGACTGCCACGGCTTGCCCGCCGAAATGGACACGGAAAAATTCCTCGGCATTTCGGGACGCGCCGCGATTTCCGCCTACGGCATCGGCAAGTTTAACGAAACCTGCCGCGAACGCGTGCTGATGTACACCAACGAATGGAAACAGACCGTTACGCGCCAAGCCCGTTGGGTGTCGTTCGACAACGACTACAAAACGATGGATTTGAACTATATGGAATCCATCATCTGGGCGTTCAAGGAACTGTACAAAAAAGGATTGATGTACGAAGGCGTCCGCATCCAGCCGTACAGCTGGGCGGCGGAAACTCCCGTGTCGAACTTTGAAACGCGCATGGACAACTGCTACCGCGAACGCGAAGATCCGTCCGTGACCGTGATGTTCACGCTGAACCCCGTTGCGGGCGAAACAAAGCCCGTCAAAGCGCTTGCGTGGACGACAACCCCGTGGACTCTGCCGTCGAACTTGGCGCTGTGCGTAAATAAAGAATTCGACTACGATTTCTACGAAGAAGACGGCGTGCAGTACGTTCTGGCTTCCGCTCTGGCCGGACGGTACAAACGCGAACTGGCCAAGGCTGAAAAGGTCAAAACGGTCAAGGGCGCGGATCTGGTCGGTCGCACCTATCAGCCGTTGTTTCCGTATTTCGAAGGGACGAAGAACGCTTTCCAAATCATTCAAGCGGACTACGTTTCGACCGAAGACGGCACGGGCATCGTTCACATCGCCCCCGGATTCGGCGAAGACGATATGATCGCCTGCCAGCCCTATAACATTCCTGTTGTCTGCCCCGTGGACGGCAAGGGCTGCTTTACCAAGGAAGTCCCCGATTACGAAGGCATGCAGGTCTTTGAAACCAACGAACCGATTATCAAACGCTTGAAGGCCGAAGGCAAGCTGGTGCGCAAGGAAATGTACAAGCACAACTACCCGCACTGCTGGCGCACGGACACCCCGTTGATTTACAAGGCGATTAACAGCTGGTTTGTCAAAGTCACGGCTTTCCGCGACAAGATGGTCGCGAACAACCAGACCATCAACTGGATTCCCGAACACATCAAAAACGGGGCGATGGGCATGTGGCTGGAAGGCGCGCGCGACTGGTCGATTTCGCGCAACCGTTTCTGGGGCGCGCCGATTCCCGTATGGAAATCCGACGATCCGAAATATCCGCGCGTCGATGTGTACGGGTCGATTGCCGAGCTGGAAAAGGATTTCGGTGTGAAAGTCACCGACTTGCACCGTCCGTTCATTGACACCTTGGTTCGTCCGAACCCCGACGATCCGACGGGCAAATCCATGATGCGCCGCGTAGAAGACGTGCTGGACTGCTGGTTTGAATCGGGGTCGATGCCGTTCGCGCAGGTCCACTATCCGTTTGAAAACAAGGAATGGTTTGAAAATCATTCGCCTGCGGATTTCATCGTTGAATACTTGGCGCAGACCCGCGGCTGGTTCTATACCTTGATGGTGATGAGCACCGCTTTGTTCGACCGCGCGCCGTTCAAAACGTGCCTGTGTCACGGCGTTGTATTGGATGAGAATCAGCAGAAGCTGTCAAAGCGTTTGCGTAACTACCCCGATCCGTCGGACGTGTTCAATACGCTGGGGTCGGACGCGCTGCGGTGGTTTTTGGTGTCTTCGCCGATTTTGCGCGGGGGCAACCTGTCCATCGACCGCGAAGGCAAGGAAATCGCTAAATCGTCGCGCAAGGCGTTGATTCCGCTGTGGAACGCGTTCTACTTCTTTACGCTGTACGCGAACGCCGAAGGACTGAAAGCCAAAGAACTGTATGCGCCGAAAGACATCCTTGACCGCTACATTCTGGCAAAAACGCGCGATTTGGTCAAAGCGCTGACCGAAGAGCTGGACGCGTGCGACATTGTCAGCGCGTGTTCCGCCGTTGCGGATTTCTTGGAAATCATGAACAACTGGTACATTCGCCGTTCGCGCGCGCGGTTCTGGGACGTTTCGCAAGGAACGGAAGCGTTCGACACGCTGTACACGGTTTTGGTAACGCTGTCCAAAGCGTTGGCGCCGCTGCTGCCGCTGACATGCGAATACATCTATCGTTCTTTAACGGGCGGGGAAAGCGTCCATTTGACGGATTATCCCGATTACAACGCATTTGCGGCGGATGACAAACTGGCGGCGGATATGGACTTTGTGCGCGCCGTGTGTTCGACCGCCAAAGCGATTCGCGAAGATCACAAACTGCGCAACCGCCTGCCGCTGGCTTCGATGACGGTCGCGGGCGCGAAAGCGGATGCTTTGAACGCTTACGCCGAATTGATTGAGGACGAAGTCAACGTCAAAAAGTTGGTTTTGGCGCAGGATGTTTCCGAACTGGCGAACCAAACGCTGTATATCATCACGCCGCTGGTCGGCAAACGGCTGGGACGGCATATGAAAGACATCCTTGCCGCGTCCAAAACGGCCGAATGGCGCAAAAACGCCGACGGCACACTGTCAATCGCGGGGCAGACGCTGAATCCCGACGAATTCGAGCTGCGTCTGGTGCTGAAAGACGGCAACGCGGGACAGGCGTTGCCCGACAACACGGCGGTCGTGGTTCTGGACACGGAAATCCGTCCGGAGCTGGAACGCGAAGGCATCGCCCGCGACTTTGTCCGCGCGATTCAGCAAAAACGCAAAGACAGCGGTTTTGACGTGTCCGACAGAATCGAAGTAGCGTACGATTCCGATTCTTCCATTATTCTGGAAGCGTTGAAAGAACACGCGGATTACATTGCCGAACAGGTTTTGGCCGTCAAATTCACCGAACAAAAAGGCTTGACGGGCGATACGGAGGAAGTCGGCGACGGAAAAGTCGCTTTCACCGTCCAGAAAGCGTAATTGCCGCCTTTTGAAAAAGCCCGCTTTTGCCAAGCGGGCTTTTTCCGTTTTCAGTTCTTGAAACGGCCGCGGAGAATGTTATTTATATCTCAGCAGGAGTGTTGCCATGATTATCAAACAGCCCTTTTATTTCGCACCCGCAAACAAAGACCGCACGCTTCATATTTATCTGCCGGACGACTACGGCAAAACGGATGAACGCTATCCCGTGATGTACATGTTTGACGGGCACAACCTGTTTTACGATTCGGATGCGACTTACGGCAAAAGCTGGGGAATGAAAGACTTTCTGGATTCTTGGGACAAGAAAATCATCATTGTCGGCGCGGAATGTTCGCATACGGGCAACAACCGCTTGGTTGAATATTGTCCGTATCATTGGGATTCGTTTGTCGGGGCGATTGACGGCACAGGCGACGAAACCATGCAGTGGCTGGTCAACAGCGTAAAACCCTATATCGACACAACTTTCAGAACTTGGCCGCACAGGGAAGCGACGGGCATCGGCGGCAGCAGCATGGGCGGACTGATGTCTTTGTACGCCGCAATCCGCTATAACGGCATTTATTCCAAAGCGGCTTGCCTGTCGTCCGCCATCAGCTTCTGCGACAAAGAATTGCGGCAGGCAATCGACGACTGCCCGATTGATCCGGACACCAAGGTTTACTTGAGCTGGGGAACAATGGAAAGCCGCAGCGCGCGCGGCAAAGCGATTATGGCGGCGTGCAACAAATCAATGAACGACCGCTTGTACGCCAAAGGTGCGCAGCTTTACATGTATCGGCAGGTGCGCGGCAGGCATTGCGAAGCCGATTGGGAAAAGCAAGTCCCCTTGTTTATGAATTTTCTGTGGCGTTAAGCAACACAAACGCGTTCAAAGCGGTCAGAATTTCATTTCTTTCGCCCTGCTGCGTCAGCGTTTCCCCATCAACGTAGCCGCCGATGGAATCCGCCGTGTTGCCGCCGTAAACAACGACGTTGTTTAAAATCGACGCCGTTTTGACGCCGCGCAGACGCCCGACGGTGAACAAAGCCGCTGTTTCCATATCCGCGCCCAGCACGCCTTTTTTCGACCAGAACGCCTGTTGTTCCGCGTTGTCGTCGATGTAAAAGCTTTCATGGCTGTGAACGATTCCGACGTGATGCGCAAAGCCGTTTTCCGTTGCGGTTTTCAAGCACGCGTTTAACAAAGCCGTATCGGGAACGGCGGGAAAGCGCAAATCAACGTACGCTTGGGACGCGCCGTCGTCGCGCACCGCGCCGCACGCGATAATCAAATCGCCGATTTGAATCCCCTTTTGCATAGCGCCGCACGAACCGATGCGAATCATCGCTTCAACGCCGATTTTGCGCAGTTCTTCGACGGCGATGGATGCCGAACTGCCCCCGATGCCCGTCGAAATCGCCAAAACGTCGATGCCTTGATAGCGGCCGCGCAAACTGCGGTATTCGCGGTTGAACGCCAGCTGTTCCACGTCGGTCAGAAACGCCGCAATTTTATCCAAGCGCGCAGGGTCGCCCGGCAGTAAAGCATACTTGATATTTAAAGAATCATCCAATCGGATGTGAGGTTGAAGCATTTTAAAATCCTTTCAAATCAAAAATTCAGCGGCCGCCGCCGCCCCCGCCGCCATGACCGCCGCCGGAACAGCCTCCGCCGGAACAGCCTCCGCCGCTTGACGCGGACAGCCCGCTGCGCACAACGGTGGGCGAAGTGGAAGACCGTTCGATATTGCGGCAAAAACGGCCGCTTTCGCATCCGACCCAATCGGGCAGCGTTTGCATTTGTTCGATTTTGCCGCTCCATTCCCGTTCCATGCCCAGCAAAACGGCATAGGGCAGAAGCTTTTCCGTTCTTTCTGCGGAAATTCGGGTTTGCGAGCTTAAAAACAGCTTGATGCCGTCAATGTGGTCGATGATTTTGCGTCCCCGTTCCGTCGGACGTTTTATCAGCATCCCGTAAGTCGGCAAAGTAAAAACGGAAAGCAGATAAAACGCGGCAATCGGGAGAAAGCCGTTTGTTGTCGCAATCATCATCATGGTAAAGTGGAAGGTGACGAATCCCGCAATCAAGATCGCTGGGAAATGGAATTTCCGCATTTTGACCATGCGCAAAAGCATAACCGCCGCCACGCAGAAAAACGGGATGTAAAACGCAAAATAAAGCAGCAAAATCGGGGTTTGCGCATCATGCGCGCCCTTTGCCAACAGCAAAACCGACAACAGCGCGCCGATGACGGTGAATTTTTTGTTCGTTTTAAAGCAATCCCGCGTTTTTTTGCGGATATGTCCGATTAATGCGGTTTGCGCCCTTGTCAAAGCGGGCTTGTACGAACCGTCAACCGTTAAGGGAAACGTCAAAAACTTGTCCAGAATCCGCTCTTCGTCGTTGGTCGGGGCACGATTTTTCAGCAGAGTGTCGCGGCTGCCGGGGGCAAAAGAACAAAAGCCCGATGCGACCGCTTGCAGCAAAGCCGCCGCCGTCAGCTTGTTCGACGCCGCACCCAATGTGTATACAAAGCCCGCTTCCGCAGGGGTGACGCCTGTTATGCCGTCAAATCGCGGCATGACGATTCCGACGGACGGAGCGCGTCCGGCAAACAGCCAAGTCAGCAAAAAGTACGCGCCCAAAATACCCGCGGCCACCCAAAAATCAAAACGGTGCGGCGCGGCGGAAAAGTTAACCGCCCCTTTGGAAAATCCGACGGCGATTGTCAATCCTTCGCCCGCCCGCAAAGGACGGGGAGCGGAAAAATGCGCCTCTGCATACCGCGCGGGTGTTTTTGCGCCGTGTATGCCGATATAGCCTGCTTGGCGGACAACGCGCGCGCCGCCGGGCAGGGTGATTGCCGCAGACGCTTCGTCAATCGGAAAAATCCAATCGTTGCCCGTGACGTTCCAATAAAGCTCGTCATAACCGTCAAATGCTTTGATGACGTTTTGCACGCGGTAAACAAGGGTGAACGTCGTTGTTTCATGCGGGATGAAAGCGTCGTTTCCGGTGTTGACGCGTAAATTGCCGTTGATGTTTTCGGTAAAAAAAGGTTCGGAAACGCCGTTGCGGAAAACGAATTCGATGTGATAGCGTTCACCTTTATTGCGGGGCAGGTCGCGGTAAATGCCGCGGCGGATGCGGACGCCTTCGACGTTGACGGTAATGTTTTCCCTGACAAGGACGGACGCGTCGGGCTGAACGGCAATGTCGGAACGATAGGACAAAATCCGTTCTTCGGCATGCGCCGAAAAAGAAAAAACAATCAGAAAAAAGGCTAAAAGCTTTTTCAACGCAATCAAGTCACCAGATTCAGAATGCGCGCGGCAGTGCTGGCGGATGACGCTTTGTTGATCGTCGCCATATTCGTGTATCCTGCGGCCAGCAAATCCGAAGCCCCTTGCGCAGACAGGATGCTGCTGTTCGTTGTGGCGTTCGACAGGGACGAATTCATTTGTTCTTCGGTTTTCTTTTGCTGAATTTGCCCTTCGGACAATCCTTTGTGGTTGACGGCGGTTTCTTTGGTCAAATAATCGTGTTTGTAAGTGTCGCCCATTTGAACCTGCAAAGCGTACAGCGTGTCTTCTTTGACGGGCTTGCCGTCCTGCGTGGTGACATGGATGTAATAAGTGCCTTTGCCTGCCGTGTATTCGCCCTTCATCATTTGTTCAAACACGGCGTATTCCTTGGATTTGGAATCGTCGTTTGTGGCAATCATTTTGTCGCGATAGCCCTGCTTTGTGTAAATTTCAACGCGCAATCCTTTGGCTTTGAAATCCGCGGTGGCTTTTTCGTAATCGGATGCGGCGGAATCGATGTCGTCCTGCGACACGTCTTTGTTTTTATCCTGCAAAGCGGAAACGTTAATGGCGGACAGGCGCAATTTGCCTTTGGACAGCGATTTAAAGCTGAACCAGTCCTCGGTTTCGTTTTCGGACAACGTGGTAACCATGTTCAAGCGCGAATAATTCAAGCGCAAATTGCCCATGTCGCGCGCGGTTTTAATCGTGTCGTTGTAAACGTCGGACGATGATTTCGACCACGATTTTGCCAAAGTTGCGGTTAATTCTACACCGTTAGCCATAGCGCACTCCTTTCTTTGAGTGAATCCTTAATAAACAGGATATCCGATTTTTACAATTCGGGCAAGACTTCGTCAAAATTCTTTTCAACGGGGGGCAGCGGTTCCGGCTTCGGTTTCTTTTCCGGCTTTTTTTGAGGGGGTTGCCAAACGACTTCGTACAAGCGCTGCCGTTCGTCGATGCCTTTCAAGTCAAACAGGCCCAAATCTTTGAAAACATAACCTTTTCCGGCGGCCAATTCCTTGACGACGCTGGAAACGAGAATCTGGTTTTTGTCGGCTTGGGCGCAAACGCGGGAAGCGATTTGAACCGTCAATCCGAACAGATCGTTGTTTTCGACAATCGGTTCGCCCGAATTCAATCCGATTCGGATTTCCAGCGGAACGGTCGGCGATTCGCGGTTGTATTCATTGACGGCGCGCTGAATCGCTATTGCCGCGTCCAATGCGTTCGACGCCCACACGAACGAAGCCATGATGCCGTCGCCCGTTTGTTTGATTTCTTCGCCGTTGCAGGCGGTCAGCGCCTGCCGCACGATTGTGTTGTGGCGGTGAACCAGTTCCTGCGCCAAAGTGTCGCCGTATGTCTGCGTCATCTGCGTCGATCCGACGATATCCGTGAACATCACCGATATCGTTCCCGATTGCGACAATTCCTTTTTATCGGGGCTCAGCCATTTTTGCAAAGCCCCTTGCAGCAGGGCGGGCAGTTCCGGCGATGACGGCGTTTCGGTATAAAGCTCCATCGCTTTCGATCCGTTTTCAATCATCGGCAGATAGGACGGTTCAAGCATATATTCGTCCAAACGGTCGAAAAACAAATCGGCCAAAGGTTTCGTGCGCCCCATCAGTTCCAGCTGGGCGGACAGCAGCATTTGTTCTTCGTTTTTCGGCAAAGCGTTTCTGGCGCACAAAAATTCGCACGCGCCAGCCAAAAAAAGCTCGACGCCGAAACGGGCGTAAGTGTTCAGCAGGACGTTTTGTTTTTGCAGCGTTTTCAAAATCAGTGACAAAAATGCGGCCAGCTGCAGATTATAGCGTTCCAATTCCGGCGGAAAGACAAAAGCGGGGGCGGTTTCCGCATCCGTTTTCGGTGCTTCCAAATCGTTTGTTTTTTCGGGAACGGGAAGAATTTCCTGTGCTGCCGGCGTTTCTTCCGTCTGTTCGCCGTCGTCTTTGCTTGTTTGTGAATCGTTTTGAATAGAGGCCAAAGCTTCTTCGGCGGCTTTTTCATCCTCCGCCTTTTTCAAAGCGGCTTTTTCTTCGCGTTCGGCGATGCGCTCGGCAAGAGTTTTGCGGCCCGTGATGCGGTCGAAAATGTCAAACAAAAAACGGGCGACGCCGGTCGACAGTTCGTCCGCGCCTTCAAACGGTTCAACGAATTTTTCAACAGGTTTTGCGGCTTTTTCTTCGGCGGAACGGTCTTTTTTCGGCAGACGCGGCCAAAGCGGATCGTCGTCGTCGTCAACGCCCATCAAAATATTCCAATCCACCCAGCGAACCGCCAAAGGAATGGACAGAAACAGAAAGAAGAAGATAAACAAACCCAATGCGAAATGCTGGGACATTTCCGTCGGGGCGAAATTTCCCATAATCATGGCGCGCAAAATGCCTGCCGATAACGCCCCCGCCCCCAATAGAGAGATAATCAGCGCAAACCCCAGCCGTAAAAAAGCTTCGGTAAAGGTCTGTTTGGTTTTGTTCTTTTTTTCGTTTTTGTATTTCGGCAAAGGGGGCGCCGGTTTCCCGATAAGCTTGTCGCGCGGCGGCGGTTTAGGCAAATCGCTGAGGTAAACCATGGCTTCGCTGAACGTCTGCGCGTTCATGTCGTATGTTTCTTTGACGACTTTTGTAGGAGTTTGCTGAGAAAATTCAATGGATTTTGCGTGCTCCATCGCGGCGGCGCGGCGTTCGGACGGATAACGGCCGATTAAATCCCAGCTGCCGTTTTGATAGGCGTACACTTCATAATTAACTATACCTGGCAAAACAATTCTCGCTTAAAAAATTTTTTCTTTCAGTATAGTCAATCGGCGAAAAAAAAGGCAATAAAAAAAACAACGGCTTGAGGACAAGCCGCTGTTTTAAAAGGAAACCTTTATTTCTTGGCTGTGAAGCCGGCGAAACGTTTGTTGAACTTCGCCAGCTGACCGCCTGTGTCGATCATGCGGTAAACACCCGTCCAAGCCGGATGCGACAGCGGATCGATATCCAAACGGACGGTGTCGCCTTCTTTCCCCATCGTGGAACGGGTTTTGAATTCGGTTCCGTCGGTCATGACCACGGTGATTTCGTGGTAGTTCGGATGAATGTCTTTTTTCATAATTCTGCTCCAGTCCGTAAATAAGTGAATTCTCTATACTCTAAACGGTCGGGAATTTCAAGCCTCTTTCTTTAAAAAAGTCAAAAAAGGCTATCTTTCCGTCAATTTAAATTCGATGCGGCGGTTTTTTTTGCGGGCGGCGGGGGAATTGCCGGCCGCAATCGGCTGATGAGATCCGAATCCCGCGGCGACCAGCCGGTTGGCGGGAACTCCTTTTTTTATCAAGTAACGCACGACGGCAATCGCCCTGTCCGACGACAAATGCCAGTTCGACGCGTACAATTCGTTTGAAATCGGAACGTTGTCCGTATGCCCGTCAACCCGCAAAACCCAAGGAACTTTGGCGGGGATTTTTTGCGACAGTTCTTTAATGGAAGCCGCTATCAAATCCAGCTGTTTCTTGCCGCGATCCTCCAAATGGGCGGAACCGCTTTTGAAAAACAGTTCGGATTGGAAAACAAAGCGGTCGCCGACGATTCGGATATCGTCGCGGTTTTCCAGCACCTTGCGCAAAGTGCCGAAAAAATCGGAACGGTAATAAGACAGCTCTGACGCTTTTTGCGCCAAAGCTTTGTTCAGCCGTTTCCCCAAATCCGCGATTTGCGCGTTTTGCGTTTTGGCTTTTTCCTCCGCCGCGCCCAAAGCCGCGTTCAATTTCGCGATTTCGTCGGTCAGATTTTGCGTTTTCGTGTTCAAAAGCGCGATGTGAGCTTTCGCTTCGTCGGAGATTTTACGTTCGTTTTCAAAAGCCTGTTTGTGAGCCGAGGCCTCTTTTTCCAATTCTTTTTTGCGTAATTCCAACGCTTCGACGTCTTGCGTCAAAAGGGCTATTTTAGCCAGAGAATCCTTATAGTCTGAACGCGCCGCGGACAGTTGTTCCCCCAAATCGGCGGCGGTTTTCCGTTCGTTCGACAGTTCGTCGGACAAAGTGTTCAGCTGATTGTTCAGCAGTTCGATTTCAGAGTTTTTCGTATCCAGATTGCGCCCCAGAAAATAGTGCGAAACAACGAACAGCAACAGGAAAAACAGGACGACAATCAGCAGATTCGACATGACGTCGACAAAGCTCGGCCAAAAATTGTAAACGGCGTGTTTGCGAATTCGTCCCGCCATTATTTTCCGTCCGTTCCCGAAATGGTGCGAATCAGCAAACGGAACGAATCGCGGACTTCGCGCAGCAGAATTTCCTGACGGGCTTCCGAATTTTTGTCAATCTGTCCGATACTGCGGTCGATTCGGCTGATGTAGCGCAGCAAATCCGTATCGTTTTGCGCGCGTTCCTGCGCTTTTGCATCGCCGATTTGCAGCTGGCGGCGGATATCGGCCATGCTTTCCACCATTTGTTCCAGCAAAGCGTTGGTATACGCCGCGTTGGACGTTACCGAATCGTCCGTGGATCCGACACCCGACGCATAGCGGGTCAACGCCGCCAGATGTTCGTCCAATCCGTTGTAAAAACGGTTTTGCGCGCCGTTTGCCTGTAAATCCAAGAAACCCATAACCAGCGCGCCCGCCAGTCCCAGCAAAGATGACGAAAACGCCGTTCCCATCCCTGACATGGGGGCTTCCAAACTGTTTTTAATCGTATTGAACGCGTCCGTCGCCGATTCGCCCGACACATTCAGCGACCGAATCACATCGCCGACCGCGCCGACGGTGCTCATCAATCCCCAAAACGTTCCCAGCAACCCCAAGAACGTGGACAATCCGATTAAATAGCGCGAAATGTCGCGGACTTCCTCCATGCGCATTCCGACCGAATCCAAAACGGAGCGCGCAATCGTCGGGGAAATGACGGCGTTTCCCTTGGCGCGGTTGTTTTTCAAAATCAGCGCCAGCGGGGACAACAGCCGCAACGGGGCGACCGCCGCATCCTCCAAAGGCAGAGGAGAGGCATTTATCCATTTGATTTCCTTGCGCAAAACAAGGACGGATCGGAAATTTAAAATGATGCCCGCCGCCAAAACGAAAACAATCAAGCCGTTTAAAACGGGATTTGTGAAAAACGCCGATTTTAAAAACGGAAACAGCAAAACGCCTGCAATGCAGACCAACGCCAGAAACAATACCATTCGCGCAATGTAGCGGCCGGGAAATTCCATGGGAAACACTCCTCTTGTGAGTTGTTTTATCCGTCAATCAAAATATCGGCGCGGTCGGGCAGTTTGCCGCCTGCGCCTTTTGTCGCCTGCGATCTGATTTCAATCCGCAAACTGCTGATGCCTGCGCGCGCCAAGGCCGAACGAACCGCCAATGCGCGCCGCAAAGACGTCTGGCGTTCTCTGCCGGTGTCTTGAGCCGACGGACGGCTGTACGACAATATCAAAATGCGGCGGGCGGAATCTTTTTTGAAAAGTTTTGCCAGCTTTTCTATTTCAGCCTGCATTTCCTCTGTCAATTCGGCGGAATTTTCCAAGAAAACAAATATCGCCGTCAAATCTTTGTTCCGCAAAACCGCTTTTGCCGTTGCCGAATCCGCAGGGACTTCCTTGACCAAAAAGGCCGAGCGTTCTTTCGGCGTCAGTTTTCGTATGACGGGGACGACCGACCATTTGGCGGCCTCGTCCGTTTTTAAAACTTTTGACGTTTTGCGGGTCAGCAGCATTTCGGGAATTGCGTCCGGTTCAGCCGTTTGCGCCTGCTTCATCAAATCAAGCTCTTTCGCGGTCTGTTCACCCTTTTCCTTTTGTTCCAGAAAATGCTTGGACAGCATCGGTTCTGCGGGTGCGGCTTCGGCCTGCAAAACAGGTTCCTGCGTTTTGACGGGCAGAGGGGCGACGGGCAGGACCTTGACCGTCGGAACGGGATCTGCGCGGGGTTTCAGCCTGTCATGCGCGTCCCCCGTGCCGTTTTCCTTGACTTCGTATTTTTTAGCGGGTTTGACCGGCTGTTTAACAACGGGTTTTACGGCTTTTTTCGGCTTTTTCGCCTTGACGGCCTTTACCGCCTTTTTCCCTTTTCCGCTTTTCTTGCGAACGGGTTTTGCGCTTTCTTTTTTCGGAGCTGCGACGCTTTTTTCGGCGGGCGGAGTCAAAGCGACGTTCGATTGGTTTTCCCGTTCTTTCGCCGATGCCGTCAGATCATCCGTCAATACGTCCAAATCCAACGTGATTTGAGCAAAAGCCGCCGTCGCCGTTGCGTAAACAACGGCAAAAACGGCGGTAAATTTTGCAAAACGGCGGAAAATGGGTGTTCTCCTTATTTGACGATAAGGCTTTTGAATACTTCGTACTGCAAAGAGTTTGAAGCCAAAATCGATCCGTCCGTCAGAACCGTTTTCGGGGTTTCGACGCCCGAAGTCGTGCAGACGCGTCCGCCCGCTTCGCGCACCATCAGCATCCCCGCGGCAATATCCCACGGTTTGATGTCTTCTTCCCAATAACATTCAAAGCGGCCGGCGGCGACGTACGCCAAATCCAAAGAAGCGGCGCCCATGCGGCGAACCCCGCCCGTTTTGGTCATCATCGGCATCAGCTGAGCGACAAAGCGTTCGGCATTGCCGTGTCCCAAGTGCGGAATGCCCGTTACAACGACGGATTCGTTCAAAGCCGAGCGTTTGGAAACGTGCAGACGGCTGGAACCCGAAGCGGTCAGCATCCATGCGCCGAATCCTTTTTCCGCATAAAACAAATCGGACGTGGCGGGGTTGTAGACCACGCCGGCGACAATTTCCTGATCTTCCTGCAAAGCCAGAGAAATCGCGAAATGCGGGACGGCGTGCAAAAAGTTCATCGTGCCGTCCAGCGGATCGATAATCCAGCGGTGCGACGTGTCCTCGCCTTTGATTTCACCGCCTTCCTCTTGCAAAAAGCCGTAGCGGGGACGGACTTTCAGCAAATATTCGCGCAGTGTTTTTTCGGAATTGGTGTCGGCGGTGGAAACAAAATCCGCCGCGCCCTTTTGCGACAGCTGCAGGTTTTCCAATTCGCCGAAATCGCGCATCAGCCCGCGGCCGGCGCGTTTGACGGCTTGGATCATCACGTTCAAGTTCGCCGACAGCGACGAAATGAATTTGTCTTGGCGGGATTCGCGGAAATCAACCACGGGATCGCGCTTCATGAAAGTCGTTCTTTCATGGCGGTCGTCAAAGCCTTCGCGTTCGCCGCGCGCTTCACGCATTTCCTCCTGCTTTTGCTGCAGGGCTGCAATGGCGCGGTTTTTGATGTTTTCCTTGACCAAACGTTCCTGCTCCTGCGCTTTGCGTTCGGAAACGCGTTCTGCGGCAATGGCTTTGCGCGCACCGGAACGGCGCATCATCGGGCTGGACGGTCTGATTGTAGTTTTAGGCATGGAATCAGCCTCTTTCCTTAATTATTTCGCGCGTTCGACATAGGTGTTGTCAATGGTGGAAACGACGATTTTGTCGCCCGTCGCAACAAACGGCGGAACGCCGATGCGCAATCCGTTGTCCAAAACCGCGGGTTTGTAAGACGACGAAACGGTCTGTCCTTTGATGACGGGTTCGGTTTCGACGACGGTCTGAACGACCTTGGCCGGAATTTCGACGCTGACGGGGTGGCCTTCAATGAACTGGACGACACATTCCATGTTGTCCTGCAGATAAGCGGCGCGATCGCCCAGCAATTCCTTGGGCACGGTGAACTGGTCGTAAGTGTCGATCATCATGAACGTCAAGTCTTTGCCGTCCGAATACAAATAAGTGCAGTCGTGGTCTTCGCTCATCAATTTTTCGACGGTATCGGCCGTGCGCCAGCGCTGCTGGGTTTTGACGCCCGTGGCGACGTCGCGCATTTCGACCTGAATGGTGGCGTTGCCTTTGCCCGGAATCACCAAGTCGATGCCGATGACCAGACACTGTTTGCCGTTGTATTCGATGACCCAACCCGGACGGATTTGGTTAGCTTGCATTTTCATGACTTTTTTCCTTGTATACAAAAGTAAAGAAGATAGAATTTAGCGAAAAATAACAGATTGGCTTTTGTAACGCAAGAGCCCAGCCGTCAAAAGGAGTAATTTTTTTATGACCAATCAGATTCCGTTCTGGCATCCCGCCGAATATGTGCGCCGTTTGCCGCTGCTGAGAAAACGCGCGGCGATTATCGAAGCCGTCAGACAATTCTTTGTTTCACGGGATTTTTTGGAGGTTGAAACGCCGATTTTGCAAATTTCCCCGGGGCTGGAGCCGCACTTGAAAGCGTTTCAGACGTCTTTGGTTGAACCGTTCGGGCAGGACGACCGAACGATGTATCTGCACACGTCGCCCGAATTCACGATGAAAAAACTGCTGGCGGCGGGCTTGCCCCGAATCTTTCAAATGGCGCGCGTGTTCCGCAACGAAGAACGATCCAAGCACCATCACCCCGAATTCATCATGCTGGAGTGGTATCGGGCGAATTGCGATTACACGACGCTGATGGACGACACGGTCGAACTGGTGCGCGCGTGTGCCGAATCGTGCGGGGTTAAAAAACTCAAAGGCGACGGTGTCGAATGTGATCCGTTCGTTGAATGGGAAAAAATATCGGTTGCCGAAGCGGTGCAAAAATACGCGGGGTTCGATTTGATGGCGACTTTGCCCAAAGAGCCGAGCCTTGAGCCCGACCCCGCGCCTTTGGCGGAACAGGCAAAAAAAATCGGCATCGAAACGTCGCCCGACGACCGCTGGGACGACATTTATTTCCGCATCGCTTACGAAAAAATCGAACCGCACTTGGGGCTGGCCGGCCGGCCGACGATTTTGTACGACTATCCCGTGTGCATGGCGGCTTTGTCGCGGCGCAAACCGTCGGACGAACGGCTGGCGGAACGTTTTGAAGTGTATGCTTCGGGCATCGAGCTGGCGAACGCGTTTTCCGAACTGACCGACGCGAAAGAACAGCGCGAACGCTTTGAACACGATATGGATTTAAAGGAAAAGCTGTACGGCGAACGCTATCCGATTGACGAGGATTTCATCGCCGCCGTCGCCGCCATGCCGCCCGCCGCGGGCATTGCCGTCGGAATCGACCGTTTGGTCATGCTGATTACGGGGGCGAGCCGAATCGAGGACGTTTTGTGGGCGCCCGTTGCATGAAAAAGCTGTTGCGGCAGATAAGCTTTCTGACGGGATTGAGCGAGCGTTTTTTGCTGTTTTTAATCGCGGGCGGGATAAACACGCTGTTTTATTACGGCGTGTACGCCGCGCTGATTCGGCTGAGCTTGCCGTATCCCGCCGCGGTTGTTTCGGCAACGGTGTGCGGCGTTGCGTTCAACTTCAACACGTTCGGACGATTCGTTTTCAAACAGTTTGAAAGGCGGCTGATTTCCCGCTTCGCCGCCGTTTACGCCGTTCTGGCGCTGGCCAACGTCGCGGGCATCAAACTGTGCGAGCTGTGCGGCCTGCCGAACCGCTACATCGCAGGGGCTTTGCTGACCTTGCCCGTCGCTTTGCTGGGATATTTTTTGAACAAAACGTTTGTATTTACAAGCGTTCGACCTTGAAATCCGCCTGTTCGCAGGGGGCGTTCAAAACCAGACACGGCACGGTGAACAGCTCAATCCACCAAAGGGCGAGTTCCGTCGATTTTTCACCGTCGAAAGCGATGTAATCCGCCCCCGCTTCGCCCGCGCGCATGGCTTCGTCACGGGTGGAGCACACGACGCCCAGCGCCAAATCGCCCAAATCGGCCTTGATTTTTTTAATGCCTTTTTCATACGGAATTTGAACGCCGTCCGCGTTCAGTTTTAAAGCCAACTCCGCATCGTTTTCGACAATGAAAGCGATGTTTTTGGCTTGAACGGCGTCTTTGATTTCGGGCAGGGCGTTCGTGCCTTCATATAAAAAAGCGTCGGCGGAACCGATTTTGGCGATTTTGTTCAAAACGTCCGCTTTCAGCCCCGTCGGGCAAATCAAAAAAAGTCCTTGTTTCATGGCAACCTCCGCTGATGAAAGTGATTGTCGCATCAAATCGTCAATAAATCGTTGCACAACGGGCGGCAAAATCTTAATCTTGGAACAAAGTTTCAAAAACTGGGGATGAAGACGGTGAGCTTGAACGAACGGTTGCAAACAGCTTTGGAAAGTTTGGCGCAGGCGGCGCAAAAATTGGACGCGGCGGGGGAAAAGCTGGCGCGGGAACGGGCGCAGTTTGCCGCCGCGCAAACGCAGAACGCCGATTTGTTCGCGCGGGTCGAATCCTTGACGGCGCAGTTGGAACAGGCGAGGCAGAGCGAATCGGAAAATACGGAACTGAAAGCGCAAATCGCCGAGCTGACCGCCGCCCGCAACCGCTTGATTGCCGAAAAAAACCAGCTGCTGACCGAACGCGAACAGTTCAAAAAATTCCGCGAAGGCTGGGCGGAGGAGCGTCCCGCCCTTATCAAAGCGAAAGAGGACGCCGAAGCCGAATTGAACCGCTGTTTGCAAAGCGCGGGCGAATCGGCGGGCAATGGCGAGCTGGTCGCCGCCAAAGCTCAAATCGAATCGCTGAAAAAGCTGGCCGCCGAACTGGAAAACGACAAAAACGCCCTGTTTGCGGAAAAGGAACGAATCGCCGTTGAACGCGACGGTATTCAAACCGCTTTCGCCGAACTCAAGGAAACGACAAGGCAGGCCGCCGAACGGCTGGATTCGACGCTGGAGGAACTGCGCATTTTAAAGGGGGATTCATCCGATGGCTGAAGTAACGCTGACAATCGGCGGGCGCAAATACACGATGATGTGCGCCGACGGACAGGAACGGCAGCTGATGACGCTGGCCAAAGCGCTGAATGATAAAGTGGCGTTGCTCAACAGCCGCCGTCCGATGCCCGAAAACATGGGGCTGGTCATGGGCGCGCTGATGCTGGCAAGCGATTTGTCCGAACAGGGGGAAAACGCCGCGCAGCTGGAACGCGACAATGCGGTTACGGCCGAAGTGATGGATCATGCCGCCCAAATGGTGGAAAAAGTGGCTCAACGGATTTCAGCCCTTGCCGAATCGATTGAAAATGCGTAAACTGTCAAGCGGAAGACTTCTTGACGCGTGAGGATCCCGCAGGTACTCGGGGCCAACGTTTAAAATACAGGGGACTGTCCCTGCCGTCAGCCAATGAGCTTTCGTTAGTTCAGCGGGGGCGGTATATGGTTCCCACTTATTCCAAGCGGCCCACGCGACGCGTGAGTTGATTCCACGGTCGAAGCAGTCTTCCTTGTTTTTTCAAAAGGTTCGGGCATGGACTATTCGTTTTTGAAGCATCGTTTGCGCGACGACGCCGTTCACAAACGGGCGGGGCTGGAGGCTGATTTCGCCCGATACGCCGCGCGGGACGCGGCGCAGGCCGCCGATTCGCTTCCGATGCCCGAAAATCCCGTTGTTTCCGCTTACTGGCCGATGAAGACCGAGCTGGACTTGCGTTTGCTGATGACAAAATTTTACGACAAAGGCGTTCCCGTTTGTTTGCCCGTCGTGGCGGGCAGGCGCGAATCCCTGCTGTTTCGCCTGTGGTCGCCGCAGGCCGAACTGGTCAAGGGGCTTTACGGCACGGAACAACCCGATGAAAAATATGAAACCGTCGAACCGAATGTTTTGTTTCTGCCTTTGTTGGCGTTTGACAGGCGGGGCGGCCGGTTGGGATACGGCGGCGGCTTTTACGACAGAACCGTGCGTGAATTGCGGCTGAAAAATCCCGAAATCGTTGTTGTCGGCGCAGGTTTTTCCGCGCAGGAAATCGACGAAGTCCCTCTTGAGGACACCGATGAAAAAATGGATTGGATTTTAACGGAATCCGAATTGATAAAGGTTAAGTGACTTATGCGTATTTTGTTTTTGGGCGATGTCGTCGGTCAAAGCGGCAGAAAGCTGGTTGTTGACACTTTGCCCGATTTCCGGCGCAAATACCGCGTCGATTTCGTCGTCGTCAACGGCGACAACGCCGCCCACGGTTTCGGGCTGACCCCCGGAATTTGCCGCGATTTGTTTGCGGCGGGAACGGACGTTATCACAACGGGCAACCACGGCTGGGAACATCCCGACATCCGCCCGCTTTTGAACGAAGAGCCGCGTTTGGTGCGTCCCGCGAATTTTCCAAACGGCGCGCCGGGGACGGGATGCGGCTTTTACGTTTTGCCCGATGGGCGCAAAGTCGGCGTGATGCATGTTCAGGGACGCGTCTACATGGAAGCGACGGATAATCCTTTCAAGGCTGTCGGCGACTGGACGGAGCGGCTGAAACTGGGGCGCGACGCCCAAGCGATGATTGTCGACATCCACGGCGAAGCGACCAGTGAAAAAATGGCTTTGGGGCAGTTTTGCGACGGCAAGGTCAGCTTGGTCGTCGGGTCGCACACGCATATTCCGACGGCGGACGCGCAGATTTTGCCGAACGGCACCGCTTATTTGACGGATGCGGGAATGTGCGGCTGTTTCGATTCCGTTATCGGCATGGATAAAACGGAACCCGTCCGCCGCTTTGTAACGGGTTTGAGAAACGACAAATTCCAGCCCGTCAAGGGCGACGCGACCGTTTGCGGCGTTTTAATCGACACGAACGACCAAACGGGGCTGGCGGAAAAAATTTATATGATTCGGTACGGCGGACGCTTACAGGAATCTTTACCGCCGCTGTAAAAAGTGGTAAAAGGGTGTCGAAATTTGTTTTAACCTCAATGATCCGAGGAGTGTTATGTCAGGTCATTCACAATTTAAAAATATTATGCACCGCAAAGGCGCGCAGGATAAAATCCGCGCCCGCACGTTTTCCAAACTGGGCCGTGAAATCACGGTAGCCGCGAAATCGGGTCTGCCCGATCCCGCGTACAACCCGCGTTTGCGCGCCGCCATTGCCGCCGCCCGCGCCGAAAACATGCCCAAGGACAACATCAAACGCGCGATTGAAAAAGCCGCCGCGGGCGATGCCGCCAACTACGAAGAAATCCGCTACGAAGGATTCGGTCCGGGCAACGTCGCCGTCATCGTCGAAGCGCTGACCGACAACCCCAAACGCACTGCCCCCATCGTCCGTTCGATTTTCGGCAAAGCGGGATGCGTCATGGGCGAAACGGGTTCCGTCGCGTTCAATTTTCAGCGCGTCGGCTTGATTGAATATCCCGCTTCGGTCGCCGAAGCGGACGCCATGTTTGAGGCTGCTTTGGAAGCGGGCGCCGACGACGTCGAATCCGACGAAGAAACGCACCGCATTTTGTGCGCCCCCGACGATTTGGGCGCCGTTCGCGAAGCTTTGGAAGCCAAATTCGACACGCCGACCGTTTGCCGTTTCGACTGGAAGCCGTTGGTCGAAGCCGAACTGACCGACGTTGACGTCGCCAAGAAGTTCTTTGATTTCGTTGAAACTTTGAATGACGAAGAAGACGTCCAGCGCGTTGCGTCGAACGTTTCCGTTTCCGATGAAATTATGGCGAAACTGGAAGACTGATTTTGGGAAAGACCGTGCGGATTTTGGGGCTTGACCCCGGCTTGCGTCATACGGGTTGGGCTGTCCTTGACAGCTGCGATTCGCGGCTGACGTTCGTCGGGGCGGGCGTCGCCGATTCGACCGACGGCTTGTCGCTGGCGGAACGGCTGGCGGAGCTTCACGCCAAAATTCGCGCGGTTGTTTCCGAATTCGCCCCGAACGAAGCGGCGATTGAGGAAACGTTCGTCAACAAAAATCCGGCTTCGACGCTGAAACTGGGGCAGGCGCGCGGCGTTGTGCTGCTCGCCCCCGCGGAATCGGGCATTCCCGTTTTCGAATACACGCCGAACCAAATCAAAAAAGCCGTTGTCGGCGCGGGACACGCCGAAAAGCATCAAGTCGACATGATGGTGCATACCCTTGTCCCCGCGGCAGGCAAGCTGCGTCCCGACGCGGCGGACGCTTTGGCGGCGGCGATTTGCCATTCTTACATGCGCGTTGCGGCGGCGCGGCTGAACGCGTTGGCGGAGCTGATGAAATGATAGCCAAACTGCGGGGAATCCTTGATTCGACGGGGGACGGATTTTTGATTTTGGACGTGAACGGCGTGGGATACCGCGTGTTCTGCTCCAATAAAACTTTGGCAAAAATGCCCGCATCGGGGCAAACCGCAAGCTTGCTGATTGAAACCCAAGTGCGCGAGGACGCGATACACCTTATCGGATTTGCGGACGCGGTGGAAAAAAGCTGGTATCTGCTGTTGAGCGGCGTGCAGGGCGTCGGAACGAAAGTCGCTTTGGCGATTTTGTCCGTGCTGAGCCCCGCGGAACTGTCCATGGCGATTGCTTCGGGCGATTCCAAAACGATAACGCGCGCCCCCGGCGTCGGCCCGAAGCTTGCCGTCCGCATTGCGACCGAGCTGAAGGGTAAAACGGGCGGCATGGTTTCGGCGGCGGGAACGGACACGCCGTCGGGCGAAGTCGTTCAAGGCGGAAACGACGCCGTATCGGACGCCGTGTCGGCTTTGGTGAATTTGGGTTATGCCCGCATGGATGCCGCCATGGCGGTCGCCAAAGCGTTTAAAAAGCGCGGCGAATCGGCGCAGGTCGGCGATTTGATTCGTGACGCATTGAAAGAATTTGCCCCATGACCGAAGAAAGAATTATCTCCCCCGTCAAACGCGACGGCGACGACGAGCTTGTCAAACTGCGCCCGCAGACATTGGCGGATTTTACGGGGCAAAGGAACGTTTGCGACAATCTGAAAGTGTTTGTCACGGCGGCGCTGACGCGCGGCGAAGCGCTTGACCACATTTTGTTTTTCGGGCCTCCGGGGCTGGGAAAAACGACGCTGGCGCAGATTGTTGCGCATGAATTGGGCGTCGGATTCCGCGCCACGTCCGCGCCGATGATTTCCAAAGCGGGCGATTTGGCGGCGATTCTGACGAACCTTGAAAAAAACGACGTGCTGTTTATTGACGAAATCCACCGCTTGAACCCCGCGATTGAGGAAGTCCTTTATTCCGCGATGGAGGATTTTCAGCTGGACTTGATTATCGGCGAAGGTCCCGCGGCGCGTTCGGTTCGCATTGATTTGCAGCCGTTTACGCTGATTGGCGCGACAACGCGGTCGGGGCTGTTGACGCAACCCCTGCGCGATCGTTTCGGGATACCCTTGCGCTTGGACTTTTACGAACCCGCCGATTTGGAAAAGATTGTAACGCGCGGCGCGGGCGTGCTGAACATCGCTATTACGCCCGACGGCGCGCACGAAATCGCCAAACGGGCGCGCGGAACTCCGCGTGTTGCGGGGCGGCTGCTGAAACGCGTGCGCGATTTTGCCGCGTTTGAGGGCAAAAAGGAAATCGACGCGGAACTGGCGGACAAAGCCTTGAAACGTTTGGACGTCGATTTGTCGGGATTGGATATGATGGACAGACGGTATTTGGGCTGCATCGCGCACAAATACGCGGGCGGTCCCGTCGGGGCGGACACGCTTGCCGCCGCGTTGTCCGAAGAGCGCGATACAATCGAGGAAGTCATCGAACCCTATCTGCTGCAGCAGGGCTTTATCCAAAGAACCGCGCGCGGGCGCATGCTGACAGCGCTGGGGTTTAAGCATCTGGGACTTCAGCCGCCCGTTGCCGATGCGACGGATTTGTTTGCAAAACCGTAAAATTTTGTCTAACATAGTCCTAAACAACTTTTGAAAGGGCTGTGCCATGGCTTCGTTTTTGCAACGTATGTTTTCGCTTTCTTTAGGGGATGTCAAAGGGGCTTTTCGCACGTCGGAAACCGTGAAAATCGAAGAAGATCCAAACGACCCGACCAAGGACATCCTGCGTTTCGGCGAGGGAAAAGACGATTATTTCAAGGTTTTAGGATCGCGCACCGGCAAAGAAAGCATGCGTGAAATCCTGTCGAAAGTCATTGAAAGCCCGACTCAGCTGAAAAAAATCCGTGCTTTGCCCTTGGAGGACAGACCTGCACTGAAAATGGAATACGCCGGATTGATGACGGGCGGATACTGCAACAGCGACGAGATTTGTATGTCGCCTATGGTTGGAACGGGATACAACGCGGCAAGTGTTTTCTGCCATGAATTTCAGCACCAGTACCAATTCAAAAAAGGAAAAGGTTGTCAGCGCAACGAATTTAAGTTGTCGGACAAGATTTTGGACGACCGTATTATGGAAGCGGCGGCGGATACGGCGCGTTATCAATATCTGTATGAAATGCAAAAAAAGAATCCGCAGGCGATTGTTGCCGTGCTGGAAAGCGCGGCATCTATGGAAATCGGCGGCTTTTTTGGTTACGCTTTGGCAAAATTGAACGGCAAAAGCGAAACCGAATGTATGTTGGAAGGAATGAAATCGTATGCTTCCAATTACATCAATGCGAAAATGTACGAAGAAAATTATCATCAAGATGTCAAAAAGAAAGATCCCAAAGGTCTTGATTTCAATCGATATTCGGATAATGTCCGCGCTATGGTCGGAACGGGGTATTACAAATTTAAGGCAGACGGCGAAAATCTGGATGAATTTGAAGCTTTTAAAGCCCATACCGTCGGATTGACGGATGAAAAACCCGATGAAGCATTGGTGCGCAAGACTTTACGTTCGCCAAAAATCAATTTTGTGACTCCGAATACCGCCCGCGCCATTACCCGCTGGGCAAACCATTTGAAAGAAAGCGGAACGCCCTGCGCGGAAAATCCCGACAAATTGAACGTCAAAACGCTGTACGGGACAACGGACAACAAAAAGCGCGGCGTTTTGGGCAGTTTGATGTTCAAAGCGAAAAACAAAGCTCTTGCCGCGGTTGATTATTTGAAAAACGGCAAAGACAAAGGAAGTTTGGGCGCCGTTTTTCGGGTTTCCGATTTCGGGAAGAAATCTCAGCTGATTTTGGGAATGCGGAAAAAAGGATATGCGGGGGCAAACATCAACTTTTCAGCCGACGGCAAGCTCTCTTATGCCGATGCAACGGAACATTTGGGCAGAAAAGAAGTCGAAAAACGCACTCAAACCGCGCAAAAAATGTTCGGCATTTTGATGAAACAGCCCGCTTTCAGCCGTCAAGTCGAAGAAATGTACAAAAACGGCGTTGAAATCAATTTAAGCTTTATGGCGGTGAAAGAACCTCGGCGGAACGGAAACACGATTTTGCTGAATCCGCACCAAAAGCCCAAACAGCTGGCGGAACAGTTTGTCAGACAGTTTATGCCCGCTTTGCGCGAAGGCATAGCGGCGAAACAAGCTGAACCCCAAAAAGCCGTGATAATTGAGGATGTGAAGCCCGTCAAACAGGAAACCGTCGAAAACACCCCTAAGGCTGCTGAACCCAAACAGGAAATCAATGGCGAAGCGTTGCTGAAAATGGTTGATCAGCTGGCGTTCCGCACGTCGAAATCCAATCAGTCGGATACTTATTACAAACCGACGCCCGTTGAAACGAAACTGATTGATTCGCTGGCGAAATATTCCAAAGATATGGTGAAATCGGCGGGCATCGATTCCCGTTCGGTGCAGGCAAAGCCGTTCCGCGCTAAATGTTTGGCGGAATGGGCGCAGTCGCCGCAGGGCAAATCGGGCGTTGCAAAGCTGGTGCAGGCGTACGGGAATATGAAAGCGTTTGAAAAACCGCGCGAAAAACAGCCGCTGATGCAAACCTTGCAGGCGAAAACGGCCGCGCAAGCTCAACCGGTCGTCAAACAGACCGTTGTTTCCAAAACGCAAAACAATCAGCGCTGATATTGTTTACGGAAAGAACGCCCTTGATGTATTCAAGGGTGTTCTTTTTCATGGGAATATCTTCTTTTAAATAATTTTAAAAAAAATATTGACTTTAGGGGGGGGGGGGGGATATTCTTTTAGTTATTCTAAAAAACAGAAAGCAAAAGAAATGGCTTTGACAATCGCAACGGAAGAAAATCCGCGGACAAACGAAACCAGACAGCTGGTCGAAACCTATTTGAAAAACGTCGTGCGCGAAATGCATCGGGTTGATGCGGTTGCGCGTCACATGCACAAAGAACCAAGCCGCGGAGCCGAAGTTCATGCAGCGCACGAATATATGCGCAGAAACCCGCTGCGTCCCGCCGACAAGGCCGAGGCCGTCAAGGTTATTTGCGAAATGGAACGGGAAAACAAAAAACATATTTCCAATGCTTCTTTCAAAACGAAGATGGATTACAGACTGGGGGCTGTCGGGAAAACGCGCATGAAAGCGGCGATTGCCATGGGGGCGGCGACGGCTTTGGGCGGCGTTGCGATTGCCAACGGCGCATCGCCGGAAACGGGTGTCGCCATTATCGGCGCGCTGGGACTGACCTATTTGGCGGTCGGTTATTTTGCTCCGTCGAAAAGCAATCCCGAAAAGAAAGCGAAAAGCTTGCAGGATTTGTTGCGCTATACGCAGGCAAAACAAACTCTGTTTGCGTTGAAGGCCATGCAGAAACAGCTGGAAAATCCCGCGCCGCAAAAGGGAAAGAATAAAAATTTGGATCCTGTAACAATGGCTTTCGCCATGAAAAAGAGGGCGGACACGACAAGACCATATTATTAATCGGCTTTTCATCGGTGTTCGGTTTGATGCTTTCGGCGGTTCGCTGACGGCAGAGGCGGTTTTTGTACAAAAAAATATTGAATTTCGGATAAAGAGGTCTACACTTCTTCTTGTAAAAAGAGGGAGGGCAGACACAATGTCATTGAATATTTGTTCGGAACAAAACAGTTCCCGGAAAGAAGACACCGCCAAGCTGGTGGGCGAATATTTAAAGGGTGCCGTTCACGAAATGCGCAAAATGGATTTTGCCGCGCGGTATATGGAAACCGCGCCCAGCCGTTTTGCGGAAAAAGCCGCCGCGTTGGATTACATGATTAAAAAGCCGTTGGCCGTCAAAGACAAAACGGTCGCGATGCATGTCATCGACAATGCCAAACATTATTACGAAGCCGAAGCCGCCAAAGCGCCTTTGCGCGCCAAAATGGAATACGCGATGGGCAATGACGGCATGAAAAAACTGCGCAACACCGTGTTGTGCGGCGCGGCTGTCGCAATCGGCGGAGCGCTGGCGGCGAACGGAGTGCGTCCCGAACATGTCGGATTGGGTCTGGGGGCGGCCGCGGCCGTCATCGGCGGCACTTATATGGCTGTCGGCGCGGTGAAAGAATCCGGCAGTAAAAAATATGCCGAAAAGCTGGCGAAATATACCGAAGCCAAAGAAGCCTTGTATGTTCTGAAAATGATGAAAAAACAGCTGAAAGCGCAAAAACGCGCCGAAACAAAGGCCGCTGTTTTGACGGCGCTGAATTTAAAAGGCGCAACGCGTTAAGCGGTCGTTTCAAAATAAAAAAAGCGGCATTTTCATGATGAAAGCGCCGCTTTTTTATGAAGTCGATATTCGTTGCTTTTTTGATAAAGCGTTTTATAATCGTTCTAAGCAGGAGGCAAAGAAGATGTCTTTGACGATTTCAACGAACGAATTTTCGAATCGGGAAAAAAGCACGGCTGAACTGATATCCGATTATTTAAAAGGTACTGTCAAGGCTATGCGCCGTATTGACAGCGTCCGCAGATTTTACGACAAATCGCCCAATCGTATTGTGGAACGCAAAGAGGCTTTGCGTCATATGCGCAACAATCCTTTGCGGGTTGGTGATTTGCCCGCTGCCGAACAGCTGATTGACGGGGCGCGCGATTATTATGAACGGGAAGTGAAAAACGCCTCGGCCAAAGTTAAAATGGAATACAAATTCGGGGCTGTCGGCGCGCTGTTGATGAAAGACACGCTGTTGTATGGCGCGGCTGCGGCGGTCGGAGGAATTGCGGCGGCGGCAAACGGGGCGTCCCCCGAATTGATTTGCGGCGCGGTTGTGGCGGCGGTCGGCGTCGTCGGTGTGGCGCGGACAGGCGCGGCACTGGTAAAAATGAATTCTCCGCTGACGGAAAAGGACAAAAAACATCCCGAAACCCTGGGGCAGTATACGGAAGCCAAACAAGCTTTGTTCGTCTTGAAAATGATGAAAAAACAGCTGGCGGCACAGAAAAAGGCCGGCAAGGCGCCGGTTTTGCCGATGATGCGGAAACAGGCCGCGGGGCGCTAGCTTAATTAAACAGATTCCTTGCCGCGCCGGGGGCAAAGGCTGACAACGGATTGACGGATACTTCGGGATTGGGCAGCAGCCCTTTGACGGAATAGGAAACGCCTATCAGTCCGCCGCCCTTTTCCCCGACGAACAGTTTGCCGATAAGGGGGATTTTCCCCGGCAGGCTGTTGACCCCGTAAAACGGCAGCAAAGAGCCGTACAAATCCAAAAATCCCGTTTCGCGGTTGTATAACCCGTTTAAAGTGATGCCCAGCGACGATCCCGTAATCAAGGCGTCGCTGAAGCTCATGGCCGTTTGATTGATTTTGTAGGGGATTTCCGCTTTGTCGAAATGCAGTCCCTGTCCCGTCAATGTATCGTAAATCCCCGTAAACGACGTCAGCCGCAGCAGACGGGTTAAAACGGGCTGGTCTTCCAGATAGAAATCTTTGATTTCGACCAGACCGTCGATTCCTTTTCCGGGGACGTAAGTGCTTTTGACCTGCAAAGTTCCGCCTTTGACCGTTGAAATATAGTCCAAAACGTTCAGCGCGTATCCCGCGTCGCGCGCCGCCATGGAAAAAGTGTATTCGTCCGGCGTTGCGTTGGGGGACAACGAAAACACGACAGGCATTTTTCTGTTTCCGATAGTTCCCGCGCCGTTCATTTTCCGCCAGCCGCCGTCTTTGTAAATGCCCGCGAATGCGATATTGTCCGCCGTTCCCGTCGCGCTGAGGAAAATTCTGTCGACGGCGGCGTTGATGATAACGGCGGGCAAATCCGACGTTGCGGTGTTCGGCTGTTTGCGCAGGCTTTGTTCGGGGGTGGACGCTTTCATCAAAGACGCCCAGTCCAGTGCCGCCCCCGTCATATCGACGCGGATGGATTTTTTTAAAAACCGTGCGCGTGCTTGGGCGTGCGTGCGTCCCGTCGAAATCGGCGCGATGTCTATTTTCTTTAAGGCATGGTTGGCTGAAAAGTCGATTTTCGCGCGAATTTTGGTGTTCAAGGCGTCGGTCAGTTCGATTTTCGGGACGGCCGCGAAATCGTAATCCGTCAGGCGGATTTCCGCGGTTGCTTCGCCCGCCGTGCCCGCCGCTTTTTTCCAGCCGATGACGCCGATGTCGATATCCGCGGGCGTTAAGTCCAGACGCGCCGTCGCCAGTCCTGTTTTGTCCTTGAAAAAACGCAAGCCAAAATCGGCGGGAATACCGCCCGCGACATTGGGCGGCAGCAGCAAATCGATATTCAAATCGGCGCGCGCTTCGTCTGTCAAAACGGCGTTGACTTTCAAATCCGTCGTAACGTCGGGGGTGAAATCAAACGACTGATAAAGCGTAAAGCTCATGTCCCCCGTGCGCATTTTTCCGCTGCCCGTCAGCGTCATTTCCTTTTCCGTCAAATCAAGGTGCGCCGCCGTGTTTTGAATGTTCAGCGCGTCAATCAGATAATGCGACAAGGTTACATCCCGTGCATCCGCCGCAACCGACACGCGGACGTCGGCGGGGTTAATCGGGCCGCCCGTCATCGGAAAAGTCAGCTTGAAGCATCCTGTTGCGCCGCCGGAAATATTGTCGGGGTTGATAAAGGCTGCTTGTGTGATTTTCAGCGAGGGGGACGACAGGATTTTAAACACGTCGGACAGGGTGTTCGTTTCCAAATCCGTGTCCAGAACGAACATGGTCGCTGGTCGGGTCAAACCGGCAAAGGACAGCATGCCTTTTTGCAAAACGACACCGTCCGTGTGCCCGTCAATCAAAGTGATGTCGATGTCATTTTTGGTGAAATGCAAATCCGCTTTGACGCCTTCAACGGCGGGCATGTCGTCCATATAGGTGACGCGGGCGTCCTCGATACGGGCGGAGGCGTCCAGACCGTTCAGCGTAATGCCGTTTGAATCCCCGCCGAACTGCATTGCAATGTTTCCTGTCGGGGCGAAACCCGTTTTAATATTGCTTTTGACCCAATCATGAACATCGGGGGCGGCGGATTGCGGCCAATAGTCTGGGACGCGTTCCATGGACAGGTTTCGGGCTTCCGCTTTCAATTCCGCGCTTAAAGGCGACCAATCCTGCGAATCCAGCGATTTCCCCAGATTGTTTGCGGCCAAAAAAGCGTGAAAGGCGGCTCCGCTTTGCATTTCGACGTCAATATCCGAAACGACCAGCGTATTTCCCGCGTCAAACCACGATCCCGCGACGGACAGGCTTTTGACATCGTACGTCCCGCCGACCGAAGGGGGCAGCGCCACGTTTCCCTGCTGTCCCGTCAATGAAAAATCAAGCGTTTGGATAATTTCGCGCCATAAGAACAAATCAGCGTCGCTTTTGATTTTGGATAAATTCAGCTTTAAATCCGCCGTCAGGCTCAGCGGAACGGAAATGCCCCGCAAAAACTCGTACTTGCGGGCGGCGCGCGATTTTGTGATGTCGATGTTGCGGACGGTTATTTCCAGATTGGCGGTTTTCGTTTTGTTTTTCCAATTTCCGGAAACGGCCGCCGTCAGCGGTTTGCCCGCCGTTTCAATCGAAAAGCTGCCCGTCAGTTTGTGCCTGCCGCGCCGTTTGGAATAGGAAACCGTTCCCGTCGGAATGTTCCAAACGGCGTTGCGGGAAACGTCCGTGATTTTGATGCGGGCATCGACCAGCGAAAAATGGCGCAGATAATGTTCCTGTTCCACGCGCGTCATTAAATTTTTGAACAAAACCCGCGTTTGCGCGTCGTCGCCGTCCTCCGGCGCGTCGGCGTAAGTATGTTCGTCTGAATTGACGGACAGCCGTATGTCGGGTCGGTAAATGGAAATCGTTCGCGGGGCGAGCGTTCCGCGCATCAAAGCGAACAGGCTGAACGTCGCGTTCATTTCCTGTATTCTGCCCAAAGACGCGCCGTCTTTGTCCGTAACGGAAAATCCCGTGACGCGGACGTTGAACGGATGACGCCAGCTTTTCCATGTCAAAAGGGCGGATTCGATTTGAATTTTCGATCCGTCGGCGGGCGTTGCGATTTCTATCAAGGCGGGAATGTACTTTTCAAGCGAAATCGGCGCTTGGTGCAATCGATACAGCAACGCGCCGAAACCGGCGGAAAACAGCAAAAACGCCGCCGTCAGAAAACAGGCAAAAATTTTGAAAAGCTTGCGTCGCACGGTCAAACCCCTTAATGTAAGCAAAGCATACACGAAAACAAAATTTTTTCTATAAAGAAGATGGTCGAGGATTTAAAAAATCAAGCGTGGGACGCCCGATTCAGTCCTTTTTTAAAACGGCTGAGCGCGCGGGAAAACGAATTTTTCCAAACCGTGCAAACAAACGGTTACGACAAAACGTTTGCGTCGCTGATGAAAAACGCTTTTTCGGCGCTGTATCTGACGGCGGATTCCGAAACGGCCGCGGTCGAGCTGCGCAAATTAAAGCGCAAGGCGGCTTTGCTGATTGCCATGGCGGATTTGAGCGGGGCTTGGAATTTAAATCAAATCACGGAATCCCTGTCCGTTTTGGCGGAGGCGTGCCTGCGGATTGCTGTGTCCGCTTTGCTGCGCGAAGCCGCCGCAAAGGGCGAATGGACGATTTCCAATCCCCGAAATCCGGAAGAAAACAGCGGCTTGATTATACTGGCCATGGGCAAGCTGGGCGCGCGGGAACTGAATTATTCGTCCGACATTGACTTGATTGTTTTATACGATGCCGAAACCGCTCCGTATTCGGGCAAGCGCGACATCGGATCGTTCTTTGTCAAGCTGACCCGCGCTTTGGTCGCGATGATGGAGGAACAAACGCCGCAAGGTTACGTTTTCCGCACGGATTTGCGGCTGCGTCCCGACCCCGGTTCGACGCCGATTGCGCTCAGTACCGAAGCAGCCGCCTGTTATTACGAAAGCTTTGCGCAAAACTGGGAACGCGCGGCGTTCATCAAAGCGCGTCCCGTTGCGGGCGACAAACGGTCGGGCATGGCGTTTTTAAAGGAAATCGCTCCGTTTGTTTGGCGGCGGTCGACCGATTTTTATGCGCTGGCGCAAATCCACGACATCAAACGGTCGCTGGGCGTGCGGTCGCAAAACGATGCGGACAACTTGGCGGGATACAATGTCAAGCTGGGCGCGGGCGGCATTCGCGAAATCGAATTTTTCACGCAGCTGCAACAGCTTTTATGGGGCGGACGGGATACAAAGCTTCGCTCCCGCCGCACTTTAACGGCGTTAAGGCAGCTGGCGAAAGCGGGTTGGATTACCGAACAATGCCGCAGCGAATTGTCCGAAGCTTATGTTTTCCTGCGCACGGTTGAACACCGTTTGCAAATGCAGGAGGACCAGCAAACCCAAACCCTGCCCAAAACACTGGAAGAGCTTGAGGCCTTTGCGGCTTTTCTGGGCATGGATTTCCCGACGTTCAAAGCAACGCTGCTGAAATACCGCGCGACGGTGTCCGAAGTTTATGATTCCCTGTTTACGGCGGAAACGGAAAGCAAATCGGGCGAACTGAATTTCAGCGGCGCTGATTTGCCCGAACATACGGCAGCTGTGCTGACGCAAAAAGGATTCAAAGAGCTTTCCTTTATCGCCGACACCGTGCGCGGCTGGCTGTCGGGGCGTTACCGCGCCATGCGGTCGGAAAAAGCGCGCGCTTTGATTGCCGAACTGCTGCCCGTGATTTTCGATTCTTTGGGAAAAGCGCCGAATCCCGATGCGGCGTTTGCGCATTTCGACGAATTCGTCAAGGGACTGCCTGCGGGCGTTCAGCTGTTTTCGCTGTTTCAATCGCGTCCCGCTTTGCTGGACTTACTGACCGAAGTCATAGCGGTTTCTCCCGTTTTTTCAAACGAGCTGACGCGTCATCCCGATTTGTTCGACGCGGTGCTGTCCCGCAGCTTTTTTGAAATTCCGACGATGGATTCTTTGACTGCCGAAGCCAAAGCCGCTTTTGAAAACGTCGAGGATTTGGAACAGGCTTTGGATGTTGCGCGCCGCTTCGCCCGTGAAAAACGGTTTCAAACGGCGGTTTTGTTTTTGCGCGGCTTGATTGCGCCCGACGCTTTGGGCGGGATTTTGTCGGCGTTGGCGGACGCTGTGCTGAACGGGCTTTGTCCTTTGGTTGTTGCGGATTACGAACAATCGGCGGGCAAAATGACGGGCGGCAAGTGCGCTTTGGTGCTGTTGGGGAAAGCGGGCAGTCGGGAAATGACTTTTTCGTCGGATTTGGACATTTTGTTTTTGTACGATGCCCCCGACGGCGCGCTGTCCGACGCCAAAAAGCCGCTGTATGCGAACGTGTATTACGCCCGCTTGGCGCAAAGAATCGTCAACGCTTTGTCGCTGAACACGCGCGAAGGCGTGCTGTGGTCGGTTGATATGCGCCTGCGTCCGTCGGGCAACGCGGGACCCGCCGCCGTGTCTTTGCAGGCGTTCGTCCGTTATTACGATTCGGAGGCTTGGACGTGGGAACTGATGGCGCTGACCAAAGCCCGCGCGGCGTGGGGCGACATTGGAAGCGCCGAAATCGCCGCCGCGCTGAACAAACCGCGCAAGGCGGATGAAATTGCGGCGGACGTTGTTGATATGCGGCAGAAAATCGCGGAAAATTTCCCCGCCAAAACAGTGTGGGATGTCAAGCATATCGACGGCGGCATGATTGACATTGAATTTTTCGCCCAAAAAACGCGGTTGCTTCATCCCGAAATCACAGACCGTTCCGTTTCGGGCATATTAAGCCATATTCAAACGGAGCAGGCGGCGGTTTTAAAGGAGGCTTACAGGCTTTGGACAACGCTGTCGGCTTTGTATTCCGTGTGTTTGGCAGACGGACAAACCGTTGCGGACGCGCCCTGTGCCGTTCAGAACAAAATCGCGGCCATGTGCGGCGAGCGGGACTTGCCCGCGTTGGAACGGAAGATAAAAGAAACGGCGGAAGCGGTTTATTCCGCGATTTGAATCGCGCCTTTCAAATGTTCCGCGGCGGCGTCCGCGGTCGCTTCATCGTGCGCGTGAACAAAAGCAAGCGGAATTTGCGGGGAAACGTACATGCCGACTTTGCACATGTTTGTGTACCCCGCCGAATAGTCGATTTTCTGTTCTTGGAACAGACGTCCCGCGCCCATTTCAATGACGGACAAACCAATCCAGCGCAAATTCATGCCCTTGACCGTTCCGGCAGCATCGGGGTAAATCGGGCGGATGACCGCGGCAGTCTGCAAAAACGGCGCGGGGTTGTTCATAAAAGCGGGGGAAACGCCCATGGCGGTCAGCATTTTGCCGAACTGTTCCGCGGCGGCGCCCGACGTGACAACAGTGTCGACTTTCGCGTCGGCTTCGCTTTGATTCGCGCATATGCCGTTCAGCAGCAAAGCCGCCGAACACACCCGTTTGACCAAGGCGTGAATGTCCGCGTCGCGCGAGCCGGACGTCCCTGTCAGATAGTCCCAAATTTCATAGATTTCCAAACTGTTGCCGATGTTTTGCCCCGTTACTTGATTCATATCGGACAGCGTAAAGTTCGCGTCGATGCTGAACGCGGGCAGGCATTGTTTGATTAAGTCGACGCAGGTGTTCGCTTCTTCGGTAGTTTTGGTGAACGAACCCGATCCGACTTTGACGTCAACGGTCAGTTTGTGAATCCCGCTGGTGACCTTTTTGGTCAGCATCGAGGCAATCAGCAGCGGCAGGCTGTCCATCGTTGCCGTGATGTCGCGAATCGCTTGGATGCGCATATCGGCGGGGGCGAATTGTTCCGTCGATGTCATGAAGGCGCACCCGCTGTCGCGCAACGCTTTTTTAAAGCGGGAATACGTCGGATGGGAATCGTAGCCCAGAATACTGTCCAATTTATCCATTGTGCCGCCCGCGTGGTATTGCATGCGGTCGCAAATCATCGGCACATACAGACCGCACGCCGCCAGCACCGCGCCCGCAATGATTTCCACTTTGTCTCCCACGCCGGGCATGGTGTACACAGCCGCGACGGGACCGTTCAAATCCACGGCGTCCCAGTTCAGCACCATTCCCGTATCCACGACGGCTTTGACCAATTCGACGATTTCGTCCGTGTCCGCGCCGTTAATCAGCGTCGCCATCAGCAGCGCCGCAATTTGCCCGTCGGCAATCGACCAGTCGTCGATTCCCTGTACAAAAGCGCTGATTTCCGCGGAAGTCAGCTTTTGTCCGGCGCGTTTTTTGCAGATGATGTCTTGGGGCTGCATGGCGAAATCCTTATAAAAAGGGGGGCATTCCGCAGAATGCCCCGCTTTAAAGTTAAAATTATTTGTTCAAAAACGATTTGCCGTTTTCAAACGGTTCCAAACCGAAATATTCCGCAATCGTCTGTCCGATGTCGGAATAGGTTTCGCGGCGTCCCAGATAACGGGGTTCGACGCCTTTTCCGAACATGATGACGGGGACGTGTTCGCGGGTGTGGTCGGATCCTTTGAACGTCGGATCGCAGCCGTGGTCGGCGGTGATGAAGTAGATGTCGCCGTCCTTCATTTCCGCAAACAGTTCGGGCAGGCGGCTGTCAAAGTATTCCAATCCCGCGGCATAGCCCGACACGTTGCGGCGATGACCCCAGTCCATGTCGAAGTTCACGAAGTTCGGAAAGATAATCGAATTGTCGGGGGCGGTTTTGACCTGTTCCAAAGTCACATTGAACAGCTGTTCCAAACCGACGGCGGGCAACGCTTTGGTGATGCCCTGCGCGGCGAAAATGTCGCTGATTTTGCCAATCGAAATCACGTTTCCGCCGGCGGCTTTCATCTTGTCCAAAACGGTCGGAGCGGGGGGCAGGACGGAATAGTCGTGACGGCCGCCCGTGCGTTTGAACGTTTCCTTGGTTTCGCCGTCGAACGGACGGGCGATGACGCGCGCGATAACGCCGTTTTCGGTGCGTTCGTTCAGCAAATCACGGGCGATGTGGCAGATTTCATACAAGCGTTCCAGACCGAAATGCTTTTCGTGGGCGCAAATCTGGAAAACGCTGTCCGCCGACGTGTACACAATCGGCATGCCCGTTTTAATGCTTTCTTCGCCCAATTCTTCCAAAATTACGGTGCCCGAAGCCGCTTTGTTGCCCAAAACGCCTTTCAAGTTCGCGCGTTTGCAGAATTCGTCAATCAAATCCTGCGGAAAGCTGGGGTATTCCGCGGGGAAATAGCCCCATTTGAACGTGACGGGAACACCCGCCATTTCCCAGTGACCCGAAGTGGTGTCTTTGCCTTTGCTGACTTCTTTGGAATAACCGTAGGCGGCTTTGATTTCGGAAACGGGAATCTGCATGTTCGGGGCGTATTCGCCGTTGCACTGCTTGTAGAGTTCGCCCAAGCCCAGTTTGCACAAATTCGGCAGTTTCAAAGGACCCGTGCGGCCGTTTTCGGCTTTGCCGGCGGCGCAGGCTTTGGCAATGTGTCCCAGCGTGTCCGCGCCGACGTCGCCGAATTTGTCGGCATCGGGGGCTTCGCCGCAACCAAAGGAGTCCATCATCAGAATTATAGCCCGTTTCATAGTCTTTCACCTCATAAGTTTGTAATCGTTTCGTAAATCAAAGGTGCTTCCGCCGGTTTTTCGGCGGATGTCTGAACCTTATTCTGCACTATTTTCGCCGCTTGAGCAAAGGATTCTTCGTTTCTGGCGTGAATAACCGCCAAAGGCCTGTCTTTGCCCGTTTTTTCGCCGATGCGGATGAAATCCGACAAACCGACCGCGGGGTCGAGCGTTTGCTCGAACGTTTTGCGCCGTCCGCCCAAAGCCGTTATTGCCGCCCCGACGGCGGGCAAATCCATTGAACGGACATAGCCCGACCGTTCCGCGTAAACGGGACGGACAATCGGCGCGTCGGGCAGATATTTGTCGGGATGTTCGATTAAATCCTTTGGTCCGCCCAGCGCGGCGACCATTTTTGCAAAAATTTCAGCCGCTTTGCCCGAATCCAGAGCATGCCGCAGTTTTTCGCGGGCGTCCGCGTCAGATTCCGCCAATCCTTTCAAGGTCAGCGCTTCGGCGCACAAATCCATGCAAATCGCGTCCAGCCGTTCGTCGCGCTTTCTGTTTGTCAGATAATCAATCGCTTCGGAAACTTCAAGAGCGTTGCCGACCGTTCGTCCCAAAACTTGATTCATGTCGGTCAAAACGACTTTGGTCGGCAGCTGCGCAATTCGGGTCGCCGAAGCGATAACCGCCGCCAATTTTTTGGCGTCGTCCAAAGACAGCGCGTCCGAATCGGGATTGGCATCGCATTTCAAATCGACAATCAGTCCTTGCGTTCCCGCCGCCAGTTTCTTCGCCAGCAAAGATGCCGTCGTCAGCGATCGCGATTCCATCGCGCCGCTTAACAGCCGGATTTCAAACATCCGTTTGTCCGCGGGGGCAAGGTCGATTGTCTGTCCGATGACCGCGCAGCCGACTTCGCGCGTAACACGGTAGAATGTGTCAATGGACGGAATGGCGACATAACCGGGGATGCTTTCCAGTTTGTCCAGCGTTCCACCCGTTGCGCCCAGCCGTCTGCCTGCGACCAGCGGCACAAAGCCCCCGCACGCGGCAATCATGGGCGCAAACAGCAAATTCAGCTTGTCCCCGATTCCGCCCGTCGAGTGCTTGTTTAAAACAGGTCCCCCCAATTCATGGGAGGACCAGTCCATCACTTCGCCCGAAGAAGCCATCGCTTTCGCCAGTTCGACCGTTTCGTCGTCCGACATGCCGCGCAGGCAAACCGCCATGGCAAACGCCGCAATCTGACATTCGGAAACCGACCAATCGCCGATTCCCTTGACAAAGAAGGCGATTTCCTCTTTTGTCAGTTTTTGTCCGTCGCGCTTGTGGCGAATGACCTCTTGGGGCAGCATTTATCAGTATCCTTTGGAATCGGAACCCTTGCCCATTCCCATGGAAGCCAGTAAATTGTCGCGCAAGCCGCTGGCGCCGAAGCGGAACGTCTTTTTGGAAATCCAGTTCGGCCCCATGATTTTGTCGGCCAGCGTCATGTAATCCGCCGCCTGTTCGGTTGTGCGGACGCCGCCCGACGCTTTGAAGCCGACGGGTTTGCCCGAATCGCGGATGGCTTCCAACATGGCGTTCGCCGCTTCCAATGTGGCGGAAACGGGGGTTTTGCCCGTGGACGTTTTCACAAAATCCGCGCCGCATTCAATCGCCAGTTTGGACGCTTCGGTAATCAAAGAAGCGTGAGCCAAAACGCCCGATTCGATGATGACTTTCATCACTTTGCCCTTGCAGGCTTCGCGCGTGGCTTTCAGCAAAGCCGCGGCGGTTTCCTTGTCGCCCGCCATGAAAGCCTTGTACGGCAGAACGACGTCGATTTCGTCCGCGCCGTCCGCAATCGCCTGTTTGGTTTCGGCGACGGTTGCTTCAATATCCGTTCCGCCGTGCGGGAAATTGACGACGGTCGCCACATCGACGCCCGTGCCTTCCAGTTCCTTTTTGGCGGTTTTTACAAAACGCGGCCACACGCAAACAGCGGCGGTTTTGCCGAAATCGCCATGCGCCTTGGCACACAGGGCTACGATTTTTTCCTCGGTATCGTCGTCGTTCAAACTGGTCAAATCCAGCAAAGCCAATGCTCTGGCAGCTACTTCTTTCATTCTTAAATCTCCGCAACAAAACGTGTCAAAATGCGCTGCAATTTCTTGCCCGCTTCATTCGCTTGGGTAATGGTTTCTTCATGGGTCATCTTTTCGGAAACCATGCCGGCGCCGTAGTTGGTCACAACGGAAACGCCGACGACTTTCATGCCGCAGTGCACGGCGCACAGCGTTTCGGAAACCGTGGACATGCCGACGGCGTCCGCGCCCAAAATGCGGAACATTCTGATTTCGGCGGGGGTTTCAAAGTTCGGACCCGACGTCATCAAATAAACGCCCGAACGCATGTTGATGCCTTCTTTTTCGGCGGTTTTGACCAGTTTCTGGCGCAATTCGGCGTCGTAAGCGTAGGTCATGTCGGGGAAACGCGGGCCGACGTTTTCGTCGTTCGGTCCGATCAAGGGATTGCATCCCGACAGATTGATGTGGTCGGAAATAATCATCAAAGATCCCGGTCCCATGTCGATGTTCAGAGAACCCGACGCGTTGGTCAGAATCATCGTTTCGATGCCCAGTTTTTTGTACGAGCGAATCACCAGCGCCAAAGCCGCGGGAGAATGGCCTTCGTAGAAATGGACGCGCCCCTGCATGCACAGGACGTCGACGCCGTTCAGTTTGCCGACGACCAGACGGCCGGCGTGACCGGACACGGTGGAACGGGGAAATCCGTCGATTTCTTCATAAGGGATGACGACGGGGTTTTCGATGGCGTCGGCCATGCCGCCCAGTCCGCTGCCCAAAATGATGCCGATCTTGGGTTCATAGTTGCCGATTTTGGATTTAATCTGCTGGGCAACCTGATTGATAATGTCTTGCATAAAAGTCCTCGTATTTCTTTGTGCCGATTTATGATTCCAAGTTTTCCGGACCGAATGAAATCGGTAAGATTTCGGTCAGATTCTTTGTAATGCGCACACCGTTGCGGTCGCAAATGTGCACGCGCGTTTCGGGCGTGGCGAATTCGCGGATCCGCTGGCGGCACGAACCGCACGGCGAAGTCGGATGTTCCCCGTTGCCCATAACATAAATGTCTGCGATTTTGGTGTCTCCGCCCAAAACCATCGCGGAAATCGCGCCCTGTTCGGCGCATGACCCCGCGGGATAAGCGGCGTTTTCGACGTTGCAGCCGGCGTACAGCCGGCCGCTTTCCGCCTTGATGACAGCGCCGACGCGGAATTTGGAGTACGGAACGTACGCCTTGTCCATGGCGTCGCGCGCCATTTGCAGTATTGTTTCCAATTCGTTCATAGGTAGATACCTTTTTACGTTATTTTGTACAGACTAAGACAAACATTAAACTTTCGTCAAGACTTAATCCAAAAAATCAAAAAAACGGCCGGCCTTTCAAAAAAAAGTTGGTTTTCATGCCGGCGTCCTTTATAACAAGAAGAGTTTTCTTTATTTTTTAAGGTAGGACAACCGCTATGACCGAAGCAAACGAATTCCCCAATTTGCATGTGATTAAACACCCCTTGATTCAGCACAAGCTGACGCTGATGCGCGATGTGGGGACGTCGACTCGGACGTTTCGCGAACTGCTCAAGGAAATCGCGCTGTTGATGGGGTACGAAATCACGCGCGACCTGCCGCTGACGTTTGAAGAAATCGACACGCCGATTTGCAAAATGAACGCGCCCGTCATCGCGGGCAAAAAACTGGCGATTGTCCCCATCCTGCGCGCGGGCATCGGCATGGCGGACGGGCTGCTGCAGCTGATTCCGTCGGCGCGCGTCGGCCATATCGGGCTGTACCGCGATCCGCAGACGCTGAAACCCGTCGAATATCTGGTCAAACTGCCGCCGATTGACGACCGTTTGTTCATTTTGGTCGATCCGATGCTGGCAACGGGAAATTCCGCCGTCGCGGCGATTGACACGCTGTTGAAAAAAGGCGTCGCCAAGGAAAAAATCATCTTTCTGGCTTTGGTCGCCGCGCCGGAAGGCGTGCGCGTTTTGACAAAACAGCATCCCGAAATCCCCGTTTACGTCGCGGCGCTGGACGAACGGTTGAACGAACACGGCTACATCGTTCCGGGGCTGGGCGACGCGGGCGACCGTCTGTTCGGCACGAAAACGCGCTGATTTAAAGGAGGAGTGCATTGAAAAAGCTTCTGCTGATTGTGTTTTTGCTTCTCGCTTTGGCGGGCGGGGCGTTGTATTTCATCATGCCGTCGAACTACGATTGGGACGGTTATGTCAAGGAAATCACGGCGCAGGTGCGCAAACAGACGGGGCTTTCTTTGCGGATTCAAGGAACGCCGCAATTTTCGATGACGCCGTCGCCGATGATTAAAGTCGGCAAAGTTACGCTAGGAAATGTTCAAGACGGGACTTTCCCGCAAATTCTGGAGGCGCAGTCCGCCGAATTTCTGTTTGATAAGGGACTGGCGTTCAAACGTCAAATCCATATCAAAAAAATTGTTTTGAAAAATCCGAAACTGTCTTTGGAACGTCTGCCGGACGGCAAATGGAACTGGCAGGCCGCCTTTTTCGACCGCCGCGCCGGCAATGCCGCAATGGGGTTTGACGGCGTGCTGATGACGGATGCGACCGTCGAAGTCAAACGCGACAAATACACGCCCGTCGAAATCTGGAAAAACATGAACGCCGAACTGCTGGCCGATTCCGCAACGGGGCCGTTCTTTTTTGAAGGCAACGTCGCCGCGATGGGAACAACGTTCGGTTTTTCGTTCAAATCGGACAAGTTCGGCAAAAACGAATCCCCGAACGTTTCCTTGCGCGTCATCAATGCGCCGGCCGAGGCGACGTTTACTTTTTCGGGCAAATACGGTTTGACCGACGGGGACAAGGGCGACGTTTCCGGAAACATCACTTTCGATGTTCGGAAAACAGGGGCTTTGTTTGCGCTGTTTTCCAATCAGAATTTGCCCGCCGAACTGTTCCAGCCCGCCGTCGGCAGCGCCAAAATCAAAAGCTCGGCGTCGGCGCGTCAAGACATTTTGTCCGATTTCCTGTTCAAATACGGACAGTCTTCGGCAACGGGGACGGTGAAAATCAAAACGCTTTCCCCCGAAGAAGCCAGCGCCGTTCAAGCGCAAAATGAAGAGGATGAGGACGAATTCGATTTGGTTTTGCGCGATCCGAACAATCCGAACGAAGCGGTTTCCCTGTCCGGCGCGCCCGCTTCCCAAACGAAAGTGGCCGAATTTCTGCTGCCGAAAGAATATGACGCAACGTTTATCGTTACCAAATTCGCAGGCGACGTGTTTTTCAACAACATAAAAAACGTGGCGGACGCTTTGGCGGCGTCGGAAGCTTTTTCGGGTAAAAGAAAAGACAAAGTGTCCGTTGATTTGACGTTTGACGCGGCCGAATACAGAAACAACATGATCCGCCGTATGAAAATCAAAGCGCAAACAGCCGGCGACGGCATAGATTTCCCTGCTTTCAGCGCTTTGCTGCCGGGGGATGCCGATGTGTCGGGGGCGGGGCGGCTGACTTTGAAAAAATCGCCCGCGTTGGAAGCGGCGGTCAAAATCGACAGTGAAAACATCGGAACGGCTTTGCGGTGGCTGGGCGTTGAAACGCAGGGCGATTTGTCGTCGGCCGCTTTGCGCAATTTCAGAGCTTCGGCGAATCTGAAAGCGGTCAAAGGCGGCTTGACGCTGAAAAACATCGACGCTTTGCTGGACAGGTCGTCCGTGCGCGGCGCAATCGGCGTGCGTTTTGGTGCGCGTCCCGCGATTCAAGTCGCCGCCGCTCTTTCCGAATTGGATGCCGGTCTTTATTTCCCTCGTACAAGCGGTGCGTTTGCGGACGGTTTTGAAAATTTGAAATCAAAAGGCATTGATGAAAGAATCAAAGCGCTGACGGAAAATTTGACGGTGTTCAACGACGCGGATGCCGCTGTCGGTTTGTCGGCGGACGCCTTGTCTTTCGGCGGAATTGACGCCAAAAAGGTCAAAATCGGCTTTACTGCGCAAAACGGCGCGATGCTGATTAAAGAATTTTCGGCGGACAACGTGTTTGATGCCGACATCAAAGCGGCGGGAACGATTAAGCGCTTCGGATCCGATCCCGTGTTTGAAAATCTTTCAATCGAGGCGGAAACGAAGAAATTTCCCGTTTTTGCCAAAAACATGGGAGCCGCCGGATTGCCCGCGGAATTGGAACGTCAGGACAACGCCCGCATTTCAACCGTGCTGGGCGGCACGTTGGACAGCATGACGTTCAAAGCGGCTTTTCGCACGGATGCCGTGTCTTTGTCGGCGGACGGACTGATGAAGCGCGGCGAAAACGGGATTACGGCCGATTTTGCGGCTGAAGCGAAGTCGGACAATTTCCGCAAATTCGTATTGCTGTTTACAAACAAATACCGTCCGATGACGCCTAATCCGGGGGCGATGACGCTGACGGCGAATGTTTCGGTCGCCCCGCTTTCGACAAAACTGACGGCGGCGCATTTGACGGTGGGGCGAAACGTATTGGACGGCACTTTGGAATGGGATGAAAGCGACGAAATTCCGCAATTTTCCATGACGATAAGCACGCCGAAGCTGTATTACGCCGAAATCATGCCGTCCGTAAATTTCCTGCCCGATTTCAAATCTTCGGAAATTGATGAAAACAAACCGTTGTTTACGGCGGGATTGCTGAGCGGCATGGAAAATCCGACTTTTTCAAAAACAAAGTTTGATTTCGGCTTTATGGGGCGCTACAAGCTGAATCTTGCGCTGAACGCAGGTAAAATATTGTTGCCGGGGCTGATTTTAAGCGATGTTGACGCTTCTTTTGGAACAACAAAAGACGGAAACTCTTTCTATATAAACGTCGACAAATCGAAAATCGACGGCGCTCAGGCGACATTGACGGCGGGCGGGGCGGTCAAAGACGGCGTTGCGGATTTTTATGTTCAATTCAACCTGTTGAACGTCAATATCGCTTCTGTTTTATTTGCAAATGACGACGGCCCCGATTTAAAACAGGTCAAACAGGGGACGCTGACTTTGACGGGACGGGGCAGCGGCTCGTCCATGTTTGATTTTGCCCAGTCTTTTGAAGGAAACGGGGCGATTACTTTTGATCAAGCCTCTCTGACGGGGATGAGCTATAGCGCGCTTGACGCGCAGTTGGCCAACCTCGTAGCGGAACGGAAAGACTATGTGCGCGGGGCTGTTTTCAGCGGGGAAACGGTTGTAAGACAAGGGGTGTTGCCGTATACGGTCAAAAACGGCGAATTCCGGTTCGACGGCATCAAGGCGCAATACGGGGACGAACAAAAAGAAGCGGGGTCTTTGACATACAAACCGTTTGCGGGCGAATTCCGCGCGGCGTTGAATTTTCTGTTGAAAACACCAAATTTTCCGGATTTTTGGCTGTATGTTACAAAGCGCGCGGGGCAAATGCTGGTTGTCGGCGACAATTTGGACGATTTGATTCAACTGGCGCTGATGCGGCAGGACGAACGCCGGCAGGCGGCCGAGCAGCAGCGTGAACAGACGCGGCAGGTATTGGAAAAACAGGCGCAGGAAGAACTGAAGCGCAGACAGGAACTGATGTTCGCGCTGGAAAAGGAATTTTCGCCGGTTGTGCAGGACTTGTCCAAAAAAGTCGCTGAACTCAGTCAATATAAGGACGTTTATCAAGTGGAGCGTTATTTCGCTTCAATCGAAAAAACATACAATTCCGCCAACGAACTGCTGGAAAAAATCAGCAAAGGGGCGCGTTTGTCCGATTCAACGTCCAACGATTTGATGGAATGGCGCCGTCAAGTATCCGAAAACTTTGTCAACCGGCAGCCGGCGGTCGAAAAAGATTTCTTGATGGCGATGAGCCTTGGCGTCAAAGGGCGGATTTTTGATTTGTTCCGTCAAGCCAATGCCGTTCTTTCGGATTTGGCGGCCAAAAAAATGACGCACGCCGATTTGCCGGTCGTCGCCGATTCCGTTTCTGCCGTTATGCAGGATGTTGCCAAATTGAAAGACTTGGAACAGCAGGCTGAAAAAGAACAGAGCTTTGAACGCCAGACCGTGCTGTTGTCCGAAGCGGGCTCCGTATTCAATCGTGTCACCGCTGAAAACAACAAGGTTGCGGCCGCTATTGCCGATGACGCAAAACGCAAGAAAGAGGCGCAGGAAGCCGCTAAAGCCGCCGAAGAGGCACGTAAAAAAGCCGAAGCGGAAGCGAAAGCCGCCGAAGAGGCGCGTAAGAAAGCCGAAGCGGAAGCGAAAGCCGCCGAAGAAAAGAAACGGCAGGCCACCATTCACCGCCGCGGCGGGACAGCGGCTGTCGCAAAAGAAGGGGAGGCCGCCCTTTTGCAGCCGCAAGAACCCGCGCCCGTTCCCGCGGCGGAACCGGCAGCGGCGCCGAAAACAAGCGGCATTGTTCGCCGTCGTTAAGGCGGAAAAAGGCGAAATTTGGCAAAACCGTAAAAAAAGAGTGCAAGAAAACGGTGTTTATGCGTATGATGAACAATAAAATTTTCAAAAGGGGAGAGGTATGAAAAATTTATCGTGTGCAATAATCGGTTTGTTGCTGTTCGGATGCTCAACGACGGAAAAAACGCCAGACGTTCCCGTTGCCGCGCCCGTTGTTCCGGCCGTTTCCGCTCCCGCGCCCGCTCAGCCGCCCGTCCCGAAAAAGGACTTTACAAGCGCGGATATGCGCCGCACCGTCAATGCTGCCGTTTACAACATGCTGAAATCGGGGACTTTGGACAATCCCGCAGGGGGAAAATATGTCGTTGTTGTCGGCCGCGTCGTCAACACAACGGCGAAAGACGACTTTGACACCGCTCAAACCGTTCAAGATTTGAAGCGTGCTTTGGCCGCCAGCCGTAAAGTGCGCGTGGTTGCGGCGCAAAACAAAACGGTCGATCCGCAAATCTTTGTGGCGGGCAGAATTACCCACCGCGTCGCGCATTTGGCGGGCAGAAAGCAGCGGCAGGAATACTATCTGCATTTGTATGTGACCGAAGCCAAAACAGGCAGTTCCCTGTGGGACGCGCCTTTCCCCATCGTTCATCGGGAAGTCAAAGGTAAAACGTCCAAGTGATGTTGTTTTTTTTGCTGCTGCAGGCTTCGAAGCTTTCCCCCGCGTCGGGAATCAGCTTGTGCGCGGGATGAACGTCCGCATCGGGTTTGTCCCATTCAAAAACGGTTGAATCGTTTTTGTCAGAGTTGAAAACCGACACGTTTTTCAATCCCGACGACGGATCGTCGCCAAAGTTCGCCTGCAGCAAATCGGAGCAAACGGTTGCGGGCAAATCCTCGTACGTCAATGCAAAGTATGGGTTTCCGTCGGCATCTTCGGGGCCGCCGTGAATGGTCATGGCGCTGCCGTAAACGCTGGTTCCCGTATATGATCCCTCAGAACCGGAAACGTCGGACGATTGATAAACCCCTGCTTTCAAAAGCGTATTTGCGGATTTGTCGGCGGTCATTTTCGGCATATCCGACGCGAACTGGATTCGCATGTTTTTGACGATGCGGGTTACTTGGTTTTGAGCCTGCGTGATTTTAACGCGCGCCGTTATCAGCGAAATTCCACCCATCAGCGATACTGCAATCATGCCGGCAATCGCCAGCAGCCCCATGACTTCAATCAGCGAAGATCCGCGTTCGTTGGTGTTCATGTATCCGCCTTTCAAACCAAAATGTTCAAATAAGTCCCGCGCGGGGCGTTTAAATAGTACCGTTTCCCGTCGACTTCCACAAAATCGGCGTCGCGCGTGTCGAACGGCCTTTCCCGTCTGAAATCGGCGGACGGCTGCCGGTCTTGAGCATTTTGAACACTGCGCTGTTTTGACGCCGCGGCAATGCGGTCCGTGTTGACGGACAGGCTTTGGAGCGTCGAAGGCACTTTGGTCATTTCAAAATCCCGCGTTTGGTAAACATTGTTTAACTTAATTAGTATACAAAAAAACAAGCGGATTTAAAATCATTAAATAAGGTGTCGCCGTGTCCGATGCGGATTTAATTTTATCGAAAGTTGCCGTTACGCGCTTCAGCCATGATTTGGCGGGGGTGATGAGCGCCGTTTCAAACAGTTTGGGATTGCTGGGGGAATTCGGCGGCGCGGACGCGGAAACGCTGGCATTGGCAACAAACAATGCGGAAATTTTGCTGGCGCGGCTGCGCTTTTTCAGAGCAGCGTTCGGCAATGACGGACCGCTGACGGATTTAAGCGGAACCAGACAGCTGTTTGAAGGATGGCTGAAATCCGTCGAAAACAGATCCACCCGATTTGAATGTGTATGGGACGCCGATGACGAATTGCCGCTGTTTTCGTTCCGTTTGATTTTGCTGGCGGGACAGATTGTTGCGGAAAGCTTGATTCGCGGCGGAAAAATCACCATAACCGCAAAAGCGGGGGCAAAGCGGATTGTTGTGGCGGGAACGGGACAAAGCGTCAAAACCGAACCGAATTTGTCCGCCGTGCTGGACGGACAGGATGACGGATTGACGCCGAAAATGACGGCGGCCGTTTTTATTCGCGGAATGATAAAGGAACAAAAACTGACGTGCGGAATCAACCGGACGGATGACGGCTTTTCTTTGACTTTTGACGCGGGATAACGGGGAGGCGCGAATGTTTGTCGACGCTTTTTTGACCGAAGTGCAGGCCGATCTGGAAGCGGTTGAAAAAAGCTTGAACCGTTTTGAAACCAATCCGTCGGATGCCGAAACGTGGAACAGACTGACCGCTTTTTTTTCAACAGTGCGGCAGGCCGCGCCTTTTGTCGCTTTTCCCCGATCATACAGGCTGGCGGACGCGGCGCTGGACGAAATCGCGGCTTTTCAATCGGGTGAACGGCAAATTGATATTCTGCCCCAGATTTTGAAAAAATACAGGCGTGTGAAAAAAATCATGTCCTCGGCCTTTTTGCTTAAACGCGAAATTCGGGAATCCGACGAGGATTTGCTGGGCGAAAAACGGCTGCTGAAAGCCAATTTGCGCCCGTCAAACAATGCCGCTTCCGTGTTATTGCAAACGGCGCAGGTTTTGTCGCAAAAAGAAAAAAACATCGTCGGCAAGGAAAAAGAACTGGACAGCCGCGAAGAAGCTTTGGTTTTACGCCAAAAAGCTTTGGACAAACGGGAAAACGATTTGAATTCCAGAGAAAATCTGGTGTTTCAAGGCGAAAAACAAAATGCCGACGCTTTGGCCGAAATCAAAGAATCCTTTTCCGCTTTGAAAAAGCATGAAACGGAATTGGATGAAAAGTCGCGGACTCTGCAATCGCAGGAACAAAACGTTCAAGACACTCGCCGTTATCTGGATGAAAAAGTCAACAGCGTCAAGGAATTGCAGCAGCTGGTGAAAAAACTGACTTCCGACGGCGAAACAAAGGATAAAAAAATCGCCCGCAGCGAAAAAGAGCTGGCGGAACTGCATACCGAACTGGACGAACGCACCGCATCCGCCGTCGAAATGCGCGGCAAGCTGAAAGAATACGAACAAAACCAAAAAGACGCGCGGCTTTTGTTGGAAAGCAGAAACAAAACGATTCAAGAAATGCTTGGGCAAATCGACGTGTTGAAATCGGAATCGATTGCCAAAGCGCAAAACGAATCCCAAGTTCAATCCGATTTGAACGAAGCTTTGTCCAAAATGCAAAAACATTTGAACGACAAAGAAAGCGCGTTGCGGGATTTGCAGTTGGAATACGCCCGCACACAGGAAAACTTATGCCAATCCGCGGCGGATTATACGGCTTTGAAAGCCCGTTTTGACGAAGCTTGCGAACGGATGGCCGAAAACGAAAGCATCGGGCGGCAATACGCCGAACTGGAAAAACGGTTCGAGGCATTGCAAAACAAAGCCGACGCTTCAAACGAGCAGTTGACGCACGACCGCGGCGAATTGAAGGAAAATCTGGATGTCCTTGAACGGCAAAACAATGAATTGAGGGCAATCGGATGGCCGTTTGATATTGAACAAATCCAGCGCGATTTTGCGGGCGTGCTGACCCGTTCTTCTGCGGAATCGGCGGCGGCAATGTACGGCTTTATCCGTAAAATCCGATTGAAGCCTTTGAAAGAAATTGAAAATTCCTTTGGCGCGTTTGTGGCGGGACAGGCCGAAAAATACGGCAAACGCTATAATTTGCTGCTGGACGTTCCCGATGCCGATATCGACAAGGACGCTTTTTCCGCTTTGGAAGAGATTTTGTCGGTTTTGGCGGACAATTCCTTGCGTTGCGTCATGAGGGCGGACGGCGTGTCCATGGCCGTTTCCGTCAAGCCGGACGGTGCGTTTTTAAAAGTGGTGTTCAGCGATAATGCCGATGCGATTCCGTACGAAAAAATGCGCGCGGCGGCGGTTGAAGCGGGAATATGCGGTGCGGGGGACGCCGCCGGTTTGACAGACGGCCGTTTGCTGTGCAGTTTGTTCCATCCGCGAATCCTGACCGCAAAGCCCGAGCGCGGATTGCTGAAAGCGGCTTCTTTGCTTGAACGGTGCGGCGGCCGTATCCGTGTATGGGCAGACGGCGGCCTGCATGTCGAGTTTTCTTTGCCGCGCCAGTATTTGTTCGACAAAGTGCTGATGTTTGAAATTTCCGGCCGCAAGTATGCCGTGCCGCTGAATATGGTGGCGGAAACATTCGCTTTTAATCCGAATGATGCCGGCCGAGGCTTTTATCATCAAGGTCGGCCGCTGCCCGTTGTCGATTTTCCCGATGGGACTGAACGGGATGCTTCATTCGGCATTGTTTTGCAGGCGGGGATTTTCAGCTTTTTACTGCCTGTTCAAAAAATCGCGGAAACGGATTCCGTGGTGGCGTTCCTTCCCGACAGACGGGACGGACAAGACCCTTGTTTACACCCCGTTGCAACATTGGGCGGCGGAAACGCCGATTGGATAGACATGGCTTGTCTGTTAAACCGAAATCCGCCCGAAATACCGAAAGCGGCGAACGGGGAAACGTTTGTCAAAGCTCAACCCGCATCGGCCGGAAACAAAACGGACGCTTATTTGATATACCGCTGCGACGATAAGAATACGGGGGCGGTTCGTGTTGACAAGGTGCTGAAAATCGACGCTTTTACGGGTGAACAAACGGATAAGGAAACGGGACGTCCGGTCTTTGCGGCGGACGGGAAAACGCTGCCGTTGAAAGATTCGTCAAATAAAAAGCATTTTCCTTTCGCGCAGACGGTTTTAATTTTCGCCGATTACGCGCTGGCGGTTCAAGACGTGCTTGATATTATTGACGCGCCGGCCGAAAAAACGGACAAAATCCTGTATCAAGGCAAGAAAGTTCCGGTTCTCAAAGACTAAAAGTGTTTTTGCAGGCCCGACTTGAATTCCCGGCGGTTTGCGCCGTGTCCGTCGTCAAACGCGAATTCGGACACCCAATCCAGATTTTGGGCGACGGAAACGGATAAAGCCGCGCGGTACGAAACCATGTTCGCGTCGTTGCGGGTGAAAGCCATGGGGGTTGCGTCGGCTTTGGCGCGCAGCTTGCCGAAATCCGCCAATATGCCGAAATGCGCGCCCAATCCGCCGACGGTTTTGTCCCCCGCCTTAAAAGTAATCGAGCCTTGCGCAAAAACGTTGATATGTTCGGTCAAAAGGGTTGCCGCCCCGAAATCCGCGGAAGCGTCGAATACGGAAAGCTCTTTGTTTTTCGGCGCATAGAAAAAGCGGTTTTGCCCTGCGGACAGGCGGAACGATTTGGGCTGAAACAGCGCGTCGCGGGGGGCGTAGGATTCCAGATTTAAAAAATCGAATTTGTGCAGGGATAATTTTCCGTTTTCGTCCAGCCGCAAAGCCGCCTTGAAATAATCAATGCCGCTGAACGGCAGATAACCCGCCGAATCGTCCAAAACGGTATGCAAAGCGGGCTTTAATTCCAATTCCGCAAAGTTTTTGCCCGAATTGCGTCCGACCGATACCGTAAAAGCCGAAGAATCGTGCGCTTTGTCGGGACGGACGGCAGGTTCTGCCGGCTTCGGCAGGGGACTTTCGACGGGAAGGGCGTTGCGCGCTTTCAATAAAGCGACGGATTGTTCGCGCAAAGCCGAAAGGGGGACTTTGCCCTCGATATAGCGATATTGCAAATACTCGTACGCCGTTTCGTACACGGCGGCGCGGCGAACGTCCGACAGGCCGCTTAAATCCGCTGCGGGATCTGTTTTCAGCTGCAAGACGGCTTTGCGTTCCGGAGCGGAAAGCGAAGCGTAGGCGGCTTTGATTTTGGTTTGCCGGCTGGGACGGTAGACGGCTTTTTTAAACACGCCCTTTTGCTTTAACAGCAGGCGCACCGTATCGGCGGGAATGGTGAACGGCGGCAAATCACGCGTCCAGTCGTTTTCGGGGTACACGACGTTCAGCGTTTCCAAAATCATATACGAACAGTTTTCGGAAAAGAAATAATAGTCCGCGCTTTGCCGGCCCAATTCCCAAATGTGGTCGATTAAAAAATCGGCCTGTTCGGGGGTTAAATTCAGCTGATATTCCCAGATGTCGCGGTTTTCCATGTTGTTGTACAGATTAACCGTGTCATAGTAGGGGTAAACCGAAAAAATGCCGGGGTAACCGCCGAATACGCCCTTGATTGCGTAAAAAAGTCCGGCGTCCTGCCCCGTTATCGCTCCGTAATTCAGCGCGTGAGCCAGCAAAGCGGGATTTTCGCGCGAATCCATCCGCATCAGCGTATGGCCGAAAAACGAAGCGGGGTTGCCCATGAACGCCGTTGTGTAAATCAGCGTGAAATTATCCGCGTTCACCGCTTTTTTCAAAGCCGAATAGTCCGCACATTCGGGCGTTTTTATCATGTCCGCGCCGATGCCCAGTTCTTTTGTTAAAAACTTGCGTCTGGCGGGAAAATCGCACAGATGTTCGCCTTTGAAAAAAGCCGTCAAATCGGCGGTCAGTTCCGACTGCGGGTTTGTTTTTCCGTCGGGGGCAATGAAGAATCCCCGTGTATCAATCGTGCTTTCGTTTTTGTGAAAATGAAGCAGACGCAGCCATTGGGGATGATTTCCCAGCGATTGCGCCTGTTCGATAAAAGCGTTTTGCCTTTCGGTCAAAGGCGCGGATGCGGCTTGGACGCGAAAGGCAAAAGCGAAAGCAAAGCTAAGCGATAAAAGGAATTTCATTCCTTGTTATGCCAGCAGATCGGCCATTTTCAGCGTAACGGTCACAGCGGAAACGTCCTTATCGGCGAACAATTCGGCAAAGTTGTTGTGCGCAATGCGGCCGACCGTTTCGGCGTCGCGGCCCGTAATGGCGGCAATCGCTTCGATGGTTTCGCCTTTGCCGACGGCGGCGTCAGCGGCGAACTGGTCCAGATTGTTTTCCAAAAACGCGAACACGCGGCCCGTACCGCCCGTGATTCTGCCGTAGTTGTCGCAACCGGACGTGTTGGATGTGATGCCGAACGTTTGCGTGCCGAATGAACCGTTTGTCGTAACAGCCAGAACTTGAGGAGCGGGACCTTTCTGTCCTTTGAAGATGATGGAACCCAAACCGCAGCCCGTGCTGTCAAGCGCGAAAGCGTTGGAAGCGGAAGCCAAGAACAAAACTAAAGACAAAGCTGCTTTTTTCATGATTTTGTATCCTTTCCTGTCAGCAGATTTTAAAATGTACGTTAAAAAGCCGTTGTTTGCAAACAAAAAACCGTGATATCGTGGATAAAACAGAGCAAGGAGCAGACGATGCCGTCTTTATCGCGAAAAATCACGGATTGGGTCGGAGCGGGGCTGATTACCGCCGAACAGGGCGAAAAATTAAGGCGATTTGAACAAAACCGCAAATCGGTTTTAACACCGTTTCTGGCGTTGGGATTGGCCGGCGTGTTCGCCGTCGGACTGGGAATTGTGGCGATAATCGCGGCGAATTGGCGGGACATCCCCGCATGCGTCAAGCTGACGGCAATGTTTGCGATGCTCATCGGCAACGCCTGCGCTGCCGTTCGTTTCCAAAATAAAAAGCCCGCCATGTTTGAAACCTTGCTGTTTTTGCAGGGCGTTTTGCTTTTTGCGGCGATAGGGCTTGCCGGTCAGATTTGGCAGCTGCAGCCTGCGCTGTGGAAAACGCTGGCGTTTTGGGGCGTGCTGTCGTTTCCGCTGATGCTGCTGACGAAAAAGGTGTTTTTCGGCTTTTTGTGGGAAGCGGCCGCCGCCGCGGCGTTTTTAAGCTCTCCCTTTGCCAGAACGGTATTTGACTTTTGGTCGAAATACTTTGAAAGCGCGATGTGCGTGTCTGCGTTTTTTATGGCGGTGTGGGGCGCGGCTTTGCTGACGGAAAAAGCAAAAGTTTTCGTGCGGCCCTTGCGGTGTTTGTCGGCCGTATTCGCCGTAGCGCCGCTGACGAGCCCCGATTACGCGTGGACAAGAACGATTCCCGCGGCCGGCATTGCCGCCATGGCGGTTTGGGCGGCGGTGTCTGCGGGCGTGCTGTACAGGCGGAAAACGCCGTGCAAATCCCTGTACGCCGTCTGCGCCGTGTTTGCGACGGTGCTGAGCGGCGTCAATTCGCAGGTTGTTGTGTTCGCCGCTCAAATCTGCGTGCTGACGGGTTTGGCCGTTGCCGCTGCGCAAGCCAAAGCCGTCGGATTGTCCCGAGTGCTGACGCTTTGTTTGGGGATACGGCTGTTTGCGGCGTATCTGGAGGTGTTCGGAAGTTTGCTGACAACGGGCTTCGGATTGATTTTCACGGGCGCGGTGATTTTGGGGCTGGCGTGCGGCTGGCATAAACTGGATGCGAGACTGAAAGCGGGGCTGAAATGAAAATCAAGATTTTGCTGGCTTTGCCCATAATCGTGCTGTTTTGCTGGGTGTCGGCTTTGCAGCTGTCCCGTTCAACCGCCGAAAAAATCGTTCTGCCCGTTTCGGGGTACGATCCGCGCGATTTGCTGAGCGGGCATTACTTGGCGGTTCAAGTGCGGTATCCCGAAAATTCACCCTACAAAGATTGCTGCAACAACATCCGCCGCTTTTACGTTCCCGAAAACAAAGCGCGGATTTTGGAACGCGCTTTGAATTCCGCGAATGTCCATGCGGAAATGGTAATCGCCGTGCCGAAATACGGAAATCCGGCGCCCGTCGATTTGCTGCTGAACGGCAAACCGTGGACGGAATTTTAGGACGCTTGTTTCGCTTTGCCGAAATAAGGCGACAGAAACGTGACCAAATCGGGTGTCTGATAATCGCAAAAATCGTCGCAGTCCGCCAAACAGTATTTGTTGTTGGACGTGTTCGACGAAATCCAGACGCCTTTGATGCCCGCGCGTTTCGCCCCCAGAACGTTTTGCTGATTGTCGTCGAACATCATGCTTTCGGCGGGGTCGATGTTAAACGCTTTCATCATTTTTTGATAGGTTTCAAGCGCGGGTTTCGGAATGTAGTTCGCTTCGCGGATTGAAAAAATGCCGTTTATCAAATCGTCCAGTCCGACGCGTTTCAAAACGCGTTCGGCGTGTTCGTACGCGCCGTTGGTGAACACGAACCGCCGCCCCGGAAGAGCCTGCAAAACCGCGCGCAGTTTCGGATCGGGCTTCAGCGACGACAAATCCAGCTGATGAACGTAATCGGTGAAATCGGCGGGCTGAATGTGGTGTTCCAGCACCAATCCGTGAACGGTCGCGCCGTACTGTTTGTAATAGCTTTTTTGGATGATGCTAGCCGTCTGTTCGTCGACGCCGACGGTTTTCATGATATAGTCGCGGATGCGGCGCGCCATTTGGGCGTAAATGACTTCGGACGGCGGATAAAGCGTGTCGTCCAAATCGAAAATCCAGTTTTTTGTATGCGCCAATACCGCGCCCAAATCGTCCGTTGTCATCCTTAAATCCTTTTTCATCGGATTATAGAGGATAACAACGGCGGGTTAAAAAAGGTTTAAACGTTGATTTGTTTGAAAATTTCTTTCAACAGGGCGTAGCCTTTGACCAGCGATTCCCGTTCGACTTTTTCGTCGGCGGAATGCATGTTGTAAATGTTGGCAACGCCCAGCAAAACGGGTTTGAACACGACGCCCGCTTTGTTTTTTTCCGTTGCGTACAAATGCGTTTCAGCCGCGGCGTGGAACGACGACACGGTCAAAGGAACGTTCGCGGCTTCGGCGGCTTTGCGCGCGGCAATCGCGACCGTTTCGTCGGCGGAACGCTCGAACGGCGGCAGGTTGCGCTTGAAAACGACGGAAACGCCGGCTTTGTCTTTGAACTTTGCAACAATCGATTCGATATCGCGGTGCAGCTGTTCTTCGTTTTTCAAATCGGAACTGCGAATCGAATAAACGGCGAAAGCGTCCGTGTTAATCATATTCGTCATGGCATTGTCCGCCAGTTCCGCCATAAACGCCGCGCCCTGTTTGCCGGTCGGGATGTTCTTCAGCCCGCCCGCCGCGACCGCGCCCGCGTTAATCGACGTGACAACGCCCGTTTCATCCTGCTTGTAAACGCCCTGCGGAATTTCCGCCATGATTTCGGCAAGCAGTTTGACCGCGTTGACGCGTGTTGCGTCGGCGATGTCGATGCCCGAATGACCGCCTTTCGTGCCTGTGACGGACAGCGTCATTTTGGTATAGCCCGCGCCCGCGATTTGCAGTTCGCCCAAACGGTCGCCGTCCAGAACAAGGATGTGTTCGGATTCAAGCGTGCCGTATTCGATGTTGCGCGCGCCCGTCATATTTTGTTCCTCGTCGCGGGTGAAAACGATTTCCAATCCGCCGTGTTTCAGCGTTTTGTCGGCGGCGATTTCCTTTGCCAGCATCATGGCGCATGAAACGCCCGCTTTGTCGTCCGCGCCCAAAGTGCGGGTTTTGTCGGTTTCGATAAAGCCGTTTTTTTCGACGATGTGCACGGGGCGGTCGTCGCCGACGACGTCCATGTGCGCGGACAGCATGACGGGCTTTTTCGCCGAATCGGTCGCGGGAACGCGGGCGTAGACGTTGCCCGTTTTGTCGCGGCGGCAGTCAATGCCGTTTTCGGTGAAAAAAGACGTGATTTTTTCGGCGACGGCGTCTTCGCGCATGGACGGGGACGGGATTTTCGCCAAAGTGCAGAACAAATTGATTAAATCGGACATGGTAAACCTCTCTTTTTTGCGCAGGGTATCGCTTTTTTGAAACTATCTCAAGTGATGACTTGTTATTTCGCGTTTGTGAAGCTACAAAAGAGGATAAGGAGGATTGCCCATGACCGATATTGAAACCGAAGAACGCTTTATCGCTTTGGAAATGATTGTCGCGGATTTCGACCGCACGTTAAAGGATTTGAACCAAATCGTCGCGGAACAGGCGCTGACCATCGACCGTTTGGAAAAGGAAGTGCGCTTTTTGGAACTGCACGGCGCAAGCGAATTCGTCCGTCCCCTGTCCGAAGAAGTCCCGCCCCCGCATTATTGATGAAAAAACTGCATTTTCCGCTGTAAAAAGCCGTCAAAAACGTGTATCTTTTCCCCGCTTTTTTATAAAAACAAGCGGAGGTTCCCATGACGACACAAACGATAAACGGTTTTACATGCAACGCCGCGGGCGAACCGCGCGAATTCGGCCTTTACAATCCGAATTTGGAACATGAAAACTGCGGTATCGGCTTTATCGTCAATCTGAACGCCAAACCCGAACACGATTTGGTGCGCAAAGGCATTACGATTTTGGGCAATCTGGAACACCGCTGCGCCATCGGCGCGGACGGCAAAACCAGCGACGGTGCGGGAATCATGGTGCAGCTGCCCGACGGGTTTTTCAGAAAATCCGTTCCGTTCGCTTTGCCCAAAACGGGCGAATACGCGGTGGGGCAAGTGTTTTTGCCCTCTGACGCCGAAGACGCCGTCGTCTGCCTGCGTGCTTTGCGCATTACGGCGGAAAAGTACGGCTGCCGCTATATCGGCGAACGCGATGTTCCCGTCGATTTTTCCCTGCTGGGCGAAATCGCGGCGAAAACCGTTCCGGCGTTCAAGCAAATCTTTCTGGCAAGCGGCGGAATGAACGAACAGGAGTTCATCCGCAAACTTTACTTAATCCGCAAAACGGTCGAAAAGGAAATCAAAGCCGTCAAGGACAAGGATTTGTCCCAGTTTTACGTTTGTTCCCTGTCGCCGCGCACCATTGTTTACAAAGGGTTGGTCGCGGGGTCGCACATGGCGGAATTTTACACGGATTTAAAGGACGAAGACTTTGCCGCCGCGTTCTGCATCGCCCATTCGCGCTACAGCACAAACACTTTGCCGACGTGGCGCATGGCCCAGCCGTTCCGCGCGGTCGCCCATAACGGCGAAATCAACACTTTGCGCGGCAACGTCAACCATATCAAGGCGATTGAGCCGAACCTCGCCAGCGACGCGTTCGGCGCGGAAATCGAAAACATCAAGCCCGTGATTGACGAAACGGGGTCGGACACGATGATTTTCGACAACGTTTTGGAAATGCTGACGGTTACGGGGCGGTCGATTCCGCACGCGATGATGATGATGGTTCCCGAAGCGTTCGGCGACAAATTTGTGATGAGTGAGGACAAGCGCGCTTTTTACGAATACCACGCGTCGATTATGGAACCGTGGGACGGGCCCGCGGCGATGGTGTTCACGGACGGGCGCAACTATGTCGGCGGATTGTTGGACAGGAACGGACTGCGCCCCTGCCGCTATACGGTGACCAAGGACGGATTCGTCATTATGGCCAGCGAAGCTGGCGTTATCGACGTTGCGCCGAACAATATCCGCGTGCGCGGCAAACTGACCCCCGGCAAGATGTTTCTGGTCGATTTGCGGCAGAAAAGAATTGTGTCCGACAGCGAAATCAAGGGCAAAATCTCGCGCCAGAATCCGTACCGCCATTGGGTTCGCGAAAACCGCATCCAAATCAACACGCTTTACGCCCCCGCCGCCGACAAAGCGACGGATTTGGAAACGCTGAAGCGGTATCAAAACGAATTCGGCTATACGGCGGAGGAATTGAAGCTGATTTTGAATCCCATGGCGTCGAACGCGCAGGAACCCGTCGGTTCGATGGGCTACGACGCGCCGCTTGCCGTGCTGTCGCACCGTCCGCAGCTGCTGTTCAGCTATTTCAAACAGCAGTTCGCACAGGTTACCAATCCGCCCATCGACCCCCTGCGCGAAGAATTGGTGATGAGCTTGATGAGCTTTATCGGGCGGGAAAAGAACCTCTTGACCGAAACGGCGGGGCATTTCAGACGGCTGAAACTGACGTCGCCGATTTTGGAACCCGCGTTTTTGGCGCATTTGGAAAAAATCGAAAACGAAGACATCAAATCCGTGCGGCTGAACGCCGTGTTCGACGCTTCAAAGGGCGGCGAGGGGCTGAACGCCGCGCTGGACGGTTTGTTCGCGAAAGCCGAATCAGCCATTCGCAACGGCGCGGACATTCTGATTCTCAGCGATCTTGGCTGCGACAAAGACCATGCGCCGATTCCCGCTTTGCTGGCGGTGTCGGGCTTGCATCATTTTCTGATTCGCAAAGGCTTGCGCTATAAGGCAGGCATCATCGCCGAAACGGGCGAAGCGCGCGAAGTCATTCACTTCGCCCAGCTGATTGCGTTCGGCGCGAACGCGGTCTGTCCGGCAATTGCTTTGCAAACCGTGCGTGCCATGGCGGAAAACGGCGAGCTGGAAAAAACAAAAACGCCCGAAGAAGCGGAATTCGCCTATCTGACCGCGCTGAAAAAAGGATTGCTCAAATGCTTCAGCCGCGTCGGCATTTCGACCGTGCGCAGTTTCTGGGGTTCGCAGGTGTTCGAGGCGGTCGGTCTGGGCAAGGCTTTGATTGACAAACACTTTACGGGGACGGCATCCGCCATCGGCGGCATCGGTTTGGACGACATTGCGCGGGAAAGCTTGACGCGCCACGAACGCGCGTTTGATGAAACGCCCGAACCCGAATTGAACGTCGGCGGCGATTACCGTTTGCAAAGGGGCGGCGAGGAACACTTGTGGACCCCGCAAGCCATGGCAATGCTGAAAAAGGCCGTGCGCGAAAACGACTATGCGCTTTACAAGCAGTACAGCGCGCTGATTGAAAACCGCGACCCGCTGACTTTGCGGGCTTTGCTGCGGTTCAAAGCGGGAACGCCGATTGACATCGCCGAAGTCGAACCCGCCGAAAACATTATGAAACGCTTTGTTTCCGCCGCGATGTCCATGGGTTCCATCAACCGCGAAACGCACGAAACGATTGCAATCGCGATGAACCGCATCGGCGCACGCAGCAATTCGGGCGAAGGCGGCGAAGACCCGTACCGCTTTTACACCAAACCCGACGGCAACGACATTTGTTCCAAAATCAAGCAAATCGCGTCGGGGCGTTTCGGGGTGACGACCGAATATCTGGTCAACGCCGAAGAATTGCAAATCAAGCTGGCGCAGGGCGCGAAACCGGGCGAGGGCGGACAGCTGCCCGCGCACAAAGTGACCGAGGAAATCGCCCGCATCCGCCATACGGTCAGCGGCGTTTCGCTGATTTCGCCCCCGCCGCATCACGACATTTATTCCATCGAAGATTTGGCGCAGCTGATTTTCGATTTGAAAATGGTCAATCCGAGCGCGAAAATCTCGGTCAAGCTGGTGGCGAAAGCGGGCGTCGGGACGATTGCTTCGGGCGTTGCCAAAGCCAAAGCCGACGTTGTGACCATTGCGGGCTATGACGGCGGAACGGGCGCGTCGCCGATGACGGCGATTCGCCACGCGGGGCTGCCGTGGGAAATCGGCGTTGCCGAAACGCAGCAGGCTTTGATTGCGAACGGACTGCGCGGACGGATTAAAATCCAGACCGACGGTCAGTTGAAAACGGGGCGCGACTTGGCGGTGGCGGCTTTGCTGGGGGCGGAGGAATACGGCTTCGGCACGGCGTTGCTGATTACGCTGGGGTGCTGTATGGACAGGAAGTGTCACTTGGACACCTGCCCCATGGGTTTGGCGACGCAAAATCCCGAACTGCGCGCGCGGTTCGACGGCAAGCCCGAATACATCATCAATTTCCTGCGTTTCATCGCCGAAGAAATGCGCGAATACATGGCGCAGCTGGGCTTTAAAAACGTTGACGACATGATAGGACGCGCGGATTGTCTGGAGCAAGACCCCGCCAAAAAAACGGGCAAGGCGCAGGGCGTCGATTTCGCGCGTCTGCTGACAATGCCCGAAAACGGAACGCGGCATTTCATCGCCCCCGCGGAAGCGGAAAAAAGCTTTGACACCGCTTTGCTGCCGATGATTGAAAACACGGTGAAAACAGGGCTGAAAGCCGCCTTTACTTTACCCGTGCGCAACACGGACAGAACGGTCGGCGCGCGGCTGAGCGGTGCGGTCGTCAAGCGGTGCGGTGCGGACGGTTTGGCTGACGATTCCATAACTCTGGAATTATCGGGTTCGGCGGGACAAAGCTTGGGCGCGTTTTTGGCGAAAGGCGTTACAATCCGCGTCAACGGCGAAGCGAACGACTATGTCGGCAAAGGGCTGTCGGGCGGAAAAATCATTGTGCGCCATCCGCCGAACGTCGACTTTATGCCCCATGAAAACGTGATTGTCGGCAACGTCGCTTTGTACGGCGCGACGGGCGGCGAAGCGTATTTCTGCGGCATGGCGGGCGAACGGTTCGCCGTCAGAAACAGCGGCGCTTTGGCGGTTGTCGAAGGTGTCGGCGACCATTGCTGCGAATACATGACGGGCGGAACGGTGGTCATCCTCGGGTCGACGGGGTACAACTTCGCCGCGGGGATGAGCGGCGGCATCGCTTATGTTTACGACGAAACGGAAATCTTTCAGACGCGCTGCAACCTTGACAGCGTCGATTTGGAAAACGTGTGGTCGAAAGACGACAAGGAAGCCCTGCACGCCATTTTGGAAAAACACTACTGGTACACAGGGTCGGCGCAGGCGAAGCGCATTTTGGACAACTGGGAAAACAGATTCCCGCTGTTCGTCAAGGTCGTGCCGATTGAATACCGCAAAGTCCTTGACCGCATGAAAAACGCCGAGGGCAGAAACGCGGAAGCCCTGTCCGCGACCGAAGAAGTGTACGTTTAAAACAGCGGATTGCGAACGTCCAGAGCTTGTTTGGCGATGATGTCGCCCAGCTCTGTGACGTACTTCGCGCCCGCCATGGTGCGTTCCAGCAAAACGCTGCGGCGGTCGTTTTCGTCGGTTTTGCGCTCTATCAAGCCCAGAACGCTCAATCGGTCGACGGCGCGGGTAATCGCGGGTTTCGATATGTTCAATTCGGCGGCAAGCGCGCGGACGGTGTGCGGCGCGGGCGTTAAGTAAACGCTGAGCAAAACGGCGGTTTGCCGCGCGGACAAATCGGCAGACTCGGTATCTTTTTTAACCAGTTCCAGCGTCGCTTTGCGCCACAGTTCCAATCCGACGAAAGGGTTGATGTCCATGGTCTATTTCCCTGCGATTGACAGACCGTTCAGCCGCACGGTCGGCGCGTTGACGGCGTGTCTGCCGCCGATGTCGTTCGCGGCTTGCATCGATTTCAGCATGTCTTTCAAATTGCCCGCGACGGTGATTTCGGAAACGGGCGTTGTGATTTTGCCGTTTTCAATCAGAAAACCCGACGCGCCGCGGCTGTAATCGCCCGTAATCAGATTGACGCCCTGTCCGAACAGCTGCGTAATGTAAAGTCCGCGCTTGATGTCGGCGAAAAGCTCTGCCGGGGCGACCGTGCCGCCTGTCAAAAACAGGTTCGACGGGGCGGGATGCGCCGTGCCCCCCAATCCGCGCGCGCCGTGTCCCGTGGGGGCAAGCCCCAGCTGCCGCGCGGAACGCAAATCCAACAGCCACGTTGTCAGCCGTCCGTTGTCGACAATCGCGCGCTTGACGCAGGGCAAACCTTCGGAATCGCACGTGCGGGACGCCGCGCCGCGTTTGACAAACGGGTCTTCGATGAGGGACAGCGCGGGATTTAAAACAATGTCGTTCAAGGAATCTTTCAAAAACGACGTGCCGCGCGCAATCGCCGAACCGTTGATTGCGGAAGCCAGCACGCCGACAAAGCCGCGGGACAGGCGCGGTTCAAAAACGACGTCCATTACGCCCGATTCGATTTTTTGCGCGCCCAGACGCTTTACCGCGCGTTCGCCCGCTTGCTGTCCGATTTTTTCGGGGGATTCCAAGTCGGAAAAATAAACGGCGGACGAATAGTCGTAATCGGTTTCTTTCGCCTCCGTTCCCGCGATGACGGAAACGGAAAAAGCGCAGGACGACCGCTGATAACGGCGGGAAAAGCCTGTGGTTGACGCAATCAGCACATCCGATTTTTCAAACGACGCCCCCGCGCCGTCCGAGTTTGTGACACCTTTGACGCTTAACGCCGCGTCTTCCGCCTTTAAAGCGGTTTCCAGCAGTTTTTCCGTGGAAATTTCCGTTGAATCGTATAAATCCAAATCGGGAAAATCCGTTGCCTGCTGCGCGGGGTCGGCAAGGCCGCAAAACGGGTCTTCGGGAACGGCTTTTGCCATTTCGACCGCGCGCTGAGCAAGCTCCGTCAGCGTTTGTTCGTCCAAAACGGACGATGCGACGACGGCTTGGCGTTTGCCCGAAAACACGCGCAAATCCACGGCGGCGGTTTGCGTGTATTCCAGCGATTCCGTTTTTTGAAAACGGCAGTCCGCGCTTGCCGACGTGCTGAAAACGCCGAACGATTCCGCCGCGTCCGCGCCGAATTTTTTGGCTTTGTCGATTAAAAAGGATACCGCGTCAAACGGGGATAAAGCTTTGTTCATTTCAAATGTCCGACAGGGGTGAAGACCATATTTTCCAATGCGGGCGCGTTTTTCGGCAGCAGCATGAGCTTGCCGTTGCTTTTTTGGCGCATCGTGTCAAAGCCCGCCAAAATGTAAGTGTTGTTTTGCGTCGCGCACAGCATAAACGTTTCGCCGTTCAAAGCGATGGCGGGCTTGCGTTCGATTTTCGCCGTCGCCAATCCGCCGTAAAAAGCGGTGATGTTCAAAACAACGACGAACGCCGCCGTCGTGAACGTGTGCGCCAACGGTGTTTTGCCCGCTTTGAAATGCGGAATCAGCACGCAGACGTACAGCACGGCGATGAACAGGGATTCGCGCAAAAACACGCCCGATTTCAGCGAATAAACAGCGACCGCGCACATATAAACCGCGAACGCCAGCGTCGTCAAAATCGAAAAGAAATAGCTGACATGGCGGCTTCTGCCGATTAAAGTGCGTCCCGAATTGCCCGTGATAAAGGATTTTTGCACCATGACGGCAATCAAAGCCGCCAAAAACAAAAAACATACCGCGGAAAAAATCAGACCCGCTTGAATTTCCATTAAAAACAAGGGGATGCGCAATTCGACGAACCGCCCGCTTTGAAACGCGAAGCACAGCAAAGCCGACAGGCAAATCCCGAACAGGCAAAGGACGGACAGCGGCGGGAAAAAGGACTTTTGCGCCGATTTGTCATCGGATTCTTTGGAATGTGCGGGGATGCTTTTCGGAAACAGAACCATACAAAAAACTCCTGTAATTTTGCGAATTATACACCGGAAATGCTTTCGGTTCAGTTAATTTTTGGTTTTAGTACGGGGCGTAAGGTTTGACTCCTGCATTGTAAGTCTTTATAATAAAAAGAAAACGGGGCAAAATCATGGTCGAAACGGGCGCAGAGGAAACGGTAACTCTTTCGGCGGAAGAGCTGAACAGGCTGTTCCAAATCGGTATTGATTTGTCCGCTCAGCAGGATATGGACGTCCTGCTGGAAACCATTCTGACCGCCGCCAAAGAATTTTCCAATGCCGAGGCGGGAACGCTCTACTTGACCGATTTGGCCGGCAACCAGCTGATTTTTTCCATTCTGCACAATGACGCCTTGGGAATCAAAATGGGCGGCACGGCGGAAAAAAAGGAAATTCCGTTCCCGCCCCTGTATCTGTACGATCCCGAAACGGGCGAACCGAACACCAAAAACGTGGCGACGTACGCCGCTTTGACCGAACAAATCGTCAATGTCCCCGATGCGTACGATTCCGAGGATTTCGATTTTTCGGGAACGCAGAAGTTCGACAAATCGTCGGGCTATCGGTCGAAATCCTTTCTGACCGTGCCGCTGAAAACCCGTTCGGGGCAGGTGGTCGCCGTTTTGCAGCTGATTAACGCCCGCACAAAGGACGGGGAAACGATATTCTTTTCAAAATCGGTGCAAAAATTGGTTGAAGCGCTGGCGTCGAACGCTGCGGTCGCCATTGACAACCAACAGCTGATTGAAGCGCAGAAAAACGTGCTGGAAGCGTTTTTGGAGGTCATCGCCCGTGCCATTGACGACAAATCGCCGTACACGGGCGCGCATTGCCAGCGCGTGCCGATTATCGCGCGCAAGCTGGCTTTGGCGGCGGTAATGGATTCCGACGGCGCGTTTTCCGACTTTGAAATGTCCGAAGACGAATGGTACGCTTTTCACTTGGCGACATGGCTGCACGACTGCGGCAAGGTTACGACCCCCGAATATGTGCTGGACAAGGCGACAAAGCTTGAAACCGTTTCCAACCGAATCCATGAAATCCGCGCCAGATTCGAGATTTTGCGCCGCGACGCGCATATCGACTATTTGAAAAAACGGCTGGCGAACACGGCGCCCGCGGAAACTTTGCGCGACGAATTCAACGCCAAAGTCAAAAAGCTGGAGGACGATTTCGCGTTTCTGGCAAATTCAAACGTGGGTTATGCGCCGCTCAGCGACGACGATGTAGAACGCATCCGCGAAATCGGACAGCGGACGTATCACCGCTGGTTTGACAAAACGCTGGGCTTGTCATGGGATGAATTGGAGCGCATGAAAGCCAACCCGCCGCCCAAAACAAATCCGAAAGAACCGCTGCTGGAAGACCGCCCCGATCACGTTTTCGGCGGCTACAACCGCGGCGAATTTCACAACCTGTCCGTCGTGCGCGGCACTTTGACGCCCGAAGAAGCCAAAAAAATCAACAGCCATATCGACATGACGATTGAAATGCTGAAAGCGATTCCGTTCCCGCCGAACATCAAAAACGTCGTCGAATATGCGGGCGGGCATCATGAACGCATGGACGGAACGGGCTTCCCCAACCACTTGAAGCGCGATCAGATGTCCGTTCCCGCGCGGATTTTGGGACTGGCGGACGTGTTCGAGGCTTTGTCGTCCACCGACCGCCCCTATAAAAAGATTAAAACGCTGTCCCAAATCGTTGCGATTATGGCGGATATGGCGAAAAGCGGTCACATCGACCCCGATTTGTTCAACTTGTTCTTGACATCGGGGGTGTACAAGGAATACGCATCCGAATATATGAAGCCCGAACAAATCGACGATTTCGACGCGGCGTCTTTCATCGTTCATGCGGCAGGAGAATAAATGCAAATCCGTCTGTTCATCGACAGTCCTTTAAGTGTGGGGCAAACCGTCGCTTTGCCCGAAAACCAAGTGCATTACTTGAAAAACGTTCTGCGCGCGGACGTCGGGGCGGAGCTGTATGTTTTTGACGGAAAAAACGGCGAATTCGCGGCTGTTTTGTCCGCTTTGGGCAAGAAAAGCGGCGACATCCAGATTTGCAGGGTTTTGCGCGGACAGCCCGAACCGCGCGACGTGCGGCTGTACTTTTCCCCGCTGAAGCGCGACTGTACGGAACTGGTCGCGGAAAAAGCGACGGAGCTTGGCGCGACACGCCTTGTCCCCGTCATCACCGATTATACGGCGATGAAGCGCGTCAATGTCGAACGGCTGAAAGCGACCGTGATAGAGGCGTGCGAACAATGCCGCCGTTTGGACGTGCCGCAGGTGGACGACCCCGCCCTTTTGCGCGATGTGCTGGCAGGGTGGGGCGAAAGCGACCCCGTGCTGTTCCATTTGGACGAAACGGGGCGGGGCAAACGCGCGGGCGAAGTGTTCGCGGGTGTGGAACGCGCGGCTTTTCTGACGGGACCCGAGGGCGGATTTTCCGAAGCGGAGCGCGCTTTAATCGCCAAAACGCCGAACACGGTCGGGCTGGATTTGGGCGAACGGATTTTACGGGCGGAAACGGCATCCATTGCCGCTTTGGCTCTTTTTATGTGTCGATAAAAGGATAGAGAAATGAAAAACGAACACGAACATTGCTGCTGTGGTCACCACGACCATCATCACGACTGCGGATGCGGACATTCTCATGACCATGAATGCGGCTGCGGGCATGAACATTGCGAAGAACACAAACTGAACCCCGACGATTACCGTTCGGTCAGCGCGATGTTCGGACTGGACGATGAAATTCCCGACGACGCGTTTTCTTTGCTGCAAACGGAAATGAACGAATGTGACGAGCTGGGCGAACTGCTGGGCGTCGACAAAGACACGGACGTTGACGATTTGCTGGCGGAAGCGCTGGAGGATTTGTCGGTCAAAAAGAAAAAAACGCTGTTGAATTTAGCGTTGATTTTGCACGATTACATACCGGATTAAGGAAAAACCGCCCGAAAGGGCGGTTTTTTTAATTCGATTACGCTTGCGCGGCGGGCGCGGTCGGCGTTTTGTGACGGAAAGTAATGCGGCCTTTGGTCAAATCATAAGGCGTCATTTCGATGTCGACCTTGTCGCCCACCATGACGCGAATGCGGAATTTGCGCATTTTTCCCGCGGTGTGCGCCAAAATTTCATGTCCGTTTTCCAATTTGACGCGGAACATGGCGTTGGGCAGTTTTTCGACAACGACGCCGCTGAATTCCAATAACTCTTCTTTTGCCATTAACAATCCTCACTGTAAGCAATTAAAAATCGTACGAGTCCAATTCCTCTTCGGACATATCGTCATGCTGATAATCCGAAAAGATGTCCGCGCCTTCTTCTTCCCATTCAATGCCGCGGATGACCCAGTTGCTGATTCTTTCCATTTTTTCCAACGGAATGTTCAAAGCCATGCCGACTTTCGAGATAAACAGAATTTCGGAATCGGACAAATCGCCGTCTTCGTATCCCAGATAGAACATTTCGCGGATCAACACCAGCGCGAACCCCGGATCGGTGATGTTTTTCACCAAAGCCAAAGCTTCCTCCTCGGTTCTGGGGCGGATGGCTTCTTTGGCGTCGTCTTTGGACAGGTTGTAAAGCTTTGCCAAATCGACAAAGAATTGTTTTTCGTTGCCGTCGAAATCGCCGTCGACGCGCGCCAGATGCGCGATTGTTCCCAAAAACGCGATACGCTGTTTCAAATCGACGTTTTCAAAAAATTCCATCATGGTGTTTCTCCCTTCAGAACAACATCGGTTACGCTATTTATACCCGTTTTGTCGAAATTTGAAAGGAAAAAGTGAAAAATATCGCAGGAATATAAGCTTTTGTCCGTCTGTTGGACGCAAAACGGGTTTGTTATACTGATGCCGTTTTCAATGTTTGACAAAGGGAAAAGAAAAATGAGCACAGGTACGGTAAAATGGTTCAATCTGTCCAAAGGATTCGGCTTTATTTGTCCCGCGGAGGGCGGCAAAGACGTGTTTGTCCACATTTCCGCCGTTCACAAAGCGGGCGTTCGCGGATTGCAGGACGGACAAACGGTGGAATACGACCTCATGACGGGGAAAGACGGCAGGATTTGCGCCGAAAATCTGCAGATTCATTGACAAAAGCAGGGGGGCAAGTCCGGACCAACAGACTTGCCCCCTTTTTCCGTTTTAAGCGGAAAAGTTTTTACCGCCGCGATTTTTACACCGCGGCGGCATTAAGCATAGAATTACTCTCTGGGGCAGACTCCTCCGACCAGAATTCCGTCACTGCCGACTTGGCAATAGTTTCCTGTCGGAACGGTCTGACAATAAACATAGTCGCAACATCCGCCGGAAGCAGTCCATGCGTTTTTAGAGAAAGAATTCCCGAAGAAACAAACTTTGCTTCCTGCACGATATGTTCCCGCAGACGACGGACTGCATTTTTTTGAGCACGAAGATGAAGTTCCGCCGCTTGAAGTTCCGCTGCCCGTCAGCACGTAGCACTTTTTGCCGTTGATGGTTGTTGCGACAAAGTTCGGCTGGGGCGACTTGGACGAATCCGATGTCATGCCGTGGTTTTCGCACGAATCCGTACCGCAAGCGTAGCACTTGCCGTCCGCGCCGGCTTTTTTCGCATCAATTTCGATTTTGCCAGACGGGCAGTTGCCTTTGCCTTTTGTAAAGTAGGTGCCGGCAGGAGAAAGGTTGGCACAATACGCAAAGCATGAATAACAAGCTTTGCCGTTTTGCGTTCCGTTTGTTGTAGCAATACCAACTCCTTTATCGTTGCAGTATTTTTTCACTTCGGCTTCGGTTTTACAGCTGGAAGAATTATCTTTTTGGCAGATAAAGCACTTGCCCGTTTTCGATGTCGGAACGTCGATTTGGGTGGGCTTTCCGCCGCTGTTGGCGCAATCAGACATCCAGCTGCCCGTTCCCGAGATGTAATTGCTGTTGATCTCTTCGCATGTTTTTGTTCCCGTCGACGGGGCGGAAGAATCGAAATAACCCCAGCACGGTCTGCCGTTGCAGGTGCCGCTGGTTTTAATCGTTTTACCGTCGGGGGCGTTTCCGGCAGGCAGGTTCGGCATTTGGCCGCCTTCGCGATAACCGACGGGGCAGACGGCCGAACAGTCGTCGTCGCACGAACGCGCGCCCGCGCCGTTGTCATAGCAGTATTTGTTCGTGCCGCACTGGCTGTCCTGCAAGCACGGCTGGCACGACGATCCGTCCCAATACGGTCTGTCCGACGGACAGACGCAAGCGCCGTTTGAGCAAACCAGATCGCCGGAGCAAGTTACGTTAGCGCATGCGTCAACGACGACGCATCCGCCCTTGCCGTCGGGGGCTTGCCCGTTCGCGCAGGGATATTGACAGGACGCGTTGTCCGTGCAGGGAACACATCCGCACGACGACGTGCTGAACGAATTACCCGCCGCGCAGGTCGTTTCCTTGCAATAACAGCCGCCCGATCCGTTGGGAACCAAAGGCGCAACGCAGCCGCATCTGTTGTAAGTGTCGTCTTTCGCGCAGTTGCGGCACGAACAATCGTCCGTTTTGTATTGACCCGCGGGGCAAGTTGTCGAAGCGGAGCAGCCGCATTTGCCGCCAGACACGATGACCTGCGCGCCCGAACA
>DJPN01000033.1:22306-22843 GCA_002438565.1 Alphaproteobacteria bacterium UBA6411 | reverse complement strand
GCGTCCTTGGTCGCCTGACGCTGAGAGTCGTCGAAATAAGCGGGAACCGTAATGACGGCCTGCGTCACCGGTTCGCCCAGGAAAGCTTCGGCGTCTTCTTTCAATTTCTGCAAAATGAAAGCGGAAACCTGCGAAGGCGCATACTTTTTATCATACGCCTGAACCCACGCGTCGCCGTTTTCGCCCGGAATGATATGATACGGAACCAAAGATTTGGCGCGTTCAACCTGTTTGTCGTCGAAACGGCGGCCGATTAAACGCTTAATCGCAAAAAAAGTGCCTTCGGGGTTGGTAACCGCCTGACGTTTGGCGGACTGACCGACCAATTTTTCGCCGCTTTGGGTAAAAGCGACCATTGACGGGGTTGTGCGGGCGCCTTCCGCGTTTTCAATGACGCGGGCGTCCTTGCCGTCCATAATAGCAAAACAAGAATTTGTCGTACCTAAATCGATACCAATGACTTTTCCCATAAAAATTCCCTCTTTTCAAAAGAAACAGCCCGTTCGGGCCTCCATCGAACTGATATATAGGCGGGGG
>DJPN01000033.1:0-22276 GCA_002438565.1 Alphaproteobacteria bacterium UBA6411 | reverse complement strand
ACCGCCGCAAGCGATTTTTTTCGATTTTTTTTCTTGTCCAAACACGGTATGATGCCTTTAATCAATCAATCAAGGGGATTTTGATGCCTTTTTTACAGAAAACACGCAAAGCCGTCGGGCTTTTTTTGGGAAAAATCAAATTGTTTTTAAAAAGCTCGCCCGGCTTTACGCCGCATGCGAAACAGCAGTTGCTGGATTTTGCCGTCAAATGGTGGGGCTGGCTTTTGGGCGGAGCGGTTTTGTTCGTTTTGTTCTATTACCCCGCCGGCGCGCTGGTTACCCACCGCGTCGACATGTCGATGGAGTTGAACAACTCCGCCGGCGTGCCGAAAGCCGTTTCCACATTGCAGGCTTTGGGCAAACGCGAATTGATCCGCAATGTCTACACCCCCGGCCTGCCGTTTTTTTATCCCGCGGCGGTTTTGGACAACATGCCCGCGTTTCAAACGGGGATTTTCAGTGAAATCAAGGATTTTACAAAAACGCTGTCCGCTTTGAAGCCCGACAGTGCGGAATTGTCCCGCGCGGCCGAACTGCTGTCCTATCCGCCCGACGTTTGGTACTTCAAGGACGGCAAACCCGCCAAATCGTCCGCTTCCCAGTACAAAGAGGCGATTGCGGCCTTAAACGCGTATGAAAAAAGCGGCCGTTCGTCAGAACTGTCCGCCGGCGAATTGCCCGCAGTCATTCGTTCTTTGCGTGATTCTTTGAAACGCGAAGGCGAACGCATTGAAAACCATATCGTTAAAAACGAAAAAAAGTTTTTCGACTGGCAGGCGGACGATTTGTTTTACTTTGTCAAAGGGCGGGCATACGTCATCGCTTTGCTGCTGCGCGATATGGAAACGGATTTCCCCGACGCGTTTGAGGATGAAACGTTTAAAACACTGGTGAACGACGCGCGGATTTCATTACAAAAAGCACTGGATATCCAGCCGTTGATTGTCGCAAACGCCAGCCCGCAGACACAGTTTGCGCCGAATCACCTGCTGGGACTGGGCTTTTACCTGTCCCGCGCGCAAAGCGTTTTGACGGAAACGGAAGCATACCTGCGATGAAAAAAATCGGTTTTATCTTTGCCGTTCTGATTGCGGGTGTTTCGGTTTGGCTTTTTATGCCGGAAACCGTGCCGACGGGCGAACGGCGTTCCGACGGACTCTATTTCGGCAAAATGAGTACGGAAAAAATGCGGTTGGCGTTCAAAGCGCAAAACTATGCCATGGTTGACACGCTGGAAAACAACAAGCCCGTGCCGCGGATTTTCGTCGCCGCCGTTCCTGATGATTTCAACCGCTCGAAATACGACGAGGAACGCCCCGCCCTGTTTACGGAAATGCTGACGCCCGTCATTTTCAAAGCCAACGAAGCCGTGCTGCGCGAACGGGCGGCAATCGAAGAATTGAAAAAGAAATTCGACGGCAAACAGCCGTTTTCCGTTGAAGATTTGGCTTTGCTGGAAAAAACGGCCGAAAAATACGATGTCGATTTCGACACCGAAGATTTCAGCACTTTTTTCGCCGCCCTGCTGGCTAAAATCGATGCCGTCCCGCCGTCTTTGCTGTTGGCGATGGCGGCCGAGGATTCCGGTTTCGCAACCGACCGCTACGCCCGCGAATACAATTCGATTTTCCTGCGCCGCGACTGGAACGGCAACGGTGTCGTTCCCGACGCCGCCCTGCTTGAAGGCGACACTTACCGTATTCGCACTTACGCGACTTTGTACGATGCCGTTTACGATCAGATTTTGTGGCTGAACAGCTTGAAACGCTTTATGAATTTTCACGCCGCCCGCGCGTCTTTCCGTTTTTCGGGAAATGATTTGTACGGCGCGGATTTGACGAAGTTTTTCAGACTGTTTCCGTACCGTGATTTCAAATACCCCGACGTGTTGAAACACCTCATCAAACAGTACGGATGGACGGCTTTGGATTCAGCGGCTTTATCAAACTAAAAAAGAGCTGTTAAAGCCGTCTGAATTCGACTATCATTGGCGGCGGAGAGATATTCATGCACGCAACCGCTTTTATTTCGCAAAACGAATCAACGGCTTTCGTCGCTTTCGGCGGGGATTGGTCGGTCGATTGTCCCGTAGCCGACCGTGACGGCATTGTCGCGACGTTTGAAAACGCTTCGTTTACATCCGTCGTGTTTTCGGGTAAAAAAATCGAAAGCTGGGACAGCGCATTGGTTGCCCTGCTTGTACGGCTGATGAACGAATGTTCCAAACACGGCATTGACTGCACTTTGACCGACATGCCCGACGGTGTAGAACCGCTGATAAAGCTGGCTTTGGCCGTTCCGCCGCGCGTTACACGCAAGGAAGAAAAAAAATCGGAACCCTTCCTTGATTTGCTGGGCGAAGCGGGCATCCGCGCGTGGAAAGCTTCCGCATCCGCGTTTGATTTCATGAAAAAAGCGTACCGTTCTTTTGTTCGATTCATCCGAGGCAAAGCCGTTTTGCGCAAAAGCGACGTGCTTTGGGAAATTCAAGAAGCGGGCGTCAATGCTTTGCCGATTGTATCCTTGATTTGCTTTATGGTCGGATTGATTGTCGCTTTTGTCGGCTCAATTCAGCTCAAAATGTTCGGTGCGCAAATTTATGTCGCCAGTTTGGTCGCCATTGCGGTCACCCGCGTCATGGGCGCGATTATGGCCGGCGTCATCATGGCGGGCAGGACGGGCGCGTCCTACGCCGCAACCATCGGCTCCATGCAGGTAAACGAAGAAGTCGACGCTTTGGAAACCATGGGAATTTCGCCGTTTGATTTTTTGATTACCCCCCGATTGCTGGCGTTGTCGCTGATGATGCCGCTTTTGACGGTTTATGCGGATTTGATGGGGATTTTGGGCGGAGCGTTCGTCGGCATTGTGATGCTGGGGCTGTCGCCCGAAGAATACGCCCGCATGACGCTGAGCGCTTTGATTTCAAAAAACATCATCGTCGGCATCATTCACGGAACGGTGTTCGGTATGATTATTGCGCTGTGCGGCTGTTATCAAGGACTGGTTTGCGGCAGAAACGCCTCTGCCGTCGGACGGGCGACGACTTCCGCGGTCGTGTATTCGATTGTCTGGATGACCGTCGCCACCGCTCTGCTGACCTTTTTCTTTAATTTAATCGGAGTGTAAAGTTATGGCCGCTCCGTTTTTGACTGTTTCCGGACTGACCGTCGCATACGGCGACAATGTGATTATGAAAGACGTTTCCTTTGCCGTCAACCGCGGCGACGTGTTCATTATCATGGGCGCCAGCGGCTGCGGAAAAAGCACGCTTTTGTCCGTTCTGACGGGGCTGAAGGAACCTTTCAAAGGCGACGTCCTGTTTGACGGTCTGCCGTTTTGGGGTGAAAGGGCATCCGCCGCAAACCGCAGAACCTCCATGCGCAAAGCGGGAATCCTGTACCAAAGCGGCGCACTGTGGACATCCATGACTCTGGCGGAAAACGTCGCGCTGCCCTTGACGCAGTACACGTCTTTAACCCCCGCCGAAATCAAAGACCTTGTCGCGCTGAAGCTGGATTTGGTCGGGCTGGCGGGCTTTCAAGACTTTTATCCGTCCGAAATCAGCGGCGGCATGAAAAAACGCGCGGGGCTGGCGCGCGCGCTGGCTCTTGATCCGCAAATCGTGTTTTTTGACGAACCCAGCGCCGGCCTTGACCCGATAAGTTCAAAAAATCTGGACGATTTGATTTTGCAAATCAAAGAAAATCTGAACACGACGATTGTCATGGTTACACACGAACTGCCGTCCCTGCTGGCCGTCGGCACGAATTCGATTTATTTGGACGTGGACACAAAAACTCTTATCGCGCAAGGAAAACCCGCCGATTTGCTGAAAAACCCGCCCAATCCGAAAGTTCAACACTTCCTGACCCGAGGAGAAAAATAACATGTCGCAAAAAGCCAACCCGCGCCTTATCGGCGCATTCATTCTGATTGCGCTGTTTGTTTCAATCGGCACATTCTTTTTGATGAACCGCGACAGATTTTTTTCGCACACAATCAAATACGTTTTGTATTTCCAAGGATCCGTCAAAGGATTGAACGTCGGTTCGCCCGTCGTGTTCAACGGCGTTCCCATCGGACGCGTCATCAATATTTCGCTGGTAACAGACATGCAGACGCTGGAAATCAAAATTCCCGTCATCATCGAAACAAATGCCAACAGCTTTATTATTTTAAGCAAAAAGAAACGCATCAATCCGCGCGCCGGCAATGAAGAAGTCCGCCGTTTCACCGATGAAATGATTGAAAAAGGACTGCGCGCGCGTTTGATTCCGCAAAGTTTGCTGACCGGTCAAATGATGATTGATTTGAGCTATTTGCCCGAAACGCCCGTCATCATGACGTCAACAACTTTGAAAATGATTCAAATCCCGACACTGCCGTCAATATCGGACGAACTGGCCAAAACGCTGCAGCGGATGCCGTTGGACGAAACTTTCAAACGGTTGAACAAACTGCTGGAAGAAACCAGCGTCTTTGTCGCCACATTAAACGGCGATGCGCCCGAAATCGTCAAAGAAATGCGCAAAATCACCCATTCCGTCGAAAATATGACGAAAAAAGCCGACAAAGCCCTTGATTCGTTCAACGAAGATTCCCGCACCATGCTGGATTTGAACAAAATGCTGCGCGATTTCAGCGCGGCGGCCGAATCTTTGCGCAACTGGGCGGATTATCTGGAACGCCACCCCGAAGCTTTGCTGAAAGGAAAAGGAGGATACTGATGAAAAAAATCCCGTTCGCCTGTTTTGCCGTTTTGCTGCTGGCCGCTTGCGGCACAACAAAGCCGTCCACTTTTTATGTTCTGGATTCCAATGCTTTTCACGCCGAAAGCAAAACATCGGAAAACGCGGACAACATCAAAATCGGCATTGAACCCGTATTCGTTCCGAATTATTTGAACCGCCCGCAAATCGTTATCCGCGACGATGACGGCGTAACGCTGAAAATATCCGAATTCAACCGCTGGGCAGAACAAATCGGCGACGTGTTTCCGCGCGTTCTGGCCGCCGCGATTTCCGAAACGGCAAAATATCCCGCGGCGAAACAAATCAATTTGAATCGCGATTTATTCCCTTACCGTCTGTTTGTGGAAGTTTTGCGTTTTGACGCCGTCTTTGGCAAGGAAGCCGTTCTGGACGCATGGTGGACGATTATGACCCGCGACGGCAAAACAATCCGGCGGGAGCGCGTGACATTGACGGAACCTGCGGGCGACACTTACGCCGCCGTTGTCGCGTCCGAACAAAAGCTGATAGCCCGCTTCGGCGCAGCTATCGGCGCCTACGCCAAAAAGAATCTGAAATAAAGAAGCCTATTTCCAAACGTGCATGGGACGGTCGTCGTCCGACGCTATCCTTTGCACGGTTGCGCAATAGTCGCGCCAGTCGTCGACGGCTTCGGACAGCAAACGGCAAATCAAATCGTTTAATCCTTCGCCGTTTTCCATGGCTTGCCGTTCCAGCAAAGAATACAGCGGCGTTTCGATTTTCAAGGAAACTTTCTTTTGATGTTCCGCAACAGTGGTCATAGCCGCCTCCTTAACCTGCCTTTAAGCTCTTAAAGCTATAGTTCGATTCTGAACACGGAATTATTAACAAAAGGTAACTTTTACGTCCCCATGGCGAAAAAGAAAGCAAACACTCCCAAATCCGCCGAGTCGAAAGCCAAAAAACAGTCCGCCCCCAAAAAACGGACGGCAAAGCGAATCGGATTCGATTGGAAAAAGGCGGGGCAAGCGTTAAAAAAGCCCTCCCGATTCGTTTGGATTGGCGCGGCGGCTGTTGCCGTGTACTTGATTTACTGCTGGGCGACTTTGCCCGACATTGCCAAAGCCGTCAAAGCGTCCAGACCGCCGAAACTGGTCATTCTTGCCGCAGACGGGTCGGAGTTGGCGTCCTACGGGGCGAAATACGGAAATCCCGTGGACTTGCGGACACTGCCGTCCTATGTGCCGCAAGCCGTTGTTGCAACAGAAGACGTGCGTTTTTATTCCCACTTCGGACTGGACGTCCGCTCAATCGTCCGCGCCGCCGCGACAAACTTGATAAAAGGACGAAAAGCGCAGGGCGCCAGCACGATTACCCAGCAAGTCGCCAAAAACCTGTTTTTGTCGTCGCGAAAAACATTTCGCCGCAAAGTGCAGGAAGTCATGCTGTCCTTGTGGCTGGAACACAATTTGACCAAAGATCAGATTTTGACCGTTTATCTGAACCGCGTTTATTTCGGCGCGGGAACGTACGGACTGGAAGCCGCCGCGCAAAAATATTACGGCGTCAAAGCCCGCCGTCTGTCTTTGTACCAAGCCGCCGTTCTGGCGGGACTTTTGAAAGCGCCGACTGCCTATAATCCTTTGGCGCACCCCGAAGCGGCGAACAAGCGCGCGCGCATCGTGCTGGCGAACATGGCGAAAGCGGGCTACATTTCCGCGACAGAGGGCTTGAACGCCGCGGAAACGGGCGCAAAAACAGGAGACGGGAAAAACAAGTCCGCCTTTTATTTCACGGACTGGATTGCCGACGAAACGGATGCGTATCTGGGCAGCATTACGCAGGACGTCGCCATTCGCACGACGCTTCAGCCCGAAATGCAAACCGTTTTAACAAACGAAATAACCGCCGCTTTGAACGGCGAAGAAGCGCGCGCCAAGCACGTTTCCCAAGCCGCCGGCGTCATTATGGCCCCCGACGGGGCGGTGTTGGCCCTGGTCGGCGGCAAAGACTACACAAAAAGCCAGTTCAACCGCGCCGCCGAAGCCCGCCGGCAAATCGGATCGACAATCAAACCGTTTGTTTACTTGACTGCTTTTGAACAAGGCGCAAGCCCGTCCGATATTGTCGACGACAAGCCGATATATTTGAACGGGTGGAGTCCCAAAAACGCTTCGGGACGGTATTACGGAAAAATTTCCCTGCACGACGCGCTGATTCACTCGGTCAATACGGTGGCGGTGGCAACCGCGCTGAAATCGGGCGTGCGCAACGTGCTGAAAACCGCCCGCAAGTTCGGAGTGGTCGGATCGGACTGCAAAGCCGAAGCCGCGATTGCTTTGGGAGTCTGCCAGACCCGTTTGATTGACATAGTAGCGGGATACGCCGCGCTGTCAAACGGCGGCATCGGCGTTTCGCCTTACGGCATATCGGAAATTCTGGGGGCGGACGGCGAAATTCTGTATCAGCGCGATTCGGGCGGACGGAACCGCTTGGTCAATCCGCGCTATATCGTCGATTTGGACACGGTTTTAATCGACGTGATTTTGAAAGGAACGGGTAAAAAAGCCAACCCCGGAATCCTTGCCAAAGGAAAAACTGGAACGACGCAAAATTACCGCGACGCGTGGTTTGTCGGCTACACCCGCGATTTTGCGGCGGGAATCTGGGTCGGAAACGACGACGAAAAGCCGATGGACAAAGTAACGGGCGGCGGACTGCCTGCGGAAATCTGGGGCAAAGTCGTGCGGGAAATTTCGTTCGATCCCGATGACGACGCGGATTATTCGGGCTTGTAAACGGGATAGCGTCCCGCCAAAACATCGTCGACCGACGACAAATCTTCGCCCAGCAAACTGCGGTAAATCCAATAGTTTGATGTAACTTTTTTAACAAATCCGCGGGTTTCGCGCGACGGAATAGCTTCGACAAACATCAGCGGGTCGCTGATGAAATCTTCGCGTTTTTGCCATTTTTTCGTGTTGCGCGGGCCGCAGTTGTAGGACGCAATCGCCATCAGCAGGTTGCCGTCAATGCTAGGATAGTTCAGCAGCGTTTTAATCAATTCCTGCCCCATCATCAAACTGTAGGGGATTTTATGCAAGCGGCTGAGCTGATATTTCACCCCCAGCTTGCGCGCCATCAACTTTGCCGTCGCGGGCATCAGCTGCATGACGCCGCGCGCGCCCGCTTTGCTGAACGCTTTGTTTTTAAAGCAGGATTCCTGCCGCACAAAAGCGTACACCAACGCCTTGTCCAGCTTCCATCCGTTGACGGGCGTCCAATGCGGCACGGGATAAAGCGCGCTGTCGCCGTCGGGGGTTTCGATTTTTCCGTTCAGCCCCGCCAGCCGTTCCTTCAATTCGGGATATTCGGGCAGGGTTCCGACATACGCTAATAAATCATCGCGCAGATTTTTTTTGGCGGCAAACAGCTTGACAAGCTCTTTTTCCGCCCATTCCGCCTGCCCGATTTCAATCAAAGCCACCGCGCGCTGTCCGCCTTTTTCCTTTAAAATCGCATCCATATCGGGTTCGGCGACGGACGGCGACAGCCAAGAATGACCGATGTCCCATCCCAAAGCCCTTTGCGCCAGAATGCCGTAAAACGACCGCGGCGATGCGAACGCGGCTTGTTTTAAATAAGCCGATATTTCCGTGTATTTTTCCTGTTTCATCATCGCGCGCGTCGCCCAAAAAGCGGCGGCGGACTTTTGTGTCGGAATCGCTTTGGGGTGCGCGGCCGCGGCTTTGAAGTTTTCCTCCGCTTCAGGCCATTTTTTCATACGGAAAGCCGTCAATCCCGCCACCCACGGAGCAAGCGGATTGCGCGATTGACTGCGCTTCAAGGGAGCTTGAATCGTTTCCCACGCCTTTTCGTCCTGACGGTCGATAAAATAAGCGAATGCCAACGCGGTTTCGGAATCGTCCCTGTCTTTTTGCGACAGGTATTTTTTCATATGCTTTTCGTTCAAGTGCAGTTTGGCCGCCAGCGTTTTGCCGCGGCGGACGGCGGATGAAAAATACTGCAGGGATTTGCGGACTTTCGCCCGATACGGTTCGGGAACGTACGAGGCGCGGCGGAAAAACACCAAATCAATCGGATCGGCGATGCGCATGGACGTGCAGACGCCCGCAACCATGTGCTGCGTTTTGTCGTCGCGGCGGATATAAGGCAGATAGGATTTTTTTTTGATTGCCAAATCGTACACGGCATCGGAAACGGGCAAATCCTTATACGCGTACAGCCAGTTGGTCAGCTGCTGTTTTTTGGGATTCGCCCCGTCGGCCAAATACAGTGATGCCTGCACATACCCCTTTAATACGGGATTTTCGACGGTCTTCAACAACATTTCGGCGGCTTGGGTTTCGCCGTTGTCCAGCTTGTCAAAGATTTGAACATAAACCGCCTTGTCCGATTCGGACAAAACCCCCGCGCGGAAAGGAACGGCATCCGCAACGGCCGGCGGCTGAAGCAGCGCCGTTTCCGTTTCGGCAAAAGCGGGAGCGACGGCAAAAAGAACCGCTCCCGCGAAAAAACATCCGATAGTTTTGAAAAACCGCATCGGCTTTATTTGATGACTATGTATTTGGAACAGTCTTTTCCGGAAATGTCGCCCATGCGGCAGGACTGCACTTCGATTTTCGGTTTGACGTTCTGCATGGAAGGACACAGATTGGAATAAACCATCATGTTTTTAACGACGGCGCCGCGCGGCTTGACGTTTAAAAAAGTCAGTCCCGAATAGGAATCGCGGACGGTAAAGCCAACTTTCAAAGTCTTAATCGGCGTATCGGTTCTGTTTTGCAAAACGGCTTTCCATTTGCAATGGACATACGCGCCGTCAACGTCCCCCCAGCTGAAATCGGAAATATACATCCAGATTTCGCCTTTCGGTTCGACAATCTGCCTTGACCCTTGAGCCGATCCCTGCGCAGCGGGCTGAGCCGCAGCCTGCCGCTGAGGAGCATACGGATTGCGGCGATAGGCCGGCTGCTGCTGACTCTGTGCCGAACCCTGCGCCGTTTGCCGGGCGGCGGGACGTTTAAACGCCTCAAACGACGGCATGTCGGAATCGCCTTCCCCGTCGTCGGCGGCCGTCGCCGCGGGCTGAGCGGCGGGACGGAATCTGGCCGCGGGAGCCTGCTGCTGCGTCGCCTGTGCCGGACGCGCCTGATACGCGGGACGCTGTTGCTGTGCGGCGGGCTGCGTTTTCACCGTTGACGCCGTTGTTTTTGAATTGGTGGTGTACTGCGCGTGCGCCGGCATCGTGAAGCACGCAAGCAAAGCCAACAGACCGATAAAACGCATAGGAAGACCCCTTTCGTCCGAAAAAACAGAATTTTAAAAACAGTTTACCTTAAATTATCTTTTTTTACATATAAAAAAAGCATCAATTTTCAGACAAAGGGCGAAAAAATGAAAAAATACTTTTTTTGCGGCATCGGCGGCAGCGGAATGAGTTCGCTGGCTTTGGCGCTGAAAAACCGCGGCGACGATATTTCGGGTTCCGACAGAGCGTATGACGCGGGCAATGCGGCGGAAAAGTTTGAAATATTGAAAAATCAAGGGCTTAAACTGTTCGCGCAGGACGGTTCGGGAATAACGGCGGACACAGACGCTTTGGTCGTTTCGTCGGCGGTCGAAGAAACCATCCCCGACGTCGTCAAAGCGCGCGAACTGGGTTTGCCGATTGTAACGCGCGCCCAACTGCTGGCGGAATTTTTCAATGCCCGCAACGGAATCGCCGTCGGCGGCACCAGCGGCAAAACGACGACGACAGGCATGCTGGGGCATATCCTGCGTCAAGCAGGCGTCGATCCGACCGTCATCAACGGCGGGGTCATGCTGAACTATCCCGATTCGCTCGGCACGGGCAGTGTTTTGGCGGGCAAAAGCTCGTTTTGCGTGATTGAAGCCGACGAAAGCGACGGGTCGATAGAGCTTTACAAACCCGCCGTGTCGATTGTGACTTCGATTACCCTTGACCACAAACCGCTGGAGGAACTGCGCGTACTGTTCGGCGATTTTGTCGCGCGGGCAAGCGTCGGGGCGGTGCTGAACGCCGACAACGCGGATTGTCTGGCTTTAAAGGATAAAAATCCGACCGTGCTGACTTTTTCGACCGAGGGCAGCCCCGCCGATTTGCAGGCAGTCGATATCACGCCCGTCGAAAACGGAACGGAATTCGGACTGGACGGGCAAAAGGTTTTCCTGCCTGTCATCGGGCATCACAACGTCGCAAACGCCCTTGCCGCCGTCGCCGCGGCGGAGCTGATTGGTGTTACGCAGTCCCAGTCGATTGAAGCTTTGGCAACGTTCAAGGGGATTCACCGCCGTTTGGAAACGGTCGGCACGACGAAAAAAGGCGTAACGGTCATCGACGATTTCGGACACAATCCCGAAAAAATCGCGGCGTCGCTGTCCGCGCTGAAAGAATACGCGGGGCGGCTGATAGTCATCTATCAGCCCCACGGATTCAAGCCGACCAAAATGATGCGCGCGGGAATCGTCGAAGCGTTCGACAAACACCTGAGCATGGACGACACGCTGATAATGCAGGAAATCTACTATGCGGGCGGAACGGCGGCAAAGGACATTTCGTCCGCCGATTTGGTGCGCGATTTGGAAAAAACGGGCAAGCGCGTCCACTTCATCCCCGACCGCAAAAAAATCGTGTCTCTGGTCAAAGCTTTGGCGGCAAAGGGCGACCGCGTCGTGATTATGGGCGCGCGCGACGAAACGCTCAGCGACTTTGCGAAAACGATTCTGAACAGCATCGGATAAAGCCCATGAAAATCGGTGTTTTGTCATCATCGTCCGCCGTTTCCCAAAAGCCCGTGCGCATCGGCGCGGCGGAATTTGAAAAGCTGGGCTTTGAAATCGTTTTCAGTCCGCATTGCTTTGAACAAAACCGCTTTCTGGCGGGAACGGATGAACAAAGGCTTGCCGATTTGCACGCTTTTTTCGCCGACGATACGATTGATTGCATCATGGAAGCGGGCGGCGGTTACGGTTCTTCGCGCCTGTTGGACGGGCTGGATTACGATTTCATCAAACGGCACAAAAAACCTTTAATCGGGTTGAGCGATTCGACGGCTTTGCAAAACGCTTTGGTCGCAAAAGCGGATTTGATTTGCCCGACGGGATTTTTGCTGAAAAAACGTTTTGCCGATTACGAAATCCCGCCGACTTTGCTGGATTTTTTCGCGGGAAAAGAGCTGAAATACGAATTGGACGGCGCGTTTGAGGCGTCGGGCAGACTGCTGGGCGGGTGTCTAAGCCTGCTTGCCGCGCTGCTCGGCACGCCGTACATGCCAGATATGACGGGGGCGGTTTTGGTGATAGAGGATGTCGGCGAAGAACCCTACGCTGTCGACCGCATGCTGCAGCACTTGGCTAGCGCGGGCGTGTTCAAAGCGGTTTCCGCCGTCGTGTTCGGGCGATTCGTCGACTGCTTGGCGAAAGATTCGGCGGACGGCACGATTCAAGACGTTTTGGACGAATGGGAAAAAAGGATTGAAAAACCCGTCTTTACGAATTTAAATTACGGGCATCAGGCGTACAGCGCGGTCGTGCCTTTGGGCGCGGCCTGCTCAATCAAAAACGGCGTTTTGACCGTTTCGGGAAAGGATGAACAATGACGGAACTTTTGGCGCCCGCGGGCGATTTGGAAGCGGGATACGCGGCTTTGGCTTACGGAGCGGACGCGGTTTATTTGGGCTTGACGCGGTTTTCCGCGCGCGCAGAAGCAACGAACTTCACCCCCGAAGCGTTAAAGACGTTCACGGCGTTCGCCCATGCGAAAGGCAAACGCGTTCTGGTCGCCGTCAACACCGTGATTTTCGATGAGGAACTGGACGGGCTGATTGACACGCTTTGCGCCGTCAAGGACGCCAAAGCCGACGGCGTCATTGTGCAGGATTTGGGGACGGCGCGCATCATTCGCAAATACTTTCCGACCCTGCGCCTGCACGGCAGCACGCAAATGGCGGTGCATAACCGCGAAGGGGTCGAAGCTTTGCGCGACATGGGCTTTAAGCGCGTTGTTCTGGCGCGCGAACTGACGCTGGACGAAATCCGCGACATTTGTTCGGTGCAGGGCATTGAAAAGGAAGTCTTCATCCACGGCGCGCTGTGCTACAGCTACAGCGGGTTGTGCCAGTTTTCGTCCGTTTACACGGGGCGCAGCGCGAACCGCGGCAAATGCGTTTATCCCTGCCGCGAATCGTTTTGCTTCGAGGGCGTGAACAAACACGTCTTTTCCATGAAGGATTTGGCGCAAAGCGAAAACGTCCTGCTGTTGAAACAGGCGGGCGTTACCGCTTTGAAAATCGAGGGACGCAAAAAAAGCCCGCTGTACGTCGCAGCGGTAACGGACTATTACCGCGCGATTTTGAACGGCGCAACCGACAAAGCCGTTTTAACGCAGAAACTGAACAACATTCGCTGTATTTTCAGCCGTCCGACTACGTCGCTTTATCTGACCAACCCCGAAAACCGCCGTGTAACGGACACCGAAATCGTCGGCCACCGCGGGCTGCCTTTGGGCGAGGCTGCAAAACTGACAATCCTCGGCAAAGACCGCTTCGTGCGGTTTAAAACGGCGTTTGCCCTGTCGCGCTACGACGGCGTGCAGATTGATTTGCCGAACGAGGAACGCCCGTTCGGTTTTTCCGCGGAACGCCTGCGCGTCAACGGCAAGGATGTTTTTTCCGCCCCCGCGAAATCGACCGTGGACGTTTTGCTGCCGCCTCATTCGCCGTTTATTCCCGAAAAGGCCGCCATTTACCTGTCGTCCGCGTCGGCGGTGAAATCGGCGTATCCGTACGAAAAACCGCGCGAAGCGGACTTTGCGCCCGCCGTTCCCGTCTGCGTATTCGTACGCGTCACGCCTGATTCCGTCACCGCGATTGCCGAGGGATGCACCGAAACCGCAACAGGAACTTTCAGTCCCGCCAAATCGTTGGAAACGGCCAACAAAAGCATTCGCGATTCCTTTGGAAAAACGGGCGGAACAGGGCTTTGTCTGGATAAAATCGAAATCGAAAACGACGGGCTGTTCGTGCCGATGGCGACCTTGAACGAAGTGCGCCGCGCGCTGTATGACGCAGTTGCCAAACGGCTGGCGGAACGCGCCGCCGCCGAACAAACGGCGTTAAAGGAAAAAATCCTGTCCGCCGAAACCGCTTCGCCGAAAGCGGTCGCCAATGAGCGTCCGAAAATCATCGTCAAAACCGACCAGCCTGCGATTTTCACGGCGTTCGAGCCGGAAGACTGGGCGAAAATCGACGAAGCGGTGATTGAACTGCCCGTCGGATACGCCGCGCCGATTGCCTGCCCCGACATGCGCAAAATCCGCTTTGCCCTGCCGACGGTCATCCGCGCGCGCGACGCTTGGCGCAAGACGATGCAAACTTTAATCGCTCAAGGGGCGAAAAAGTTTGAAATCGGCAACGTCGGCGGCTTGACATTTTTAAAGGGGCTTCATCACGCCGACATCGCGTTCGACCGCTTTATTTACGTCGCCAACGCGGCGGCGGCGCGCGAAGCGCTGGCTTTGGGCGCGTCGCGGTTCACCGTGTCCTATGAAGCCCCCGATCCGCAGGCGCTGTTTGCCGCTTTCCCCGACAAGGCGAACGCCGTTATTTATCAAGACTTGCCGCTGTTCATCAGCGAAACATGCCCGTATGCGTCGGCCGCGGGCAAGTGTTTGAAATGCGGCGGATGCCGTCAGCAAACGATAACTTCCCGCTACGGCACTTTTGTTTCCGTGATGAAGCATTGCCGCCATTTTCTGCTGAACGAAAAACCGCACTTGCGCAAAAAAGAGGCGGAGGGCGCGCAATGGCGGCAAATCGATTTTATGTATCGGAACTGGACGCCGCAAGCCGCCGTCGACACTTTCCGAAAAATAGTTTGAAGTCGGTGCTGATTTGATTTAAAATGAGTAAATTGTTCGGCAGTATACCGAAAAACAACTTAGAAAGAGTGTGAAACATGATAAAATCCCCTGTTCAACCGAACGATGTTTTCCAAAAAGCCAGCGGATTGACGTCCAAATGGATTGTCGACCGCGTGATTGAATTTCCCGATTTACCGTTGCATGTCCGTTTAATCGAACAGGGCGGCAACGAACGCACGGTTACCGTCGCTTTGTCGACTTTGCTTGATCCGCGTCAATGGCGGGTGTTAAAAATGGCGGGGGGAACCTCCGACGCTGAATGAAAAAAGGGAGCTTTCGCTCCCTTTTCTGTTAATTTTGCGCCGCTTTCGGCATCCATGAAACATAATAAAGCATGTAAATCAGCGACACGATTGTTCCTGCTATTGCGCCCAGTTCAAACAATCCCAGCAGTATGCCGAAAATCAGATTGAACACAAAAACGGGAATCGCCGAAACCGCACCCAGACGCATGCGCGCCTCAAACGGAACGCCGTTTTTGTAAAAGAATGTCGCGGCATACGAAACCAAAGCCAGAATATACGTCAAAATAACGTATTTCAAAAACAACAGAGGAATTGCCAGCGACAATACGAAAGCGGGCAAAACAAACATCATTTTTCCCGCGCTCTGCACGACAAAATCGGAAATCGAATCTTTGGTAATCGACAGATTGTCCGTGCCGAACAGTTTGTTCAGCGGCATCAATTCGACTTTTTGCCCTTTGACGAACTGAATACCGTTTTTGGACACATAAATTTCGTTCGGAGGCGGGTCTTTGACGGTTTCGTCGCCGCTTGCCGTGTCGATGGTCAAGTGCAGTCCGTCGCCGATTTGATAGCGTCCGAAAAAGTTTTCGGGTTGGACGATTTGACCGTTTTCGATTTGAATATCGGGCAAATCCGTAATTCTTTGCGTAATGATTTCGGGCGAAAACGCGTTGATTAAAATCAGCGAATACACCGCATAAATCACAGCGGCAATCACGGACAGAACGAACAGCGGAACAAATCCTATTCCGTGTCCCGACACGACGTATTTTTCGGACAAATCCCTGTCGTAAAACGAACGGAACAGCAGCGAGAGCGAACATTTTTCACAAATCATGGAAAACCTCCTTTGATAAAACACTTTTGAAATTATAAAAGCCGGAACGCAGTTGGAAAATCCGACAATGCGGCTAAAAAAGGAAATAAAAAGTTGACCGCCGCCCGCTTTGGATTTATACAAAGGAAAGCCAAGACCCTATCGTCTAATTGGTTAGGACAGCACCCTCTCAAGGTGTCAACACGGGTTCGAGTCCCGTTAGGGTCGCCAACATCAATCGGCGGGAACATTCTCGCTGATTTTTTTTATTCCCTATCAATGGCGGAGAATTGCTTTTTCCTTTAAAATAGAATATATAAAAAGAACGTTTGACATTATCGGAGTATTCGCTATGAAAACGCTGTTCTTCGCTTTGCTGCTGACTGTTTTAACCGCCTTTTCCGCCCGCGCCGACGGATTGAAAGCCAGAACCGACATTCCTTTGACCGACGGCGTCAGCTTTAACTATGCCTTTGTCGAAAAACCCAAAGTCGGCGATGTGATTATGAAAATCAAACTGTCGAAACCCGCCGATTCCATTCAGGCGTTTGCCGAATACGATATGCCGTCCATGCGCGGTCATCACGCGTCGGGCAAAGTCGCGTTCAAGCGCAACCGCGCGGGCGACTTCGTTTTGCCGATTCACTTTGCCATGCCCGGCGATTGGGAAATCAAACTGACCTTTGAACAGGACGGCAAAGAACTGTTCGCAGGCGCGGTCGAACTGGATATTTGATGAAACGCCTTGCCGCCGTGTTGGCGCTTTTGCCCTTTGCCGCAAACGCCGCGGATTTGCTGTATTTTGAAGCGCAGGGCATTGCCGGCCGGTCGTCCGCCGAAAACAAGGCGGTCTATCATTCGGCAAGCAAGCATGACGTTATGCAAAAAAACTCAATCGGCTTTGACGGACTGCATAAATTTTCGGGTCAATCGGGCGATTGGGCAAGCGCGGCTTTGCAAATGCGCTTGGCGTACAACGATTCCGGTCACGACTTTACGCCGCAGGTTTACAACGCATGGTTCAAAGTCAAAACCCGTGCGGGCGACGTGTGGGCGGGACATAACAGAATTGCGTTCGGGCTGGCGTCCTATTGGGACACGCACGCCGATTTGCTGGGCGATATGCCGATGCAGGGCGTCGGATTCGACCGCGATTGGGGCATGGGGTGGTCGCTGGACACGGCGGACGGCAATCTGTCCGCTTCGGCAACGACGGGGTCGGGCATGCCGCTTCGGGCTTACGGCAACAAAATTTTCGCAGCCCGCGCCGCCAAAGGCGTTTTGAATTACGACAACTACACGGCGGGTCTGTCCGTCATGGCGGGCAAAACATTAAACACCATGGGGTACGAGATTATGAACCGTTCCCCGAAAAACCAATGGCTGATAGGCTTTGACGGCGCGCTGAACCGCAACAATCTGGAACACAAGGCGGAATTTGACGCGGGGCGATACGACAGCGAACCGTTTTACGCGGCATTGTACCGCTTGACCGTCAAATGGGACGCCGAAGAACGCCTTGCGACCGAAGCGCAGGCGGCTTATGTCAATAAAGCAAAAACCGAAAACTATACGGCGGGCGGCGCGGTCGCTTACAAGCTGACGGGCGATTTGACGGCGCGGATAATGGTTCAGCACCGTTCGCAAAACGCCGAAAATGTTTATCTGGGGCAGCTTTACTGGTATTTCCCGATGTAAGGAGGACAACATGATAAAGCTTTTGTTCGTTTTGATGCTGCTCTGCGGGCGCGCGTTCGCCGCCGTCGGATGCGATTTGAACGATCCCGACCGCGATGTGAAAAGGCTGTTTCCCGACAGCACGGGATACAGAACCGAATATTTGTCCGTCGAAAAGGTCGGCGGAGAACCGCTTTATCAAAAAATGGAAGCCGCCCTTGGCGACAAATTCAGCGGCATTTACGAAAAAATCGACGTGCCGTACACGGTTTACACCGTTTTAAAGGATGGCGCGCCCATAGGCTTTATCCACGGCGTCAACCAAAAGGGAAAATACGGCGGCATGCAGGTCGTTCTGGCTTTGGATACCAAGGGCGTGATTCAAGCTTTTTATTTTCAAAAGCTGACATCAAAACAGGCGGCGGCTTTGCGTTCGCCCGACTTCGGCAATCAATTCAAAGGGTTGTCTTTGCGCGATTTTGCAAATTACGATGTTGCGAATCACGCCTTTCCGCCCGAATCCGCAGCGGCGAAAATCAAAAACCCGACCGCCGAAACGGATGACTTTTACGCCGCTTTGCGCGGAACGAAAAAGAATCTGATTTTAATGGACAACTTTGTTTTCAAAGCGGAGGGCAAGCAATGAATCTGCTGACTTTGGCGTTTAAAAACTTGGAACGGCGCAAACTGCGCACCGCCTTTACAATCGTCGGAATCGCCCTGTCGTCATGGGTTTTGGTGACTTTGCTGGGCTTTAACCAAGGCTACAAAAACGCGCTGAACCGCGACATCGAAGGCATGGGTTTTCAAATCGTTCTGACCGCCAAAGGCTGTCCCTATGAAGCGGCAACTTTGATGCTGAAAGGCGGCACGGGACTGCGTTATATGCCCGAATCGCTGTATCCCGAAATCCAAAACGCGCCCGAAGTTGCGCAGACAACGCCGATGATTATGCATGCGGAATTCGACCCGTACAAAGGCGAAAACGGCGGAACGACCGTCTTTTTGGGCATTGACGCGGCAACTTATCCCGCAATGAAGCCGTACTTTAAATTTTTAAGCGGCGGGTGGTTTTCCGCCCAGAACGCGCGGGAAATCGTCATGGGCTACGAAGCCGCCGAACTGGAACAGCGCGAAGTCGGCGACGCTTACCTGCTGCCGGGAAGCGAACAGGAATTTACGGTCGCGGGCATTTTACAGCGCACGGGAACGCAGGACGACGGCATGATTTTTCTGCCGTTGCAAACTTTGCAGGAAACCTTCAATAAAAAAGGCGTGCTGACCATGATAGGTATTCGTCTGAAAAACGACGTGAACACGGCGGATTTCGAGGAAAAGCTCTATAAAATCCCCGATGTGCAAGTCGTTTCCATGGCGCAGGTGCGCAACACAATCGTGTCGCTGGTAACCAGCGCGAAAATCATCGTGATGTCGGTGGCGGCGATTGCTTTTTTGATTGCGGTGTTCGGCGTGCTGAACACCGTTTTGATGTCCGTGTTTGAACGTTATCAGGAAATCGGCATCTTAAAAAGCATGGGCGCGCTGCCCAAGCATATCTTTATGCTGATTTGGACGGAAACCGTACTGTTGTGCGCTTCGGGCAGTCTGGCGGGCATTGCGTTTTCGTATTTGTTCGCCAGCGTTTCCGAACGCTTGATTCGGGCGTTTCTGCCCTTTGCGCCGCATGGAAATTTGATTGAGCTGACGCCGAACCTGCTTGTCTTTTCATTTCTGGCAATCACGCTGACGGGAATTTTCGGCGGGTTGCTGCCTGCAATCAAAGCCGCGAAAATCCGCCCGTTGGAAGCCATCAGGAGCGAAAACACATGATTATCACCGCCGAACACTTATCCAAAATCTACCGCCGCGGAAACGAAGACGTCAAAGCGTTGAACGACGTTTCCCTGCAAATCGAACGGGGCGAAACGGTTGCCGTCGTGGGGCCCAGCGGATCGGGCAAAACGACTCTGATCAACATTCTGGGGTGTCTGGATAACCCGACGGCGGGAACGCTGACCGTTGACGGCACAACGATTTTCAAGGACGGCAACACGCTTTCCGAAAAAAAGCTGACATTGATTCGCCGCAAATTGTTCGGTTATGTGTTTCAAAAGTTCTTTTTAATTTCGACGCTGACGGTTCGGGAAAACATCATGCTGCCGTCCGTGTTTGACGCGGATTTTACGGCGGACGAACAACGTGTTTCCGAACTGGCGGAAATGCTGGGCGTGGCGCACCGACTGAACCACTTGCCCGCCGAACTGTCGGGCGGGGAAATGCAGCGCGTCGCGATTGCGCGCGCTTTAATCGGCAAACCGCAAGTCCTTATCGCCGACGAACCGACGGGCAATCTGGATTCAAAGCGCACCGAGGAAATCAAAGAACTGCTGTTGAGTTTGAACAAGCACGAAAATCTGACGATTGTCGTTGTAACGCACAACCTTGAATTCGCCAAAAGCGCGGGCAGAGTGCTGACCATTTCGGACGGCCGGCTGACAGAATAACCAAATGGTTTCAAATTTTTTCATACTAAAGTAAAAAAACTCAAGAACCGACCAGCAATCGGCTTCTTTTCCCCGCAAAGCGTTTGACGAACTTTGCAAACAGGGCGCAGAGGACGCAAACGGCTATTGTTGTCGCGTAAACACACAGATGCAGTTCAATCTTGTTTTTTCCGTTTAAAAACGCCTGTACGGCGCGGTAATGCATATTCAGAATATACAACCCGAAGCAATGCAGGAAAAAAATGGAAAAGGAATACTTCGCCAAAAAATGCAGGCACGTTTTCGTCCGGTCAAGCCGGCTGTTTTTCAAAAGGATACAGCACGCTAGAACAAACAGACATTGAAGCACTTTTGAAACCGCATTCCAATCGTTGAACTTGAATTGCAACTTCCACGCGTTGGAACTGTAATCCCTCATCCAAACATTTCCCAAATCAACGGCAAACGTTGTTCCGACAAAAACAAAAAACGGCAATGCGATGAAAACAATACTGATAAACGGAATGTACCAAAAAGCCACGTACCAAAACACATTCAGCCGCAGCCAATCTTTGTTATAAGAAGGCGCTTGTTTTTCAACGCAGAAACGAATGACAAACAATAAAGCGCACATCACCAAATAAGGACTGACAATGTTTTTGAATTTGTTTTTTAAAAACAATTTATAATCAAATCCCCGCTGATAAAAAATATAATAAAACAAAAATCCGGAAATAAAGACAAATAACGCCGTATCGCCCCAAATGAACTGGAATTCATACGCTATCCAATATCTGAAACTGAATTTATCATTGAAGATGTTGATTGAATTTCCTGTTTTTTCATTAAAATCTCCCATAAAATGACAAAGAACGATAAAGAATATCGCAATGCCGCGGAAATAGTCGAATTCGTCCAAAAAATCAGATTTTTTAACCGGTGCGGGAATCGTTTCGGATGCTTTCGTTTTTTTGAAAACAATACTTAGAAATGTGATAAACGCGACGGACAGCAAAATAAAATAATGATAATCTCTGGCGCGCGGATGATAGCGATGCTTGAAATTCAGATTGAAAATTTGTCCGTCTGCGGCATCTGTTACCCATTCAACGCGATTGTCATGCCACAGCTTGCGCGTTTTTGCCTTGTCAGCGATTGTTCGCCCGTCAACCGTTACGGTTTTGTAATCGACATATTGAGGAAACAACCGAAAATCTTTGCGCATATCGATTTGATTGCCGTTGTTCAGAATCGGGGACGGTTCTTTGGGCTTTTTGTTGCGGATTGTATGCCACTGCCCCATCAGTGTAATATGCAGCTTCTCTTTGCCGACAGTCTTAAGCAAGACTTTCTTTTTCAGCCAAAACCAGTAATTGCGAACTTCCACAACAACACAAGATCCATTGTCGTTTTTACACCAATCGGGATAAACTTTTTCCGTACGGCTCATCAATTCTATTTTGTTTTCTTTAGCTCCCGTATTGTAAATGTCCAGCCGTGTCGTGTCGCTTAAAACCAACAATGACGCCAAAAATACAGACAGAACGCAAGAAAAAACATACCAAAACAGGCGCATAAAAAAATCTCCGTAACCCGCCTGAAAAGGCGGATCGGAGAGTTAGAAAATCATACTGTGAGAATGACCGTTTGACCTTTAAAGCTTGCCAATTTAAATCGGGGCTTCTGAACATACGTCAAAACCTCCCCGATCCATAACGGAAATCGGGGATATAATTCCGCTTTGCCATACGCAAAACGGATTGCCGGCGTTTATATCAAACACCGCTCACAGTAAGAGCTTTCTACGGCTCCGAACCTGTTTTTTTCAGGCTCTGTTTGCACACAGCACAATGCCGCGCACATCTAATTAGAAAATTAACGAATTTCAGTCTGAAAAACAAGCGGTAATTTTCTATTGCTTAATTAAGGCATATTTTATTCAGCCATAACAAAAAAATCCCCCTCTTGGCGGATGCGGGAGAGAGATGATTTCCTCTATACACAAGCATTTTCTACGGGAATTTTTCAGTGTTTTATGAGTTTTTTGGACGGATTTAAGGCCGCCGCCTGCAGAGAGGGCTTCATAACGAGGAGCGGTAAAACCGCGACGCGGCGATTCATTTGCAAGATGCTACCGCAAAAGGGGAGTCAGTGGATTGCTTCGCCCGCCAAGGCGGACTCGCAATGACGATTCTTGTTTCCCATATTCGTCATAATAAGGAGCGGTAAAACCGCGACGAAGAGATCCATTTGCAGGATGCTGAAGCAAAGACGGAGTCAGTGGATTGCGTTGTCGCTTCGCTCCGCGCACACACATTTGAGATCAAGCCATATGGCGAGCAAGGGGAAAGTAACGGAAGAAGCCCCGCATA
>DJPN01000021.1 GCA_002438565.1 Alphaproteobacteria bacterium UBA6411 | reverse complement strand
GAAAAGATGTCGTCCTCTCCCAGTCCCAGCTTTGCACTCTTCGCCAGAACAAACGATGCGGAATCATCTAGGTAAAAAGATTGATTTGCAAATGCGGCGGATGATGCCGATACCAGCACCGCCGTCAAAACTGTCAAAAGCTTCTGCATGACAAATTTCCTTTCTAAAATTAAATTTAGAAAGATTATACGGTAAAGGCAAAATAATTACAAGGAAAAGAGGCTTTTATTCGACTTTTTCTAATTTTTGCATTTCGTGCAAATCTTCGTTGGCAAAACGCATGCCGGCCAACAAGCACAGGGAAGTCAAGCCGATGTTCGTGCGCGGGGAATGTGTGCCGAAAATCGACGCGCCGGCGAAACGTTTGAAATCCTGCGAATGAAGCGTTCGCCCCGGTCCCAGCGAAATCCAAGTTTGATTGGGCAGAATTGTGAATTTCAAGGAATTGTAATATTCCAGCTGCCCGCGTCCCAGAGCCGTTTGACGGATGCGTTTGATGTCGGACGATTCAATATTGTTCAAAATCAGCGACGCTTCCGCCAATCCCAGCGACAGCAGGCATCCGTTGGCGTTCGGATCGTGCTGGGCGTACAAATCGTCCAAAATTTGCATGGTTTGACGCACGGTGTAGGTAATAGGCGTGAAATCGGCAGGCGTGTGGGTGCGGATGGACATCATATCCCAAACATAGCTTTCGGCTTTGGTTATCGGGCGCGGAGCTTTTGTAAAGTAATCGTCCGTTGCCGTCAGCACGGATTCGATTTCCGTATCGTTCGGATCAGCACGGTGGTAAAGCCCCAAAGCCAGCCAGAGGGGAGCCATAAACGGCCGTTTTGTCAGCGGCATTTGCAGCGCCTGCTTTGCATGGTAAATCAGCGCGCTGCGCCATTCCGAACGGATGGTGCGGAATTCGTCCGAATTGGTCGCGCTTCTGTACAGGGTTTCGGCGGACAGCGCAAACGCCGTCGCGGCGATTTCGGCCTCCAGCCTTTGGGTTTTGTCCTGCGCGCCGTTTTTTCCCGTGCCGCTTTTGTTGTAATAAAAGGAAATCAGCATCCCCGGCATGCTGTTATGGCGGATGGACGCCGATTGATATCCCGTCAGCGCATTTCGCACGGAATGAAGAACCGTGTCGGCGTTTTGCGGCGAAATGCCGGCGTTGACCAGAAAGGAATAATAGCTCATCAGCGCAAAGCCCGTGCGCGTTTGATGAATAACATTGTCCCACGGCGTAAACGCGCCCGTGATAAAATCGTATTCATATTTGAAAAAACCGTCGGGCTGCTGCAAATCAACCAAAGAATGAGCCGACAGCGCCAAATAATCCAACACTTTGGACGGCTGTTCCGGCAAAGGCGCGGTTTCATCCGTTTTCTTTTCAAAACATCCCGACAGGGCGGCGGTCAGACACACGGTTGTCAAAATCAATCGAAATTTCATTTTTCATTCCTTTCCGGCGCGCCCAGTTTAAAAGGGTTTTGAATAAAGGTCAAAACAATCCTTGAAGAAAAAACAGATTTATAATAATTTAATCTTTCATCAACACCGGAACATCAAAGAGCGCGCGCAAATGTTGAAAAAAATCGGAAAAATGGCGGTTGTGCAGGAACTTATCGGATTCTTGTTCTATCTGTACACCCGATTGGTCTTTCACACAACGCGCTGGACGGCCGAGGGCTGGCCGTACGCTTTCGACGACGAAAAGCAATCGTTTTTCATGTCGTTCTGGCATGGGCGGCTGATGGGCGCGACGTTCGTCAAATTTTATTTCAAGCCGAAAAAACTGCATCCATATGTTTTGATTTCCCTGCACCGCGACGGGCGCGCCGTTGCCGCGGCCATGCGTCATTACGGCATCAGAACCGTCGACGGGTCGTCCAAACGCGGGGGAACGGCGGCGGGATTGGCGATTATGCGCCTGATGAAAGAGGATTCTTTGATGGCGATGGCTCCCGACGGCAGAAAACCGGGGTACAAAATGACCAAAGGGCTGGTCGCTTTGGCGTCCGAATCGGGGCGTCCGATTGTGTTTACCGCTTTTTCCGTCAAACGCGCCAAGATTCTTAAAACATGGGACGGCTTTATGCTGCCCATGCCGTTCAACAGGGGCGTCATCTTGTGTTCCGAACCGATTTACGTTCCGGCGGATTTGGATGCGGAACAAACGGAATTATGGCGCGAAAAGCTGGAAAAAAAGCTGTTGGATTTGACGCGGCTTGCCGACGAAAGAACAGGGGTGAAAAATTCCCCTTTGATGCGGGGGAAGCCATGAAATTGTTGGGGTTGTACAAAGCCGCGACGGTTCTGGGATATCCGTTGATCGCCATGTATCTGGCCGTTCGCAAGATTAAGGGAAAAGAAGACTTGACCCGCTTTCCCGAACGGCTGGGCTATGCGGGAAAACCGCGCCCCGACGGACGGCTGGTCTGGATTCACGGGGCAAGCGTCGGCGAAACCCTGTCCGCTTTGCCGCTGATAAACAAACTGTCCGAACTTTACCCGCGTATGCGGATTATGGTGACTTCGGGAACGGTGACATCGGCGGAATTGATGGCAAAACGCCTGCCCGAAAACGCTTTTCATCAGTTTGTGCCGATTGATACGCCATCGGCGGTCAAACGCTTTGTCGATTATTGGAAACCCGATGCCGCCTTGTGGATTGAATCCGAGTTTTGGCCGAATCTGCTGAGCGAGATTGCGGCGCATAAAATTCCGCTGATTCTCGTCAACGGACGCGTGTCCGACAGGTCGTTCAAACGTTGGCGAAAATTTCCCGCTTTCTGCCGCGAACTGCAGGGGCTTTTCACAAAATCGTTCGGGCAGACCGACGAAGACGCCCGCCGCTTGACGGTATTGGGGGCAAAGGACGCGGCGTGTGTCGGCAACTTGAAATTCGCGGCGGGGGATTTGCCGTATGACGCGGACGAGCTGGAAAAACTGAAAGCTCAAATCGGCGGCCGCCCCTGCTGGATTGCCGCCAGTACGCACGAAGGGGAAGAGGAACGGCTGGCTTGGGTGTGCGGCGCGCTGAAAACCAAAAATGCGCTGATGATTCTCGCCCCCCGCCATCCGAAGCGCGGCGATGAAATCGAAAAACTTTTAACGCAGGCGGGATTGCGTGTCGCGCGCCGTTCCCGCCATGAGGACATCACGCCCGACACGGCTGTTTATTTGGCGGACACCATCGGGGAAATGGGGCTGTTCTACCGCTTGGCTTCAATCGCGTTCATCGGCGGGTCTTTGGTGGCTTTCGGCGGGCAGAACATCATCGAACCCGCCCGTTTGGGAAAGGCCGTCGTGTGCGGCCGCTACATGATGAATTTCAAGGAAATCGTCGCAAAAGCCGTTGCCGCAAACGCTTTGACCGTTGTTGACAGCAAAGAGGAGCTGGCGCGGACGTTGGATGTTTTATTTGAAAACGAGGGGATTTTGAATTCAAAACGGGAAAACGCGCGCCGCTTTGCGCTGAACCAGGCGGACGTATTGAACCGTTTGACGGCGGCTTTGACGCCGTATCTGGATTTTGACGAAAGGAAAAACAATGCCGATTAAATCTCCGGCTTTTTGGGAAAAAAACGATTCCGTTGCGTCCAAACTGTTGGCTCCGTTCGGAAAACTGTATGCGTTTATGACCGAACGCCGCATGAAAAAAGCCAAACCGTATCGTGCGAAAATCCCCGTGATTTGCGTGGGCAATCTGGTAATGGGCGGTGTGGGCAAAACGCCTTTGGCGGTGTCGATGGCCGAATATTTCAAAATGAACGGCATGCGCCCCGTGTTTTTGACGCGCGGCTATGGCGGCGGATTGAAGAAATGCTTGGTCGATTTGGACAAGCATACGGCGCTGGACGTCGGCGATGAAGCGATGATTTTGGCGCGCGTCGCTCCGACGGTTGTTAATGCCGATCGTGCGAAAGGCGCTGCTTTTGCTGAAAAAATCGGCGCGGAAGTCATTATTATGGATGACGGATTCCAAAATCCGAAGCTGGAAAAGGATTTGTCGTTCGCCGTGTTTGACGGGCGGTACGGCTGCGGCAACGGCAAAGTGTTTCCTGCGGGGCCGCTGCGCGAACCGTTGGCGGACGGATTGGCGCGCGCGAATGCTTTTATTGTCGTCGGCAAGGATTTGGCGGGCGTCAAGGAAAAAATAGCCGCGGATTTTCCCGCTTTGCCGTTTGCCGCCGTGCATATCGAGCAGGATCAAAAAATCATTCAGCCGCTGTTGGGCAAAAAACTGTTCGCTTTTGCGGGAATAGGATTGCCTGCCAAGTTTTTTGACATGCTTAAAGACTACGGATGCGATGTTGTCGGAACGCAGGCGTTTTCGGATCATTATCCGTATACGGACGACGATTTGATAAAGCTGGCGGATATGGCGCGCGAACAAAACGCCGTTTTGGTGACGACGGCCAAAGACGCCGTGCGCGTTCCCAAACGCTTTTTGCCGGAAATCCGCATTGTGGAAGCGTACACCGTTTGGGATACGCCGGACGTGCTGTGCGGATTGTTGTCCCGTTTTTTGAACAGGAAAGATTGATTTGGTGCGGCGGCTAAAACATTTGTTCAATATGACTGTTCGCTATCCGATCGAATTTGTCGGAATGGTGTTTTTCTGCGTTGTGTTCCGGCTGATGCCGCTGGATTGGGCGTCGGGCGTCGGCGGTTTTCTGGGGCGCAAAATCGGCCCGAAGCTGAAAGTGTCGTGGGTTGCGCGCTATAACCTGATGAAAGCGTTTCCCGAAAAAACGGTTGCCGAAATCGACGCGATAGTCGTGGGGATGTGGGACAATCTGGTCAGAACGTTTGCCGAATATCCGCATTTGCGCCGTTTGTGTTCGCATTACGACGACAGAATCGAATTTGTCGATTATGAAAAAAGCGTTCAAATGCGCGATGACGGAAAGGCGGGCATTTTGTTTTCCGCCCATATCGGCAACTGGGAAATCGCGTCCGTTTTGGGATGCAAGCTGAATATGCCTTTGCACCGCGTTTACCGCGGGGCGAACAACCCTTACGTCGAATGGGCTTTTCGCTATTTCCGTCTGAAAATCAAGGGCGATTTGGTGCAAAAAGGCACAAGCGGTTTCCGCCAAATCGTGTCCGAAATGCGCAAAGGCGGGCATTTCGCGCTGCTTATCGACCAAAAGATGAACGAAGGAATTTGGGTGGATTTCTTCGGCTTTCCCGTCAAAACGACGCCGTCTTTGGCAAAGCTGGTTCTGAAATACGATTATCCCGCTTTGCCGATGCGGTGCGAACGGCTGAAAGGCGCGCATTTCCGTTTGACTCCCGAGCCGCTGCTGACGATTGAAAGAACGGGCGACATGGAAAAAGATGTTGAAGCCTATATGACCAAAGCGAACAAAATCGTCGAAAACTGGATACGGCTGAAACCCGAACAATGGCTGTGGGTGCATAAACGCTGGCCGGATTCAAAGGATATGTGGATAAAACTGTATCGTGAGCGCAAGTTGTGGAAAAAGGGCATCAAACCGCCCGAAGTTTTCGCTTTGTCGCAAAAAAAGGATATTGTTTAAAAAAGTCTTTGACCTACCCCCCTTGGGTGGGATTACAATCAAGCAAAAGGATTATAATCGATGATTGATAACGCGACCGTTGAACAGATGAGCTTTGAAGAGGCTTTGGCCGCTTTGGAGGAAATCGTGCGCCGCATGGAAACGGGCAAGGTCAAGCTGGATGATGCCATTGCTTGTTACGAACAGGGCACGATGCTGCGCAAGCACTGCGAAAAAAAACTGGCGGACGCGCGTTTGAAAATCGACAAAATCACCGCTTCCCCGAACGGGGAGGCAACCGGAATTTCCCCTCTGCCTATGGAGTAAAACTATGCCGAATTTATTAGCCGAAATCAAAGAAACCGCCGCCGAAGTCCGCGCCGAAATCGACCGCCTGCTGCCCGTGCCGTCGACGCCCGAAAAACGCGTCGTCGAGGCCATGCGCTATTCCGTTCTGGCGGGCGGAAAGGCGTTGCGTCCGTTTTTGGTGATGCAGAGCGCGGGGCTGTTCGGCGTTGAACGGGCGAAAGCTTTGCGCGTTGCGGTGGCGCTGGAAATGGTGCATTGCTATTCTTTGATTCACGACGATTTGCCCGCGATGGACAACGACGACATGCGCCGCGGACAGCCGACCTGCCACAAAAAATTCGACGAAGCGACCGCGATTTTGGCGGGCGACGCTTTGCTGACCCGCGCGTTCGGCGTGATTGCCAGCGACGATTGCCTGTTTGAGCCCGCCGTTCGCTGCCAGCTGGTTGCGGAATTGTCCAAAGCCGCGGGGATGAGCGGCATGATCGGCGGTCAGATGCTGGACATTCTGGCGGAACACATGGACGATATGGATTTGCCCGAAATCATCCGTTTGCAGCAGATGAAAACGGGACGTTTGTTCGCTTACGCGTGCGAAGCGGGCGCGATTATGGGCAAAGCGGGCTATGAACAGCGGCAGGTGCTGAAAGCGTATGCGCGCGATATCGGGCTGGCTTTCCAAATTGCGGATGACATTCTGGACGTCGAAGGCGACGCCGAATCCATGGGCAAGGCGGTGCGCAAGGATTTGGACGCGCACAAGGCGACCTTTATTTCCCTGCTGGGATTGGAACAGGCGAAAGAACAGGCGAACGCCCTGTCGTATCAAGCGATTGCGTCTTTGGAATGTTTTGACGAAAAAGCCGATTGTTTGCGCGATTTGGCGCGCTTTATCGTGGAACGCAAGGCATGAGTTTCAAAAAAAAGGCGGACGGGGGTCAATCCGAAACGTCGCTTTTGGATAAAATCGCGTCCCCTGTCGATTTGCGCGCTTTACCGACGGAACGGCTGCCCGAACTGGCGCAGGAAATCCGCGATGAAATCATCCGCGTTGTTTCCAAAAACGGCGGACATCTGGGCGCGAGCTTGGGTGTTGTCGAACTGGCGATTGCGCTTCATTATGTTTTCAATACCCCCGACGACAAACTGATTTGGGACGTCGGGCATCAATGCTACGCCCACAAGCTGCTGACGGGACGCAAAGACCGCTTTGACGGTTTGCGGCGTGAGGGCGGCTTGTCCGGCTTTACCAAACGTTCCGAAAGCGTGTACGACCCGTTCGGCGCGGGACACAGCTCGACGTCCGTTTCGGCGGCGGTCGGCATGGCGGCGGGACGCGATTTGCAGGGGCGAAAAAACAACGTCATCAGCGTCATCGGCGACGGCTCGATGAGCGCGGGCATGGTCTTTGAAGCACTGAACAACGCGGGCGACACCAACCGCCGCATGATTGTCATTTTAAACGACAACGACATGTCGATTGCGCGTCCCGTCGGCGCGCTCAGCCACCATTTGTCGCAAATCCTGTCGTCCAAGCAGTATATGACTCTGCGTCAGGTCGCTTTGGACATTTCCGACCGTCTGCCTCAGTTTGTCAAGCGCGCGGCGCTGAAAGTCGAACACCACGCCAAAGGTTTTGTAACGGGCGGCACGCTGTTCGAGGAAATGGGGCTGTACTATATCGGACCGATTGACGGACACAGCTTTGACCAGTTGATTCCGATTTTGACCAACATCCGCGACGCGCCCGAAGATTACCCGATTCTGGTTCACGTTGTGACCAAAAAGGGACACGGCTATGCACCCGCCGAAAAAGCGCCGTCCAAGTATCACGGCGTGTCGTGCTTTGACATTGAAACGGGGGAATTCGCGCCGAAAAAGAACAACAAGCCGACGTATACCGAAGCGTTTTCGCAAACTTTGTTGAAAATGGCGGAACAGGATAAAAGCATAGCGGCGATTACGGCGGCGATGCCGTCGGGGACGGGACTGGACGCTTTTGCGGAACATTACCCCGAACGGTTTTTCGATGTGGGCATTGCCGAACAGCACGCGGTAACGTTCGCGGCGGGATTGGCGTGCGAGGGCGTTAAGCCTTTCGTCGCTTTGTATTCCAGCTTTTTGCAGCGCGCGTACGACCAAGTGCTGCACGACGTCGCTTTGCAAAACCTGCCCGTCCGTTTCGCGATAGACCGCGCGGGCTTTGTCGGCGAAGACGGCGCGACGCATCACGGCATTTTCGATTTGGCGATGCTGTGCCCCGTGCCGAATATGGTTGTCATGGCGCCCAGCGACCAAGCCGAACTGCAACGGATGCTGATAACCATGGGACAGATCAACGACCGTCCGTCCGCCGTGCGCTATCCGCGCGGGTCGGGCAGTCTGTTCGAACTGCTTGACGACCCGCAGCCGTTGGAAATCGGCAAAGGACGTATCGTGCGCGAGGGCAACCGCGTCGCGATTTTAAGCCTTGGGACGCGGTTGGAAGCGTGCCTTGCCGCGGCGGATATGCTGGCGCTGGAGGGCGTTTCCGCAACCGTTGCCGACGCGCGTTTTGCCAAGCCGTTTGACGAAAAGCTGCTGCGCGAACTGGCGGAGGGGCATCAAGGCCTGGCCGTGGTTGAAGAGGGCGTCGAGGGCGGATTCGGTTCTTTGGTGATGACGTGGCTGGCGAACAACGGGCTGTTGGAAAAAACGAAAGTGCGTTTTTTGACGATTCCCGACCGCTTTATCGAACAGGCGAGCATGGACAGGCAATACGAACAGGCGGGATTGGACGCGCGTTCGATTGCCGACCGCGTGTTGGAAATGGTGCGATGAAAAAACAGCGCGCCGATGTGCTGCTGGTTGCCCAAGGATTGGCTGAAAATCAAGCCAAAGCCGCTGCTTTAATTATGGAGGGGCAGGTTTGCGCCGCCGAACGCCGCATTGAAAAGGCGGGCGAAATGCTGAAGCCCGAAACGCAGCTGCGGCTGAAAAGCAAGGCGATTCCGTGGGTGTCGCGCGGGGGCTTCAAGCTGGTTAAGGGATTGAGCGAATCGGGTTTCGACCCGGCGGGATTGGTTTGTTTGGACGTCGGGTGTTCAACGGGCGGCTTTACGGACGTTTTGCTGTACAACGGCGCAAAGAAAGTCTACGCCGTCGATGTCGGTTACGGGCAGCTGGCGCAAAAGCTGCGGGTCGATTCGCGCGTCGTCGTTTTGGAACGCACCAACGCGAAATACTTGACCAAGGAACAAATCCACGAACCCGTCGGGATGATTGTCTGCGACGCGAGCTTTATCGGATTGCGCACCGTTTTGGACGTGCCGTTGAGCTTCGCCGATCCGAACGGCGCGTATTTGATTGCGCTGATAAAACCGCAGTTCGAGGTCGAAAAATACCAAGTGGGCGAAGGCGGAATCGTCCGCGATCCCGCTTTGCACAAACAGGTTTGCGACGATATGCGGGACTGGCTTTCTTCGCGCGCGGGCTGGACGGTTGCGGGCATTGTCGAAAGTCCGATAAAAGGTGCCGAAGGCAACACCGAATTTTTGCTACTGGGGCGATTTTCGGGCTGATTTTTCCATTCTTTTAATCATTCCTGTTTAAGATAGGGCAAAAATGCGTCTACCGACGGAGAATGATGATGCGCGCCTTGAAAAAATTTTTGCTGCTGACAACCGCTTTGACCGTAGCGCTTCCGTATGAAGCGAGCGCAAGAGAGTTTAATGCGGCGGAAACAATAGATAAGTTTAACGGGGCGGAATCCGGCGGTATTCAAATTTATGATAATGCGGATTTGACTTTCGACGGCGGTGTGATTTGGGATTATGCCGGTTACCGCACGGGCGGCGAAGGGTCGTCCCCGACTGTTTCGGTAGGGGGATATGCCAACACTTCTCTTACGGGGAACGAGAGCATTACCAGCGATTTTGAAATTGAGGGCGGTAAATTTCGCGGCGCAATCAAAATGTATAAAGGGCTGGATGTCGATACGGTTAAATTCTTGCCGAAAGACGCCCAAGAAGAACAAGACGCCGATGTCATTTCCGCCGGAAATTTCCGAATCAGCGGTGGGACTTTTGATTTTACGGATACAAGCGAACTGTTGATGAAAAGAAGCGCGACGGGTTCCTTTTCTTTGACGGGCGGCGAATTTGTTGTCAACGACAGGGTTTTGGTAACAATCGGGTCGGGCGCAAGGTCGACAACAGGGGAATATCTGCAGGATTTGTCCGTTTCCGGCGGACGGTATTATATTAACGGCACGCTGAATTTGCAGGGACAAAACATTACCTTTGAAAGCACGGGCGGAAAAACCATTTTTTTGGACGGGACGGGAACGCTTTCATTTGACGGTGCGACGACGATTTCATCCAAAATTTCATGGGATACGGGGAATTTGCGTTTGGCCGGCGGATCAATGGATTTAAAAGCCGACGTATCCGTTAAAAAGTTCGATTTTGACAGCGGGGCGCTGACGATTGAGAAGGACAATACGCTGACTGTTACGTCCGATTTTATAATGGAGTCAAACTCGTCTTTGAGCGGCAAAGGAACGCTGAACCTGCAAAATGGCGCAGACGCCACGTTCAAAAAATTAAGCGACTTCGGAACGATTATCGCGCACGAAGGGACTTTGACCTTTGAAGCACAGTCGTCCGTTGACAACATTACGATAGACAAGGGAACATTGGACATCAAGGCTCAAGTGACCGTGGGTACTCTGGTGTTGGAAAATCAAGCCGTTGCCAATATCACGCAAGAGCTGATTGTGTCGTCCTTGAATTTTGACAGCGGGACGATAAATTTTGCCAAAAACGGTTCAAAGCTGACTTTGTCGGCGGATTCGACAATTACAAACGACGCGTCATTCACTTTTGCCGAAAACGTTTACGGCACTTTGCAGTTTACGGGCGGGACGCTGAATTTCAATGACAAACAGGGCGTTTCCAAAAAATTTGAAAACGACCGTCTCAGCTTGATCGTCGAAAAAGGAACAATTGTCAATTTCAATCAAGAACTGGGCGTGACCTTGGATGAATTGTCGGCTTCGCAAGCGACATTGAATTTTAACAAAGGGGATTCGGCGTTCAGTTTCGCCCAAATAGGGCAAGCGAACGAATCCCAAAAAACGGTTGTCAATATTGCCGACGGCGTTTCCGTGAGTGTTGGTCAAATTTCTGCGGCGCTGGGATCGGAATTCAATATCGCCGAAAAGGGAACGCTGATTCTGAACAGCGGGGAAGTTTTGGGCAATACCGCCACGGCTTCCACTTTTAAAGGCAAGGGAACGCTGAAAGTAACGGGGACTTTGTCAACGTTTAACGGCAAATTCGACAATTTCGGCACTTTGCAAATCGACGGTTCGGCCAAGGAAGTTATGCTGAATTACGCAGGCCAGACGGGCGACGCCACGCTGGACAAGCTGGTTTTTACGGGAAGCAACAAAACAAACTTGACGCTGAACGCCGGTGTTTTAACGGTTAAAAGCTTGACATTCGGAACGGGAACGGACGGCAACATCGACATCGCTTTGGGCGGGACGCTGGCTTTGGATGCCAGCGGCAAGGACGATGTGACGGACATTATTTCCGGGACGGGTAGCATCGGCGGCGAGGGTACTCTACGGCTGGTCGACAATACCAGCGTCAACTTCGGCGGCAACAACCTTATCAACCGATTGGGAACGCTGGAAATCGGCACGGGAACGGCGACGATTTCGGGAACAATCGGCATTGGCGCGGTCAAGTTCGGAACGGTGGAAGGCGGCACTTTGAGCATTGCCAAGGGTAAAACGTTGGAGTTGAAAGAAATCACGACGGCGGGGAAAAACGTTGTTACCGGCAAAGGGAAGCTGAGCTTGACCGGAGCGTCAACGTTCGGCGGGCAGGTCAAGGATTTGGGTGAACTGGAATTTTCGGGAAAAGTCGATTTCAATTACGGGCAAACGTCGACCGTTGGCACGATTTCCGGAACGGCGGACATGGCCGTCAACAACGGCACTCTGAGCGTGTCGAACGGACTGACCTTGACGGGCGGAAACTTGACGGTCAACGGCACGCTGAATGTGGCAGACGGATTGACCGTCAACGGCGGAACGGTGTCGGGCGGCGGCGTTTTGTCGCTGACGGACGGCGGAACTTTCGCGGCGAACGGCGCTTTGCGGCTGACGACGGGCGGAAACGTTTCGCTGACGGACACTTCCGCTGTCAAGGATTTGAGCGCTTTGGAAAACGCTAAAATCAACATCGCGAAAACGCTGACCGTTTCGGGAACGCTTTCGACGGCAAACGGCGCGGCGTTTACGGGGGATACCTTGATTTTGGCGGGGACGGGAACGTTTGCCGCAAATGCGGTGCAAACGAACGCGCTGTCTTTGTCGAATGGCGCAAAAGCGACATTCGCGGGCAATAATGCGCTAAAGAAACTGGATTTGGCGGCAAATTCCGCTGTTTCAATCAACGGCGGGGCAACTTTGACTTTGGCGCAGGATGCCGTCGGCGCGGACGGCAGCAGCCTGTTTACGGGCGCGGGCGTTCTGTCTTTGAACCAAAACGGCATGACCGTCAATTCAAAGCTTTCCGGTTTGGGAACTTTGACCGTCAATCAATCGGCGACATTGGCCAATACGGCGCAAGTCGGCACAATCACGGCGGCGGGCGGCGCAACCTTGACCGTCAATGCCGCGGCGCAGGCGGGCACTGTTTCAATCGCAAACGGGGCGGGTTTGATTCAAAACGCAGACATGACGGTCGGGACGGTTTCTTTCGGCGCGAACAGCGGTTCGACGCTGACCGTCAACAAAACGCTGAATATCACTCAAAATATCAACGCGGGCGCAAACATGGTAAACGGTTCGGGAACGATTAAGCTGTCGGGCGGCGCGAACGGTTCGTTTGCCACGGCGGCTTCGTTTGCAAGCGGGCATTTGATTGTCGGTTCGGGAACGGCAAGTTTTACGGGCGATACGACAATGGCATCCGTCGCTTTTTCCGGAAACAATGGCACGCTGTCCGTCGGGCAGGGTAAAACGTTAAGCTTGTCGACCATTTCAACCGCGGCGTCCAATACCGTAACGGGCGCGGGGACTTTGCGGCTGAACGGTTCGGGCAGTGTGTTCAATGCGCCGATTGCGTCCTTGGGCGAAATTTACATCAGCGGCGGCAGTGCAAGCTTTAACAAAAACGCAAATGTGGATAAACTGACGTTTGAAGGCGGTTCGGCAATCATCGAAAACGGCGCGGAACTGTCGATTTCCGATTTGGTTCAAAAAAGCGGAACACTCGGGACTCTGTCGGGCGGCGGGGTGCTGAAAATCAAAGGCGGCAAGCTGTCGACGGGCGGAAACCGCATCGGGGCTGTATATGTCGGTTCGGGAACGGTCGACATAGCCGGCAATTCCGCAGCGGGCGCGTTGGTCTTTGAATCCGGAAACGGTACGCTGAACGTCGAAACGGGAAAAACTTTGACGGTTTCCGATAAATTGAATGTAACGGGCAACTTGGCGGGAAATGGCACGCTGATGCTGGAAAACGGCGGCGCTTTCCAAAAAACGCTGTCCGGCTTCGGAACAATCGCGACGAATTCGGGGGTTTTGACGTTCACCAAAGACGTTGCCGTCAAAAACGTTTTTGTCGGGAACGGAACGGCGTATTTCGGAAGCAATGCGGACATTTCAGATTCTTTGACCGTCGGCGCGGGCGATGTGGTTTTTGACGGCGCGAATACGACAATCGGCAGACTGTCGATGACGGGCGCGGGCAAAGCGACGTTCAATCACAACGCAACGGTTTCCAACGGGGCGCTCATCGGCGGCACGCTGGATATCGGCGTTAGAAATCTGACCGTGACGGGCGGGTTGGAATTTGCGGACAATTCCGTGTTGAAGCTGCGCTTTTCGGCGGGGGCGACAAACGACGCGGGCGAATTGCGGGGCGGCGGCTTCGGGCATATCGATGCCGATACCGTTAAAATCAGCAAAAACGCGCGGCTGGACATGACGGTCGATTACGGGTTGCACACGGCGGAAAATGGCACAACGTTCGAGCTGATTTCGGGAACGGTCGATTCCGGCGAATTTTCGTTTGCGAACAGCCGCTACAAACTGGAAAAAGTCGACTGCGCTTCGGGCAAAGGGCTGTGCTATAATTTAATTCAAGCGTCCAACGCGCAGGAAGTCGTCATTATCGAAAAGGGTTCGCAAAACAATCAAAATACGGCGGCGGCGATTTTGGACGGCGGGCTGTTCAACGAAAACGACAAACTGTTTGCCGTGGCAAAACATTTGGATGCTTTGTCGCAAAAGGGAAGCCGCGCTTATTTGAACGCTTTGACGGCGATTGCGCCAGACGTGTCGGGGTCGATGACGGCTCGGTCTTTGCAGACGCAAACGCAGGTCGCGGGCATGGCGTTCAAGCGGATGCGAGGTTTGCAGAAAAAAATGGGCAACCGTTCCGACAAATACCGCAAAATGCGCGAAATGTACGGGCGTTCCGGCGGTTCGCCTTACAAAAGCCGTGTGATGCGGACAAAAGACTACTATAAACAAGCGGGATACGGTGATATGCCGTCGACGGGGCGGGCTTATCCGACATATCAGCCGTCGCGGTCGACGCGCGAATACCGTTCGTACGATGATATGCCGTCGACGGGGCGGGCTTATCCGACGTATCAGCCGTCGCAGCAGAAGCGCGAATACCGTTCGTTCGGATACGAAGACGCCGAACCCGCGCCCAAAGTCGCCAAGTATCGTTCGCAAAGACAGGCGAACTACGGTGCGTTCTATGGCGTTCGTCCCGCAATCGGAATGTGGGCGCAGGCGTTGTACAATACGAACGAATACAAATCCGATTCCGACGAAGACGGCTTCAGCGGCGATTCGACGGGCGTGGCTATGGGGCTGGACGCCACATTCGCCGACGTGTTCGCCGTCGGGGTCGGCTATGCGCGCACTTCGTCCGATTTGAAAACACTGCAAAGAACAACGGATGTTTCGGGCGATACGTTCTTTTTGTACGGCATGTACAAACCCGCGGACTGGTATTTGTCGGCGGTTCTGGATTATACAAAAAGCAGTTTTGATGAAACAAAAGACGTGTCGGGGATAACGGTTGCGGACAACTACGATGTCAAAACAACCGGCGGTCAGCTGATGTGGGGATACGATGCGGCGGCGTGGCGTCCGGAAATCGGCGTGCGCTACGCGTCCGTTTCACGCGCCGCGCACGAAGACTCCGTCGGACAGAATATTCAGTCGTTTTCAAATTCCGTGTTTTCGGCGGTGGCGGAAATCCGTAAGGAATATATGCTGTCGCAATCGGAAAACGGCGTCTGGCTGAGCGAATTGTCGGCGGGGCTGACGTATGATTTTTCACGTTCCGAAGATTCGGCGACGGTTAACCTGCCCAACGGAGCCAGTTATACGGTAACCGGCAAGGATATGGATCCTTACGGTGCCGAATTGGGCGCTTCGCTGGCGTATATTCTGGGGGACAACTGGGATATTTCAGCACGCTACGGGTTGGAAGCACGCCCCGATTGGCTGTCGCACACTCTGACGGCGACGCTGCGCTTTATGTTTTAAAAAAGGACAGTGATTTCAACGTGTTGCAAAATAGTCGAAAATACCTCTTGTCATTTCCGTAAAACCCCATATATAGTGGTTACAGACGACAAGACGTCCCCAAAGATTGATTTTGAACACTTAACTGAAAGACCTTGCAAATGACTGAAAACGCAGAAATCACCCTCAAAGACGAAGAACGCCAGCCCTGCGAAATCTGGACGCGCGTTATGGGGTATTTCCGTCCGATGTCCGAATTCAACATCGGTAAAAAAAGCGAATTTGCCGAACGCCGCTATTTCAAGGAATCTCTGGCTGTTGAAAAATGCGCCTGTTTGGATCACGCCGCCGAATAAAAAAGACGGCAAATAAAAAAAACACCCCTTTGACGGGGTGTTTTTTTACTCGTGTCAGACCAAATCGTTGTCGTTCATCCACAACAGGGCTTGCAACCGGTTAGAAACATTCAACCGCATGTAAATCCTGTTCAAGTGGATTTTAACCGTAGACAAGCTGACGCCCATTTCCGAAGCGATTTGCTTGTTTTGCATGCCTTGCGACAAGCAATGTAAAACTTCCAGCTGTTTTGGTGTCAAATGACAGGTCATTTCCTTCCCCTTTTCTGTTTTTTGCACGCGCGAAAACGCGCCGATAATTCGGATGTCCAACCGATATTCAAGGAATAAAAGTCAAGTCAATGCAAAGCAGGTGTTCAAGGCGGCGTCAGCAAAGCAATCTTTTTCCCCTCCGCTTTGCCGGAAAAGCGTTTATTTCCGATTGACAACCGCCTCGAAATGAAACACCATAACTACACTGTAGGGGATGGCACGGGCTTTGAAAAGTCCCTGCTTTTATATAAGGGGTATATGTTTATGGCGACATTCAAATCCAGGTTGTCTTTTTTAAGGGATCTGCTTGCCCTTAAAGAAGTGATTGACGCCGGGCGGATTCAAGGCGCGGCGCGCAGAAACGGCATCAAACAGTCCAATTTGTCGAAAATCATTACGGATTTGGAAAGTTCGATGAACACGACGCTGCTGCAGCGTTCGCCAAAGGGCGTCGAACCGACAAATACCGCCCGCCTGCTGTATACGGATATCGACAACATTGTCAAAAGTCTGGACCGGATTTCAAAAATGTTTGAAGCCGCCGAAGATTTGGCGGGTTATGTAACGGTTTATGTTTCGGACGGTTTTTTGGGAAACGGACTGCTGAAAGAACTGTCGTTGTTTTATGCGCGCCATTTAAAAATCAGACTGGATATTGTGACGAACGCAAAAGTCAATCCGCCCGATATCGATTTCGCGATTGTCAGTGATTTGTCGTTTCCGATGAAAGGCAAAATGGTTTTTAAAACCGAAAGCAAAATGAGCCTGTACGCATCGAAAAGCTATTTGGATAAACACGGTGTGCCGCGGGATATGGCGGATTTGGTGCAGAATTTCGATATATGCGTGCAGCAGCGCCATTTGGACGATCCGTCCTGCCGATTGATTTTGAAAAAAGCCAAACATCTGAACACGACATCCGATTCGGAAGCCGTCGTTTTTTCATTGATTCGTTCGGGCGACGGCATCGCCTTGCTGCATGATTGGGATGCGGCGCGCAATCCCGAGCTGACGCGGCTGAATTTGGATTTCGGACTGACCCGTCCGTTTTACGGCGTATGCAATACGGCTTCCGAAAAAACGCCGAAAATCCAAGCCTTGATTCAGCATCTGAAAAATATGTCCGAAGATGGACGGCTGAACCAAATTGAAATATGCGTTTAAACGTTGCGATAATAAATCACATCAAAACGTTCGTCGGTGTCTATCGGTTCGTATTTTTTCGCCAAAGCGTTGAACGCTTCTTCGTCCAATCGTCCCGCGTCGCGTTCGCGCAAACGCCGTTTGGCGGTTTCAAAGTCACATTCGACTTGATGAAACGTAATATTGTCGCAAAAGATTTTTGCGCGTTCCGCCGCTTTTCGGCGGCTTTCACGGCTCCAAAATCCGTAATCCAAAATGACGTTTCCGCCGGCGCAAACGATTTGTTCCGCCAGATTCCAAATCAGCTTGTCCACTTTATTCCATTTGGCTTGAAATTCGGATTCGGGAATGTCGTTCCCGTACAAATCCGCCATAAACTCGTCATGCGTCAGCCGAACGGCGTTCATTTGCATGGCCAGCCTGCGGGCAATCGTTGTCTTGCCCGTTCCCATAAAGCCGCAAATCAGATGAACAGAGGACATAATATGGCCGTCCACCACAAAATTGCATTGATAAAAGCGATTAGCACCAGCAAACTGCCGATGTCTTTGGCTTTTTTGCTGAGCAGATGAAAATCGTCCGAAATACGGTCGACGACGGCTTCAATCGCGGTGTTGGCCAGTTCCATCAGCAAAACCAGCAGCAGCGGCGAAATCAGACACACCCGTTCGATAAACGACAATGGCAAATACAGCGCGACGCCCGTTCCGATGACAAACACCGCCAAGTCTTGACGGAAAGCGGCTTCGCTTTTGAACGCGGCGGCAAAACCCGCGGCGGAGTATGCAAAAGCGTTTAAAATGCGGCGGATGCCGTGATAAGGCGACTTCATTTCTTATCCCTTTCCATAAAAGGCAGTTTCTTTTTGCGGCACGGATTGAACATATCCAAGTTTTTGTCATATTCTTTTGTGTCGATTTCCAACAGCCCGACCAGCGAATGAAAGATGTTGTCGTGTGAAAAAGATTGGGATGCGGCTTCTTTTTTCAAACATGAAAAGTCAATATAATCCCATTTTTTCATGGTGCCGTTCATCCAAACCAGCATCGGAACTTCGATTTGTTCTTTCGGGGCAAGGGCGTACGGGAAACCGTGCAGGTACATATTGTTTTCACCCAAAGATTCGCCATGGTCGGAAACATAAATCAGTCCCGCTTCGTACTGCGGAAACTTTTTCAAAATATCGATTGCCGACGAAACGATAAAATCTGTATACAAAATCGTGTTGTCGTATGTGTTGACAATCTGTTCTTTCGTGCATTTCTGCATGTCCGCCGTGTCGCACGTCGGCAAAAACTTTTTGAATTTATCGGGATAACGGTTGAAATACGTCGGGCCGTGACTGCCCATGGTGTGCAGAAAAATCACCGTATCCTGTTTGATGTTTTTGATGATGTCCTCCAGTCCGTCCAGCAAAACTTCGTCATGGCAGTAGCTGCCGAAGCAGTATTTCGGGTGGTTGGAGTATTTCATTTCTTCGTTGCGAACGCGCTGGCACACGCCTTTGCAGCCGTCGTCGTTGTCGCGCCACAGGATGTCGTAGCCCGCTTTTCGCAGCAAATCAATCAGATTTTCCGTATACGGCGCGTCGTCGACGTCAAAAGCGGCGCGCGGTACGGACGAAAACATGCACGGTACGGAAATCGCCGTTGCCGTTCCGCACGACGTTACGTTTTTAAAGTAGGCGATGTTTTGTTTCGCCAACAGCGGATTGGTTTGCCGTTCATACCCTTGCAGTGAAAAATTCGCCGACCGCGCCGTTTCGCCCAGTACGAAAACCAAAACGGTTTTAGTGTGGTCTTCGTAAGGGGTGATTTGAGCGTTTTCATCCAGCGGGACAAAGGGACGGCGGCTGTTGATTTTGCGCTGGATATAGCGGAACGTCGAATAAATGTAGTTTTGCGTGTTGATGATTTTGCGCGCGGCTTTGTTGTTGCGTCCGACGGCGGACAGCGTTTTATACGACGTTGCGCCGATGCTTCCGACGATTGCCAGCGCAATCAGCAGTCCGAAAAGGCGGCTTTTACATTCGGTTTTGAACGAATCGAATTCAACGCGCGTGAACACCAAAGCGACCGCCGGCAGAACACCCGTGAAAAACACCCACAAACAGCCCGACCATGTCGCCAAATCCAAAGCTTCGCGCGTGTTTGTTTCAAACGCGTTGCGAATCATATCGCTGTCGATGTAAACGCCCAGATTTGTCATCAGATAATTTGTCGTGCTTGAAATCAGTAGCAAGACAATCAGCAAAGGTTTTGCCGTTTTGGGCATCAGCAGCAGATTGAACGCCAGATACAGCGGAATACAAACCAGAACCGGCACAACAATTGCCAAAGAACATTCCAAAAAGCTTGAAAAATTCAGCTTTTCAAACAGATAACGCCACAAGGCGCAATTCAAAACCAACCCGAAATACAAAGTTGACGACAGAATTAAAAAACGGCTGGAAATTTGAAAACGGGGCTGAAAGCGGGCATGCGGCATTGAAAAGCCTTTCGTCGTTAAATGTCGTTTTCCGTTGCGTCTTCGTCAGAAAACTCTTCAGCCGGAGCATTAACCGGTTCGGAGGACGGCTGTTCTGCCGTTTCGGGCGGAATGTCGTTTTCTTCGGCGGGTTCCGGCAAAGGAACCAACACCGCCGCGTCCGAATCGTTTTCATCCGAATCGGACGGTTCCGCAGGCAATTCTTCGGGATTGACGGGTTTTTCGATGTTTTCCTCGTTTTCATCCAGCACGATTTTGACTTTGGGCTGAACGGGGACGGCTTCGATTTGGTTTTCCAGCATCAGCGGTTCGGGAATGGGCGGCGTGATTTGTTCGCCCTGGCACCGGATTACCCAAACGTCGAAAACGGGGTGTTCCATGGCGGACAGCGCGGGCGACGATGAAAACATCCACCCCGAAAACAGTTTCAGCTGTCCTTCCTGCTTTTTTTCGACAATGTCCAGATAGGCGGCGTTTTCGGGCGTTTCTTCGGGCGGGTGAGCGTAGCAGACGCGCACATAAACATCCAAAGCGCCGAATTGCGCCTTTTCGCCGACGTTGACGGTCATCGTGCTGATGCGTCCCGTTACTTTGTCAAGTCCGCGCAAAACCACCTGTTCCAAAGACAGGTCTTCGGCCTTTGCGGGCAGAGTCGCCGCGCACATCCCTAACAAGACTGCGGAAAACACGGATTTTTTCATTTATTCGTCCTCTTTGCCCGTTGCCAAAAAGATAACGTCGCCGATCATGCTTTCCAGCGATTTGAAATCGCGCGTCTGCTTTATCGCATCGCCGTCTTTTAACATGTCGGCCGATTTCCCCGGTTCCAGCTGCAGGAAAATGCCGCCCATCAATCCGTCCGAAACAACCGCCGCAACCGTATCGGCGGGCAGGGAAACGGATTTTTTGACGTCAATGCTGATGCGCGCCGTATAATCGGGCGTCAGCTCGATGCCTGTAACAGAGCCGACTTTGATGCCGTTGATGCGCACGTCGTTGCCGCTTTCCAGTCCGCCCGACTTTAAAAACGTCGCCGTCAGCGTGTATCCCTGCTGAGGACGCACGGACAGCCGCTGTTCGGCATAATAAACGAACAGCCCCGCGACCAAAATCACCAGTATGCCCAGCACGGTTTCAATCGGATTTTTTTTCATTTATTTTCCTTTGGCGCATGTGTTGTTTTTACGATTGGCTTTGGCGGCGGAAACCACCTTGTCCAACAGCTTGACCAAATCGGGGGAATCTTCGGTAAAGTCCATAAAATCGCCGTCGGACAGCATGTCCTCCGATCCGCCGGGGGTCAGTTCCAAATACTTGTTTCCCAACAAACTTTGGGATTGGACGGAAACGCCGCTGTCATCGGGCAGCTGCACGGATTCGGGCAAAGAAAAGCGGACTGTTACGCCATAATCCTCGTCCAAAGTCAAACCGGTGATTTTGCCGACCTCGATTCCCGCCAGACGCACGGGCGCGCCCGTGTTCAGCCCGTCCGTGTGGTTGAATCGGGCGGACAGCGTATAGCCGGCCGTCGAACGCCGGCCGATGTCCCGTTTGAAGCTGATGGCGCAAAACAGCAAAGCGACGGTCAGTAAAGCCGCTGTTCCCGCAATCAAATCCCTGTTTGCCTTTTTGACCATCAAATGTATTCGATTTCCAGAATTTCGTAAGATTTTTTACCCTTGGGCGAAGCCAGTTCCGCCGTGTCGCCGACGGATTTTCCGATTAAAGCGCGCGCCAGCGGGGCGGAAACGGAAATGCGGCCGTGTTCCAAATCGGCTTCGTACTGTCCGACGATTTGATATTTCAGTTCGTCTTCGGTGTCTTCATCCATCAAGGACACGGTCGCGCCGAAAACGACGGTGTCGCCCGACAAAGCCGCCGTGTCGATAATGTCGGCGCAGGACATTGCGGATTCCAGTTCCTGAATACGGCCTTCGATAAAGCTTTGTTTTTCGCGGGCGGCGTGGTATTCGGCGTTTTCGGACAAATCGCCGTGTTCGCGCGCTTCGGCAATCGCCGCGATAATGGCGGGACGTTCCACGCTTTTCAGATTGGTCAATTCCTGTTGCAGGCGTTCCGCGCCCTTTTTGGTCATCGGTACTTTTTGCATTTCGACATCCTCATAATAATAAAAAAACACCCCTTTCACCCCGTTTCGGGCGAAAGAAGCAATTTCATCTGCCGCGCATCATACAAGGCTTTGTTTTTTTCTTCAAGCGTAACTTGCCAAAAACAAAAAAACGGTGTTTTATGACGGAAAGTTTTTTATCTATGAGGAGTATTCGTTATGCGTGAACAGTTGAAAGCCGCGTTGAAAAACGCCATGTTGGAAAAAGATACCGCGAAAGTATCCACTTTGCGTCTGATTTTGGCGGCAATCAAAGACCGCGACATCGCTTCCCGCGGGTCGGCGAAGGACGGCCAAATCACCAACGACGACATTTTGCAGCTGCTGCAGTCCATGATTAAACAGCGCAACGACAGCATCGCCATGTATCAAAAGGGAGGCCGTCAAGACTTAATCGACAGCGAACAGGCGGAAATCGACATCATCCGTTCGTTCCTGCCCAAACAGATGGACGCGGCCGAAACCGAAGCCGCCGTGCGCGAAATCGTCGCCAAAACGGGCGCGGCGGGATTGAAAGACATGGGCGCGGTCATGGCGGCTTTGCGCGAACAGTACGCGGGACGCATGGACTTCGGTCAGGCGTCGGGCGTGGTCAAGACAATTTTGGCGCAGAAATAAAGGACGGCTTATGCCCACAATCACCCCCGAATTTCTGGAACTGCTGCGTTCAAGACTGTCGATTGTTTCGATTGTCGGCAAAGCCGTCAAACTGACGCGCAAAGGCAAGGAATACTGGGGGTGCTGTCCGTTTCACCACGAAAAAACGCCGTCGTTCACCGTCAGCGACGAACGCGAGGCTTTTCATTGCTTCGGCTGCGGCGAACACGGCGACGCGATTACGTTCGTGATGAAATCGCAGGGACTGAGCTTTGTCGACGCGGTTGAACAGTTGGCGAACGAGGCGGGGCTGGAAATGCCCAAAGCGTCCGCCGCCGAGGTCGAACGCGAAAAAAAACGCGGCACGCTGTACGACGTTTTGGAAAAAGTCTGCGCCTATTATCAAGAACAGCTGTACAAACCCGTCGGGCGCGACGGCTTGTTTTACCTGCAGCGGCGCGGGCTGACCGACGAGGTCATCAAGCATTTCCGCTTGGGTTTTGCGCCGAACGGCAATCCCGTCAAAGCGATGCTGGAACGCGAAGGTTTGACCGTCGAACAGCTGAAGCAGACGGGCGTTATCGGCGTTTCGTCGGACGGGCGGGCTTACGACTATTTCCACGACCGCGTGATGTATCCGATTTGCGACAAGCGCGGGCGCGTCATCGCTTTCGGCGGGCGCGTGCTGGGCGATGGCGAACCGAAGTACTTGAATTCCCCCGAAACGGCGCTGTTTTCCAAAGGCGACACCCTTTACGCAGCGCACTTTGCGGCGGAACAGGCGCGCAAAATGCAGGAAATTTTGGTCGTCGAGGGCTATATGGACGTCATCGCGCTTCACAGCGTCGGGATAACGCGCGCGGTTGCGTCGTGCGGCACGGCTTTGACCGAACGCCAAATCGAACAGCTGTGGAAATACGCGCCGGAACCGATTTGCTGTTTCGACGGCGACGGCGCGGGGATTCGGGCGGCGAACCGCGCGGCGGACAGGGTGCTTCCTTTATTGAAAGCGGGCAAGTCCCTGCGTTTTATGACTTTGCCCGACGACGACGATCCCGACGAATTCATTCAAGAACGCGGCAAACAGGCGTTCGAGGATTTCATCCGCACCCAAAGCCGCCCCTTGTTCCGGCAGCTGTGGCAAATGCTGCTGCAGGGCAAAAGCCTTGACACGCCGGAACGCAAAGCCGCTTTGGAAAAGGATGTGAACGAAACGCTGGCAAAAATCGCCGACGAATCCGTGCGTTCTTATTACAGGCAGACTTTCCGCGCCGAACTGTGGGAGGCGACCGCCCCCGTTTTTAACAAAAAAAGTTCCAAATCCGTTGCAAAGCAGGACTATGTCAAACCCGCAAAACCCAGACCGCAGGCGGGCGAGGACAGAATGATTCTGGCCTATGTCCTGCTGTATCCGGATATTGCTTCCGATTCTCTGGAGGAGCTGGCGGACATCACCCCCGCCGACGCTTTTTTGGCGGATGCGTTTCGCAGCATCATCAATGCGCTGGCGGATAATCCCGACTTGACGGCGGCGGAGCTGGAGGATTATTTCCGCGCCAATCAAAACGGCAGACTGTACGATGCCGTCGCCGACGAAATCGAAATGCTGAAGCGCAAAAAAACAACGCCCGCCGACATCAAAGCCGATTTTGCCGCTTTGCTGGAGGGCGAACGGCAAAAAGCCTTGAAAGCCGAACTGTCCGCTTTGGCGCGGCAAATCGAATCGGAAACGGATGCCGACAAAGCCAAAGCCCTGTGGGAAAAATATCAAACCCTGTCCAAAAGCGGATAAGACCTTGAATAAAAAGCCAAGTCAACCTATTTAAAGGTTGACAAATTGGTGTCAACGCCCTAAATGTTGCAAGATTATCCGATTTATCAAAAAATCGGTGCTTTGTGATATGCGCGTGACGCAACGGAAGGGATTTTTCTATGAATACGACTGCGGACGATGAAATCGGCGAAAACGAAAACAATGAAGACGCTTTGTTGGATTCGCTCAGCGCTTCGTTAAAAAAACTGCTGAACAAAGGAAAATCGCGCGGCTATATCACCGTGGACGAATTGAACGCGGCTTTGCCCCCCGAAAAAGAATCGTCGGAACAAATCGAAGACGTGATGACCATGATTTCCGATATGGGAATCAATTTGGTCGAAAACGAAGAAACGGACGACGATTCGTCCGATTCCGCCGACGAACCCGAGGATGACGGCTTTAAATTGGACGAAGTCGAAACGTCGCGCACGGACGATCCCGTCCGCATGTACCTGCGCGAAATGGGCGCGGTCGAACTGCTGTCGCGCGAAGGCGAAATCGCCATTGCGAAACGAATCGAAGCCGGCCGCGATTTGATGATCGGCGGATTGTGCGAAAGCGCGCTGACGATTAAAGCTTTGACGGGCTGGCATGACGCTTTGGTGTCGGGCAAGATGCTGCTGCGCGACATTATCGATTTGGACGCGACGTACGGTTCGGGCGAAGATTCGGGGGACGGGGAACTGCCTTTGTCGGCGACGTTCACGTCAACCATTCCCGAAACAGCGGCGCCGGCCGTCGTTGAGGAAAAACACGAAGAACCCGAGGAAGCTGAAGAGGACGAGGAAAGCGAGGATATTCCCGAACCGCAGAACAGTTTTGACGATGATGAAGATTCCGACGGCGAAGACGACGGCGACGAATCCGCCGACGATTTTATCGATGATGAGGAAGAGGAAGACTCCTCCTCGGACGACGAATCCGCCGATGCGGACGATGAAGACGAACCCGCTGCGGTATCCCTGCAGCAAATGGAACAGTCTTTGATGCCCAAAGTGCTGGAACAGTTTGAACAGATTTCCACCACTTATCAAAAACTGAAAAAAGTGCAGGATCAGCGCTTGTCCTGTCTGCGCACGTCCAAACCCGTTCCTGCCGCGACCGAAAAGAAATTCCAGAAAATCAAACAGGAATTGATTGCGCTGATGGAGGAAGTCCAGCTGAACCCCGCGCGCATTGAAATGCTGGTCGATCAGCTGAACGACTACAACAAACGTTTGATGACGTTTGAAGGCAAGCTGCTGCGTCTGGCGTTAAGCTGCCGCATCAAGCGCGAAGACTTTTTGGAAGCCTACAAGAATTCAGAATTCGATTCGCATTGGATTGAAAAGATGTCGGGCAAATACTGGAAGGTGTTTGTCGAAAAGTATTCCAAGGAAATTCAAGAAATTCAAACGGCAATTTCGCAAATGGCGGACGAAATCGGCATGCCGATTTTTGAATATCGCCGCGTTTGCTCGATGGTCAAAAAGGGTGAACAGGAATCCACCCGCGCCAAAAAGGAAATGATTGAGGCCAATCTGCGTTTGGTGATTTCCATTGCGAAGAAATACACAAACCGCGGTCTGCAGTTTTTGGATTTGATTCAAGAGGGCAACATCGGCTTGATGAAAGCCGTCGATAAATTTGAATACCGCCGCGGCTATAAATTTTCGACCTATGCGACATGGTGGATTCGCCAAGCGATTACGCGGTCGATTGCCGATCAGGCGCGCACCATCCGCATCCCCGTTCACATGATTGAAACAATCAACAAGCTGGTTCGCACCAGCCGCCAGATGCTGCACGAAATCGGGCGTGAACCGACGCCGGAAGAATTGGCCGAAAAGCTGTCCATGCCTTTGGAAAAAGTGCGCAAAGTGCTGAAAATCGCCAAAGAACCGATTTCTTTGGAAACCCCCGTCGGCGACGAGGAAGACAGCCATTTGGGCGATTTCATCGAGGATCGCAACGTCATTCAGCCTTTGGACGCGGCGATTCAGACGAACTTGCGCCAGACCTGCACGGCGGTTCTGTCCAGTTTGACCCCGCGTGAAGAACGCGTGCTGCGCATGCGCTTCGGCATCGGGATGAACACCGATCATACGCTGGAGGAAGTCGGACAGCAGTTTTCGGTTACCCGCGAACGCATCCGCCAAATCGAAGCCAAAGCGTTGCGCAAGCTGAAACATCCCAGCCGTTCACGCAAACTGCGTTCGTTTTTAGACAACGGCTAAAGCGGCGCCGCGTTTCGGCTCGGCGGCTTGACGGCGGAACGATTGACGGGTATGATGTCGAAAAACTGACAGGAGTAGCATCATGCCTTCATTCGATATTGTATCCAAAACCGATATGACCGAAATTCAAAACGCCGTCAACGGCGCGGCGCGCGAAATTTCAACCCGCTTCGATTTCAAAGGGTCGAAAAGCTCGGTTGAACTGAAAGACAAGGAAATCATTCTGCTTGCCGACGACGATTTAAAGCTGAAACAGCTGCATGAATTGCTGGTGACTTATGTTACGCGGCGCAAGCTGGACACGTCGGCTTTGAGCTTCGGCAAAGAGGAAAAAGCCGCCGGCGCGATGGTGCGCCAAGCCGTTGCCGTCAAGCAGGGCATCGAACAGGAAATCGCCAAGAAAATCTCCAAAGCGATTAAAGATTCCAAAGCCAAAGTGCAGGTGTCAATCCAAGGCGACGAACTGCGTGTTTCGGGCAAAAAACGCGACGATTTGCAGGCGGTTATCGCTTTCGTGAAAACGCTGGGCATCGATCAGCCGCTGCAATTTGTGAATTTCCGCGACTAATACCGCCACTCGACAATTGCTTTTTTGGTGATTTTGTCCTTGTCCTGCATCGTCAAGCTGTCGGACAGGGACGCGACGGCGTCAAGCTCTTCGGTGATTTGGCGGGCTTTGATGCGCGACTGTCTGTATTCCCGTTCCGTTTTGGGCGGGACGGGGGTTGACGAAAACAGCGGCTCTTCGTTCATGGTGGCTAGGGTTGGCGCTTCTTTTTTCAAGGCGGCAAAACCGAAATCCAGCAGTTTGAAAATATGCCGGTCGCGTTCGCGAACCGAATTGCGTCCCATAACCACGCCGATAAGCCGTTTGCCGTTGCGCTTGGCCGAACCGACGACGTGATAGCCCGACGCGTCAACATAGCCTGTTTTCAATCCGTCGCCGCCCTTGTAAAACCGCGCGACAAGGTTGTGGTTGCCGTAATAGCGTCTGCCGTAGCGGAAGCCTTTGACGGAAAACAGCTTGTAATACTTGGGAAAATGCTGAATCAAGGCCATGGACAGAATCGCCATGTCGCGGGCGGAAGTGACTTGGTCTTTGTTATGCAGTCCCGACGCGTTTTTGAACCGCGTGTCTTTCATGCCCAATTCATGGGCGACGCGCGTCATTTTGTCGGCGAATTGCGCTTCCGAGCCGCCCAATCCCTCCGCCACCACGACGGCGGCATCGTTGGCGGAACGTGAAATCATGGCGAAAATCGCGTTTTCGACGGAGATTGTTGTCCCCGCTTTCAGTCCCATGCGCGATTTCGGCTGTTTGGCGGCGTGGACGGACACGGGCAGCAGCTGGTCGATTTGGATTTCCTTTTTTTCCAAAGCGTCAAAGACCATGTACAGCGTCATCATTTTGGTCAAAGACGCGGGATAGCGCTTTTCGGTCGCGTTTTCGGATTGCAGGACGCGCCCCGTTTCCGCTTCAATCAGCAGGGACGACTGGCGGCTTTGCGCGTTGGCGGTCGCGGTCATCAGCAAAAAAGCGAGCAGGAAGCGAAAAAAAAGCACTTTTCTATACTCTAATTTAAACATTTTCCGACACCATCATACGCGGTTTTCCCTTTTTTTGGCAAGGGGTTTCACAGAAAGGAGCTGGAAATGGCGAAACGGTCGAATCCCGATACGGAAACTCAAGGCGGCGTTGCGACAAAAGCGAAGCCGCAGACAAAGCGTCCGCCTTTGTACTGCGTGGTCATTCTGAACGACGACTTTACGCCGATGGATTTCGTGATTTCCGTGCTTCAAAGCGTGTTTGACAAATCGGCGGCGGAAGCGACCGACATCATGCTGCAGGTGCACCGTTCGGGCGCGGGCGTCGCTGGCGTTTACACGCTGGAAGTCGCCGAAACCAAAGCCGCGCAGACAATCGAAATGGCGAAGCGGTCGCAGCACCCCTTGCGCTGCAAAGTCGAAAAGGAATAAACAATGCTGTCCCCGAGCTTGGAACAAACTTTACAGCTGGCGTTGACGTTCGCGGGCGAACGCAATCAGGAATTCGCGACTTTGGAACATTTGCTGCTGGCGATGCTGGATGACAGGGACGCCGTGCCGTTCTTTATGAAAATGAAGCTGCCGCTGGAAAAGCTGGAACAGGAACTGACCGATTTCATTGACAAGGATTTGTCTTATCTGGTTTTGAAAAACGCCGATGTTCAGCCGAAACCCACGGTCGCCATGCAAAGGGTGTTTCAGCGCGCGGCGCTGCAGGTGCAGTCCAGCGGGCGCGACATGGTGACGGCTTTGCATCTGATTATCGCAATGTTCGCCGAAAAGGATTCTTACGCCGTTTACTTTTTGCAAAAATACGGGGTCGAACGCCTTGCCGTCATGAACTTTTTAAGCGATTCCTCCCCCGTTTCGGGCGTGGATGACGACTATATGGACGACATTGATCCGCTGGAGGAATTCTGCATCAATCTGAACGAAAAAGTCAAAGCGGGCAGGGTCGATCCGCTTATCGGACGGGAACGCGAAATCGAACGCATGATGCAGGTGCTTTGCCGCCGCACGAAGAACAATCCGCTGCTTATCGGCGATCCGGGGGTCGGCAAAACCGCGCTGGCGGAGGGCTTGGCGCTGAAAATCGAAAACGGAAAAGTGCCGAGCCAGCTGAAAAACGCGGTGATTTACCAGCTGGACGTCGGGGCTTTGCTGGCGGGGACGCGGTATCGCGGCGATTTTGAAGAACGCCTGAAAATGGTGCTGGAAGAACTGGAAGCCGACCCGAATATTCTGCTGTTCGTGGACGAAATTCACACGCTTATCGGCGCGGGGGCGACGACAGGCGGCACGATGGACGCGTCGAATCTGCTGAAGCCCGCGCTGAGCGAAGGACGGGTGCGCTGCATCGGGTCGACGACGTACAAGGAATTCCGCAACCACATGGAAAAAGACCGCGCTTTTCTGCGCCGTTTTCAGAAAATCGACATCAACGAACCCAGCGCGGACGAAACGCTGAAAATCCTGCGCGGGCTGAAAGCCGCTTATGAAAAGCATCACGGGGTTGTGTTTACGGCGGACGCGTTGAAAAACGCCGTCGATTTGTCGGTGCGCTACATTCACGACCGCAAACTGCCCGACAAGGCAATTGACGTTTTGGACGAAGCGGGGGCGGCGTTCGCTTTGTCGCGCAAAAAGAAAAAGCAAATCACCGCGCACGACATCGAGGAAGTCGTTTCCAAAATCGCGAACGTACCCGCTAAAGCCGTTTCCTCCGACGACCGCGAAGCTTTGCGGAACTTGGAACAGGACTTGAAAAAAGCGGTGTTCGGACAGAATAAGGCATTGGAGGCTTTGTCGTCCTCGATTAAAATGGCGCGGGCGGGGTTGCGCGACGCGGGCAAACCGATTGGCTGTTATCTGTTTTCGGGGCCGACGGGGGTCGGCAAAACCGAAGCCGCGCGCCAGCTGGCGAAAACTTTGGGCGTCGAACTTCTGCGCTTCGATATGTCGGAATATATGGAAAAGCATTCTTTGTCGCGCTTAATCGGCACGCCGCCGGGGTATGTCGGGTTTGAACAGGGCGGTTTGCTGACCGACGCGGCCGACCAGCACCCTTACGCGGTTTTGCTGCTGGACGAAATCGAAAAGGCGCATCCCGATTTATACAACATTTTGCTGCAAGTCATGGATTACGGCAAACTGACCGACTCCAACGGCAAAACGGTCGATTTTTCAAACGTGATTTTGATTATGACGACAAACGCGGGCGCGGCGGATATGGCGAAACCCGCCATGGGCTTCGGCAGCATGGAACGCACGGGCGACGACAAGGAAGCGATTGAACGCCTGTTCACGCCCGAATTCCGCAACCGTTTGGACGCGGTGATTCCGTTCGCCAAGCTGGACGCGGAAATCATGCGCCGCGTCGCGGACAAATTCCTTGACCAGCTGGCAAAACAGCTGAGCGAAAAGAAAATCACGCTTGACGTCGCTTTTTCGGCAAAAGAATGGCTGCTGAAAAAAGGATTCGACGACAAAAACGGCGCGCGTCCGCTGGCGCGGGTGATTCAAGAGCATATCAAAAAGCCCCTTGCCGAAGAAATGCTGTTCGGGCAGTTGACCAAAGGCGGGCGCGTCCGCATTTCCGCCAAAGACGGCAAGCTGCTGGTCGTCTGCCGTCCGCCCCTTGCCCCGCGCAAAAACGCGAAAGCCGAGGAAGAATTGATGCTGCTGTGAAACTTTTTCGTTTTTTGACTCGCCTTTTGTATCGGGGGACTGTATAAAGAAATCCCGATAACGCGAATCAAACGGAGTTTCCTTATGACCAATTTTGACGTCACCGCAATCGGGACAGCATTTGTCGATGTCGTAGCCAATGTTACGGAAGATTTTCTGGAACGCTATTCCTTAATCAAAGGACAGGGCAACGTCCTACCCATTCCTGTTTTGCGCGACATTCGCCGCGAACTGACCGATTCCCGCGTCATTCCGGGCGGCACGGTGGCGAACGCCGTCGCGACGGTCGCTTCCTTGGGCGGCAAGGCGGCTTTCATCGGCAAAGCCTGCAACGACACGACGGGCGACAACTTCAAAGCCGCTTTTGACAAGGATGGCGTGAAATCCTGCGTGCCTTTGGTGCAGTTCGACCGCGACATCGACAAAGCGACGGCGCGCTGTCTGGTGCTGGTGACCCCCGACCACGACCGCACATTTGCTTTCAACTTCGGCGTTTGCGAGGAAATCGACGAAGCCGACATCGACATCGAAACGATTCGCGCGTCCAAGATTTTGTTCATCGACGGGCAAATGCTGGTGTCCCGCCGCGCCCGCGCCGCCGTGACGCTGGCTTTGGAAACCGCAAAGCAGGCGGGCATCAAGGTCGCTTTCAACATGCACGACTTGAATTTCCGCGCGGTGGCGGTGCAGGAAGTCATCGAAACAATCCGCACGCAGGCGGATATCCTTATCGGCAACGAACGCGAGATTCGCGGCTGTTTCGATATTGACAAGGAAAACACGGATTTAAATTCCTTTATGGAAATTCTGCACAGCCGTCATCAAATTTTGGCAATGACGCGCGGGGCGAAAGGCGCGTGCATTTTCTCGGACGAAGGGGTAGCGGCGATTGCATCCGAAAACCATCAATCCGTTGTGGACAGTACGGGCGCGGGCGACGCGTTCGCGGGCGGTTTCCTGTTCGGATTGGCGCAGGGCTTCAGTCTGCCCGCGGCGGGCAAGCTGGCGGCGCTGTCTGCGGCGGAAATCATCCACATTTGGGGCGGCAGACCCGAAAGCAGCTTGGCCGAAAAGCTGAAAGGTTACTTGGACAGCATGCGCCCGTAAGAAGGCTTTCGTTATAAAAAGCGCGGGTTTTGTTTGCCCGCGTTTTTTTTGTGCGCCAATATAGCCGAAAGGCGTACAACCATTGCCTATATAGTCAATGGCGACAAAACGTCTTATCATCATCCGATAAGTTGCATATCAACGAAAGGATGATGATAATGGCTGAAAATGCTGTTCAATTCGATTGGGAAAAAATCACGGGGCCGTTGGGCGAAACCGAAGATATTTTCAAAGATGAAATAGAGCGGATTGAAAAGCTTTGCAAAGGATATGATTTTGAAAAGAACAGCAGCAATGTCATCAGCATTGTCGGCAATCGCGGATGCGGCAAAACATCCTTGATTAAAGCTGTTCAAAAACATTTTGATGAAAATAAAAACTTTTATGTAACTGATACGATAGATCCCAGCATTTTTGACGATACTTTGTTGATTCCGGAATTTTTCATCAGTGTTTTGGCTCAACAGGTTGAAAAGTCTAAAGAAAACGGTAGTGGTGAATTTGCTGAATTCCATAAAAAATTGAATGAAATCATGGAAGTGATTTCACATATCAAATCAAACAAGGAACGTTTTTACGAAGACAATCATCCTTCCGATATTGTACGGACGATCCAAAAGCGTTACCGCTTTGACGAATTATTAAAAGAATTGATAACAAGCTTTTACAAAGCAATCGGAAAAGACAAAGATACGAAAATGATTGTTTGCATCGACGATTTGGATTTGGTGTCGAACAAATATGTTTACCGCATGATTGAAGATATTCAAAAATGGCTGAATAAAAACTGCATCGTGATTCTGTCATTTCGCGAAGTTCAGCTTTTGAATATCATTCAAGATCAATTCATAAAACAGAATATAAATTTGATTGATAAAGAAATTATTTCAATTTCGGAAATCAGAGATCAAGCCATTCAATTTTATGAAAAACAAATGCCCGTTTCCCGCCGCATCTACTTGAAGGGGCAGAAAGAATTTTTCAATGAAACCTCATGGGATATTTTGAAGCCGTTTGTTAATAAAATTTCCGATGAAAAACAAAAAGAATACGAAAAAACAAATTTTCATGATTTTATGGAAAAGCTGGTTCGGGACAAAGTCGCACTTCCTTTGGATCCTGTAGATGAAAAGGAACGCGTGCATTTGATTTATCCGAACGGGTTGCGCGAAATGTTGGCCTTTGTCCGTATGTTGGTTGAAATGCCCGAAATGCGAGATGAAAAGGGAAGTGTTTTAAAAGAAAGCTTACAACAAAATTTGAAAAATTATCAAAATTATGTACTTTCCAGAGCAAAAGCTAATTTGGACGATAAATATTATTCTGTTTTAGATGAGTGGATCAAAACAAGTGTTGAAAATAAAAATTATTACATGTGCTCAAAATTGGATAAATTGCTTAGAGATTACTATGCATCCCAAGGTGAAAGTGAATACGGAGTGCTGGTTGAAAAATACCATAACGGCGATTTGATTTATATTGAACGAACGGAACCGTACAATGTTATGTTGGGTGATGTAATTCAATTCACGGGAGTTGTAAAGAGATGCATTCCTTTTGATGAACAGGTTATGTATTTTTGCTATTTAATAAAATTGCTTTACTCAATTTCTTTGTTGAACAATTTAATGCTTCTAAAAGAAGATGATTTGACTGAAAATAAAGAAGCTCCTGTTGATGCAGATGATTTTTTGGATGATGAAAAGCATGATATAGAAAATGTTAAAAATGAAAAAGATGAAGAAAAAAATAAAGACGAAAGTACAAATGCAGATTTAATAAAATCTAATGAAGATATTGGACGTGATGGAGACGAATATTGTTTGCCTGACAATGCTTACAGTAAACTTGTAAATTGCAAATTTATGCCTGATGATTATTTTTATGCTCAAAAGGATAGTAATCTTGTTGACCATGTTTCTGTTTTAAAAACGCATAAAACTGCTGAAGGTTTGAAGCAAATTGTAAAGCAAATTTGCTATTCAAGAATAAAGAATGAAAGAACGTGGAAATCAGCTCGTCCTAAAAGTTTTTCGGAAAAGAGAGATTTCTCAAGCTTTAAAAACATATGTATCATGATCAAATAGTTATTGAAAATGATGAAAAATCTGAATGGAATGATAATAATAACATAAATTATAGGTCGGATCCGTTGAGCGCTGTTCTGAAGAAAAATTATCTGTTGAAAGCCATTCAGAATGGCGGATATTTGTTTTATTCTTTGTTTGATGTGGATGTGTTTATGCGAGTTACATTTTATAATAAGAAAAGTTGCTTTGTTGAGAAAATTTATGAAAAAATTAACTGGTTGCTGGATGAGAAAGGAGATTCTAAAAATCATTCTCAATATGAGATCGGTTTAAAAAAAATGTTGTCAAAAATGAAATTTTGCCAAGATAATTGTAGTGAATTATTTAATATACATGATGTTAGAATTCTTGAAAATATGAAACTTGATAATCCTATTCTTAGTGCTGATGAAGAAAAAGTAAGAAACTTCTTGGTAAATATCACGTTCGAAGATTGGAAAGATATTTCAAACAAAATGTCTAAAGCTCTTTTAGACGATGATGCTTCAAAAGCGAAGAATATTTCAAACCATTTGAAAAATGTCGGTAAAAAATCATACAAAAGCTGGTATTATAAAGATTTGACAGAACTTCTGAAAAAATACCCGCAGTTTATGCCGGAAGACCAATGAGGAACTTGGAGCGATTGATTCGTTGTGCGTATAAGGACGCGGATTTTAACAATCTGTGCGAACGGATTGTTTCCGCGGACTATACGGACGGCGAGGCTTTTGATTTAAAAGATGAAAAAACGTATCAAACGGTTAAAGACCGGTACTTGAGGCTGTTTCCAAACAATTATTCGGAAGCTTTGCTGGACAACATCATCAATGAAAAAATCGGGGATAAGCAACATTTCTTTGCCGATGAGATGTTTGTTAAAGCGGCAAAAAAATACTTGATCCCGAAAGGGAGAAAGCTCGAAATCAACTTTGACAATTTATTGGAATGGAATGATTTTATCAATGTTGCGCCCGCCGATATTTATATCGCAGCGTTCCCGTCCAAAGATTTGCCGCTTTCTTTTTTGCCGGGACATGACAATCATCGGCTGTGCAGCACTTTGAAAGAAAAAGGTGTTGCCGAAAACCACATGCATTTGAACGCTTCGGGATATTCGACGGAGCTGAATTGGTACGCGTTTATTTACAAAAAGCCATTTTATTGCAAAATAAAAGAATTTGATGATATTTTTTCTCTGAAATTAAAAATGCTGAGAATATATCTTGAATATTATATTATGAATGAAAATTTTTTATCGCGGAAAGACATCATGAACATTCTTGACGCGAAAGATTATGGAAATGTTGCGCAATATATGGATAATTTTCGCTGGATGCAGCATTGTTTGGACGAAAAAAATAAAAACGGACAAATTTACGAATGTGAGCGGCGATTTTTGAAAAACTGTTTTTTAAAAACAGACGATTTTCAGCCATTGTTCAGAGATTTATTCAATCTGTATCTGACAGGTTTTGTGCAAAAATTCTTTATGTTTACACAGGACAATATAGGCATGGGGTTTGAAAAATTCCAAAAGTGTCAAGCTAAAAAAGATTTGCTGTTCAGCGGCAAAGGAGAACTTTACAAAAGCATAGCTGAAAAGTATAGCGAAGAAAATATTGTTTCAAAAATCGAATTCAGAATCGCACCTCAAACAAAAAGAAAGTTCAAATATATTCAAAGCGAAATGGACGCTTCGCTGACATCCGTTTACGGCGAAAACAAACCGAATTGCGGGTATATATTTCACTTTATAAAGAAAAAAGGAAAAACGCTTTTACACCAAACAAGCGATATAAACAATCAATCAAGAAAAATTTTAGGACTGCTGAACAGTTCCTATTCTCAATATGTCGTCGGCATTGACGCGGCGGGGGATGAATTGTGCGTGAAGCCCGAATTGTATGCGCCGTATTTCAGACGATGCCGCGCCGAAAAGGCGGATTTATCGTTTACTTACCATGTCGGGGAAGTGTACACGTCGCTGTGTTCCGGTTTGCGCGCCATCTATGAAGTGATTGATTTCTTTAATTTCCGGCGCGGGGACAGATTGGGACATGCATTGGCTTTGGGGGCATGCCCGCGGCAGCTGGCGCAAACACGAATGGAATGTGTCGTCATACCGGCGGGGGAATATCTGGACAATCTGGCGTGGCTGTTTTTCATGCTGAGGAAACAGGGGGCTGACCCTTTGCTGTCGTTTGAGGTTTCAAACCGCTTTACGGAAATCAGAAATGTGATTTTTGAAGGACGGGGCGATTTTTGCGCCGTGGATATAGACACTTATCTGGCTTCATGGCGGTTGAGGGCGGATGATCCCGAACTGTACAATCAAGAAGGGGACGCCCCGAATTCTCTCGAAGTTTGGCGGCAAAACGGTGGAAATGCCGCTTATCGCGAAGCTGTCCGAAGCGAAACGGCGCGCAAGCTGAATTGGTGCTATTTTTACGATGAAAAATATAAAAAACAAAGGAACAAAGAGGTTAAAATCCGCGTTGACGAAACGTATTTGAAAGTTCTGTCCGAATGTCAGTCTTTTCTGAAAAAGCTGATTGCGGAAAAAGGAATAGCCGTTGAAGCCAATCCGTCGTCAAACCGGAAAATATCGCCGATAGACAACTTTGCGGATTTGCCGCTGTTTGCGCTGAACAGGCACGGCCTTTATTCTTTGGCCGCGGCGGATTGCGATGTGCCGGTATGCGTCAACACGGATGACAGCGCGGTGTTCCAGACCAGTTTGGGGATGGAATATGCCGTGATTGCCAAAACTTTGTTGGAAAACGGAGCTTCTGCGGAAGAAGTGTACGATTTTGTGGAATACCTGCGCAAAAGCTCGCTGGAACAAAGCTTTGTCAAGGAAGAAAATCAAAATGATTGCCGGTTTAAGTAAAGCGCCTTGACATCCATGAAAAAATAATCACAATATGCTGTAAGATTGAGAAAGTGCGTTGACTGTGAACGGCGGGGAAAATCCCCGCTTTTTTATTGAGAGGATAAAAAATGACGGTAAGCAGTCAAACAAACAAGGTGATTTATATCGGAAACGGGGTTGCGAAAGAGTTTGCAATCCCGTTTTCCTTTTTGGAAAAGGAGCATATCAAAGTCAGGCAGAAAAAGAACGACATACAGACGGAACGGACGGACTGGACGGTCAAAGGCGGCAATCTGGTGTTTGCGGACGCTCCCGAAAACGGGGCGGAAATCGCGATTGTGCGCGAAGTGCCTTTGACGCAGGAAACGGACTACCGCGACAACGAGATTTTGCACGCCGAAACGCTGGAACGCAACTTTGACAAGCTGACGATGCAGGTGCAACAGCTGGCGGAAAAATCCGCGCGCGCCGTAACAGTGGATATTTTCGACGACACGGCGGCGGACAGCTTGATTCCCAGCATTAGAAAAGCGGTTTCCGATTGCACTGCGGCCGCCCAAACGGCTGTCGAGAAAGCGGCCGCCGCAACAGCGTCTGCAGCGAACGCCGCGTCATCGGAGGTCAATACGGCGGCGATGCTGGAAACAAAAGCAAATGCGGATTTGGGCAATTTGACAGCAGAGGGGAAATCCGTTGTTTCAAATTTAAGCATGCCGAGCGGTAAATACGTTGATTTGACATTGCAGGAAAGCGGGCATTTTTACACGGCACCCGCGGACGGGTGGTTCGTGTTGGCAAAAGACGCCAAATACGCCGGTGAATGGGTGTGTATCAAAGACATGTCGAATTTGGGATACAACATCGTATCGTCGCATGCGGGATACGAGCTCTCTGTGGCTTTGCCTGCGCGAAAAGGAAGTTCCGTTGCAATCGGCTACAGCCTGCAGGGCAAAACAAACGTGTTCAGATTTATTTACGCACAAGGGGAAAACAACTGATGCATACAGCAACCAAAAACGGGAAAATCGTCGCTTTTAACAAAACGGAAGCGGAATTGACCGAAAACTGCAAAATTATCGGATTAAACGATTTCACCGTGTCGCAAACCGATGAAGAAATCGTTGTCGGATATGACGGCGGATATTATGCGAAAAGCGCGTTGCCGTCCGTTCCGCTTGAAATCGCGAGGGAAACCGCCCGCAAAAACAGACAGCAAGCTTTTTGCACATTCGCCGATCCGTTGAAATTCGACTATGATGAAGCGGTTGCGACAAACAGTCCGGATGCGGATGAAAAGAAAACGCTGTGGCTGAACACAAAAGCGGAAATTCGTCTGAAATATCCATACTGAAACAGGGAAAAGCCGAGTGTTTTACACTCGGCTTTTTACAGAAGATAAAACTGCGTTGACTTTATTGAATACCATTTCAGGAGTTATGCTTTCCATGCAAATGTGTGGAAATTTATGATTCGAGCAATATTTTTGCCAATTCGGAGTGAGATTTTCACAAAAACAGCATTTGTTTGTGCAGATATTGATATTTGTATCATATCCTAGCCAGTTAGGGTTTGTCGGACCAAACAGGACTATGGATTTTCCCACCCCTAACGCTTTTCGTAAATGAACCATTCCTCCTTCGTAATCTATGTGCAAGGCGGATGCAAAAAGCAGGGACTTCAGTTCAAAAAGCGTTGTTTTTCCGCGCAAATCAATATCAATGCCGTCTATGAGCCTGCACCATTCGGGGGAATATCCCAACTGCACGATTTTGCATCGAGGATATTTGTTTTTTATCAATTTTACAAGTTTTGCATAATTTTCCAAGGGCCACATACGCGTAACTTCGTTATCTTTGTTGCCTGTATCCGTTCCGCGGTTCATTGTGATAAAAACGCAATCGTTTAATCCGAATTTTTCTAAAACTTCCGTTGTACTTTCGGGATAAAGTTTTATAAGGTGTTCTTCCTTAACACCTAATATTCCGTCAATATCCGGTTGCTGTATTCTTTTTTTGGCACCGTTAACTTGCGCGTACTGCACGGTTAAGGCGTCTGCGCGGGGGTCAATTTCAAAATACAACCCCGCTTCTTTTTTAATTTTTTCCCAAGCGTTGAGCAAAGGAATAACATTCGGCATCATTTCATGCAGGGCGGTTTCATTGCAGTATAGTATCTCTGGAAATCTATTCAAATTCAGTTTAAGCGGATATTCCTTTTTTTCATGAATGGAATCCCGTTCAAAAAAATCAAAATTGACAGATTTGCTGAAAAGAGTTTTCATGCTTTTGGGATTTTTTACAAAAATATCTATCGGTGTTTGTTTGTTTAAAAAATTATAAAGGTATGCAGCATAATTTATTGCTGTGATGTAATCGCCTATGCCGCCGTTAATTGCAAGTGCAATTTTGTTGACAGGTTTTGTTATGCTTTGTAAATCAACGATATCTTGACGTTTGTGCCGTTTAAACACGCACAATGTATTCCACAAGGCGAGTTTGAATGCGGCTTTGCGCGGGCGATTTGCATATTTTGTTTTATATTTTTGAACTCTGCGTTCAAGTTTTTCAAAATAATTTTTCATAAATTACTCCAATATTTTGCTTTCTTTGATTTTTTCAAACACGGTTTGTGCGGACAACGCCCGCATGCACGCCGCGCAACCGCCCGTTTTCAAACATTTTTGATACCATTTTTGGGTCAGTCCTTCGCATATGCATTCGAATCCCGGCGCGCGAAGATTTAAATTTTCCGGAAACCCCAAGAATTTTTCATCCGTCGGGCCGAACAAAACGACCGACGGTTTGCCGCACAAATAGTGCCGCGCGATTGCAAATCCGCCTTCCTGCTGAATATGCAGAGCGGCGTTTTTCAGCAAACCGAACACTTCCGGAATTGATGTTTTGCCACGCAAATCGAAATCCGTTTCTTGGATGCGCGGATGATAATCCGCCCCGATTTGAACAGTCTTAAAACGCGGGTATTCCTGCTTTAGCAATTCAATCAGCCGTTCATATTTTTCGACACCCCATTGGCGCGTTTCGGATTCCACACCCTTAAAATGTTCGCCGTATCCAGTTTGAATCGTGATAAAAGGCTTGCCAATTTGCGGATCGGCCGCAGGTATGTTCAGCGAAACGTCCGCCAAATGCAAAATCCCGTCAATATCCGGTTGATCTTCGCGTTTTTTGCCCTTTGCTTGGGCATAGCGATACCCAAAATAATCGTTGTTGTATACCAGAGGAAAGCCGGATCGAAAATCAAGCAAAGACTGCACATAAGCTTTGATTTTGCTGTCGCCGACGGCTTTTAAGCGTTTAAAGTCGCAAAAAACGATTTCCGGAAAACGAACCAATCGAATTTTAATATCGCACGGCGCGCCGTTTGGGGCAACAATCGCTTCAACGCCGCTTAATCCGCCAAAAACAGGCTGAGCGTACGCCGCGCTATTTTCCATGCAAACGGTAACTTTTTGTCCAAAATAACGGGACAGCCTTTCGACATACCGCGCGGCAAAAAACAAATCGCCCAATCCGCCCAAAACGCTGACGGCAATATGCAGCCTGCCATCCGTAAAAACGGTTTTGTCCGCCTTTGGAAACAGGTTTTTAACAGTCCACATCAACATTGACGCGGCGGCTTTGCGCGGACGAGTCGGATATTTTTCGCGCATGCGGGCGGATCGATGGTCCAGCTTGTCAAAATAATTCATTCGACACCTTTTTCAATGAGTTCCGCCAATTCGCGGCAGCTTGAAACAACGGGGCAAATCGGAGCGGCGATTTTCTTTTTCGACAACAAATAATTTGTTCCGACGCCTGCGTTTATTCCCGCAATCACGTCGCGTTCGCTGTCACCCAAGGAAATACTTGCCGCCATATTGATTCCGTGTTTGTCGCGCGCTTTGACGAACATTCCCGTATTGGGCTTGCGGTCAATGCCGTCCAATGTCGGACAATGAAAAACGTCCGCGATTTCAATGCGTTGTTCAGAAAACTTTTTCACCATATGCGCCGTAATTTTTTGAAAGTCGGCTTCGGTGAAATACCCGCGCGCAATGCCCGATTGGTTCGTGCAAACAATGATTTTAAAGCCTTTGGATTGCGCCGCATGGCATAAATCAAAGATTCCGTCAACGAATTCAAACCGTTCGGGTTCAAAAACGTATCCGTAATCAATGTTGATTGTACCGTCGCGATCCAAAAACAAAGCTTTAGCCATTGACAACCCTTTCGACCAATCCGCAAATCAAATGCCCGACGGCAATGTGCATTTCTTGAATATGGTTTGTGACGTCGGACGGCACGTTGACGCAAATATCGGCCGTTTCTTTCATTCTGCCGCCCGATTTTCCCGTAAAAGCAACCGTCGAAACGCCTTTTTTGCGCGCCATTTCAAAAGCGCGCAGCACATTTTTTGAATTGCCCGAAGTCGATATGCCGACCAAAACGTCGCCTTTTTGCCCCAAGCCTTCGACCTGGCGTTCAAAAATCGTGTCATAACCGTAATCGTTCCCGATCGCCGTCAAAATCGAACTGTCCGTTGTCAAAGCTATCGCATTCATTGCGGGGCGGTTCATTTTATACCGCCCGACCAGCTCCGCCGCCAAATGCTGCGAATCCGCCGCCGAACCGCCATTGCCGCAAAACATCACTTTGCGGTTGTTGCGGATCGCGTCAATGCATATCAGCGCGATTTTTTCGATAACGGGCGCCAAAGTTTGGATTTCCGTAAAACCGGCAACGTTTTCCTGAAACGAAGCAATGATTTCCTGCTGCATCAGTGTTTAATCCTTTCAACGGTTTGCGTGGTGGAATAGCCGTCAACGCGCTTTAACGTAACGGCGCGGCCGCCGTAAGAAACGACGAATTGCGCCTCCGGCCAGTTTTGAAGCAAATAACCCTCTTTCGCGATAACGTCGGGACGGATTTTTTCGACCAAAGGAAGCGCCGTGTCGTCGTCAAAAACGATGACATAATCCACCGTTTCCAATGAAGCGACCAGCAAAGCGCGCGTTTTTTCATCTTGGATCGGGCGGGAATCGCCTTTGTGGCGCTTGACGCTCGCATCCGAATTCACGCCGACGAACAAAACGTCACATTCCTTTTTGGCATTTTCAAACGATCGCAAATGTCCCAAATGCAATAAATCGAAACAGCCGTTGGTAAAGCCCGTTTTTTTGCCGCTTTTCTTTAATTCAACGGCGATTTCGGCGGCTTGTTCCGGCGATACGATTTTGCTTTTCGGCACGGCGGCCGGATTGCGTTCGGACAGGGCGTTTTCCAATTCGTTTGCGGAAATGCACGCCGTTCCGACTTTGCCGACGACTATGCCCGACGCCGTGTTTGCCAGCTTCATCGCATCCTTGGGCAAAGCGCCCGCGCCGAATGCCGCGCCAAAGGTCGCCAAAGACGTATCCCCCGCACCCGATACGTCGAAAACTTCTTTGGCTTGGGTGGGAATTTGATAAACCTCGTCGGGAGAGGACGAATGAATGTACGCCATACCGTGTTCGGACAAGGTAATCAGCAGGCTTTTGATTTTATAGCGTTTAAAAATCAGCTTTGCGCCGTCGGACAGATGTTTCGTAAAATCGGAATCCGACGGATTGACGGAAAGTCCGCACACTTCTTTGAATTCTTTCAAATTCGGCTTGACCAGAGTTGCGTTTTCGTATTTCGACCAATCGGAACCTTTCGGATCTATAAGGACTTTTTTACCCGCTTTGCAACATTCGGCGATAATCGCCTGCGCCGTCGATTTGGCCAAAACACCCTTGGCATAATCCGACAAAAGAACCAAATCCGCATTTTTTACCGCTTTTTCAATAATGGAACGAATGGTCGGCAAAACAGAATCCGGCGTAAACCATTTTTCTTCGCAATCGACGCGCAGCAAATGCGTGTTGCCGGCAATCAAGCGCGTTTTGACGATTGTCGGATAGTTTTTCAGCCGAATCAAATGATGACACGCCCCCAATTTTCCCAACAAGGATGAAATTTCCCGCGCGCTGTCATCTTGCCCGACCACGCCGATAAAAGAGGTCTTCACCCCCAAAGACACTAAATTTGCGACAACGTTTCCCGCTCCACCCAGCATGTCGGACGATTTTTTGAAATCAAACACGGGGACAGGCGCTTCGGGCGAAATGCGTTCGACTTTGCCGTATACGAAACGATCCAGCATAATGTCTCCGATAACCAGAATGCGTAAATTTTTGAAATTTCTAATATACGAAGCCAGTAAGGGCATGAAGCCTCTCCTCAATTTATCAAGTGAACGGGATTTAGATTGAGAAGCGCGTTGACGGCACTTTTCCCCCGTGTTTTAAGCTGATTGCTCTGGACATAAGCGGGGCTTCCCGTTCGTATAGGGGGGGGGGGGCATTTTATATATCCGCAATATCTGACAAATGCTGTGTTCATTCGATTTTATCCCCCTGCCTTCCTCGTTTGAACGAAAGATTTTTTCAAAGATATCCTCCGTTTTTATTGCATATAGCAAACTTAGCTTTTGATTGCAATAATATTTTGCAAGAATGACAAATTTTCTATCATTTCGAGTGGCGGCAGATTTTGCCCGAAATTCCCGAATCAAACGGACGTTAAATCTGATTAGTTGTAACGCTTTGATTTAAGTGCGTTTTTTTTTTTTGATTTTAGAGCCAAAATCAAAAAATAAAAAGTATCACCCCGCCGCGGTTGCTCGCTAACGCTCGGGGCTTTCGCCCCCGCTTGACGGCGTCGTCGCCAAGGGCGGCCGAACGCGTCCCGCGTCCTTCTCGCCGGCGGATTTCACATAAAACAAAAACCCCCGAACAAGTCGAGGGTTTTTATTTTGGTGATCCCGCCGCGATTCGAACGCGGGACCCACAGCTTAGAAGGCTGTTGCTCTATCCAGCTGAGCTACGGGACCGCACCGCTGTTGTTTTTAGCCCGTTTTATTCACAAGCGCAAGCTTTTTTTGATTTTTAAGTTTTTGTTATCCTCTTTGATTTTATAATAATCCTAAAAAATTTTTGAAAGTTGCCGCTATGAATAAACTGCCGTTTGTTTTGTCTTTGTTGGTGTTCCCCGCCGCCGCGTCGGCTTCGGATGCCGAATACAATGTCAATAAATCCGCGTGGGACGCCATCAACTTGTCCTCGGCGTATGAAGAAGGGCTGTCCGGCAAGGATGTGCGCGTCGCAATCGTTGACAACGGTTTTTGGGCGACGCATCAGGAATTTAAGGACAAAATGACGCTGTCGGGCGATCATCGGCAAAATCACGGCACGGCGGTTGCTTCGGTTATCGGTGCGGCGCAAAACGATCTGGGTTTGCAGGGGGTGGCGTACAATTCGTATTTGCTGGCTTTTTCGGGAAAGGACATAGCCAGCGAAGACAATTCGGTTTGCACGACCTGTCAGACGATAAGCTCTATTTTCGATACATTGGCGTCGGATGCGTACAAAGACGTTAAAATTATTAATGCCAGTTGGGGCAGTTCTTTGACCGAAGAGGCAAAAAAGGCATATGCGGATTTGGCGCGTAAAGTGTCCAACAAGCTGCTGGTCGCTTCTGCGGGAAACGAAATGGGCGTCAATCCGTTATTGCCCGCGGCGGCGCCGATTGCAGACGGCACGCTGAAAAATGTGATTAACGTTGTCGCGTTTGATTCCTCGCAAGACAAAAGCAGTTCCTCTTTTTTGGCAAGCTTTACAAATTTGGCGGGGGATGCGGCGAATTGGACGATTTCCGCCCCCGGTGTCGGTATTTACGCGGCAACGGGCGGAGAAGGGAATAACGGTTACGAGGCTGTCAGCGGGACGTCGGCGGCGGCTCCGATTGTATCGGGCGCGGCGGCTTTGGTGCAGGAAAAGTTTTCGTTTCTGAGCGGCAAGCAAATCGGTGACGTATTGCTGACGACGGCCAATAATGATTTTTCGGGCTTTTCGGCCTATGCGGAACAGCAGCTGACCGATGAAGACGGCGATACGGCATACAGAATTGTTTATTTTACGGACAACAAGGCGGGCGAAAACGAAGCGGTTGTTACGCAAGACGATGTTATCAAGCAGTTGGGCTTGACCTGCAACGAAGGAAAGACATCCTGCACGAAAGACGGAGAAATGTACGAATTTGCGTCAATTACTTATGCGCAGGCGTACGGCGCGGGCATTTTGGATGTCGGCAAAGCTTTGAAAGGATTGGGGGCTTTGGACGGTTCGCGCATGGATTCCGCCGTATATACGCTGGAAATTCCGACGAAATTCGACGTTGTGTTTTCAAATGATATTTCCCAGCGAAACACGACAGAGGAATTGGGTTTTGAAAAAACGGGCGAGGGAACGCTGACGCTGAGCGGCAAAAACACTTATAAAGGTGACACGTCCGTTTCCGCGGGAACGTTGAAGCTGACTGGAGCTTTGGAAGGCGGCGCAAAAACAGGCGGAACGGGAAAACTGGTTGTCGACGGCGCGGCGATTGCGGGCGCGGTGGACATCGCGGCGGGAACGACGGCTTCAATCAGCAAAGGTTCGGTTGCGGGGGCGTGGAGCAATTCGGGCAAAACCGAAGTTTCCGGCGGAACATTGTCGGGGGAAGTCGGCAACGCGGGCGTTTTGACCATGACGGGCGGCGCGCTGACGGGCGGTTTGAAAAATCAATCGGCGTTTACGATGAAAGGTGGTTCGCTTGCGGCGACGGCGTCCGAAACGGCGGTTTTGATTAACGAGGGAACGTTCAATTATTATGCGGGAACTTTGGGCGGGACGATTCAAAATACGGATTCGGCGGTTTTCAACAACCACGGCGTGCTTGAAACCGTCGCCGTTTCCGGCGGCGAGCTGAACAACAAGGAAGGGGCGACAATCGGTTCGTCGTTTTCCGTGAAAAAGTTTACGAACGAAGGCAATATCGCCTTGCTGACCGACGCGAACGGCGATTTGCTGAAAATGACCGTGGAAGAGGCGGTCTTGACAAAAGGCCAATTTACGGCGGCGACATCGGTTTTGGCGATGTACAACGATGAAAAGACTTATACTGTGCTGGAAGCGTCGTCCTCTTTGACCGTGGGGAGCGGTTTCAAAGACTCCATCCGCTTAATCGGGCTGGTTGACGGCAAGATGGTCAAAAGCGGGAACAGTTTGAATATGACGGTTACCTATTTGAATATGAGCGATCCGGCAAACATGCCCGAACTGGACGCGAAAGAACTGTCCGTTGCCAAAGCAATCGACAAAATGTTTAAAACGGACGGCAACAAAGAATTCCGCGGCTATTATTATCAATCGGGAACGGAACTGAAAAAAACGATAAACACCGTGCGCGACCAAATTCAAGCCGTGCGGAATCAAAGCCTGCCGCTGTCGGGGACTGTGGCGAACAACGTTTATTCGCATTTGTTTCAAATCCGCAGTCAGCGCGAAGTCATTCCCGCTTTGCGCAATCAAACGCCGCAATTCCGGTATCGGGGGCGTTATTACCGCGGCAGGTCGGGCGGCGACGACGTTTCGACGGCAAAAATTTGGGCGCAAGCTTTGGGCGGTCATGCGCGTTTCGGCGTGTCCGGAAAGACAAGCCGCAGCACGCAAAAATCGGATACGGTCGGCGGACAGTTCGGATTTGATTGGCAATCGTCCGACGACTTTTTGCTTGGTTTGACGGCGGGATTCGCCCATACGCGTTCGGCCCAAGACGGCGACAGAATGATTGTGCAGGATTACCGCGCGGGCGTTTACGCAGGGACGCGCTTTGGCCGCGTCAATGTGGATGCGGTTGTTTTGGGCGGCGTCCAGCGTTACGAAGGACGACGCAAAACCGATATCACGGGACTTTCCGCCATCAGCAAATCGTCATATAACGGATACACGGTCGAGGGCGGAATCAATGCCGGTTACACTTTGGGGCTCTTGCCGCGCCGCGACCATTCATTCGGATTGAGGCCTTATGTCGGCGCGAATGTAGCTTATACGCATCAAGACGCTTATAAGGAAAAAGGCGAAGTGTCCGCAATCAACCTGTCGGTTTCGGACGCGAACGACACGTCCGTTTCCATTCAGCCCGGGGTGCAGCTGAGCTATATATGGGCGGACGCCGTTCTGACTTTGGATGCCGGCTGGCAAAGACTGCTGACAGGCGGAAATCCGACAACGACCGCTTACTTTATCAACGACGCGTCGCGGACAAGCTTTGAATCGCTTGCGGAAGACGCGGACAAAGACTATTTATCCTTGTCGGTCGGGCTGGAAAGCAATCTGTCGCGCAGGACGCGGCTGAAACTGTGGGCGGATCAAAAAAGGTCGGACAACAATGTGATATCAACTTTGTCTGCGGCGGTTCAATACGCTTTCTAAACAGGAGGACGGCAATGATTTATTTGGGTACGGTTGAAACGGACGATGATTTGTACGGCTATTTGAAATACGACATTCAGCCGCAAATTGCGGATTTTTGTGAAGACCCCTGTTATCACGTCTGGCGGCTGAACGGATCGAACGACGTGTTTTTGTACGAAGAACGCCAAACGGGCGCGCGCATCATCGGCAAGTTTTTCGAGGACGAAAAACGCTTGGAACGCGAATACGGAAATTTGGTCAAAGTGCGGTCGTACGGCTTTGACGAAGAACCGTTTTACGTTGCCGCGCCTTTGGGCAAAAATGAAAATTTGAGCAACTTTCTGGCGGTCGAATTTTGTACGGGCGAACTGCTGGGCGATATCATTTCCCGCGCCATTGACGACAAGGACGAACAGTTGCTGTATGACAAACTGGGCGCGCTGGCGCATTTCTTTGCGGAGCTGCACAACAGGACGGCGATAGATGTTCCCGCCGACTTTAGCGAAGCGTGCCAATATATGAACCGAGTCATTGAACAGGATGAAAGTTTGCTGGCGGACGGCGAAGCAGATGTTCTTTACGCTTTGCGCGATCAATGGCGCGATAAAACGGAAATGGGCGAAGACTGCCAAGTTCTGATACACGGCGACGCAACGCCCGCGAACTTTGTTTTCGGGGATTTCGACGTTGTGAAAACGTTTGATTTGGAACGCTGCCAGTATGCAGACCGCGCGTCGGATATCGGACGCATGGCGGGCGAGCTGAAGCATTTTTTTATGTCCGCCAAGGAAGACGGACTGGCCGCCGAGCCGTTCATTGACCACTTTTTGCGCGAATATGCCAGCCGCTTTCCCGATGCGGAAGCCGCATTCAACGCCGTAACAAAACGCGTGCCGTTTTATATGGGAACGACTTTGTTGCGCATCGGACGCAATTTTTGGATTGACCGCGGTTATCGCCGCCGTTTGATTGACGAGGCGGAAAAATGCCTGCAAGGAGGACTGCAGGCATGATTCGCGGTTTGATTTTTGATATCAACGGAACGCTGAGCGACATTTGGACGGACGAGGAAAGCTTGGATGCTTACCGCATGGTGTCTGTTTTTCTGGATTATCAAGGGATTAAAATCAAGCCCGAGAAGCTCAAAGAATTATACTTTGAAATCAACAAGCGGCAGCGCGCGGACAGTAACGAACCGTATCCCGAATTCGACATAGTTGCTTTGTTCGCCGAAGTGATTGAGGGGCATGCGACGGATTTCACCCGCAAATTGCCGCACAAAAAACGCAAGCTTTTGCCCGCAATCACCGCCGAAGTGTTTCGCGCGGCGTCGCGCCGCCGGCTGCAGCTGTATCCCGATGTGAAAAAAACACTGGACGGGTTGAAAAAGAAATACAAACTGGCGGCCGTGTCGGACGGGCAGGCTCAATGGGCGGAGGCGGAATTGGCTTCCGTCGGATTGGGCGGTTATTTCCGGCCGTTTGTCGTGTCGGGGGATTACGGATACCGCAAGCCCGACGAACGGTTGTTTAAAAAAGCGCTGAAAAAAATGGAAATGACGGCGGACGAGGTCGTCTTTGTCGGCAACGATATGTACCGCGACGTGTTCGGGGCGGCGCAACTGGGAATTAAAACGGTGCTGTTTAGGTCAAATCAAGGCGAACAGGAATACTGCGGCACGAAAGCCGACGCCGAAATCATGGCGTTTTCTCAGCTGCCCGCGGCTGTCAAAGCGATTGAAAAAAGTCTGAAAGCATAAAAAACGAGAAAAGTCGGCGCGCTCGGCGGGATTGCTCATCGCTATGCGCTTCGTCCCTGACGGGACCGCCTGACGGCGTCGTTCGCTGACGCTCACCGAACCCACGGCCGCGGGTTCTTCTCCGCGCCGTTTTGCCCCAACAAAAAAATCCCCTTTTGGGGATTTTTTTTAAGTTGGCGCGCTCGGCGGGATTCGAACCCACGACCCTCGGCTTCGGAGGCCGATACTCTATCCAGCTGAGCTACGAGCGCGTTTTGAATAACAGACACAATAGCCGATTTGGCGGAAAAAACAATCAAAATTTTTCCAAAAGCATAAAAATGCTTGACGGCATTGGGAAAATAGGATACAGAAAAATAACTTTGTTGGGGCGTAGCCAAGCGGTAAGGCAACGGACTTTGACTCCGTCATTCGCTGGTTCGAGTCCAGCCGCCCCAGCCACTTCAAAGGCCAAGTCGTTGAAAAAAAACGAACTTGGCTTTTTTGTACTGTGGAATCTATTAGCACTGTTAATAGACCTGCTAATAAACACTCTTTGAATTTTGCAGGTAACGATGAGCCTTTATAATCGTGGGACATCGTATTATGCGGTATTGAATGTACCGACTGCTTTCCGTAGTCTGGTCGGCAAAAGACAACTGTGGGTGTCCCTCAGAACCAAGAATAAGCAAATTGCGCAAAGACGCTATATCATGGTAATGTCGGACTTGTACGAACGGTTGGACTTCAGAGGAAAAACGGCAAAAAAAATGGGATACGACAAGGACGAACACACGCTGGATTATGACCGCAGTCAAGCGGAAACGTTCGCATACGAATATTTGCTGACCCGAATTGCGGAAGAACGGGAAAATTGCGCAGGAAAACCGTTGTTACCGGAACCGTATATGGAACGGTTTGCGCAGTTGCGTTCAAAATATGCCGTGGCGGATTACGTGATTATTGAACGGAAGTGTCAGTCCTTTTTACTGCGGAATAATTATCCGTTTCCCACAGAATCTTCCAAACGAGTCTTAGAAGAAGCATTTATGCGCGCTGAAATGCAGTTTTGCGATTTTATGCATCATTGCGCTATCGGATTAGCAGATATTCCTCCTCAACGTCTGACTGTGGGCGTCCCTTCGGGACTGACCGGGGAGAATATCGTTTCTTCTCCGATGTTGTTAAGAACGCCGTTAAAACCCGATATGACATTGGACGCATTGGCGGAGGTGTACAACAACCAGAATTCCCGCAAGAACAAATCCGCCGATTCCAAAAACCGTGTCAGCAAGAAAATCCATATTTTACAAGAGATCTTGGGCAAAGATAAAACGGTGCGTTCCGTAACGACGGAAGACTTGCAACATGCCGTCGAACTGTTACCGTTCATCACGAAAAACAGCGCGCGCAGCAAACCTGATACATACAACGTATTGAAAGATATAGAACGGGGAAAGAAACACCCGACGGAATGCATCGGATCAAAAACATTGGGTGATTACTTCGTTGTCATCAAACGCTTTTTCGATTGGGCGGTTAAGTATAAATATCTGATCGAGAATCCGTATGATACGGTTGATGTTCCGTGTGCAACCAATGAAAAAGACGAAATAAAACGTTTGTCTTTTTCGGCAAGGCAACTGAGTTATATCTTCAACGCTCCAATTTACACAGGGTGTCGGGACGACAAACGTGGATATGCAATCAAAGGCAACGCACATCCGAGACATGCGCGTTTTTGGATTCCGTTGTTGGGGATTTTCACAGGCGCGAGATGTAACGAATTATGCCAACTGAGCCCGAACGATGTCCGACAAATTGACGATGTTTGGGTCATCAGCATTAACGATGAAGGAGAAAAGCATGTCAAAACAAAGGCGGGGATTCGCCTTGTTCCCCTACACAATGAATTGATAAAGATCGGTTTTTTGAACTATGTGAAAGAAATGCGCAAAGAAAAGAGGCTGTTTCCCGAACTGCGCGTCAATGCACGAGGACATTATTCCGATGATATTTCCAAATGGTTCGGTCGTTTTTTAGACAGCTTGAACAAAGGGATCAAAGCCAAAGCGGATAAGTTTGAAGAAGGTCACGTCTTCCACAGTTTCCGTCATACGGTGCGTACCGAGTTTCGGAATAATGAAGCCAATCCGGAGTTTGTAACGCGTATTCAAGGATGGGAGCGCGGCTCAAGCCTTTCCGAACATTATGGAGAAGTCAGCCTTAAAGTCCTGCGCGAAACGGTGAATTGCAAGCTGAAATACGACGGGTTGGATTTAAGCCACTTGTATCGGGAATAAAGGACCGCTTTTCAAAAACGATAAAAATCATATTTTGTAAACTGCGTTTTACGAAACCATTGATTTTACAAAAAGTACAAAGTGTCAAGTGCTTATATAAATGGAGGATTCTTCAATGGGAAACGCTTCGATACAGCTTATTGACAGACCTAAATACCTTCAGGATTTATCGAAATGGGCGGGGCAAAATGATCTGGTCAAGATTGTGACCGGCGTTCGGCGTTGCGGTTGGAGCAAAACCTGTCTCAGCAAGGACTTTGCGACCGTTCCGATGTTACGCTTGCGTCTTTGCGCTGGTTTGAAAGAACAGGACTGATCGCTTTTGATTCGTTATTGCGTTTGGCGAACGCGTTGGGACGGCTTGGCGATTTTGAAAACTTGTTTGTCTCCGATCAGAAACCGGAGCGCAAGACAGACCTTTCGGCTCCGGGGCAAAGCGGTTTATGGAAAAGCTGAAAGAGGAAAAACAGCCGCCGGCGGCGGACGAATACGTCTTCGGCAAACCGCAAAAGATGGCGTTGGTCGCGTTCTTTGAAAAGCATATCAAAGCGGCGGTCGGACAAGCGGAATTTTGCCCTCACGCGTTGCGGCACAGTTTCGCGACGATGGCGGCGGAAATGGGATATTCGGATAACATTATTGCGGGAATGTTGGGACACAGCATCAATTCGATCACGCACCGCTACACGCATTTGTCGCTGAAACCTGTCATTCAAGCCGCAAACATTGTCAGTGAAAAAATCGCGGAATTGATGGAAATATGACAAGAAGCAAACGGGGTGTTTTGTCGGTGCGGGATACCCCGTTTGTCCGACAAAACGAAAAAAACGCCTTTTCCGCCCCGCCGCAAGTGATTGATTTTATTGAGGGTGGTCTTTGGGCAGGATAGCCTTTTCGTATGACGAAAAGCGGGCGTTGTGTTCAAATTTTCGTTCGGCTATAATACTTTTGTCACACACATTTGAACGCTTAACTCTGCGAGGCATTTATGGCGCGTATTGTCAAGTCGTTCAGAATAGAACAAGAAATCTGGGACACTCTTATCGCCGAAAAACAATGCCTTGTCCCGCCTGATCCGGTTGTCCATTTTTGCAGGGAGGATCAGATAAAAATTCCGCATTATGACGAAATCCTCTTGCTGACAAAACTTGAAGAACAAGTCCGAAAGGTCGGTATCAACACCTATCAAACCGTCCGCATATTGAACACAACGCTGATGAAAAAGTAATCTCTCGAAGAAAAAACATGGCGGGATTTGCAATGGGTTTGCCAATCTCCGAACGGAGATTCATAACTTGGTAGCGGTGTATTACAGCAACCGAACAGGAACATATAAACGGGATCGCAAACAGAATGAATATCCGTTCGCGGTCTCTCAAAGCCGCAGAATATTTTAAATTCTTAGGCGACATCAAACTTGCAAAATTGTAAAACATTGATAGAGTTTTAGAGATGTTTCTCTAAAAGGGTGCCGCCAGATGAATGAAAGAAAAAAATGGACAAGAGACGAAGAAATATTAGCCTTCAATCTCTATTGCAAAATTCCTTTTAGCCAATGTGTAAAAACAAATCCTAAAGTTATTGAAGTAGCAAAATTGATTGGAAGAACACCATCAGCCGTAGCTATGAAACTTGGAAATTTTGGAGCGTTTGATCCAGAACTAAAAGCAAGAGGTGTAACAGGATTAACTAACACAAGTGTATTAGATCAACAAATTTGGGAAGAATTTTCAAAAAATTGGGATGAATTAGCTTTTAAATCAGAAAAGCTTCTGACTTTATACAAAGAACGAAACCATATTGAAGATATAGAAAGAATTGATTTCCCAAAAGGAGAAGACCGCGAAACAATAACCAAGCGACGCGTAAATCAGTCTTTTTTCAGACAAATGGTTCTTTCTTCTTATGAAAACAAATGCTGTATTTCAAATTTATCCGTTACGTCATTACTAGAAGCGGCACATATTTTAGGGTGGGCTAATGAAGTTGATTTAAGAACAAATCCGCATAACGGCTTATGTATGAGCACCCTCTATCATAAAGCGTATGATGCTGGTATTTTCTCAATTTCTCCGGATTTCAAATTTGTTGTTTCTAAAAAATTTGAGAAAGAAAAAACAAATGATCCTGAATTTTCACGTCTTTTCCTTGAACGGAACAATTCAAAAATCAGATTGCCAAATCGGTTTATTCCAAATCGGGATTACCTAGAAAAACAATACAAAGACTTTTTAAGTGTTTAGAAAAAGATAATTATTCTGAAAACGATTTCCATATAAATTTTATTAAATAGAATCAAACACAACAAAATTTGATTTATTTTTTCTTTTTTCTACAAAACAAAACATTGAAGCTTTCATGACTTATTTTAAAAAAAACTAAAAGGGAGTAAATTATGTAGCATAAAGAACCTACTAATTTTTCCCTAAAAAAGCAGTTGATTTTTTCATCGGAATCGGTTATATAATCTGTAACAACACTCGGGACGCCTCTTAACAATGCGCACCACCCCGAGTCTTTTTTTGGAAAAAATCTATGAAAAACAATCCGTTCGGCATTCCGTTTGACAAAACGCCTTTATCCAACAAAGAAATAATCCGTCTGCTGTCCGAACGGGGAATGATTATTGACAATCCGGAACGGGCGGAACATTACTTGGATTTCATATCGTATTACCGCTTATCCGTTTATATGTTTCCGTTCCAAGAAGAACGCCACTCTTTCAAAACGCCCGTTTCGTTTGAAAAGATTTTGCGGCTTTATTCGTTTGATCGCCGGTTGCGTCTTTTATCTATGGACGCTTTGGAGCGGATTGAAGTCGCGTTCAGAACCGTGATCGTAAATTGTCTGTCTGAAAAATGCGGTGCGTTCTGGCTGGAAAATCCGGATTGTTTTCACGATAAGAATAAACGCAACACGCAAGCGTCCATGCTTGAAGAAATCCGAAAACAGATTGAACAGCAGAAAACCGCTCCGAGCCTGGAGCATTATTATCAAACGTATTCCACCCCCGAAATCCCTCCGGCGTGGATTGTTTTTGAAATACTGCCGTTCGGATGCGTTTCCCGAATTTACGAAAATCTGAAACGTCCTTACAGAAAAGCTGTGGCAGAAAAATTCGGCATAGAGGAATCCATTTTGCAATCGTGGTTTCACGCCTTGTCCGTTTTGCGTAATTCATGCGCGCATCATTCCCGTATCTGGAACAGAAAATATCCGTTCAAAATCAAAAAGGCGAACGCTTTTCCGGAACTGGACACAGCGGAACGGTTTTACTGTTTTGCTTTAATCATCGATATCTTGTTAAACAGAATTGTTCAGACGCCGACCTGGACGCTACGCCTGAAAGAAACAATCAATGAATTTTCGGATATCGTCAAGCCGCTTCAAATGGGCTTTCCTGTCGATTGGGATAAAAACGACGGTTGATGGGTACAAGGAATTGTTTCAGGTTGATTTTGAGCAATCAAAAGAAAACTTTGGGAATTGTTTTCCGGGAAAAAATACATCGCAAACTTGCTATTCCTTATTTCGCACACTTGACGCGTCGTTACAAAGGATATTTGTCGCCGCAAAAGTATTGGACAGTCGCTGCTCAATCCATTCGTCCAAGTCGGCGATTTTATAGACGACGCGCATTCTGCCGAACTTGCGGAACTTCGGTCCGCCGCCGACGCACGAGTATTTTGCCAAAGTTTTCGGACTGAGGGCTTTTGCGGCTGACGCAGGCTCTGACCCGTGACGTTCGCGAAGTCGAAAAAATGTTCCGCTTGATGATGTTTAACGTGCGCATCGGCAACAAAGACGACCACAGCAAGAATTTTTCTTTTGTGATGAATGAAGATGGCGAATGGAAAATGTCGCCCGCCTATGATTTAACGCCGTCCGAGGGGATTAACGGCGAACACACCGCATTGGTCAACGGCAAAGGTGCAAACATCACCGATGACGATTTTAAAGCTGTTGCAAAACGTTTCGGGATTAAGAGGGAATAATCCTTAAACGGGAAGGGAGGCTTTTTTTTCAAAGCCTCTCCGTAATTCGGTTTAGTTCCGGCCGTTTAATTTAAAGCGTCCGACAGCATCCGCCTGTGATTCCCCGTTTTTTCAATATAGCGGCACACCGAATCAAACGATCTGTTGTCGGATTTTGTCTTGCAAAAACATTTGCGGATATATGTTAAATCGTTTTCCGTGTACATCATAACGGCTTTTGCGCAGGAGCCCTGTTCTCGTGCCCCGCGACCAGAACCTTGAGAGTATTCGGCTAACGACAAAGGCGGCTCAAAGTGAATAACCAACTCGACGTGGGGAATATCAACGCCCATGCACAAAGCCGAAGTTGCAACAATTACCAACCGTTCTCTTTTACTTTTTGCGATAATGTCGGCATTGTTTTTTCCTTTTCCCAAAAACAACTCTGTTGCAATCCCTTTTTTGCGAAGCATTGCCGAAACTGCCATTGCCGTATCACGCAAAGTGCAAAAAACAATTACGGTTCCTGCACAACTTTCTACCATGCGACACAGTTGTTTTCGTCCGTTTCCTTTTCGCTTTTTTACCAAATAGGTTATTTCCGGACGATCAATGTTCCCGACAAAGCAGGCTTTTTCAGAAATTTTCAAAGATTTCCGGATCACTTTTATTGTTCTTGCGTCAGCACTTCCTGTAAGAGCTACGACTTTTGCGGACGACTTCATCTTTTGAATGGTTTCTCCGATTTTCAGGTATTTCGGGCGAAAGTCATTCTCTCCATAAAAAGCAATGCAATGAGCTTCGTCGACAACGATTTGGCATGTTTCTGTTTGCCGAAGAACGTCTTGAAAGGCATCCTGACAAAACGTCTCGGGCGTAACGTATAGAAACTTGTATTTTCCCTGCTTGATCTGCTTATATATCGCCTTTTTATCGCCGGTGTTGCCGTTGATTGTTACGGCACTATGCGGTAAAACCGTATTCAGTTTCTCGACTTGATCGTTCATTACGGCGATCAAAGGTTCGATTACGACACACACGCCGCTTTGGCAAAGAGCCGCCATTTGGAAACATAAACTTTTCCCAAATCCGGTTCGCAACCGAAAAAAAGTTCGGTTATATTTCAATATACGGGCGATAACAGCCTTTTGTTCCGAACGAAAAAAGGAACACCCCAATAAATGCAAAGCGTTTTTTTCAGTCAAGGGGCTGTCGTCAAATCCGTCAGCCTGACCGATGGCCGTCGTCATTGACTGCATCAATTGCGCATTGAATGGCGCAAAAACGGCTGTGGACGGCAAGCTATCCAAAAATAACAAATGCGTGTTATGCACTTTCGGAGCCGGGCGACAGGCCTTGTGCTTGTATTGAATCGGTTTTAAATGTCGAATCCAATATTTGGAACAATAGCTCTTCAATTTGGTCATGTAAGTCGAGACTCGGTGAAAATCCCTTTTTTTCGAAACGACATCCTCGACAAGTGCCAATTTAATCGGTGTCGGATACTGTAAAGCTAGCGGATCGATGTAGTTCCGTTCGTTCTTTTTATCGTAAAACGAACGGCATATTCGTTTTGTTTCTTGGGTCGGATATAATGTTTTGAACATTTTTCTCAAACTTGTCGCCGTCGCGCCAAAAGACAAAATATGGACGTGCGGCAGGAAACGTTCAAAACGCTCGTCCCATTTGATTTCCACAGTAATGAAACCGCAACATTCTGGCAAAGACCCAAGTTGCTTTCGCAGCGTATTGACTGCCTGTCGCACGTTGAAAGATTCGATATCATCACAAGACAGCCAATGCGTCGCTTTGTTTTTTCCCTGCCCCCGACAAATGTTGACTGTTGAAAAACAAACAGGAATGCCTTCTTTTAACGCACGATTGAACAAAGGCCAGGCTTTATTCAGACATTCCCGTTGAAACTGTTCGGCATATATCGGATTGGCAAAGGTTTCTTCTCCTTTTGCGAGTTTTTTCGTTAGTTTCAGTAATGCGGTTTTTCGGTTGCTGCCGGCTTCTGTCCGATTTATTTCGTAATCTAACATTGCAATACGCTGGTTCAGCTCTGTTTCGGTATTATATTTTTTCATCCCAAGTTCCTCTTTGATAAGCTCCAAAGGGCGAGAGTTCCGCCCTTCGGAGCAGTCCTGTTTACACAGGCGTAACGGTGATTTTGAGATTCATCTTTTTCAGAACGAACGAGCCCTTCTTTTTGGTCTTGGAAACCTGTTGTATAAGCCTTTTCACCTGTTTAAAGCTGTCCGCCATCGATTTTTCAGCCGTTTGCGGCACCTTTTTCAAACTTGCAGAGGACTTGCTGGCAGAGCTTGTATGTTTTGCCTTTGCAGACTTGCCCGATGTCGCAGCCGGAACTTTTTTCGTTTGGCTTGTGTAAGCGTCTGACAATTTCCGACAAGAAGTCAAGCTCAGCTTGTGGCATAGTTCCCACAGCGCTTGCTCGGTTCCAAGCCCCTTTTTTAAAAAAAGATACAAAACCGCCTGACGATATCTCGTCTTTAAATCCGACGACAGTTTTCTTCTTGCTTTAGTAAAAAGCTCCTTTAGCAACTTATCGATTGAAGCAGGAGTCGATGCCTTGCGTTTCACGGCGAGCACCGTAACCTGGCACACAAATTTCAATGCGGCCTGGCGGCATGTTTTTCTGCATTCGCAGATTTCGTTGATGGATTTGATACAGGTTTGTTCCAACCTGTTATTGCTTTTTTTAGTCATGTTTTTTCTTTCATCAAAAATTTAACATCACAGCCATTGCAACTGTGGCGTTATTTACAATTTTTGTTTTTTCGGTTTTTTGGAAAATTATATCCTGGGATATTTTTGACAACCGCGAGCGAGCGATTTGCAAAAATTTCTTTTCAGCTGGATTTTTATATTTTATCCTAGGATAAAAATGGAGATGTGGCTTATGGATTTAGCGAAAATAACTTTGGCATGCCAATCATTGAAAAACCTAAGAGGAGTGAAAACAGAATTAGAAAAATATACCCGAAACGCTTCTTCATATGAAGCGATCTGTCTGTCATATATTCTATATCAAAGAGCGTGCAAAAAGAAATTGGACACTCTTTTTCCCAATACAGTAGCGAGAAAATCGCGAGGGAAAATGAATAAGCCTTTGGTCATCATACGAGGCTTGTTTTCAGGGAGGTTTAAAAAGAATACCGAAACAAAATATGCAAAAATTTTATCCTTCGCCCTCAAGCATAACTGGACTGTCGTCGAATTGTCACGGCAGTTATCGGAAAAGGGCATTGCCAAACTCCACCAGCAGTATTTGACAGAAAAAAATGATCGACCTATTCAAAAAATACCCGGCTTCAGAAAAAAAGCGCGATCTATAACAAAATTCAAAAATGCGGATGAAAACTTCATTGTTTTAATTGGAAAAACGACATCTAGGTCAGTCGATATTTACGGAGGCTCAACAAATCGACGAATTGTCAAAATGGTGATGCGGGAACTGGGCCTTCTGAAGATACAGACAAAGAAAAAAAGGGGTTCGGTATAGGGTTTTGCCATACCCTTGTGTTCAATCAAAATTCGACATCATTTACCGCTTCTTTGCCCCTGACATACCGTTTTAACCCTCCAACTAAGGATTTGTTCATTTTACCCGATGACAGTGTCTGTCATTACCGGTATATACGAAATTTCATGCGCGTGTTTTCTTCCTGTGTACTGCGGACTACCCGATAACCTTTAAAGCTTCCATGATATTTCTGGGGTTAGCACGGTAATAGATCGAGAGTGTCGAAATCGATGAATGACCGGAGATTTCTTTAATCAATGGCAAAGGGTATCCGGCATCCATCAACTTGGTCAGAGTGGTCGCGCGAAGACTGTGGCACCGATATTGTTTATCAAGCCCCACACCGTCAAATATTTGCCGGAACGTGTATATGATTTGCTGCTTGGATAGGAAGCCGCCGCCCTTGTTCGACCGAAACAGGTAATCATCAGGAATAACCGACGGGTGCAAACTTGTCAGATGCTTTGCATATCGTTTCAGCTCTTTGCTCAACGCGTCGTTTATATAAACCTGTAACGCCTTTTTATGCCCCTTGTTTTGCTCCGGTTGCAGCAGGAAGCTGTCGCGCGGTTTGAAATCGTCGTCATAGACCTGACCGATGGTCAATTTTTGAATCGAGTGAATCCGCAGAGCCGTGTTCAGCATCATTTCAAACATTGCGCGGTTGCGTTCTCCGTTGGGCATCATATCAATGTACCGCAAACAGTTTTTGATATCGATTTCACTTAATAACTTGGCCTTGCCTCGTTTCATGGCTTTGCCTCCCTAAAATCTTCATTAAAGTAAAAAAACTTGACGTTAATGAATGTGTCGTTTTTTACCCCTGTTTTTGACCTTTCAAAAAACCGCAGGATTCTGCGAAAAACCTCAAAAATCTGAATTAATGTGCATTTATTCAGATTTTCTGATTTGCAGACAGTAAATATTTTCAAGGTGCAGCTCATACTTTTTCTTCCCGTCGACCGATAACTCGTTCAAAGGCAAACTCGGCATGTGGTCGCTGTCGATAAAACGCACCTTTTCCCGTTCAATTTGATTAAAAACCGAATAGTGGTCAAACCTGTCGGAAGATATTCGCACGATAACCCCCGCATTGTTTAACCGCGCTTCGGTCATTTCCCGCAAAGCCGTCGAAAGATCCGGCCGAGTGCGTTTATAGGGACGCGTCAGTTCAACCTGCTTGTCAAACAGAGCGTTAAGCGCTTTGTTTAAGCGGCGTGCCAATTTCATTAGGTCTTTGTGTTCGGCTCCGCCCAGCATCAACGCCGTTAAATCGCTCGAAGGGATATTTTCAATAATACCGTCCATAAGGCTCTGCGCTTGCGTGTGTGTCAGTTTAAACCCCATAGATTGAACCGCATTGAGCAGGGCGTAAATGCTGCAAAGTCGGTCGAATGTTCCTTGTTTGTACGGCTTAATACTCATCGGCCCTCATCACTGTTAAAACGCGGTTGGTAACGGTTTCATCGCTTGGGTCGGGAGACAAACACTCAAAATCCATGTCGTAATAGTCGATTTTCCAAAAGTAAGCTGTGCCCTTGAATTCGATTTTCCCAAAGTCGTGCTCGCCGTACGGATCGTTGTTTTCACTGAAATCGTCAAAAGTTCGGACGAGGTTCATCAGTGTTATTTGCTGCGGTAAAGGGAGTTCGCTCACACAGGAGCTCATCAAAACCTTTCCCCCATTAAACGTTCGTCGAAACCGATCGTTTAATGCCTGTATTTTTAGTGTTTTTTCGTCAAAATGACGTTCGTTTTTATCAGTCATATTTTTAACCCCCACCACTGAAAAACGCACAAAAGTATCCTGCCGCGCGAATGCGGTTGTTTCAGTTCCAAATTGTGCGTGATTGCTCCAAAAAAATACCTACCACCGATTTTTCGATGGTAGGTATAGTATATCAAAAGTTTTCCGAAAAGTCAAATTATCGTCTGTTTTCAATAGGTTGCTATTTTTCAATGCAAGCGAATGTGAACAGCCGATAAAGCGGAGTCCGCTTTTTGAGGCGAACGCCATCCGGAATATAATCGGCAATGATAGCGTCCCCCAAAAGTCCTATGGTATTTACAGGTTGACTCCACGCGATTGCAACAAATCGCCCTTCGTCTTTTTTGTTTTCAAGGTATCCGCCGATAATAAAAGAGTTCAGCTTTTCGCAAAAACTAATGCCGAAGACGTATAAGGTTTGCCCGTCTTTCTTCTGCAGCCAGTAGGGTGATTTCTCCCACAAACGGTACAAATTGTTTATCGAAAACAAAATCTGCTCATCATTGCTTTCTATCCCGATTCCCTCGTAGTAAGTGTCTTCAGGAAACATAAGTTTTCCACTCAGATAATCATTATATCCTTTGACGACTTTGAGTAACGCGTTTTTGTTTATGTTCCGAAAAGCGATATCCGTATCGCGTTTGCTTAAAAAATAAGACCCGAACAGGTCTTCCATTTGTTTATATTGTGTCATGGCTGTTATCTCCTTTTTCCTTGAACTCTCTTGTTGCGTTTTGCACTTTCAGAAGCGGCTTGCCTTAACCAACGACCGGCTTCAAGCATTTCATCAATAGAAGCCGCCGCGACATTGAACATGCCTTTGAGTTCATAAAAGATTTCCCGTAAATTGTCAGGCAAACGGGGGAGAAAACACCCGTTCCTGTAAGCCCATTGATATCTTGTCAGATACGTTTTCAAATCCTGATTACGATAAAGGGTTTGAGCGGATTTCTTTTTCCCTGTGATGCCGCATTCTCCGCACCCGACATAACTGTAGTTGTTAAATTTCTTTTCAAACATTGTATATGTCCTTTTGCAAAAGGAACCACCCGACAACCGACTGGTTTTCATATACAAAATTATCGATTTACCAATTTGGGGGTTATTTTGCTTTTTGGTACAAAACGTTCATTAACAGTACCATCGCGTAAGTGTCCTGACCGCAATAAATGTCAAGGTTTTTAAACATCTCTTTCGTTTCCGCTTCCGACAAAACGCCGTTCAGGAACGCCGCGTACAGATCGGTTGCTTCCCCGCCGTTTTTAATGCCGAGATTGTCATAGCTCAATTTCGTAAAGGCGGGCAAGACGCGTTTGATTGACGCGGAGCCGTCCTGTTTTTTGGAATACAGCATTCTTTTTTTGAAAGGCGCAAGCTGATCGATCATGCGGTCGTTGATTGCGAGGATTTGCTTTTTCAAATCGGGAAAAGCCTCCGCCAATTCCTTGTTTCTCGTCCGTTCAAAGGCGGCGTTATACACGATGACGGAACCTTTCTTTCCGCACTGTTTGACCAGAGCTTCCGCCAACGCGCGGCGGGGATCGGAGCGGTCTTTGTGCAAGTAGCCTGAATGTTCGGCCTTTCCGCCTTTTTCCTGTTGAATATGCAGAGAGAACTGGAACGGAACCTGCTGATACGGGTTTGTTCCTTCAAATTCGGGAACGGGGAGCATAACCGTTTCGTAATCCAGATAATAAAGCGGATATTCCAGTTCGTTCAGCCATTCCTTTAACGCCGCTTTGTCGCACCGGCTTTTTTCGTCGCTCGGTTCAGCTTCATAGCCGCAATATCCGGCAAAAGGACAATCCGCGCAACGTTTGTCCGTTTCGGCGACGGATTCTTTCTTTTGATGAATCAATTTCAGAAAGGACGGGATTTTCGCAATGTTTTCGTCTTGTCGTTCACGGACTTCCCGTGTGACGTCCCGCTTTTCAAACAGCTTCTTAACGTTCAGTCTTTTGCCGCGGACATAGTCGGAATTCAAATGCAAAACGTAAAAGTTTTTGATTTTATAACCGGTCTGTTCATAGACATAGCCTTGAAAGGACAAGTCGTCGATGTGGTAATCTTTGACTTTGGAAGACGATTTGATTTCAATCATATCCCACCCGCGACCGTTCTTTTCCAGAACGTCAATCCGGCAGAAACACCCGTCTTCCGTCAACGCCGTCGCTTCAAACAAAAGATTGTTTTCCTTTGCGGCTTCGGCGGTTTTTTGGGCGTTGTTCACAATGTCCCATAATTCGCCTTCCAAATCGGCGCCTTCGCCAAAGAAACGGCGCGCCAACAAGTGGATCTTTTCGCCCGCGTCAAAGCGCGCCAAAGTCGCATCATCAAAATCGGGAATCAGGTCTTTGCGGTTTTTTGAAAGCCATAACCGTTTCGGGCAAAACAAGCCGTCTAAAAAATTCGATTTGGATAAATACACGAGGTTTTCCTTTCTGTTAAAAATGATAACGGGCGACAAGCTTTCCGTAAAGCGTTCTTTTCAACAGTATGGGATAACGATGCGACAAAAACAGTCGTCTTTCAAAAACCGGAACGCCGTTTTTCAAACGACATGTTCTGTCGCGCCAAGATGTTAGCCTGAAAAAAAATTGAGAGGCGAAACATGATTTTGGAAACGCAAGAAGAAATCCATCAATGGCTGAAAAAGCAATGTCCCGTGTATGTGCGGTGGCTCGGCGATGATTTGGACTGGTTAATCGATTACGTTTTGAAACGCAGAATCGGAGTGAGTGATTTAACGTCTTGTTTGATCAAAGAACGCAGGGGAACGCTTGTCGATTTAACCCATTTATCGCACGGGCGGAGAATGACCGGACGGGAATGGCCGTATCACGGGGTTGTCTGTAATATGTTCGGGCGTTGGCGGAAGGATCAATCGGAATACGTTATTTATTTTCTTAATCAGGAAAACAATGTAGAAACCGTTCGTTTCCGCGAAGAGGACGGCAAAGAGGATTTCGAAAAGACGGTGGATTTTTATTCGGTTCCGACAACGCTGGACACTTCTTTTTACGAAAGAAGAATGAGCGAAGAAAGTGAGCGCGACATAAGAAAAATGTTCAAAAGACTTCATCTTCGTTTCTATAAAAGGAAACCTCCCGAAAAGAAGAAAAAGAAACGGCATCGCCGCGGCGTCAGGTTCTGATGCAGTGGAATGCTATTCTGAAAAAAATTGAGAGGTGAAACATGATTTTGGAAACGCAAGAAGAAATCCATCAATGGCTGAAAGAGCAATGTCCGGCTTTTGTGCGTTATGTCGGTGATGATTTGTCAAGCTTGTGCAATTACTTTTTGTTGCGGATAAACAGAGGATCGGGAGGTTTTGCCGATTTAACGCATTTGTCGCATGGGTGCAGGATAGCGTTTTCCCATGTGCCGTTTAAAGGATACAGAATCAATCGTCATCTTGGTCGCGTTTTCGTGAACGAGCCGGAATACTGGATCGCGTTTTGCAATCAGAGAAACAAAATCGAACAGGTCTTTTATCCCGAAAAACAGGCTTTTAACGCCGCGCGGGACAGTTATTACGCAAAACCGGAAACGCTGGACACGTCCTTTTACGAAGAACGGCTGAAGAAAAGAAAAACGTATATCCTGAAGAAATGGGGGGTGGATTTTAAAAACTTTGTCAGACCGTATTGGGGCGGAAGCGATGCGGAGTTTGATGCCTGGATATCGGATTTTGCGGACGGAACCATCGATGAAATCGGGGCGTGGGAATTTTGGCCTTCGGTCGTTCGGGATTTTCGGTTTAACGAAACGGAACCTTTGCCGGATTACGATTTGAAACAAAAAAAGCTTGTACTTCATTCGTGTTGTTCCGGACGGTTCGAACGTTTTGCTTTGTGTTTTTTCCGATACCTGATCGCCGCGCGTTTTCCAGACCGCGAACGCCTGATCGCCCCGTTGCGGCGGATTTATTTCAACGAAGGCAGATATGCCGCTTGGGTGCGAATGATTGAAAAAAACTAAGCGCCGGATTTTGAAAAAACTTTCCCGAAAAGCGGCAAGGTCGATCACGCTTTTTCTTCGGCGGAAAATCTTAAAGCCGCTAAAGTGAAAGGTTTGGATTTGCGGGAAGAAGACGGCATCGTCCGCGTTTTCTGGCAGGGAAATGCCGTTCCCGCATTTGACGGGATTTTCAGCATACCGTCAAAATGAAACGTCGGCTTTTGACGCTTCCGTATGCTTTAATCACCTATATTTGTGAAAGGAACTTCTTATGCCGAAAAAAGAAGAAAAGGTCACTGTCGCCAAAAGCACGATCATTTTCAAAACAAAAACGCCGTGGTTTGTAACGCTTGTATCGGGGCTTGTCGAAACGTTTTTCCCCGATCGGAAAATGACATTCGGTATAGATTTTTCAAGCTTGTCGTTTCATGGCGGGGAATGCGATACGGAGGATAATCAAATCCTGATAGACTGGCGGCAGAAATATGACGGAATACGTTTGGCGGGGGTAATCGTTCACGAGATCATTCATATTGTTGTCAAAGGAGATCATACTGTTGCTTTTGAAAAAGAAGCGCGTAAAGCCGGATTGATCATGGCGCATTGGAACGGCTATACGGTACCATCGCAGGAATTCGGCGAAAAAGTGATTCCGATTTTAGAAAAAAGCGGTTTTTTGGAAAATCATTGTCTGATTGAAGATAAAGACAAGACAAACGAAGACAACGTTTGTTTTGTCAAAAACGATAACGGAAAATGGAGCGGTTCATATTCGCATTACAACAAGGACGCCATAGAAAAAGTTTGCCGCCGACTTGAATTCCTTGATAAAAACGTCTTCCGTTTTATGAAGGGGAAAATTGATCCGTTCTATTTGCGATTTTCCTTTTTCACATCATACAGATTGGAAAACACGGATTTCACCGGTTTGTTTCAATCGCTCAACGATTTGTATTTTCAGCAGAAATCATCAAAAGAAGAAGCGCGTCGGATATTCGAGCAACTGATAAAAGATAAAAGCGATGAATTGAACGATGAAAAACCAGAATTTGTTTCGGTATTGGAAAAAAGACCCGTCGGGGAATTTCTGTCTTTGTCCCGCCAGGCTAACGATTTTTTGCTTTTGCCGCAAATACAGACGAATCTCTCGATGGTTCCGATTGATCAAATCAGGGCGTTATGCCGGTTTTTAACCGAATGTTTGTTTCCCTCAAAACAGCCGGTCAAATCCGACGTTTTGCTTCGGATCAATCATCCGAAAGAAAGCGTTGAGGAATACTGTTCGTATTTAAGCAAAAAACTTGCTGAACTGTTCGGCGCCGATCCCGCCGGCGTCCGTGAAAGCGAGTATCTGCCGTTTCTGGATGATTTCGGCGATTTGTTCGTTGCAAAGGAAAAAAGATTCTTTCCTTACCTTGTTTATAAGCGGCCTGTTTACAGATACGTCAGATTTCGTCGCACATCCGCGGCATATTCCAACTTAAATCGTGCGGATTTGGCTTCGCTTGTTGCGCACGTTAATCATCAACTAAAGGGAGGACATTATGTCTAAAGCTATAAAAATCTATGCGATCTCGCCGGAAAAGGATTACGCGGGTATTGAGTTTTTCTTCAAACACTTAGAGAATTTCCTGAACCATAAGGAACAAATTCTGCAATGTGAAGATCTGTATCGCATACCGATTTCCGGAATGGGAATTTGCGGTCTGTTTTTGGGAGAATGCTCCGCTTGTCTGGGGGAATTGATGCTGTTATATCAGGACGCGTGGAAATTCAATCAGGGCGAAGATACCAGATACCTGATTCACATGGCGGGTTCGCCTTTGTCAGGCATGAATTCCTGTTCGTTTTGGAGTACGGCGGAACAAAAAATCGTGAGCGGAGAGATTGAACGCTTCTCTCATGCGTTTTTACCGTTGAATGAAATAAAACAGAAAAATCCGAAATTCAGTTTGAATATTGAAAAAATCACCGGCGAACTGCGTTCTTTGTCGGGACAACTGATGGATTTTTACATAGATTTTTCCATTGAACGCGAACAGGAAGAAAGAAAAAAACTATGCGGCAAATAGAAGAAACGGTATCCGTTGCCAAAAGCACAATCATTTTCAAAACAACGGACGAATGGTTTAAAACGCTGGTATCGGGTGTTGTCGAAACCTTTTTTTCCGATAAAGAACTGACGTTCAGCATTGAAATGAAGCCGTTGGAATCGTCTGGCGGTTGGTGTGCTACATACAAAAAACCGCGTCCGTCATCAACAACCGGTATAAAAACGACGGGGTGCATGTTGCAGAGATTATCGCGCATGAAATCGTTCACGTCTTCGTCGATGAAGATGTTCACGGAAAAGTATTCCGGAAGGAAACGTCAAAAATCGGATTGGTCACACGGGATTGGATGGGCTATACGGAAGCAACGCAAAAGTTCGCCGAAAAGATCATTCCGACTTTGGAAAAGTGCGGATATGCCGCCATTCGTGAAAAAGACGATTCCTACGGAGTGATGAACGTTTCCTATGATTTTGAGCCGTTTTTCAGGTTTATTAACGGCACGCCTTCTTTATGGCATAAGAATGTGGTCGGCTTTGAAAAAAAGAAAGACGGGAAATGGGCCGGTTATCCATATTATGACGGAACGCGTGTCGTTGTCGATCGGCAGGCTGTCGATACGGTTTGCCGACAGCTGGAATTTCTGGATAAAACCGTTTTTGCGGGACAACAGCTGGTAAAAAAGCAGTCATATCGTTTCATATATCCGGATGCGTCTTTGTCCGATAATGTTGAATACATCGCTTCGATAAAAAAAACGAAACGGTTTGAGTGATTTGTTTTACAAACTCAATCGGGTCTATTTCAGGAAAAATTCAAAGAAATACAAAGCGTCTTTTCAAATTTTTAATCAACTGATGAACGACAAAAAAGCGGAAGCGTTCGACGTGAAGCCCGATTTGTTCATGTTGTTGGAAACGTGTCACGAGGAAGTTTTGACTCTCTCGAAACCAAAGGACGATTTCTATTTTTCCCTTTCGGCGCAACAGAACACATCCATTTCCGAAAATCAGATTATACAAATCAGAAATCTCTGCCAATTTTTATATAAATGTCTGTTTTGGATGAAACAGACGGTCAAACGGAGTGTTTTAATCAGAGCGAACCAACCAAAAGAAAACGTTGAGGAATATTGTTCTTATTTAAGCCGAAAATTGGCGGAACTGTTCGGCGCCGATCCCGTCGGTATCCGAGAAAACGAGTATCTGCCGTTTCTGGAAGGGTTCGGTAATCTAATCTATGAAAATGAAGCAATGCTTTGGCGAACCGTTTACAAGCGCGACAAGTTTTGACACATCATTATTTTATAATAACTGTATTGAATTTGAGAAGGAGAAAAATCATGATTGATATGAATACCGTTACCGATGAACAGGCGGATTACATGAATACGCCGATGGAAGCCGTCGAGGAAATCGACATGCTTTGGGATACGTTGTCGGCGTTTTTTCCCGAATTGGGCGACTATATTGAAACGGATTTCTGTGAACGGACGGCGCGCCGTATGGTGTGGGACATTGAAAAGGGCTTTGCGGCTCTGCCCGATAAATTTCGCGCGGTCGCTTTTCATCATGCCGTTCTGACCGATGATTCCGATATTGTCGAAGCCTTTATCAAGGCGGCGAAAAACGCAAAAGCGGACATTGATACCGATTTTTCAGATTCCGAATATGGAACGCCGCCATTGATGCAGGCGTGTTACAACAAATGCAGAAACGCTTTTGTTTCTTTGGTCGCAGGCGGGGCGTCCCTGTCCGTCAAAGACGCCATGGGGCGCGGTTTGGCGTACGCGTGCGTGTTTTCGCACAATCTGGCTTTTATGAAGTGGGTGCAAAAGCACGGCGTCGTTTTTGATTTAAACAATCCCGTTGACGCGGTGCTTCCTTTGGCGGGAGCGGAATGTTCGGTTGCTGTTTTGCGCTGGCTGATTGAAGACTTGCGCGGCGACGTGAATACTGTTGACGCGGAAGGACATACGGCGATGTATTACGCCTGCCTGTTCGAGGTGCGGAAAAACATTCTGTTTCTGATCGACAAAGGCGCGTATCCGGTCGAAGGTTCGGAAAACGCTTTTGTGCCGATCGTCAGGCGTATCAAAGAACTGCGGGCTCAAAGACCGTCCGACATTATCGACTTTGAAATCGATCGCGAAATCCAAAAGCTGAAAGATTTCGCAAAAAAAAATATAACCGCGTGAAGGATTCTGTGAAAATGACCGAACTGTCGAGAAGATTTGAAAGGGAAGATGAAAGAGTTAAAGACGAACTTAGATGGCTGTTCTTTGACGACGTGACAGATGCTTATGTGGAAAGTGATTTTTTCGCAAAACTTTGTCGCCGAGAAGTGCGGGAGCTTGAAAGCGGATTTATCGCTTTGCCGCAGAAATTGCGCGCAATCGCCGTTCACCACGCCGTATTGATAAATCGCGTCGGTATTTGCAAAGCCGTCCTTTGCGCTTTAAACAGTCTGAAAATGGACATCAATACCGACTTTGAAACGGATTTTTACGGGATCCCTCCTTTAATGACGGTATGTGACAATCATTGCGAACGTTCTTTTTTGACGTTGGTCAATGACGGCGGAGCGGATTTGTCCGTTTCCGACGAAAACGGGCACACTTTGGCGCGGGCGTGCGTTGAATCGCTGGATTTATCCTTTATGCAAATGGCGCAAAAGTACGGCGTTTCTTTTGACGTGAACGATCCGATTGACGCTTTGATTCCTTTCGCCGCGGAAAATAATTGTTATCCGGCTTTATACTGGCTGATTGAAAATTTGAACGGCGATGCGAACATGACTGATGAAGATGAACATTCCGCTTTGGATTACGCCTGTCTTAACGAAAACCCGCAAATTTTTTTGTATCTGCTTGACAAAGGGGCGAAGATGACTGACAAGCGCAAAGCTTTGTTCGACCTTGTTATCGACCAGATCAAAGAATTGCAAAAACAACCGCCGTCAAATATAATTAACGCCCGCATACATCATCACATCAACACGCTGCATTTTCTGATGACCAAAGCATGATTGCGGCCTGCAAAGGTATCGGGTATGATATATTGTTCATACCGTCGCGAAGATAGGAACCTGCAATGACAAAAGAAATCAAAGAAAAAAAGGAAGAAGGAACATACGTTCGCTTTACCAGAGTGTTGGATTTGGCGGTCAAAATGTTCGGCAGAGCTTTGACCAAAGACGAAATCTGCGAAATCATGCGGTGTTCCAAACGAACGGCGGACAGAATCGTAAATTGCTTTGACGACGTGTATAAGGGCGGGTTGGAAAGAAATACCGTCAACGGAAAGACGACTTGGACAATCCGCGGAAATCAAACATTGCCCAAACAGTTGAAAATCGATGAAGAAGATATTTATTTGTTGAATGCTCTTGCCGATTTGATGGTTAAACAAGGGCGGATTGAAGACGGCGACCGCTTAACGAAGCTTCGAGCACTGCTTGTTCAGGCTCTTTCCAAAAAAGACAGCGAATGGGAGGGATTGGATTTTTCCGAAGGGAATGTTTTTCGACCGGGGATCAAAGCGAAAATCGATCCCGAAATCGTCAAAACAATCCGTCGGGCAATTCAGGAAAAAAAACTGCTTAATATCGAATATTTCAATAAAAAAAGCGGAAAAATCAGCGAAGGCGCGGTTGAACCTTACGGCATTTTATACAACGATCGGACGCAATATCTTCTGGCGCGTTATGCGGACAACTATTTTGGCGACGAAATCCATCATTTTATCCTGTCCAATGTCAAATACGCGATGATGACGGATGCGTCGTTCAAAGGGATTGATTTCGATATGAACGAATATACGAAAGATTCTTTCGGCGTGTACCGCGAAGAACCGTACGACGTCGAATGGAAATTCAGCGCGAAAGCCGCGCCCGAGGCGGAAAACTTCGTTTTCCATCCAGATCAGGAAACGATTAAAAACAAAGACGGTTCGCTGACCGTAAAATTTCGCGCGGGCGGCACGCTGGAAATGGCGTGGCATTTGTACACTTGGGGAAAAGAAGTCAAAGTCGTCAAACCGCGCAACTTTTGGAAACGCGTCGAACTGGCGGAACAAAACCGCTGGGGATAAACTTTTGCTTGCCATGACACCGTAAAACAGCCATACTGGCTTTGTCCGGAAACGGACGGGGACTTCACAATCCTCTCACAAACCGGTGCGGTTCAGAGATGCCGCATCGATACCAATAAACAAAATCTCCCGATCCTTCAAGACCGGGAGATGATGTTATGTTCAAGCATTTTGCAAAAAGCATCATGCCGTGTTTGTGCGGTTTGTGAACTCCCGGTCGCCAAGGGTATTCTTCGGCGACCGTTTCGTTTGTTCTTGATATAACGCACGGAAACGACAAAACGTGTCGTTAGGAGGGAAAAATGCTTGATAAATTTTTTACGGATTCCCGTGTTTTGAGTTTAATGAAATCCGACACGGTTTTTGAAATTTTATCCTTGAAAGAGGAAAACAGCAGCAAGCTTTTGGCGTGGCTGCTTGACCCGAAAGAAAGTCATGGCGTTAGCAATAAATTCGCTCTGCATTTGCTGAACGCCTGCGCCGACAAGGGAAAGGTTCGCTTTTACACGTCAAACGGCGGTGGTGAATTGAATGTCGGAAAAACAGACTGCTTTAAAAACGCTTTCGTCTGGTCGGAATACCCCGTTACGGACTGCCAAAACGGACGCAACGGAAAAACTTGCGGCAGAATCGATATTTTGCTGATTGATGCCGAAAACAAACTGACCATGGTCATTGAAAACAAATACGGTTCCAATGAACACGATTTGCAATGCAAAACCTATAAAAAAGCTTTGATGCAACTGTGCAGAAAAAATCCCGATATGAAGTTCGTTTTCATCTATCTGGACGTTCAAGGCAGCGCTTGTTCGCAAAAAGAATTTTACAATCTGTCGTATGACGCCGTTTTGGATTTCAAAACGGAACTGAAAGCTGATTCGATTGCTTGGCGGCTGGTTGACAGTTTGGAAAAAGATGTGAATGGCATCGAATCCGACGAAAAGCTTATCAAAGAACTAAATGATGCCTATGGCGACGAGTTGGAAGAATACAAAGAAGCCCTTGAACGTTCCAATAAAAAAGAGATTTTGGACGCTTGGTTTAAAAACGGTGACGCCGATGTTTTGACGTATGCGGAATATGAAGGCGTCGTCAACGATATTTTGGATTTCCGAAAACACAAAAGCAAAGTTTTTGACGTTCGCCACAGTGCGGAGTTTAAGGATTTCATCACGCGGAACGGTTTGGATTTTTCACCCTCCGACTATGAAGCAAAAGGACGTTTGACATTTTCGCGCGGCTGTTTTTGCAATGAAAACGATAACGGCAAATGGGCGGTGTACGGCGAAATCGAGCAAAGGAAAAACGGTTATGCCCTGAAGCTGATTTACTGGACAAACAAAGACGATGCGGCAATGCAAAAAAAGCTGAAATCCGTGCTGAACGGAAACAACTCACACAGCAAAACTTACATCACGACAACCGATTTGACAGAACTGTTCAAAGCCGCCGATTTGCTGGTCGAAGATTTGGACGCCGCCGAAAAGCTGATGTAAACGACACGTTTTGTCGCTGTGGCGGGATAAAGTCTTTTTGTTTGTTTTTCAGCAAAAGGAAACGTTATGAAAGAATCGCAAAAAATCACGATAGCCGTTATCGCGCTGATTGTCTTAATCGGCGGGCTGATTGGCGGCATTGTCGCCCGCGCGCCGAAACAGGATACCGCCGACAAAGAATACGAAGCTTACTATACCCGACGTTACAACACGGTTTTATTGCCTGTCGATGACGTCAAATATGTTTCGTCCTATGAAACTCTCGACGAATCGTCCCATGTCGATCAGATGATGATGGTTCGCCCCGAACAAATGATTCACAAATGGGCAACCAATTATATAACAATCCGCAACGGTTTCGGACTGCATGCCGTTTTTACGATTGCCGATGCCTCTATCAGGAAACAACCGTCAAAACGCAACAATTTTGTTGATTATACGGGTAATTTTCGTGTGGATTTGCGCCTCATCAGTGATGACGGCGAAGAAGTCGTCCGTACTCGTTTGCAGGCGTCAAAAACAGTTACCGCCCCCGAAAACGAATCCGTTCGGCAAAAAGAACTGCGCTGGGTCGGTTTGACCTATGATTTGATTGCCGAAATGAACATTCAATTCGCGGAAAAGATTCAAAGCAACCGCTCTTTGCCGAGGTATCTTGCCGAATACTCAAACACCGATAGCGAAACAGAAGAAAAGGAGAACTGAAATGAAAAAAACTGTAATGATGATTACGGGACTGGTCCTGCCTGCCGTACTGACGGGATGCGCGACCGAAACCGTTATTTCCCAAAAACCGGGATATTCGTCCGCGCCGTCTTGGATTCGCGATGTCGGCGGCGATGAAAACGGAAACCGTTATCAGGTCGGATCCGCCGAAGGCGATGAATCCGCAATGGCTTCCGCCGTCGAAAAAATGGCGGCGCGCGAAGCCAGACGCGCTCTTGCGGCTTCGGTTCAGTCCGAAACGGAAGCGTTCGCCAAAGACGAAATGGGAATGAGCGATTCCCAAGCGCAGGAAGTCGCGCAGGAAACCGTCAAGCTGAAAGCCAGCGGATTGCGCGTCACCCAAACATACTGGCATAAAGTTACCGACAAAACGAAAACTGTCCGTTTGCGCGCGTGGGCAAAAGTAACAATGCCCGAAAAGGAATACCAAGACGCCGTCAAAGCCGCGAAAGCCCGCGCCAAAGGCAAAGCGGTCAGCCAGCAAACTTGGGACGAAGCCAAGGAAAAATGGAAAGAGGCTGACGCCGAATAATGTCTTTCAACCCGTCGGCGGGGGCTTTTTCCCCGCCGACGCAGCGGAGTATGCTTTATGCGATTTTTTCTGTTTGTTTTGTTGAATATATTTTTGATTTCCCCTGCTTTCGCGGATTTTTTGCCGTCATGGGCAAGGCGCGCGCCGTCGGAAACATCGTCAATGCGCTTTTACACGGGCTTCGGCGAGGGTGAAGCAAAATCGAAAGCGATTAACGCCGCCGTTGCGGATGCGCAAAAGCAAGCTTTGGCAACATTCGGCATTTTTATCGAAAGTTCCGAAGAAACCTATGAAACAACGCGGTCTTCCGCCCTTTCCGCCGTATCCAGCGAAAAATCGGCGGCAAATCTGGTTGAATTCAACCGTAAAGACACTTTTTCGCAAAAAAACGGAAAATTATGGGAAGCTTACGTCCTTTATTCCTATCCGAAAGCCGAAATCGAAAAAGAACGCAAACGATTGGAAAATCTAAAGAAAAACGGTTCAAAAGCGGAAAAATCCGTTATCGGTTCGGACAGATCCAAAGGCGTTTTGGTCGTCGACACGAACGGCGTTCGCGCTTCATTGTACATTGACGGACGGTCGTTCGGCTATACGCCCGTCGAGTTAATCGGGCAGTTGAGCGCAGGGGAACATAAAGTCCGCATTGACGATCCGATTTACGAAGTGTTCGAACACACCGTTATCATTATGCCGAACAAAACCGTCAAACTGCCCGTCCGATTGAAAAACGCGTTCGGGTTTGTCACTTTGCGGACGGACGGCAAAAAATCAGATGTGTTTTTGGGCGGTAAAAAAATCGGTACAACGCCGCTGGTCAATTATAAAGTTCCCGCGGGCAAAGAGCTGACGTTCGAACTGCGCAATTCGGAAACGGAACGGTCGTTTCAAAGCGTAACTTTGGACAGGAACGAAGAACGCGAAATCAACATTTCCCTGCAGGAAAAGAAAGCCAAAATATCGGTTTACTCCTTTCCCGAACCCGACGCTTATATTTTATTGGACGGGCGGAAAACGGGGTTGAAAACGCCGCTGGAAAATCACGTCGTCCCTGCGGGAAATCACAAAATCACTGTTTACAAAAACGGTTTTGAAGACAAAGCCCAATCCTTTTCAATCAAGGGCGGCGAAACCCGAAAATTGTCGCTGACTATGGCGAAATTGAAACGCGATGTTTCACAAAAACTGATGTTCGACAAAGCGCATACCTTTACGCTGTATCCGTTTACCACCGTAAAAATGCCATCTTCGGCGGGCTTTCGCGTCGAAGGAAAATTATCCCGCTTGATGGAATGGAACGCGGCGTTTTCTTTTGTAAAAGCGCGCACCGCTTTTAACGACAAAAGCGGCAAAGTTTTTCTGACCGTTTATATTGACGAACAGGCTTATAAAAGAAACTACACCGCCCCGATGATTGCGGCTTTGTCGGACATGACAGCGGGCGATGCCGCGGAAGCCCCCTTGCCGTTGCAATGCTTCGGCGGCGAAGCATGCGGATTGCCTCGTCTGAAAACGGATTCGGACGTGTATTTGAGAACAAGCGGGTTTCATCATTACTTTTGGTCGGACAAAGCCGATTACATGCGTTTCCCGATTATGCACATGCTTTCGACGAAAGGAATTGAAAGAACCGTTTCTTTGGAAGCGTACTTCGCGGCGTTTGACGCCAACAACAAAAGCGTCGCGACGGGTGTTTTCCCGTTCCAAGTCAGAAATTGGCACCCGAACGGCAAAAACATCGTTTTTTCCCCCGAATTGCTGACAAACGATTCGGGCAAATGCGTTCGGCAAAACCTTTTGACGGGAAAAGCGACCTATTGGTGCGGCTCGGAATCTTTGATATTCGAACAAAGAATCAATCCCGGAACGCTTGGAAAAATCAGCAAAGTTTTCGTCGCAATCGGAGTAAAAGCGTAATGAAAAACAAATTTATTCTTTCGGGCTGTTTGATTTTGAATGCCTGTGCCGTTTTGGACGGCGTTCCCGAAACGCAAACGGTGTGCATCGATTCCAACATAACGGCGTTTGTTTACGTCAATAACAAAAAAGTCGGACAAACGCCTTTCTGCGGCAAAATCGAACGCGGATTGAACACAACCGCCGTTTTAAAGGCGAACGGGTACAAAACAACGGAAGTTCCGCTGAAAAAAGGCGTACATCGTCAATGGATGGCGACTTCCAACACCGAAGGAATGCTGATGCAAACGGGCGTCAACATTGTTTCGCTGTTTATTCCGACGGGCATGGATATGACCTATACGTCGCAAGGGCGTTGGATTGAATACCTGCCCGATTCCTATTATGTCGAAATGTATTCCCCGTATCGGCGCGCGGATTTGAACGATTTGAAAATCAAAGCATTCGCTTTGAAAAACTACTACCCGCTGAAATCGGGTGATGCGGAGTATGTCAAAGCTTTGTCCGTTTTGGCGCGGCTGCCCGAAACGACGGTTTTCGAAACGGCAAAAGCGAACGATACGGCGGCGGAGTTCGCCAACAGTCTTTCCCGTCAGGCGAAAGGAGAAAAACAATGATTAAATACGTTTTGCTGTTCTGCCTTTTGTCTTTTTCCGTTCACGCCATGCCGTGCTTTGTCAATATGGGACAAGACCACTGTTTGAAATATTACATTCAAGATCAAAATTTGAACGATATCCGCAAAAGCCTTGAAAAAGGGGCAAACCCGAACAGCGCGTTCGAGCTTGCCCTGAATACGAAAAATTCCTCCGTTGTCAAGCTGTTGCTGAATCACGGCGCGGATGCGGAACGGCAAACAAGCGTCGGCGGCGGCGCCCTGTTTTATGTACTGCATCACAAAATCCCGCTGGCGGAAACGCTGCTGAACGGCGGTGCAAATCCGAACGTTTTCGACAGCGACGGCAATTTACTGCTGACGCGCGCCGTTGTCCGATACGGCAATTTCGATTTTGCGCGTCTGTTGTTGAAACACGGCGCGAAAATCAACGCAACCGATACAAGCGGAGATTCTCCTTTGGTCAAAGCCGTTAAATTGAACGAACCTTTGTTTACGGTGAATTTTCTGTTAAGCAGCGGTGCAAATCCGAATGAAAAACTGCAAAACGGATCGCCGCTTTTGACGTATGCGGTGTTGGACAAAGGAAAATTCGATACGGCGCGGGCGCTGTTGAGATACGGCGCAAAAATCAATGCGACGGACAAAAACGGCAAAACGGCTTTGATGCGGGCGCTGGAAGAACGCAAATCCGACAAAACCGTCGTCTTTTTGCTGGAAAACAAAGCCGACGCCAAAATAGACGGAGCTTTGTGGGCAGGACTGGAACAGGACCGTTCCACGAAAATACTGGATTTGCTGTTGAAAAACGGGGTTAACGTCAATGAACGCTCTTCAAACGGAAGAACCCCCTTGTTTTTTGCTTGTCGAGAAAAAAGCGCATCCCTTGTTTCATGGCTGTTGCAAAAAGGGGCGTCCGCAACGCTGGCAACAAAAAAAGGCGCGACGACTCTAATGGCGGCGGCATGGGCGCATCAGCCCCCGTCCGTTTTGAAAGCTTTGCTGGCAAAAGGGGTGAAAATCAACGCTCGCGACGCGGCAGGCGAAACGGCAATTTTCTATGCCGCCGACAAAGGAACGATGACGCAAAAACTGGAAACAATCGATTTTTTGCAAAAAAACGGGGCGAAAATCAATGAGGTATCCAAAAACGGCAAAACGCTGACGGATATGTTGCGTTCCGACAAAAAAGTCATCGGCGATATGCGTTATTGGGATTTATTGGCGAAAATCAACGGGGGATAACACTATGGTCACTTCGCATAAATACGAACACGACGAAGACGAACGGCGTTCGGCGCTGTCTTGGACGTTTTGGCTTCTGCCGCTGGGATACGACTTTATCACGCTGTTTTTCGAAGCGCTGTTGTGGACAACGCCCGTTTCCGACAAAGTGTACTTTATCGCCGCCCCGTCGTTTTGGCTGGCGACGCGCATCGGTTTGATTATCGGACGCAGTTTTTCCGATTATGCAAACGGCAACATGGGGCATTACTCCGTTTGGCGAAATCAAAGCGAAATCTGGGTTCGTTTCAAACTGGATTACGGCTATCAGCTGGTTTCGATTGCGCTTACGGATTTCATTGTTTGCATCATACTGGCAATCAAACTGCACATACCGTTCGGACAAACAACCCTTTTTGCCGATATTTTGAAAGCGATACTGTAATGGCGACTGTTTTGGCGATTTTGCTTTGTTTGGTTTGCGTTTTCGTCGTTGCAACGGCGTACATCAGCGGCTTTGACATCGTACTGCTGCTGTTTTCGCCCGACAAGCCGATTGACGGATTTTTTAGCAACATCGCGGATATTGTCTGGTATCAGCTGGGCATTGTCGGCATTTTCGTTCCGCTGTTTTTGTACGTTTTTCCGATATTGTCCGCGTTGATGTTCCGCAGCGGCGACAATGACGGCGCGGGCGAATTGACGCTGAGCGGCATTGCGGCGTTCGGATTGGGAATATTGACATCGCGGTTTGCCGCCCCATTGTTGCCCGATGCCGCTTTTGCGCCGCTGGGGGCGGGACTGCGCGGCAGGTGGGCTTGGGACTGTGCGCCGTGGCTGTCGGTAATCGCCGCACTTGTTTCCGCCGCTCTGCTGCTGAGCTGTTTTATCGTCCCCGCCGTATGGCTCGGCTTTGCCAAAAAACGGGCGGCTGAAATCGCCGCAGCGGAAAAAGCCCGACAAGCCGAGGAAGAAGAACGCAAAAAGCGGGAACAGAAAGCAAAACCGAAAAGAACGCCCAAACCGAAAACAATCGCGAAATCCGCCAAAACAACGGAAAAACCGTATGTTATCGACGGACGGTGGTACGATTGGATGGATGATGTGTTCGCCGGAAAAATTCCTGTCAACGCGATTGAAGCTGACGGTGTCACTTCATTGATGCATGCCTGCGAACACTGCGGCAGCGGCTCATCCACTCCCGCGCGATACGAGGGATACAAAGCCGTTCGAAAATTGATTGAAATGGGTGCGGATGTCAACGCACAAGACAGTTTCGGCAGGACACCTTTGTTTTACGCGGCTAAATGCGTCGATGGAAAAATCGCTCAAACACGTATTACGCAAATATTACTGAATGCGGGGGCGGATATTAACATTGAAGCCCATGACGGGACGACTCCGATTTCGCAAGCCGCCAAGGCGCGAAATTTCAACCTCGTGTATCTGTACTGCAAAAAAAATGCGGTTGTTCGTTCAAACAAAGCGGCATACACTCTTTTGAAAAGTGCCGTGGAATCGGGCGATACCGGATTTTTAAAATATATCTGTTCCAAAATAAACCCGAAAATTAAAAGCGAGAACAATGAAACTTTGCTGTTTTCATGCCCGTTGTCCCCCGACAACGCCGCACTGCTGATAAAAGCGGGTGTCGACCCGAACGAATTGAACAACAATGGTATGAATTGTTTGTTTGATGATAACTATTTAGACACATTTGAAGTTCTGCTGAAAGCGGGCGCGAATCCCAATGTGCATGATAAAAACGGGAAAACGCCGCTGATGGAGGCTCCTTCGGCACAAATATTGTTGTTGATAAAATACGGCGCGGACGTCAATGCTTGCGATAAAAAAGGCTACAGCGTTTTGCACCATGTTGTTCTTCCCGATACAAACGGACGCAGATGTGCCGCCAAACTGTATTTATTGCTGAAAGCGGGGGCAAATCCGAACGCTGAGGCTCCTGATAAGGAATACCGTTCTTTCCTCGCAGGAAACAAAAACATTCCTTTGATTTGGGCTTTGCGCCATAGCGGTTTAGGCGGACAGGACGGCAAAGATTACTTTCTTTGTGTGCGCATGTTGCTGAAAGCGGGCGCAATCGTTTCCGGCGAGTATAATGAACGGCACAAAGAAAGAATCCAAAAAGCCCGCGAAGCCAACAAAAAATCCAATCCGTTCGATGAAGCCGAAACACTTCTGCAAGACGATTTTGCACACGGTAGAGACAACATCGGTTATCATAACCTTGAAGTCGAGCCGGCGGATGAAGATGTTTCAAAAGACGTTTCAAAAATTATGAAAGAGCTCGACAGCAACTATGTTATCGGCTTGGGCAATGCGAAACGCGACGAAAAAACGGGTGCGCTGACATCGCAGGACGATTTGTCAGCCGTTTCGTTCTGGCTATACGCCGTCCTGCATTTGGAAAAATATTCGCCGCTGTTTTATTCGGGAAAACCCGAACAAACGGCGGGGCTGATTGCTCACACAATCAAAAACGGCGGACAGTTCATTGTGTTCGACATAAACGGCGCGCTGAAACCCTATGCCGACAAATGCCGCTATGTTTCAAGCGAATTCGCCGCAACGTCTTTCGTCAACGACATGTATCTGGCGTTTAAACAAAACAAACCATCCGATGCGGAGGGCGTTTATTTCTTTAACGACTTCGATTTCGTCAACACCGTTATCCCGACCGACGAACTGGAATGGTTTTTCGCCGCGGCGCGGGAACGGAAAATATACTTTATTGCGACGGTGGATACCCATGCCGACGAATTTTCGGCGTTGTTCGAACATCTGGGCAAAAGCTTCAGTTTCGTCGGATTCAATTATTGGTATCAAAAAGACGAAACCGAATGGAGAATTAAAACCGCAAACGGCATTTTCGATTTTGTTTTCAGCGATGCGATTGCCGAAACTCTGTCGCCCGATATGAAGTTGATGACCACGCAGGAATTGCTGGATAACACGGCTGAAGAAAACTCTGAAAGCGATGATAACGACGATGTCAACGCGCCCGATGAAAACGGCGTCACACCTTTGATGCGCGCCATGCGCATTGACGGCGACACCCGTGCGGTTCGCAAATTGCTGAATGCGGGTGCTGACGTTGATGCGAAAGATGACGACGGCGATACGGCTTTGCAGTACGCGTTTGACGTTGAATGCGTCCGTATGCTGATTGAAGCGGGGGCGGATATTCATACGGAAAACGACAACGGCGAAACGTTGCTGCAAAATGCGTGCTCCCCCGAATACGCTCAATTTTTGATTGACCAAGGGCTGGATGTCGATACCCGCGACAAGGACGGCGATACTCCGTTGACGGGCTGTTTCGTTGCGCGCTTCAAAGACAACGCCGAAACGGAACTGGAAATTGTCAAGGTTTTGTTGAATGCCGGCGCAGATGTCAACGCGGCGAACAAAGACGGCAAAACGGCGCTGATTTTGGCGGCGGAACTGACAAAATACAAACGCCCTCTGCGTTTTGTTTTGCAAGCGTTGAAATTACTGAAAAAGGCAGGGGCGGACATCAATCATACGGATAAAAAAGGAAACTCTGCTCTGTCGATTGCGCAAAAAATCGGCAATACCGAAGCTATTAAAATACTGTCGAAGTAAAATGGAATTTTTTAGGGTACGCAAGATAATGAATAATCAATGAGAAATTTCTTGAAAATATATCCTTGCGGATGTGGCGGGGAGTTTTTTTTCAGGTGTATACGATTGATTTTAAACAAAAATCGATTGCTCTGACAAATTATACCTCCGCGATCAGGGAGCAAAAATGGGATTCGGAACTTCTTGAACTGATTTCCACCATATATAAGAAACAGAAACTGTATCTGAAACAGCGTCCAGTGTAACGGAAAAAACACCTGTTATTTTCGGCTGAAATGATGTGTTTGCGGAATAGAAACCTATTTATTGGTCTTTTTCTTTGACGACTTCTTCAATGGACAGTTTCTTAGGTTGTGCGGCTGCGTCAAGAGCGGCAAGGACTTTCTGAACGTTTTCGATGCTGATTTTAGCGCTTCCGTGCAAAAGAGCGGTAACGGTCGGTCGGCTTAATCCGGCTCGTTTGGACAGTTCCAGAACCGATAAACGACAAACGACGCGCCATGCGTTGATGCGCCTGACCAAATCGTTCCAATCCAGCAATTCTTTGATAGAGGTGGCTTCATTGCGCCAATCGGATATTCGGGAAGACTTCTTTTTTAACCGCATAAAGTCGTTTTCATCATCAAAATCTGCCATTTTGTTCCTCCCTATTATCCTTGAGGATAGGATAGCAAAATCATAGGAAATTGTAAATTATATTTACCTATAAAAAGCAATTAAATTTTCCCACAAAACACTTTACAAACGCTGAAGCACATGATTATATTGATAAAAATCGGTTTTAAACCTGTTAATACGCCTGCTAATAAATTTTGATGTTTTGGGAAAGTTGAAATGAAAAAAATCGCAGAAATCCTCGTTTTTTTGAAAGGGGAGTCTAAAAAATTCACCTCCAGCCGCCCCAGCCACTTTAGAAGCCCTTGGAAGCCAAGGGCTTTTTTGTATCGTCCGCCCCGTCTGTCAAAGAATGAAACGAAAACGGAAAGCTTTGCAACCGTTTGAATTTTCCGTTTGTTTTGTGGTAGACTGATTGCAGTTACTTCAAATGAACGGAGGCTTTTATGATTGAAAACAAACACCCCGTTATTATCGGCATCGGCGAATTGTTGTGGGACATGCTGCCCGAAGGAAAACGCGCGGGCGGCGCGCCGATTAACTTTGTGTATCACGCAACCCGGCTGGGGGCGCAGGGCTATGCCGTCAGCGCGGTCGGCAATGACGCTTTGGGCGACGAGATTTTGGGCGAACTGGAAAAAAGCGGCATCAAATACTGCATTTCGCGCAACGATCATCCGACGGGATACGTCAAAGTCGTTTTGAACGACGGCATCCCGTCTTACGATATTGTCGAAGGTGTGGCGTGGGACTATTTGACGGCAACCGCCGAAGCCGAAGAGCTGATTAAACGCGCGGACGCAGTATGTTTCGGCACTTTGGCGTTAAGGTCGCCCCAATCCAAACAGGCGGTCGAAACACTGTTGTCTTTTGCGCCCGAACAGGCTTTGCGTTTCTTCGACATCAACTTGCGCGGGACGTATTATTCGGCGGAATTGATTGACGGGCTGCTGAAAAAAGCCAACATTTTCAAAATCAACGACGATGAAATCAACGTTTTGAAAAAATTGTTTGACGTTTCCGGAACCGTCGACGAAATTTGCGGCGGATTTATCGAAAAATACGGCTTGAAGTATATGATTTTCACGGCGGGCGAAAAGTTCAGCACGATTTACACGCCGACGGAAAAATCGTATCTGCCGACTCCGAAAGTCGATGTCGTCGATACCGTCGGGGCGGGGGATTCGTTTTCGGGGGCGTTTGTGTATAGCATTTTGACGGGCAAATCCTTGGCGCAGGCGCACAAAGCGGCGGTGGACGTCGCGGCGTTTGTGTCGACGAAGTCGGGGGCTTGGCCCGCTTATGAAAAAGGAGCGGAACAATGACAAAAAAGGATAACATGGTTTTGAATTTATTGCCCGTGCTGCCTGCTTTTTTCGCCATGGGCTTTGTGGATTTGGTCGGCATCGCGTCCAATTACGCCAAACGCGACTTTGCGCTGACCGACACTTGGGCGAATATGTTCCCGTCCATGGTGTTTTTCTGGTTTTTGGTCGGCGCCGTGCCGACGGGGATGATGATGAACAAAATCGGACGGCGCAAAACGGTTTTGGCGGGGCTGTTCGTGACTTTTCTGGCTTTGCTGCTGCCGTCGTGCGCCTATGCTTTGCCCGTGATGGTCGTGTCGTTCTGTCTGCTGGGCATCGGCAACACGATTATGCAGGTGTCGCTGAATCCGCTGGTTTCCAACTTGATTAAAGCCGAAAAGCTGTCGGGCGCGCTGACGTTCGGGCAGTTCGTCAAAGCGATTGCGTCCTTTGTCGCGCCGATTTTGGCGGGCTGGGGCGCGGTGCATTACGGCAAATGGCAACTGCTGTTTCCCGTGTTCGCTGTTGTTTCCGTGCTTGCCGTCGTTTTTCTGGCGCGCGACAAAGTGCGGGAGGAGGAGATTACAGGCAAAGCTTCGAGCTTTTCCGATTGCTTCGGATTGCTGAAAAATCCGCTGATTGCGCTGTGTTTTTTGGGAATTATGTGCCATGTCGGCATTGACGTCGGAACAAACGTCATCGCGCCCAAAATTTTAATGGAAAAGCTCGGCGCTGCGCTGGAAACCGCGGGCTATGCGGCGAGCGTGTACTTTTTGTTCAGAACAATCGGCTGTTTGACGGGTAGTTTTGTTTTGACAAAAGTCAGCAACCGCCTGTTCTTCCTGCTCAGCGTTTTGATGATGACGGTGGCGGTTTTCATGCTTTGGTTCGGAACGGGCAAAGCCGTTTTGACGGCGGCGGTGGCGATGATAGGATTCGGGAACTCAAACGTGTTTTCGATTATCTTCGCCCGCGCTTTGCTGCACGACGAAATCAAGAAAAACGAAGTTTCGGGCTTGATGATTATGGGATTGTTCGGCGGTACGGTGTTTCCGCTGGTTATGGGGCGCGCGGTCGACATTGTCGGCACACAATCCGCCGCGATTCCCGTTATCGGCGCGGGCGTGCTGTATCTGCTGGCTTTGACGCCGAAAATCAAGGCATAATTTTTAACAGACTAATTGACAGGCTTTTAGCAGACAAAAAAACGGCGGGGAAATTTCCTCGCCGTTTGAATTTATCGGTTTGTCCCGATTAGCGCGTGCGTTTGCTGTTCAAAATCGCCGTCAGTTTCGGGGTGCGTTTGGCGGAAGCGGCTTCCCGTCTTTTTTGCACCTCCATTTTTTTGGCGACCAGTTCGCTTTCCACAGCGCGGGTTTCCAAGCGTTTTTTCAAAATCGGATTTTGCGCTTTTTCGGCTTGTTCCGCCATTTCCTTGCGGTCTTCGGCGGACATGGATTTATAGACGCGTTCCTTAAGCTGTTTGCGCGTTTTCACGTCCGCGAACGAACAATCCAAAGCGCACAGCGTAATGTCGTACATTTCCGCTTTGGTAAATCCGAATTCCTTGGCGCTGATGCGGTGTTCCTTGCCCGTCTGCGTGCCGAAAATGCCGCCGTCGTCGGGGTTGATGGAAATCTTGATGCCCGCATCGTACAATTTGCGCGCGGGGTGGTTTGCCAAATCGCCTTTGAGTTCGCCGACCAAAATGCGGTTCGATGTCGGGCAGACCTCGACCATCACATTCTTTTCCGCCAGTTCTTTCATCAAAGCGGGATCCTGCACCGCGGAAACGCCGTGTCCCACGCGGGACGCGCCCAAACGAACCGCGTCGCGGATGCTTTCGGGACCGCAGATTTCACCCGCGTGCAAAGCAAGCTTCAAGCCCGCGCCTTTGGCAATCGCCAAAGCTTCCGCAAAGTCGTCGAATTTGCCGGCGCGTTCGTTGCCCGCAATGCCGAAGCCCGTAACCAGCGGGTGGGGATTGTCGCGCACGAATTTTGCGACTTCCGTTACGTTTTCCGCGCCCAAGTTGCGGACGCCCGTTGCGATGAAGCGGGTTTCCAAGCCTGTGGATTCCTTGACTTCCTCGGCGGCGGAGGTCATAGCCTCCAGCATTGCGGCGTAGCGCGGGGCGGACAGTTCCGCCTTGCCCGTTTTCGGGTTGACTTCGGTCGCCATGTGCATCGGCGAAACAATCAATTCCGCGTAAATTCCGCCTTCGGCGGCGTTTTTGGACAGGTAGTCCTTGGTAACATCATAATAGTCCTGCGGCGTGCGCATCATGTCGGCGACCGTGTCGTAGGTGTTGATGAACGCCCAAAAGTCGCTTTCATCATAGGCGTAACGGCCGTTGGGAAAATCTGCCTTGTCGTATTCGCCGTCCTTCATCACAAAGTTGTCGGGCAAAGACACGTTGTGGCGCTGCGCCAGTTTTTCCGCCATTTCGGGCGTAACGGTGCCTTCGATATGTTCATGCAATGTGGCTTTGGGCATTTCAGCCGTATTGTATTTCTGTGTCATAACAACCTTCCTTCGGGTTTTCCAGCCCTTATAATTTTTATATACTGAACCATTCTTAACCAAGCAGAATACACGATGAAAAAGGTCTTGTCAACAATTTGTCCAGTTTGTCCACAAAAATTTTCGCATCTGTTTGTTTTTTAAATGAAAGTTTGTATATTGTTTTCGGATTTTTCCCTAAAACATGGAATTGCTAAACTTTTCTTGCGCTTTTTACGGCGTGCGGGTAATATCGAATCGATGGATTTCAAGTGTTTAAAGAGGCGTAAATGGCTTTGAAACGAAAAGCTTTTGTCGGATTGGCGGTGCTGTTGACGGCGTGTTCGGCGCAAAACGACAAACCCGACTGGTACGGATACGACGACGACTTTGTATTGCCCGAACCCGATATGGTTCCCGAAACTCCGGACGACAAACCGGGGCGGACCGTCGGTGAAATGTTGGGCGGCGATCCGATGGCCGTGCATGCCGTCAGCGGCAAAATCACGGTCAACAAAGCGGTTGAAAAGCCTGCGGAACAACCTGTTTACGAACATGCGGGACGGTTTGCGGAGCGTGAAAAAATCGCGTTGCGCAAAGGATTGAACGCCCCCGATTCCGCTTTGATTTACAGTGCGAAAAAACGCGCGCCCGAAACGGAAGTGCGGCCTTTGGAGGTTAAAAACACCATTGAAAAGGACGAATTGGTCGTTAAATCCGAACAGGAAATGCTGGCGGCGATTATTTCCCCGAAACCCCGCGAATTGAAAGTTGTCGAGGTTGTTAAAACCGACGCCGAACCGCCTGCGCCCGCGCCGAAAACGGACGATGCGGAAATCGATTTGGAATTCAAACCCGATACGCAGGCTTTAATCGAGCCGCGCAAGCAGGATGTCGTTTTGGAAGAATCCGCCCCCGAACCGGAACGAAAACAAATCGCTTTGGTCGAACCTGTCAAGTCCGAACTGCTTCAGCCGCTGGTTCCCGAACCCGTCAAGCAGGAAAAGCCGGTTTTGAAACTGACGGTTCCGCCCAAAACGGAACAAAAATCGGCATTCGCGCTGAAAATGCCGCCGAAACAGACTGAAAAGCCCGCTTTGACGCTGAAAGCGCCCGAACCCGAAAAGCCTGCTTTTGTTTTGAAAATGCCCGAAGCCGAAAAGCCGCCCTTTACGCTGAAAGAACCTGTTGCGGAAAATGCGTTCAAGCAGGAAATCGGCAAAATCGGATTCAAAGGAAGCTCCGATGTTTTGTCTGAGTCTGCAAAAGCCGTTGTCCGCGAAGCCGTTGATGCATGGAACGATAACTCGATAGCTGTTCTGTCGGTGGAACACATGGGCGGGTATTTAGCTGAAAAGCGCGCAAAAGCGGTTGCGGATGCCTTGAAACGGGCGGGCGCGGAGCAGGTGGAAATTTCAGAAAAAGCGGGGCTGTCGCTTAATCCCGCCGTCACTGTGTATTTGGTTTATTAAGGAGTCGCCGTTATGACGGAAGTTTTTAAAGTCGCTTTGGCAGGATTGGGAACGGTCGGCGGCGGTGTGGTCAAGCTGTTGCGCGAACAAAGCGATTTGCTGGAAAAACGCACGGGGCGGAAAATCAAGCTGGCGGCGGTGTCCGATTTGAATCAGCAAAAGCTGTTGGAATTGGGACTGTTGGGCGAAGCGGACTATTACAAGGACGCTTTGGAAATGGTGCGCAAAGCCGATGCTGATTTGGTGGTCGAACTGATTGGCGGCGCGAACGGCATTGCGTATCAAGTGTGTTTGGAAGCGTTGAAAAACGGCAAAGCTTTTGTCACGGCGAACAAGGCGATGATTGCCCACCACGGCAACGAACTGGCAAAACTGACCGAGGAAAAAGGGCTGTTTTTCGGCTACGAAGCGGCGGTTGCGGGCGGTATTCCGATTATCAAATCCCTGCGCGAGGGCTTTGTCGGCAACCGCGTGTCCGAGGTGTACGGAATCTTGAACGGAACGTGCAACTACATTCTAACGGTGATGCGCGAAACGGGCAAGCCGTTTGACGAAGTGCTGGCGGACGCGCAGAAACTGGGCTATGCCGAAGCCGACCCGAGCTTTGACATCGACGGCATCGACACGGCGCACAAAACGTGCATTTTGGGCGCGCTGGCGTTCGGCATGCCGATAAACCTTGACGCTTTGAGCATCGAGGGCATCCGCCATATTTCCGCTTTGGACATCGCGTTTGCGGAAGAACTGGGTTTCCGCATCAAACTGCTGGGCGTCGGGCGGCGCACGGAACAAGGCGTTTCGCTGAATGTTTATCCGTGCATGATTCCGCAAACGTCGGAAATCGCGCACGTCGACGGCGTGTTTAACGCCGTGGTTACCGAGGGCGACTTTGTCGGACATTCCATGCTGGTCGGTCGCGGGGCGGGCGAAAAGCCGACGGCGTCCGCGGTCGTGTCGGACATCGCCGACGCGGCGGCGGGACGCAAGCTGCCTTTGCTGACCGTCAAAAACGACGAAATCAAGGCTTTGCCGATTGTCCCGCTGTCGGAACGCGAGGGCGAGTATTATTTGCGCTTGGAAGTCCGCGACGAACCGGGGGTGATTGCCCAAATCGCCAAAATTTTGGGCGACGAACAGGTGTCCATCGCGTCGATGATTCAGCGCGGTCAAACGCAATGGTCGGTTCCTTTGATGATGACTTTGCACCGCGCGAAAGAATCGCGTGTCACCGCCGCTTTGGCGAAAATCGAAAATTTGCCCGCCGTTTTGAAAAAGCCGTGCTTAATTCGGATTGAAAGACTGTAAATGGAAACGGCGGTTTTAGGTGTTGAAAACTCTCTGACCGACAGACGCTGGGTGGCGAACGATGCCGATCCCGACGCGGTGGCGGCGATTGTGCGCACGGGCGCGGTGAACGAAGTGGTCGCGCGGCTGTTGGCGGGGCGCGGGGTGCTGCCTGAAAACGTGGCTTTTTATTTAACGCCGAGTTTTAAAAACAACTTGCCCGATCCGCTGATTTTAAAGGGCGCGGATAAAGCGTCCGAACGTATTGCGAAAGCCGTGACAAGCGGTGAAAAAATCGGCATTTTCGGCGATTACGACGTGGACGGGGCGACATCGACGTCTTTGATGCTGCGCTTTTTGAAAGCGGTCGGATGCGCCGACGTCGTTCCGCGGATTCCCGAACGCGAAGAGGGCTACGGTCCGACCCCCGAAGCGATGCGCGATTTTATCGCCGACGGGGTGAAGCTGATTGTTACGGTTGACTGCGGCACGTCGGCTTTCGAGGCTTTGGATGCCGCCAAAGGAACGGACGTTGTCGTCATCGACCACCACGAACCCGACGTTGTTCTGCCCGACGTGTGCGCCGTGGTGAACCCCAAGCGGCTGGACGAACCGCTGGACAACCCGTGCCGTCACATGGCGGCGGTGGGCGTAGTGTTCATGGTGCTGATTGCGGTGAACCGCCTGTTGCGCGAGCAGGGCTGGTACACGCCCGAACGTCCCGAACCCGATTTGCGGCAATGGCTGGATTTGGTGGCTTTGGGAACGGTGTGCGATGTGGTGCGTCTGCGCGGGCTGAACCGCCTGTTTGTCAAGGCGGGATTGTCCTGCATGGCGCGCGGCGGGAACAAAGGGCTGGCCGTTTTGCGCGAAGTGTCCAAAGTCAAAGACGTGCCGACGGCGTTTCATTTGGGCTATTTGATGGGACCGCGGCTGAACGCGTGCGGGCGCATCGGCAAAGCGGGACTGGGCATGAAGCTGCTGTGCGCCAAGGATGAGGCGGAAGCCCGCGAAATCGCCGCCAAGCTGGACGAACTGAACACGCTTCGCCGCCAGATGTGCGAAGAAATCTACAAGCAAGCCATCGGACAGGTCGAATCCGCAACCGAACCGCAGGAAGTCATTTTTGCCTACGGCAAAGACTGGCATGCGGGCGTTATCGGCATTATCGCGGGGCGGCTGAAAGAACGCTACAACGTCCCCGCTTTAGTGATGAGCGGGACGGATGTGCAAATCCACGGATCGGGGCGTTCGGTCGCAGGCTACGATTTGGGCGCGGCGATTTTGGCGGCAAAGGAAAAGGGCGTCTTGACCGCTGGCGGCGGTCACACGCTGGCGGCGGGTTTTTCGCTGATGCCTGAAAAACTGGACGAATTCAAGGCGTTCATTCTGGACTATTTCGCGACGCACAAAACGGTGGACAAGCCCGCGAACGATTACATTATCGATTCCGTCGTGGACATCGGCGCGGTGTCGTGGGATTTGGTGCAAACCGTTTCAAGCATGGAACCGTTCGGCGAGGGCAACCCCGAACCGCGCTTCGCAGTGGCGGACGTGGCGGTCGCGTCGGCTTTTCCCGTCGGCAGCGGGCATGTGTCCTGCACTTTCGTCGGGCGCAACGGGCGCACCAGACTGCGCGCGATTGCGTTCAACGCGGCGGATTCCGAATTGGGCGTGTCCTTGCTGAATCACAAAGGCGCGCTGTTTCACGTCGCGGGCTATTTGCGTCCCGACACCTACCGAGGCGAGGGCAACGTTCAGCTGATTATCGAGGATTTGGCGCGGGCAAGTTAGTTAATCGGGATGATTTTTTCGTAGATTTTGTGGTTGTCCAAACCCTGTAAAACGACGCCGTCGAATCCCAAATCCATAATGCTGCGGAAATAGATTCCGATGATGCGTTTCCATGCGGGATTCCAGTAGTCGACGACAATTCCGGCGGGGTTTGTTTCGGACACGAACCGCAGCCATTTCGGCGAACGCAGTTTCCATGTCGTTTCCCAATAGGGGCGGGTGTCCTGCGCTTCGGCGACGTTCAAAACGGCGTAAACCAAGCGGCGCGTGCCGATTTGTTTGAATTGCAAAGCGCGCACGTCTTCGCGCGACAGGGCGCGGTTGAAATTGAAAAACGGGTCGATAATCAGCAAATCGAAATTCGTTTTGGCAAGCGCGCTCAGCATTAAATCCTTGTCCGCGAATTTGCGCGTGTCTGTCAAAACCATCACATTTTTGACGTTTGCAAGGGATTCGACGCTTTTGTTGTTTTCGTTAAACACCGTCGGGTCAATCGTATCGAATTTTCCCGTAAATTTCACGTCGGCGAAAACGGGGATTCCTTTGGCGGACAGAGTTTGCAAAGCGTTTGTTTTCTGTTTTTCCGTCGCGCAATGTTCGATGCCGACGATTTTCAAGCCGAATTCGTCAATCAGTTTTTGCGTTGATTTTGACGGTTTGCCTTTGGCTTTGCCGCACAGCTGGTCGGTCAGAACGATTCCCGCCGCCGACTGAATGAAACGGCGGTTCGGCGTTCCCGCTTTTATCGGGTGTTCGGGGGAAAACAGTTTCAGCAAAAAACGTTCGTCGTCGTTGGTCGCGCCCGCCATTTCGGCGCGGTGCAAATCAACCAGGTCGTTTTCCCAGCCGCCGCGCGTCAGCAAATCAAGCCCGCCGTCCAGCAAAATCTGAAAATCGGCGTCGCGCGCTTTGACAAAGTCGCCGAACGCCAAAACGATGTCGCGCATCAGTTCGCGGTAGTTCGGAATGTACGCGCCAGCGATTTTGGCGCGTTCCGCTTCGGGATCGAAGTTTTCGGGCATTGCCGTTTCCTGCGCTGCTGCGGGTGCAAAAGCGGCGGCGCAAAAAAACAAGGCGGAAAACAGAAAACTTTTGACCATAGCTGATGACTTTCGGAATAATTTTGGGTATTCTACTTCAAAATTCATTTTGATTTCATTAACGAAAGGCGAAAATGTCCGATAAAACGATTTGGGTGCTGGCGGACGACCGCGCGGGCAACAACAGTCAATCGCTGGGCGTGGCGGAGGCTTCGGGCTTTGAAACGGAAATCAAGCCAATCCGCTATACAAAGTGGGTCAAGCTGCCGAACTGTTTGCGCGGGGCGTCGACAATCGGCATTGACAAATCATCCGTCGAACGGCTGAAACCGCCGTTTCCCGACTTTGCCGTGGCGGCGGGCAGACGCGCCGCCCCCGTGTTGCGGTGGCTGAAAAAACAATCGGGCGGCAAAACGAAAATCATCCAAATCATGTTCGCGGGAAATTTCGGAATCAAAGATTTCGATTTAATCGTCCTGCCCGAACACGACGGGTGCAAGCAGATGCGTCCGAACATTCTGCGCGTTGTCGGCGCGCCGCACAGAATCACGCCTGAACGGCTGAAAAGCGAACGCGAAAAATGGGCGGATACGTTCAAGGACTTGCCCGCCCCGAAAATCGCGCTGATTGTCGGCGGCGCGACGAAAGACAAGCCTTTTACGCCCGCCATGGCGCAAGAATTGGCGGACAGGGCGGTTGCTTTTTCCAAAGCGGTCGGCGGCGGGTCGTTTTTGGTAACGACATCGCGGCGCACGGGCGCGGAGCAGGAAAAAATCCTGCGCGAAACGCTGCCCGATCCGAAGTATTTTTACGGCTGGGGCGATACGCAAAACGAAAACCCGTATTTCGGTTTTTTGGCGTGTGCGGATTACATTCTGGTCACAGGCGATTCTGTTTCCATGTGTTCCGAAGCTTGCGCCGCCAATGCGCCCGTTTTTATTTACGCGCCGCAAGGCAGCGTCGGGAAAAAACACGCGCTGCTGCATCGACAGCTGTATGACGGCGGGTACGCCCAGCCGCTGGACGGCGCTGTGAACGTCAAAGAACATAAACCCTTGAACGCCGCGCAAGTCGTGGCGGACGAAATCAAACGGAGGTTTTGAATGGCTGCTTTTTCTGCCGATTTGGATTGTTTGTTCGGGGAACACCCGTTTTTGGAACGCTTCAAGGCCGCTTATGATGCGGGATTTGCGGCGGCGGAATTCACGCTTGACCCGAAAATCCCGCTAGGCGAACTGGGGGACGCATGCGCTTATAACGGGCTGAAAACCGCCGTATTGACCATGCCCGCCGAACAGTCGGAATTGGCGTTCAATCCCAAAACGAAAAAGGATTTTCTGGCGCATTTCGACCGTTTGCTGGATGTGGCGGACTTTATCGAATGTAAAAAAGTGTATGTCAAGGGCATGGTGCTGACCGAAGAAAACTTCGACGCCGCCCGCGACGCTTTCATTGCCGCTTTGCACGCCGCGGGGGCGAAAGCCAAAGCCCAAAAGGTTCAGATTTTAATCGGGTTTGAAAATGCGACGGAAAACGAGGGCTTTTATCCCGCTTCGACCTTGGAAGTGCTGCAGATTTTGGATGAACTGGACGACGACAAGGCGTTTGCGTACCTGTTCGACGTTTATCACGCCCAAACGACCGAGGGCGGCATTTCCAACACGCTGGAATCGCTGATGCCGCTCATCGGGCATATCCGCGTCGCGGGCGCGCCTTTGCACGACGAACCCGACAACGGGGAACTGAATTACGATTATTTGTTTTCCCTGATTGAAACGCACGCTTATGCGGGGAAAATCGGGTGCAGCTACACGCCGCGCCTGACGACCGAAACGGGGCTGAAATGGATGAAAAAGTATGTATGACGCGTATTTGAGCTTTGCCGAAGAACTGGCGGACGCGTCGGGTGCGGAAGTGCTGAAATACTTTCGCCGCCCTTTGGATGTCGAAGCCAAAGCTGACACGTCGCCCGTTACAATCGCCGACCGTCAAAGCGAAAAGGTGATGCGGGGCTTAATCGAAAAACGCTTTCCCGCTCACGGCATTGTGGGCGAGGAATTCGGGAAAAAGGACGAAAACGCGGAATTCGTCTGGGTGCTTGACCCGATTGACGGGACGAAATCCTTTATCACGGGCAGTCCGCTGTTCGGCACTTTGATTGCTTTGCTGCACAACGGCGAACCCGTCGTCGGCGTTATCAACCAGCCCTATATCCGCGAACGCTGGACGGGGGCAAAAGGCGAACCGTCCCGCTTCAACGGGCGCGAAATCCACACGCGCAAATGCGAAAGCTTGAAAAAAAGCGCGGTGTTTTCGACTGGCGGGCGGCTGATGTTCAAAAATCCCGACGATTACAGGCGATTTGAAACGTTGGCCAAACCCGCCGCCGTGACACGGTTCAGCGCGGACTGCTACGCTTACGGACTGCTGGCGATGGGATGCGCTGACATAGTGTGCGAAGCGGACATGAAACTGTACGATTACGCGGCTTTGATTCCCGTCGTCACAGGCGCGGGCGGCGTGATGACCGATTGGAACGGCAGGGCTTTGGGGACGGATTCCGACGGGCATGTGCTGGCGTTGGGCGATGCGGGGCTGTCGGACGCCGCGCTGAAAGAGTTGAATTCATGAAAGCCGTTCTGCTGTGCCTTTTACTGCTTTTTTCGGCGGCGGCGGACGCCGCGCCCGTCAACGGAATAGCGATGCACGGACAGCCGAAATACGGGAAAAACTTTAAAAACTTCGCTTACGCCAATCCCGACGCGCCCAAGGGCGGTGTTTTGAAAATGGCGGCGTCGGGGACGTTCGACACGTTCAATCCTTTTGTGATAAAGGGAACGCCCGCCGCGGGCATTGCGCTGATTTACGACACTTTGACGGTTGAAAGCGCGGACGAGCCGTTTTCGGAATACGGTCTGATTGCGCAAACAATCGAAATGCCCAAGGACAGAGCTTGGGTCGCGTTCAATCTGAACCCGAAAGCGAAATTTTCCGACGGAACGGCGGTCACGGCGGCGGATGTCGTGTTTTCATTCAACGCTTTGCGCGAACGGGGGCTGCCGATGTACCGCTATTACTACGGCAACGTCGCCAAAGCCGAAGCGCAGGGCGATTCCCGTGTTTTGTTTACGTTCAAAGAGGGCGACAACCGCGAATTGCCGCTGATTTTGGGGCAAATGCCCATTCTGCCCGAACATTTTTGGAAAGGAAAGGACTTTTCGGCGACGACGCTTGAAATCCCCGTCGGCAGCGGCCCCTACCGCGTCAAATCGTTCGAGCAGGGACGTTCCGTCGTTTACGAGCGCAACCCCGACTGGTGGGGCAGGGATTTGCCCGTGTCCAAGGGATTCTACAATTTTGACGAAATCCGCTACGACTATTACCGCGACGCGACGGTGGCAGTCGAAGCGCTGAAAGCGGGCGCGTACGATTTGCGCGTTGAAAACGAAGCCAAAAAATGGCTGACGGCGTACACGGATTTTGGCGAAAAGCAAGGCTTTGTCAAAAAAGAATTTCTCCACGGGCTGCCGTCGGGGATGCAGGGCTTTGTGTTCAACACGCGCCGTCCTTTGTTCGCCGATGTGCGGGTGCGTGAAGCGGTCGCACTGATGTTCGATTTTGAATGGTCGAATAAAAATTTGTTTTCGGGGCAGTATTCGCGCACAAAAAGCTATTTCGACAATTCCGAACTGGCGGCGAAAGGCAAACCGTCAAGGGATGAATTGGTTTTGTTAAATCCGTTCAAAGACTCTTTGCCGCCCGAAGTGTTTACGACGCCTTTTGATTTGCCGAAAACGGACGCGTCGGGATTTTTGCGTCCGCAAATGCGCCGCGCCTTTTCTTTGTTGGAACAGGCGGGCTGGACGGTGCAAAACGGCGTTTTGAAAAACGCGGCGGGACAGCCGTTTGAATTCGAGATTTTGCTGGATACCGCGTCGGCGGGGGCGTGGGAAAGGATTGCCTTGCCCTATGTCAAAAACCTGCAGAAACTGGGGATTAAAGCGACCGTGCGCGCCGTCGATATGACGCAGTACAACAATCGTTTGGCGCAGTTCGATTACGATATGATTGTGGCGGTTTGGGGACAGTCGACATCCCCCGGCAACGAACAGCGGTATTTTTGGGGAACGGCGGCGGCGGATTCGGCGGGGTCGCGCAACTATGCGGGCATCAAAGACGCGGCGGTCGATGCTTTAATCGAAAAAATCGTCGAAGCGCCCGACCGTCAAAAACTGATTGCGGCGACGCGGGCTTTGGACAGGGTGCTGTTGCGGGGCTGGTATGTCGTGCCGCATTGGTACGTTCCCGCAAACCGTTTGGTGTTTTGGGACAAGTTCGGTTCTCCGGCCGGCCGTTTGACAAAGGGCGTCCAGCTGATGACGTGGTGGATTGATACCGCCAAAGAATCCGCCCTTGCCGCCAAGCGCGCCAAAAAAACGGAGCAAAAAAAGACCGTCTTTGAACAAATAAGGGGGCTGTTGTGACAAAATACGTTTTACGCCGTCTGGCGTTGATTCCCTTGACGTTATTCGGAATTATGGCGGTCAACTTTCTGTTTGCCCAGCTTGCCCCTGGCGGTCCCGTCGAACATATCGCGGCAAAGCTGCAAAACGACCCGCAATCCGCCAAAACCGCGGCAATGGGCGCGGTGTCGTCGAAATACCGCGGGGCGCAGGGGCTTGATCCCGCCTTGATAAAGGAACTGGAACACCAATTCGGCTTTGACAAGCCCGTTTTGACGCGTTTTGCTTTGATGATGAAAAACTATGCGCTGTTCGATTTCGGGAAAAGCTTTTACCGCGATGCGGGCGTGACGGAACTGATAAAGGAAAAGATGCCCGTGTCCGTGTCTTTGGGATTGTGGACGACGCTGATTATTTATCTGGTGTCCATTCCTTTGGGCATTGCCAAAGCCGTGCATGACGGGTCGAAATTCGACGCGGTGACGGGCTGGGCGGTGATTGTCGGCTATGCGGTTCCCGCGTTTGTGTTCGCCATGGCGCTGATAGTGCTGTTTTGCGGCGGACGGTATTTGCATTGGTTTCCGTTAAGAGGCTTGACGTCCGACAACTGGGACGAATTGTCGACCGTCGGAAAAATCAAGGATTACTTCTGGCATTTGGCGATGCCCGTCGCGTCTATGACGGCGGGCGGATTCGCGGGGCTGACCATGCTGACCAAAAATTCGTTTTTGGAGGAGATTTCCAAGCAGTACGTTCTGACGGCGCGCGCCAAAGGATTGGACGAATACAAAATTCTGTACGGGCATGTTTTCCGCAACGCGATGCTGATTGTCATTGCGGGCTTTCCCGCCGTTTTGGTCGGCATGCTGTTTACGGGTTCTGTGCTGATTGAGGTGATTTTTTCGCTGGACGGCATCGGGTTGTTGGGCTTTGAAGCCGTTTTGACCCGCGATTATCCCGTCGTGTTCGGCACTCTGTATCTGTTCGGACTGGTCGGACTGGTTTTGAATCTGGTCTGCGATTTGACGTATCATCAGGTCGACCCGCGCATTGATTTCGGAGGACGCGGAAATGCTTGAAAAATGGCGGAAATTCAAAGCTTCGAAGCGCGGTTTTTATGCGTTGGCGGTGTTTTTGGCGGTGTTTGTCGTTTCTTTGTTTGCGGATTTTATCGCGAACGACAAGCCTTTGGTCGTTTATTACGGCGGGCAATGGTATTTCCCGATTGTCGACAATCCGCCCGAAACAACGTTCGGGGGCGAGTTTTCAACGCCGGCCGATTACAAAGACCCCTTTATCCGCCGCAAAATCGGCGAGGACGGCTTTTTCGTCATGCCGCCGATTCCGTACCGCTACGATACGATTGTGTACGATTTGCCGACTCCCGCGCCAAGTGCGCCGAGTTTGAAAAACTGGCTGGGGACGGACGATTTGGGGCGCGACGTCGCGGCGCGGCTGATTTACGGCGTGCGGTTTTCGCTGTTGTTCGGACTGCTGTTGACGGCGTGTTCGTCCGTTATCGGCATTGCGGCGGGGGCTGTGCAGGGCTATTTCGGCGGCAAAGTCGATTTGTTCGGACAGCGTTTTTTGGAAATTTGGGGCAGTTTGCCGCAGTTGTTCATTCTTATCATCGTATCGGGCGTAATGGCGCCGGGGTTCTGGTCGCTGCTGTTCGTTTTGTTGCTGTTTTCATGGACGGCTTTGGTTCCCGTCGTCCGCGCGGAATTTCTGCGCGTCCGCAATTTCGATTATGTCAAAGCCGCGCGCGCTTTGGGCGCGTCCGATTTCCGCATTATGCTGCGGCACGTTTTTCCGAACGCGATGGTGGCGACATTAACCTATCTGCCGTTTATTCTGTCGGGCGCGGTCGTGTCGCTGACGGCGTTGGACTTTTTGGGCTTCGGACTGCCGCCGGGGGAACCGTCCTTGGGCGAACTGGTCAGACAGGGCAAGGAAAATCTGCAGGCGCCGTGGCTGGCGGCGACCGCGTTTGCCGCTTTGGCTTTTTTGCTGACGGTGCTGGTCTTTATCGGCGAAGCCGTCCGCAACGCTTTTGATCCGAGGAAAAACTGACATGCTGAACATCAAACATCTGTCCGTGGCGTTCGGAAGCGGAAAAAACGTTGTCGACGACGTGTCCTTGACCGTTCAAAAGGGCGAATGTGTCGCTTTGGTGGGGGAAAGCGGTTCGGGCAAGTCGGTTACCGCTTTGTCGGTGCTGCAGCTGCTGGATTATTCGCAAGTCAGGCAGTCGGGCGAAATAGAATTCAACGGCGATGCTTTGATGAACGCCGACCCGTACCTGCTGCGCGACGTGCGCGGCGGGAAAATCGGCATGGTGTTCCAAGAACCGATGACGTCGCTGAACCCGCTTCATCCGATTGGCAAACAAATCGCCGAAAGCATGATTGAACATCAGGGAATTTCCAAACAGGACGCTTTGGACAAAGCCGTCGAACTGCTGGAGGCGGTCGGACTGCGCAAAGCCGCGGAACGGATAAACGATTTGCCGCACTTGTTTTCGGGCGGCGAACGCCAAAGGGTGATGATAGCCATGGCTTTGGCGAACAATCCCGATTTGCTGATAGCCGACGAACCGACGACGGCTTTGGACGTTACCGTGCAGGCGCAGATTTTGGAACTGCTTGCCCGTCTGCAAAAATATTTGCATCTGTCCGTTTTGTTCATTTCCCATGATTTGGAGCTGGTTCACCGCATCGCCGACCGCGTTTATGTGATGAAAGACGCCAAAATCGTCGAACAGGGGACGGTCGCGGAAATCTTTGAAACGCCAAAGCATCCTTATACGAAAAAACTGCTGGCGGCGCGGGATTGCGGCGCGCCCGTTTCCGTTGTCCCCGATGCGCCCGTTTTGCTGAGCGCGCGCGACATCGCCGTTCCGTTCGTCGTCAAAAAAAGCTTTTGGGGCAAACCGCTGGAAACGTTTTATGCGGTGGCGGGCGTCGATTTGGACATCCGCGCGGGACAAACGGCTGCGTTGGTGGGGGAAAGCGGTTCTGGCAAAACGACATTGGGCAACGCTTTGCTGCGGCTGTTGCCGTCAAGCGGAAGCATTACGTTCGACGGACAGGACTTTCGCGCTTTGACGCCCAAGGAACTGCGCGCGAAACGCACCGACATTCAAATCGTGTTTCAAGACCCGTTCGCGTCGCTGTCCCCGCGCATGACGGTCGCGCAAATCGTAGGCGAGGGGCTTCAAATCCATTTTCCGAAAATGCCCGCCGTTGAACGGTTGGAAAAAATCAAGCAGGCGTTAAAGGATGTCGGCTTGGGCGAAGACGTTTTGAATCGCTATCCGCACGCTTTTTCGGGCGGGCAAAGACAGCGAATCGCGATTGCCCGCGTGCTGGTTTTAAAACCGAAGCTGATTGTTCTGGACGAACCGACCAGCGCTTTGGACGTTTCTGTGCAGGGACAAATCATTGCTTTGCTGAAAAAATTGCAGCAAAAATACGGCTTGTCCTATTTGTTCATCAGCCACGATTTGCGGCTGGTCAAATCGTTCGCGCATGCGATTTATGTGATGAAAGACGGAAAAATCGTTGAATCGGGCGAAAATCGGGCTATATTTGAACAGGCGGAACACCCGTATACCAAGGATTTGCTGTCCGCCGCGTTCGATTTCAAAACCCGCAGAGAGGAGCCATGACAACACAGCCCGAACAATCCGATACCGTGCTAAGCCGTATGTTCGGCGAAGAAGCGTTAATGGAAGTCAACGTTGATTTGTCCGTCGTTTTGGGACGGACTTTGCTGCGCGTGTATCAGCTGCTGAAACTGGGGCGCGGGGCGGTTATCGAATTGAATCAGCATTTGAACGATTCCGTTGAAATTCTGGCAAACGACGTTCCCATCGCCCGCGGCGAAGTGGTCGTAACCGATGACGGATTCATCGGCGTCAAAATCATTGATTTGCTGGTGTCGCAACAAAACTGACGCTATTTGCCGGCGGCGAACATTTCCGCGCGCATTTTGCGGATGCGGCGGCACAGCATTGTGATAATGCTCCGTTCCAGCGCTTTGTGTTCGTTCATCAGCCGATATAAAACAGGACCGTGGATTTTAAACATGGTCGTATCTTCCAGCGCGGTAACCGTTACGTCGGCCGGCGCGGCGTCCAAAGCCGACAATTCGCCGAAAATGTCAAAAGACGAATGTTCCTGTACGGTCTGCCCGTTTTTGTGCAAGCGGATTTGTCCTTGCAAAATGATATACAGGTCGTTCCAAAGTTCACCTTCTTTGACAATGTCTTCGCCAATCATGGCGGAGGTTTCTTCGGCGTTTGCAATGATGTCGGACAATACGCTTTCTTGAATACCGGCGAACAGGGGAACGTTTTTCAAAACCAAAACTTTTTCAAGCGTCAAACGCATTTTCAAATCTCCTTGGAAAACATAACGGAAAATTGCGCCATACGCGCCACGGCGGGGATGTAATCGTCAACGCACGGCATTAAAATCCGCGTCGCTTCGTCGGCGGGCAGCAGTTTGGCGATGACGAAAACGGCCGTTTCACGCACAATCGGATCGCGGTCGTTCAGCAAAGGAATCAAAATGTCAACTGACGATTTGTCGCCGATGAAGGCCAGCGTGTAAACCGCCGCGGCGCGCGTCCAATCGCCGGCTTCGCCCGCTTTCAAAATCTCGTGAACATAGCCTTGCACCGTTAGGACGGGCGGATAAAAATGCGGGCGCAACGCCGCCAGCTTCGCTTCGGTCGAATCGGATGAAAACAGCGGCAGACACAGCTGACGCAATTCACCCGACAGAATTTTGTCGACGATGTTCGCCATTTCCGTGCGTTCTTCGTCCGTCGTCATGGCATAACGGTTCAGCAAATCCAAAATCATTTTGGACGGCTGCAGCAAAGCCAGCAGCAGCAAAATGCGTTCGCGGGAATAATCCAGTTCCGAACGCAAAGCGTTCGCCAAAACGCCGGTTGCCTTTTTTGACGTTTCATCGTCGTCTTGTTCCAGTTTTGCCAAAGCCGCCAGCAGGTTGGTGGACCATTCGATTTCGTCATACAGGTTCAAACGGACTTTGTTGATATCTTTTCCGTGCGCCTTGAATTGTAAAAGGACAAGAGATTTCAATATGTTAAACCGAACACGTCTGTCCGCGACAAATAAATGGCTGAACAAAAAGCACTGACATTCGGGCGAATCGACATGTTTGAGCATTTTCGCCAGCAGCGACCGGAACTGATGCGGGTAATCGGCGGAATTCAGCACTTTGTCGATTTCGGGAAACGCCTTTTCGCGATATTTCAGCAAAGCGTCGACGGCGTCTTCGCGCAGTTCGGGAAAACGGAAGCTGTTCATCAAAGCGGGCAGCAGATGCGGTTCGCACAATTTGCCCGCGGCAATGACGGCGGCGCGGCACACATCAACATCTTCGTCGTCCAGCAGTTTTATCAGCGGCAGATAAAAGGCGGGGTTGCGGGCGTCGCCCAAAACGCGGGCGGCGATTTGGCGGGCTTCGCTGTCAATCGATGCGGCCAGAAAGGCGACTTTGTCAATCGCGGCGAAAACGCCTTCCCGTCCCACGGCCAGCAATCCGACAAGCGCGCCTTCGCACGCGTCGGGATTGTTAATCATGTCGACGATTTTTTCACGGGTTTCCGGCGTGCCGAGCACGCACAGCGTCCGCAAGGCAATGCGGCGGACGGCGGGGGCTTTGTCCGTCAATGCGGCCTGCTCAACCTCTTTTAACGCTGAACGGAAATCAAGGGCTTCGACTTTTTCCAAAGCGAACAGGCGCACGGCGGGGGACGGATGCGTCAAAGCGCGCCGCAATTCGTGGGAAAATGCGGGATGCAAGGCGTCTTCGATGACGCGCAGGGCGTAAACCGCTTCGTCGGCCGTCGCGCTTGTCAACATGGTCTGCAGCTGTTTGCGAATTCGATTTCCCGTCAGCACCAGACGTCCGCCGCGCCATAAAAATCCGCGCAGACAGTTCAACACCAGTTTGACATACGCCTGCCGCAGCATCCAAAACATTGCCGCGCAGACAATACCGACGCCGATGACCAAGGAAAACACCGCCTGCGCGTTGTTTCCGACGGAAGACAGAACAATGCCCGCGCAAAGCAGTCCCAACGGTTCGACAAAAAATTTGCGTTCAATCGCGGCGCGGAAAAACGATCGCAAAGAAACGGCTTGGGGGATGATTAAGAACAGGTTTTCCTTGTTGACGCCCGCGATAAACAGAAATGCCGCGCGCGCCGCGACAATGATTCCGAAAACCGAATATTCGCCCCCGACGGCGGCGGCAATCAGTGCGCAAGGAATTAAAAACAGCAACGGGAAAACGCCGACCTTGCGCGCCAAAACCAAATTGATGAAAACCAGCGACAAAGCGCCGACTATGCCGTATGTCAGCCCGAAAACGCCCGCCACGGACGCCTTGGACGAAACCGTTTGAGCGAACGTTTCCGTCAGAAACAGAAAATCAAACGCGCCGATGGCGAAAAAAATCAAAAAAGCCGATGCGAAAAATGAAAAATAAAGGCTTTTTTGTTTGGAATCCACGCCGGAAACCTGCAAATCCTTTTTGGAAAACAGCAGGCGTTCGGAAACGGGCGCGGAGCCGTTTTGAATGATGGCTTGGGCGCACAGCGCGGCGGACGCCACGGCGAACACCGATCCCATCATCCAAGCGGGGGCCGACAAATTATCGCCGGCCAGCCCCAATGTTCCGGCGGCAATCAGCGTGCCGAACGTTTGCGCCAGCAGCACGCAAACCAGCGTTTTGGGCTGTCCGTGAAATATTCCGAATCTGAAAGCCAGCAGCAAAAACGCGCTTTCAACCGTGATGCGTATTCCTTCGCGTCCGATAAAAGCAATCGAAACGGGGATTGGCGAAGGGTTCGACAAAACAAAGCAATACAGAACGCTTATCGTTCCCGCCGCCGCAAACATTCCGTAAGCGGGCATCAGTGCGGATTTGTTTTTCAAAAACAGCAAAAGGGGATACAGGAAAAACATCATCACGGCGGTCAGCATCAGCATCAAAGCGATGTTTTCCCCGCTGAACGTGTCCAAAAACAGAAGCGCTGCCCCCGTATCGAACAACACCAGTCCGAACGATTTCAAAAACGAACAAAGAATCAACAGGAAAACGGGAATCGCCTGTTCGGCGGAAATTTGAATGCCCGCGCCTAATTTTCGTGTCGGTGTCATCGCCTCTCCTTATTATTCGACGCCCATCAGGGAACGGGCGTAATCCCGCGCCTCAAAGGGGCGCAAGTCGTCGATTTTCTCCCCTACGCCGATCAGATGAACGGGCAAACCGAATTGTTCCGTCAAGGCCAGCAGAATGCCGCCTTTTGCCGTACCGTCTAATTTTGTAACAATCAACCCCGTCACGTCAAGCATTTCCGAGAAAATCTTGACCTGCGATTTCGCGTTTTGTCCGACGGTCGCGTCCAAAACCTGCAAACAGGCGTGGGGAGCGTCGGGAATTTGCTTTTTAATCACGCGGTTGATTTTTTGCAGTTCGTCCATCAGTTCCGATTTGTTTTGCAGCCGTCCCGCCGTGTCGATGAACAATACGTCGTCCCGCGCCGCAATCGATTCTTTCAGCGCGTCAAAGACCAGCCCCGCGGCATCCGCCCCCGCCGGCTTTGAAACAACGGGACAATTCGCGCGTTCGCCCCAGACTTTCAGCTGTTCGACGGCGGCGGCGCGGAACGTGTCGGCGGCGGCAAAGCGGACTTTCAGCCCTTTGTCCGTCAGCTGTTTGGCCATTTTTCCGATGGTTGTTGTTTTGCCCGCGCCGTTGACGCCGACCATTAAAATCACAAACGGCTTTTTCGACGCGTCGATTGCCAAAGGTTTGGCAAACGGGACGAGCTTTTGCGCGATTTTATCGGCAAAAAAAGCACGCACTTCGCCGGAGGAAACTTCTTTGTCGAATTTGTCTTTGCTTAAATCGTTGACCAGTTCGGCGGCGGTTCGGGTGCCGACGTCCGCCATAATCAGCAGGTCTTCAAGGTCGGTTAAAACATCCTTGTCCAGTTTGCGTTTGGTCAGCAAATCGGAAATCCCCGACACCAAAGGCGACGCCGTGCGCGCCAGTCCCTGCTTGATTCTGTCCAGCCAAGTCATTATAAAACGCTCCCTTCAAAGATTCCCGCCTGTTTGATTCCCGTCAGCCGCACGGGGACGATTTGCCCCGCCGTGAAATCGCCGTCAACATGAACGGGCAGATAGTGTTCGCACAATCCTTTGCCGTCCGCTTCGTACAAAACGGCCGCGTTTTGCCCCAAACGGCCGCGCATGTAGACGTCCAGCAGCTCTTCGCCTGTTTCGCGCAGGATTTTTGCACGTTCTTTTCGGACGGGAACGGGGACTTGCGGCATTTTCGCGGCGGGCGTTCCGGGGCGTTCCGAATACGGGAAAACGTGCAGATGCGTGATATTCGCCCGCTTGACCAAATCAACGGTGTTTTTGAACATTTGTTCCGTTTCCGTCGGAAAACCCGTGATGAAATCCGCGCCGAACACAACATCGGGACGCACTTCGCGCACCCGTTCGCACAAGGTGGCGATGTCTTCGCGCGAGTGGCGGCGCGCCATTCTTTTCAAAACCGTATTGTCGCCCGCCTGCGCCGACAGATGCAGGTGCGGCTGCAAAACTTCCGTTTCCCCGAACAGGGCAATCAAATCGTCATGTACGCACGCGGGGTCGAGCGAGCCAAGCCGCAACCTCTTCAGCCCGTCGATTTGCGTCAAAGCTTTGACCAAATCGGCAAAGTCGGGATAGTCCGTAATGTCCACGCCCGTCAGCCCGATTTCCGCAAACCCTTGTTCGACCAAATTCCGCGCATAATGCAGGATTTTTTCCGCGGGCAGGTACACGCTTTTGCCGCGCGCCTGCGGAATGATGCAGAACGTGCAATGGTTGTCGCACCCTTGCTGAATTTGAATGAAAGCGCGGCACCGTCCGTCAAAATACACGGGTTCGACGCTTTCAAAGTCGGCGGGGGATTCGATGTCGGACACGGCGACGGCGGGAGCGTCGGGCAGAAAGCTTTTCGGGTCAAGCTTTTCGCGGTTTCCCAAAACGCGGTCGACTTCGGGCATTTGGGCGTACAGTTCGGGGTGAACCTGCGCCGCACAGCCCGTCGCAATCAAAAAAGCGTCGGGATAGTCGCGCCGGGCTTTGCGAATGGCTTGGCGGCACTGGCGTTCGGCTTCGCCCGTGACGGCGCAGGTGTTGACGACAACGATGTCGCGGCCGCATTTTTCCAGCTCCTGCCGGATGGCGGCGGATTCAAAAGTGTTCAAGCGGCAGCCGAATGTGATGATTTTTGCGGACATAAAACGGACTTTCAAATAAAAAACGTCCTAGGTTATCAAACAATCCCTCTTAAAGTAAAGAATAAACAAACGTGTTGACTCTCGGTGCTTTAAAGGGTATAAGAAGCGTAATCATACAAGGTTTTAACGCCTTATGCCTCCAAGGAGGTTCGTCTGCCGGTGAAGATACGCTCACAGACGCCCTTTTTGTTTGTATAAGGGAAAAGAGGATAAATGTTCGACACTTTGGCTGAAAAATTGGGCGGCGTATTCGATCGCTTGGCGCGGCGGGGGGCTTTGACCGAGTCCGACGTCGACACCGCCATGCGCGAAATCCGCATCGCTTTGCTGGAAGCCGACGTCGCCCTGCCCGTGGTCAAGGACTTTGTGGCGAAAGTGCGCGAACAGGCGGTCGGACAGGCGGTGGTTAAGTCTGTTTCGCCGTCCCAAATGGTCGTCAAAATCGTCAACGACGCGCTGATTGAAACGCTGGGCAGGGAAAACGCCGAACTGGATTTGAACGCGCCCGCGCCCGTTCCCGTTTTGATGGTCGGCCTGCAGGGGTCGGGCAAAACGACGACCTCCGCCAAGCTTGCTTTGCGGCTGAAAAAGGATAAAAAACGCGTTTTGCTGGCGTCTTTGGATGTTTACCGCCCCGCGGCGCAGGAGCAGCTGGCTCAGCTGGGCAAGCAAATCGACGTTGCCGTTCTGCCTGTGATTGCCGGCGAAAAGCCCAAAGCCATTGCCGCGCGCGCGATGGCGGAAGCCAAAAAAGGCTACGACGTCGTTATTTTGGATACGGCGGGGCGTTTGCACATCGATTTGGACATGATGGCGGAAGTGGCGGAAGTCCGTTCTTTGGTCAATCCGCACGAAACGCTGCTGGTGGTTGACGCTTTGGCGGGGCAGGACGCGGCGAACATTGCGCGCGAATTTAACGAAAAAATCGGAATTACGGGCATTGTGCTGACGCGAATCGACGGCGATTCGCGCGGCGGCGCGGCGCTGTCCATGCGCGCCGTAACGGGACGCCCGATTAAGTTTTTGGGCGCGGGCGAAAAGGTTGAAGCTCTCGAACCGTTCCATCCCGACCGCTTGGCGGGCAGGATTTTGGGCATGGGCGACGTTGTTTCCTTGGTGGAAACGGCGGCGGAGAAAATGGATAAAGACGAAGCGGAACGCGTCGCGAAACGCATGATGGACGGCCGCTTTGATTTGAACGATTTGTTGTCGCAGCTGCGGCAGATGCAGAAAATGGGCGATTTGAAGGGCTTGCTGGGCTTAATCCCCGGCATGGGCAAATTCAAAGCGCAAATCGACGCCGCGAATATCGACGACAAAGTTTTTAAACGGCAAGAGGCGATTATTCTTTCCATGACGCCTCGCGAACGCCGTAATCCCGACATCATCAAGGCTTCGCGCAAAAAGCGTATTGCCGACGGCTGCGGTCTGACCGTGCAGGAAGTCAACAGACTTCTGAAACAGTATGACCAAATGGCGGATATGATGAAAAAGGTGAAAAAAATGGGAAAGCGGGGCTTGTTCGGCGGTCTGCCCGGCGGTCTTGGCGGCGGTTTCGGCGGAATGGGGGGATTCCCTCCGTTCGGCGGATTTCCGTCATAAACGGCAGACGTTAGTGAATTTAAAAGTGAGGTAAATTAAATGTCAGTTCGTATCAGACTTGCTCGCGGTGGTTCGAAAGGCGCGCCCTTTCACAAAATCGTTGTAGCAGATCAGCGTTGTCCGCGCGACGGTCGTTTCATCGAACGCGTCGGTTCTTATAACCCGCTGTTGCCGGCGGATCATGCCGAACGCGTCGTCGTCAAAGCCGACCGCGTGAAATTCTGGTTGGGCGCAGGTGCGCAGCCGACCGAACGCGTTGCGAAATTGTTGTCGAAACTGGGCTTGTGCGACGCCCCCGTGATTAACGAACGTCCGCAGAAGTCCGCTCCGAAAGCCAAGGCTCAGGAACGCGCCAAAGCCAAAGCGGAAGCCGCTGCTGCTGCCGCCGAAGCGACCGCGGAAGCTTAATTTTTCCGTAGAGGAGTCTTGCGACAATGACGAAAACCGCTGAAAACGGCAAAGTGTGCGTGGCGATGATTACCACGGCGCACGGCGTCCGCGGTTTGGTCAAAGTCAAAAGCTACACAAAGCAGGCGCGGGATTTTGCGTCGTACGGCGGTTTGTCCGACGAATCGGGCAAACAAAGCTTCAAAGCCGAGATCGTCGGTCAAACGGGGGACGTGTTCCTTGTCCGCTTGAACGGCATTTCGGACAGGACGGCGGCGGAAGCCCTGCGGGGCGTCAAGCTGTTCGTCGACCGCAAAGCTTTGCCCGAAACCAAGGACGGCGAGTTTTACTATGCCGATCTGGTCGGTATGACGGCTAAAACGGCGGACGGCAAAATCCTTGGGACGGTCAAGGGCGTTTACAACTTCGGCGCGGGCGACATGCTGGAAATCGGAAACTTGGCGGATTTCCTGCCGTTTACCGAATCGGTTGTTCCCGAAGTCAATGTCGAAAACAAAACCTTGACGGTGGTCTTGCCTGAATTTGTGGAAGTCAAACCCGAAAAACAGGACGCGGAAAGCAATGGCTGAACCTTTGTTTACCGCCGATGTTTTGACCGTGTTTCCCGAAATGTTCCCCGGTTATCTGGGGTATTCTTTGGCGGGAAAAGCGCTGGACGAAGGATTGTGGAAGCTGAATGTGACGAATATTCGCGATTTCGCATCCGATCGTCATCGGACGGTGGACGACACCCCGTTCGGGGGCGGCGCGGGCATGGTTATGCGTCCCGACGTGCTGGGGCGCGCCGTGGAAGCGGTTCACAAAGCGGGTACGCGGTTGATTTACTTTTCCCCGCGCGGACGGCAAGTCACGCAGGGATTGGTGGAACAAATCGCGGCAGAGGGACGTGCAACGTTCCTGTGCGGACGCTTTGAAGGGATTGACGAACGTGTGCTGGAAGCCTATCCGTTCGAGGAAGTCAGCTTGGGCGACTTCGTGCTTTCGGGGGGCGAACCCGCGGCGCTGGCGGTGCTGGATGCCATTGTGCGTCTGCTGCCGGGCGTAATGGGGTCGCAGGATTCTTTGACCGAGGAAAGCTTCAGCCAGGGATTGCTGGAGTATCCGCAATACACGCGTCCCGTTGAATGGAACGGACGCACCGTGCCCGAAGTGTTAAGCTCGGGTCATCACGGAAAAATCGCCCTCTGGCGCAAAGCCATGGCGGAACAGTTAACAAAACAGCGGCGACCCGATTTGTGGAAAGCTTATCTGGAAACCGCAAAAAAGCGAGAGGATTAAACCTATGAATTTGATTAAAACGCTCGAAAAAGAGCAGGCTGAAAAACTGGCGAAAGCCGATTTTCCCGAATTTAAAGCGGGCGACACCCTGCGCGTTCACGCCAAAGTCGTCGAAGGCGACCGCGAACGTATTCAGGTGTACGAAGGCGTTTGCATCGCCCGCAAAAACGACGGTTTGAATTCGACGTTCACCGTTCGCAAAATTTCGTTCGGCGAAGGCGTGGAACGCGTTTTCCCCGTCTATTCCCCGAATGTGGCGAAAGTCGAAGTTACCCGTCGCGGTAAAGTCGCCCGTTCCAAGTTGTATTACCTCCGCAACTTGCGCGGTAAAGCGGCTCGTATTTCCGAAATCAACGACGCGAAATAAGAACGCTGCACCCTCTTGCTCCGAAGGGGAGGTTCGCCTCCCTTTCGGAAAAGCGGAGCTTTTGAATTTTATCCCCCGTAAGACGTTATGCCGAATCGGGGTTTTTGTGTTTTCCCGTGTTAAGGAGTTTGAAATATGGTAAAAGTCGCGGTCGTCGGCGCAACGGGTAACGTCGGGCGTGAAATGCTGCAAACGCTGGCGGAACGGGATTTTCCCGTTGACGAAGTGTATGCTTTGGCATCGTCCAAATCCGTCGGTAAAGAAGTTTCTTTCGGCGAAGAAAAAGTTTTAAAAGTGCAAAATCTGGCGGACTTCGACTTTCACGGCGTCGATATTGCTTTGATGTCCGCGGGCGCGGGCGTGTCCGAAAAATTCGCCCCGAAAATCGCCGAAGCGGGCTGCGTCGTCATCGACAATTCGTCCCAATGGCGCATGGATCCCGATGTTCCTCTGGTTGTTCCCGAAGTCAACCCCGAAGCGATTGCGGGGTATAAAAAGAAAAACATCATCGCGAACCCGAACTGTTCGACGATTCAAATGGTTGTGCCTTTGGCGGCTTTGCACAAAGCGTTCCACATCGAACGCGTCGTCGTTTCGACCTATCAGTCCGTTTCGGGCGCGGGCAAGGAAGCCATGGACGAACTGTTCAACCAGACGCGCGGAATCTTTATGAATCAAATGCCGTCCGAAAATCAGAAAAAATTCACCAAACAGATTGCATTCAACGTCATTCCGCACATTGACGTTTTTCTGGACGACGGTTCGACCAAGGAAGAATGGAAAATGACCGTCGAAACCAAAAAGATTTTGGATCCGAAAATCAAAGTGCACGCCAACTGCGCGCGCGTTCCCGTGTTTGTCGGACACGCCGAATACGTCAACATCGAAACGACGGACGAAATTTCCGATACGGCGGCGACCGAGATTTTGCGTGAAACGCCGGGGGTCATCGTTATCGATTCCCGCGAAAACGGCGGCTATCCGACCCCTGCTGAAGTCGCGGGTGAAGGCGAGGTTTACGTTTCGCGCATCCGTTCCGACGCGACCGTCGACAACGGATTAAGCTTCTGGTGCGTGGCGGACAACCTGCGCAAAGGCGCGGCGCTGAACGCTGTTCAAATCGCCGAAGTGCTGTTGCGCGATTATCTGAACAAATAAAAAATGCTAAAGGCAAAAAAGCTCCTCGACCGAGGAGCTTTTTTTATATGATTGCGCGAATTTTTCTGCAAGAATCGCTTGACAATATCATAGGGGGGGGGGGTATGGTAAAATAAAGAAAGGATATTTTGCCCCCGAAAATCGCGGGGGCAGGGGGCGGTTATGAAGAAATTTTTAGCGGTGTTGATTGGAATATTGCTTGCGTCGCCGACAGTAAAAGGCGGTGCTTCCTGCGAATACGACGTAAATCTGGCGGGGGGCGTTTGCAATAAATATTGCGATGGAACGGTGGGAACAAGCAATAAAGTTTGTTTGAAAGCGAATTGTTCCAACGGTATGGTTTCGAAAACAAAGGCGGGAATTTTCGATGGCGGGGAGATTTCCCACCGCTACTGCTGTCCCGAAAACTGCGAGGAATGTTCGGATTGGGGACAATGCACCAGATGCGACGGCAATTATAGATTAAAAAACGGGTTGTGTGAAGCGATTCCCAAGTGCGAGTATGGCGAATACCTCGACTCCGACGACAACTGCAAACCGTGTTCGGATTTTCCGGTTGCGAACGGAACTTGCGGGTCTTGCACGTCAAGCTATTGCATACGCGCCATTTGCAACAGCGGTTATTTTATTCAGTCGCACAGTGCTGTTTGCGTCAAAGGGGTGTCTTGCCAATATCCGTTAAAAGAAGCAACGGATTATTCCGGCGAATGTGTCGGTTGCTGTACGGATTAAGGAGGACTATGCCATGAAAAAAACGGTTTTGATTTTGATGCTGGCGCTGCTTCCTTTGACGGCGCAAGCGCGGTCTGTGAAATTAAGCGACGATACGGTCGTTGTTACGGGAAAAAAGTCGGTGCGTAAAAAAGTCTGCACGGAACACAGACAGTGCATAACGGGTTTGTGCATGGACGGAAATTGCGTGCGGTGCAACGATACGGACAAATTCTGCCCCGAAGGGAAAACGTGCGTGGCGGGCGTGTGCAAGAAAAAAGCGGATTGTGCGAAAACGTCGGATTGCGAAGCGGGATACGCCTGCGTCAACGGAGCGTGCGTTATGTGCGCGTCGGGTGACAAAGGGTGCAACTGCGGTGACGCGGAAGCGGACGGCCACGGCGGGTGCCTGTGCGCGGCGGGAAGTTTTCAGTACGACGGCAAGTGCGTCAAATACTGCGATTACACGACGTGCGCTGAGGGCTTGACCAAAGTCGAAAAGGACGGCCGCTGCTGCTGCAAACAAATATTTAGCGAGGGCGGCAGGGATTCTTAGCCGCAATCATGATGACGAAAAACATCATTGCGAATCCCGCTAGAGGTGCGGGAAGCCATTGACTCCGCCTTTGCGGTCGGCATCCTGCAAATGGATAACCACGTCGGGCTAAAGCCTTCCCAGTTATGACATCTTTCCCCCTGCGGGCGGGCAACACCCCAGTGCGGGCAGCAGTGGAGTCGGTGAAAATTTTGATTGACGTAAAAAATATTTTCATCAAACAGACGGGGAATCGCGGGAAATCCTAAAACAAAAATTTTTATAAAAAATTCCTTTGACGCGGCAGACCTTTATGGCTAGTCTGCTGTCTAACGTGATTAAGGATTTTTCAATCTTTTAACAATATATAGTGAATAAAGGCTGTCGCGGACACAAATCCTTGTCTGGCAGCGGCTTGGCAAAACGGAGAGGATTATGACGGAAAAAACGCCGAAATTAGAACTGGTTACGCCTGTTGAGGACGAAAAAACAGAGCTGTCGCACATTGTCAAACGCGACGGGTCGCAGGTTGTTTTCAACTCTGAAAAAATTATGTCGGCGATTCGCCGCGCCGGTGAAGCGACCGAGGAATTCGACCAAGACGAAGCCAATCTGCTGACGAATCAAGTCATCAAGGTTTTGCGTCACCGCTTTTCCAAGGGCGTTTTGCCGACCATCGAACAGATTCAAGACGTTGTCGAACAGGTTTTGATTTCCGCGAACTATTACAAAACGGCGCGCGCCTATATCGTGTACCGCGAACAGCGCAGCAAATCCCGTCAAGACAAAAAAACGCTGATTGACGTCGCGTCTTCGGTCAACGAATACTTGGAACGCGCGGACTGGCGCGTCAATGCGAACGCGAACCAAGGCTATTCCTTGGGCGGGTTGATTTTGAACGTTTCGGGCAAAATCATTGCGAACTACTGGCTGTCGCACGTTTATCCGCAGGCGGCGGGCGAAGCGCACCGCAACGGCGATTTTCACATTCACGATTTGGACATGCTGTCGGGCTATTGCGCGGGCTGGTCTTTGCGCGCTTTGCTGCAGGAAGGCTTGAACGGCGTTCCGGGAAAAGTCGAATCGGGCATTCCCAAGCATTTGGGTTCCGCTTTGGGACAAATGGTCAACTTCTTGGGCACTTTGCAAAACGAATGGGCGGGCGCGCAGGCTTTTTCGTCCGTCGACACCTACCTTGCGCCGTTTATCCGCAAGGACAAGCTGTCCTATGACGAAGTGAAGCAGAATTTCCAAGAATTCATTTACAACTTGAACGTTCCGTCCCGCTGGGGCACGCAAACGCCGTTTACGAACTTGACGTTCGACTGGGTCTGCCCCGAAGATTTGCGCGAACAAAACCCCGTCATCGGCGGCGAGGAAATGGATTTCACTTACGGCGATTTGACCGAAGAAATGGCGATGATCAACCGCGCCTATATCGAAGTCATGACCGCGGGCGACGCGAAAGGACGTTTGTTCACGTTCCCGATTCCGACGTACAACATCACCCCCGATTTCCCGTGGGAAAGCGAAAACGCGAACCTGCTGTTTGAAATGACGGCGAAATACGGCTTGCCGTACTTCCAGAACTTCATCAACTCCAGCTTGAAGCCGGGACAGGTGCGTTCGATGTGCTGCCGTTTGCAGCTGGATTTGCGCGAATTGCTGGCGCGCGGCAACGGGCTGTTCGGTTCCGCCGAACAAACGGGATCGGTCGGCGTCGTGACGCTGAACTGCGCGCGCTTGGGCTATTTGTTCAAGGGCGACGAAGCCGGCATGATGCGCCGTTTGGACGAACTGATGGATTTGGCGCGCACGACGCTGGAAATCAAACGCAAAGTCATTCAGCGCCACATGGACGCGGGGCTGTTTCCGTACACGAAGCGTTACCTCGGCACGCTGAGAAACCATTTCTCGACCATCGGGGTCAACGGCATCAACGAAATGATTCGCAACTTCACCAACGACGAACACGACATTACGGACGAATTCGGTCAGGCGATGGCGAATCGGTTCTTGGAATACATCCGCGGCAAAATGGTCGTGTTCCAGCAGGAAACGGGCAGCATGTACAACTTGGAAGCCACGCCCGCCGAAGGAACGACCTACCGTTTGGCAAAAGAAGACCAGAAACGCTATCCCGACATCATCCAAGCGGGCACGAAAGCCGCGCCGTACTATACGAATTCGTCGCAGCTGCCCGTCGGATTCACGGACGATCCTTTTACCGCTTTGAACCTGCAGGAATCCTTGCAGTCCAAATATACGGGCGGCACGGTCATGCACTTGTACATGGGCGAACGGATTTCGGACGCCAAAACGTGCCGTATGCTTCTTAAGAGAATTTTAGAGAATTATCGCATACCCTATGTAACGGTGACACCGACGTTTTCGATTTGTCCCAAACACGGTTATATTTCGGGTGAACACAAATTCTGCCCCTACTGCGACGAAGAATTGTTTCAAGCAAAACGTCAACAGGCTTGTTCCTGCTGATTCGGGCGATAAAATGAAAGTGAGTGGACTATGACTGAACAAACAAAAATCGAACTTTCCGACAGCGAACGTCAACCCTGCGAAGTGTGGACGCGCGTGATGGGCTATTTCCGCCCCGTTTCCGAATTCAACATCGGCAAAAAATCCGAATACGCGGAACGCAAATGCTTTTCCGAAAAAAAAGCCATGAGCAAGTGTTTGGATATCGCGGCAGAGTAATTTTACCATGTCAATTTCAATCGGCGGCGTAGAGTCTTTTACAACGGTGGATTTCCCGCACAGGCTCGCCGCCGTTTTGTTTTGCCGCGGCTGTCCGCTGCGGTGCCCGTATTGCCACAATCCCGAATTGCAGCTGTTCGCGGGCAAAGATTACATTTCTTGGGAAACATTCATCGAGTTTTTGAAAACCCGTCAAAAGCTGTTGGACGGCGTTGTGTTTTCGGGCGGCGAACCGCTGGCGCAGGCTGAATTGCGTTCCGCGATGGAACAGGTCAAAGCCATGGGGTTCGAGGTCGGCATGCACACGTCGGGCGTCAATCCGCAGCGATTGGCTGAAGTTTTGCCGCTGCTGACGTGGGTCGGATTCGATGTAAAAACGGATTTCTTTAATTACGACCGTATTCCGCTTGCCAACGGAAAAACGGCGGAAAAGTGCCTTGACATGTGTTTGGAATCGGGTGTCGAACTGGAATGCCGCACGACGCTTGATCCGCGCGTAATCACTAAGGATGAACTGTTGCCCATGGCGGAAAAATTGGCGGCTAAAGGCGTCAAAACTTACGCCATGCAGGAATTGCGCCCGCATCCGAACGATAAAACCGCCCCCGCTTTGGAGCAAAGGACGGCTTTTTTCACAGACGAAAAACTGCTGGAACGCTTACGCGGCTTGTTCAACGACCTCGTCATCCGCAGGGCGTAAAGCGGGCTGTTTGTATTTGAAATACAAAACAAAATCGCAGAAAACCAACGCAAAGTTCGCAACATACAGCCAGAATACGAAATCAAAGCTGTTCAAAACTTTGTGCGTCATTCCCGCAACATAGCCGATTAAAATCAGCGACAAAAACAACAGGCTTTTGCCTTCGACGTTTTTGGTTTTGTAGGTTTTATAGACGGCGGCGGGCCAGCTGGCGCCGAAACAAATCAGCATAATCGCTTCAAAAAGGCTCATTTCATCAACTCCCGATAAAGTTACGGCGGCAGGATATATCCAAGCCGCCGTAATGTAAAAGACTTTTTAGCGTCCTTGATTCTTTTTGTTCATCGCTTTCAGGGCGTTGCTGAGCTTCTGTTCGTCCTTGACCTGCCGCATGACCATATCGCAAGAGGTCTTTGTGCCGTCGGGACGGACGACCGTGATTTGCGGCAATCCCAGTTTTTCGGGTGTGCGGTTGTATTTCGCCATATACGGAATCAACGCTTTGGACAGTTTTTTCGCCTGTTCTTCGTTGATGAACAGTTTTTCGGGCGTTTCCAGCTTTTTGCCGTCGGTCATAAACGGTTTGCCGTCATAGTCCTTGCACAGCTTGTCGACCATTTTCTGCGTCGATTTGTTGGTGGACAGGTATTGCGGTTCCATTTCCTTTTGTTTTTTCAGTTCGCGGGCGATGTAGGACATGTATTGAACATAAGTGTCGCCGTAGGAACGTTTGACTTTCAAATCATACCATTTCAGCAAAGCCGCTTCGCGGGATTTTTCGGCGTCGCCCGTTTCTTTGAACGTTTTTTCGAATTCGGTGCTCATCGGCGCATAGCCCGATTTCTGGTGAGCGTCCCAGATTTTGGGATTCTTTTCGCGCATTTCGTGGGCGTACATGACTTCGGCGGCGCAAGCGTCGGCTTCAATCAAAAATCCGTTGACCAGAAACGAACGCGGATTCGATTTCGGGTCGGTCGTTTTCATCTGCGAATCCTGCCATGCGTGGCGGACTTCGTGAACGAACGTGACGGCAAGGTCTTCATCCGACATTTTCGGATTCAAAGCGACCAAGTTTTTGTCGGGCGCGAAATAACCGTAGTATTTCATCGGCTCGAACACCATTTTGGAACCCTTTTGTTCCAGAAATTCAAGCGTTTGCCGTCCCGTTTTGCTTTCGGACAGCATTTTTTTCAGCCGTTCCATGCGTTCGGGGGACTGGTCGACGCGCGGCCGTCTGAACAGTTTTGCCAGAGTCATCGTGTTGTGACGCTGGGCGTTTTTCTGACCGCTGGGGAAATGTTCAACGTTTCCCGCCGCCATAAATTCCTGATAACTTGCAACCATGAGGGTTCACTCCTTAAAAAACTTTAAGGAAAATATGAAATAATCCGACGATTTTGTCAAGTTTTTTTGTATAGAAAATTCGAAAAAACTTTACAAATAAAGCTCTTCGGGGGCATAGCCCGTCGGGCTGCCGCCGACGACGTGCAGATACAGCTGATAGAGTTTGTACGCTTTTTGCAGAGCAAAGGCGACCAGTTCGCGCTGGCTGTCAAAACCCTGTTGCGGGTCGATGGTCGGCACGTTGATGCGGATGACCGCCGCTTTGCCGCTTTCCTTGAACGTCATGTCGCTGTCAATAAAGCGCTGATAGGGGGCTTGAATCATCGCCAAAGACGTCATGGCAAACGTCAAATCCATAAAGCCCTGCGGCATTTTGTGAATGATTTTGACTTCGCGCGGGAACGCTTCGGGCGTCATTTCGACCCAAGCGGCTTCCTCCGCGCTGCCCGTCGGGCGCTTCATGCCCAAATCGGGATATTTTTGATTCGCGAACGCCAAGCAGTCCGTCCAGAATTGCCCGACAATCGTGTCTTCGGCTTCGCGGTATCCCGCGGGCAGGTTGAACACGCCGCCGGGGAACACGCGGAAATCGGACGCGGACGCTTTTTTCTTGGGCGCGGGCGTTTCAGGCAACGGTTCGGGCGCAGGCTGATAAACGGGCTGAGGTTGAAGCAAGGGCTGCGCCATGACCGTTTGCTGTTTGACGACGGGTTGCGGCATCGGTTGCGTAATCGGCGGCACGGTCGGCTGGGGCGCGGCGGCGCGGAAAGCGGGCTGCGGCTGGCGGTTCTGGCGGACGACGCCCGTCCCCTGTTCAATGGCTTTGCGCACCAGCTTGATTTTGTACGCGGCGCGGCCGGGGGTGGCGGAATTGCTCGGGACGGCTTTTTGTTTGAACCATTCCTCGATTTCCTCGTAGCTCAAATAGCTGGAAAAGTATTCCGACGGTTCCAGACTGGAAAAATAGGCTTGCGGAGAAAACAGGCAGGTCAGGTATTCGTCCCAGCCGCCTTCTTCAACGCCTTTTTCCCCGAATTCAAAGTAGCGCTGAGCCTGCAGGTTCTGTTTGGGCTGGTCGATTTTGTTCTCAATCAGAATCGCGCATTTGCGCCCCGAAACGTCGATGAACACAAACATAATGTCGACCGAACCCAGCGGGTCGAGCGTAAAGGTATGGTACGCCCCGACAAATTCGCGAATCCGCCGCGTATTGTTGTACAGCTTGGCCACCAGCCAGTCGCGGAACGGTTCGGAGGCGTGCATTTCCTCAATGACCAATAAGTCCATGTCCCGTTCGGCAAGCAAGGCAAAAGGTGTTTGTTGAGCAACGATGTTCAGCATGGGCGTACATCCCCCGAAAAATATTTTTTACTTTCCTTTATACACCGGAAAAAGTGACCGTTAAATTAACAAATTCAAAAACGGAAGCGAATTTTTATGCGCTCAAACCGTTTCCGAACCGCATAATCGCGTCGGCGCGGGCGGTTTTGTTGCCGTCTTTGTTCGTTAAAACAATTCCCGTTTCCAAAACGGCTGGGGATTTCGCCCCTTTGCGGCCGATAACGATGACGCGTTTGGCGGGACAGTTTTCTTTCGTCCAAATCGGAATGATGCGGATGCCGCCCAGTTTTCCGTACAGCAAAGACAGAATTTCGGGTAGTCTGTCCGCGCGGTTGATTAAAGCGAAACGTCCCCGCGCCTTGACGTACCGCAGACAGTTGAAAATCCAGTCGTGCAAAGGACAATCGGATTCCCTGTGCGCCACGTCGCGCACTTTGTCGGGGGACGGCTGGTCTTCCAAAATGAACGGCGGGTTTGAAACGACCCAGTCGAAGCTTCCCGTCGAAACGCCCTCGATTCTTTTGGCGCGAATGTCGGCCTCGACAATGTCGACACGTTCTTCCAGCTCGTTGAGACGGATGTTTTCCCGCGCCAGAGCCGCCATTTCGGGTTGAAGCTCGATTCCCGTGATGCGGGCGTCCGGACACCGCGCCGCCGCGCACAAAGCAACCGCCCCCGAACCGCAACCGACGTCCAGAATCCGCACCGCGCCGACTGTTTCGACGGCCGCCGCCAGCAACACAGCGTCGCTGGTCGCCCGATATCCGTCGACGGGCTGGCGCAAACGCACTTTCCCGCCCAAAAAATCATCCGTTGTAAAATCCATGCCCGTCCTTGGGTTAATAAAAAAGCACCCTTTGCAGAGTGCTTTTTAAACTTGGTAGGCGATTACGGATTCGAACCGCAGACCCTCTCGGTGTAAACGAGATGCTCTAACCAGCTGAGCTAATCGCCCGTTTTACGCAACGAGAGGCAGGATATATTAACGGCGGCCTGTTTGTCAAGCGTGTTTTTCGGTGAAAAATCAAGCCGCTTCCAACAATCCTTCGGCGATTTGCAGGTTCATGTTTTCCAAAGTGTCAAGCGTTTCGTCTTTGGCGTCGCAGCCGTTCAGCAGCGTTTTGGACACGACGAAATTTGCCAGCTTCAGCAAATTGGATTTGATTTCGTTCGGCAGCGGGTGTTCGGCGCGTTTCAACAGCGTTTGAATACCCGTCCACAGCCGCATGTTTTCGTCCAGCGCTTTGGCCAAAGCCGCCTTGTCGCCCAAAGCGCGCGCGTTCGAGATGTTCGTCGCCGCCCGCAGCAAAGCCAGCGCGTCCTGCTGTTCCAGAGTCAAAGAGATGTTTGTCATGGCATCCTCCGTGGTGTTTGATGGATAAAGGTGAAAAAAATATCGCTACGGAGTTCCGTTTAAGGGAGGGGAGGGGTCGGAACTCCGTAGCGTCCGCCGCTTAGAACGGCGAAAGGATATCCAGCACTTGACGGCCGATTCGCGGCTGCTGGACGTCGCTGATGGTTCCCTTGCCACCGTAAGCGACGCGTAATTCGGCAATTTTTTCCGATTTGATGGTGTTCAAAACGGAAATGTCTTCGCGGCGGATAATGCCCGTCATGTGAAGCTGGCGCATTTCATAGTTGACGCGGACTTCCTGTTTTCCGGAAATCACCAGATTCCCGTTGGGCAGAACTTGCGTTACAACCGCCGCCATGGTCACATCGATTTTTTCGTTTCGGTCAATCGATCCGTCACCCGTAATGTCACGGCTTGATGATATGTCAAAAAGGTTCGATACGTCAACTCCATTCGGCAAAATTTTCCCCGCGTATTTTTCCAGTCCCGCCAGCGCTCCGATGCTGACGCTGTCTTTGTCGTCGCCGCGTTTTTGTTCCGATTTGTTTTCCAGTAAAGCTTTGTCGGAAATAACGACTTGAACGGTCAGAATATCGCCGACCTGACTGGCGCGCTGGTCTTTGAAAAAGCCTTTCGATCCGGGGCGCCACAGCGAATTTGAATTGACGTACGCAGGCTGCGGATCGGGCATGGGCATGTCGACGGGACGATAATCCTTTTGCTTTGTCGGATTTTCGATTTTGGACAGTTCGGGGGCTTTTCCGACATCGGCCAGCCGCCCGAAGTAGGCACATCCTGCCGAGGGCAGTATCAAAACGGCAATCAATCCGGCTTTCAAAAAAGAATGGGTCATTTTTCATTCCTCCCGTTTATGGTGATGGTGTCGGGGCTTGTGACCGTGCCTTGAACAACGGATTTGCTCTGCGTGTTCATGACGCGCACCGTATCGCCCAATCCGCCGTTTTCCAAAGCTTTTCCCTGTGCGCTGAGCATAATTCCGCCTTTGACGAAACTTAAAGTTACCGCTTTTCCTTTGGTAATCATGGGACGGACGCGGACGTCCGAATCGTCCAAAGGCTGACCTGCACGGACGGGGCGCTTGATTTCTTTGCCGATAAGGTCGCCCAATGCCGCGATTTTCAGGCGGCGCGCCCGTTCCTGCGGTGTTTTTTTCATAAACACGTCCGCTTCGGTTATAATCTGTCCCGCGGTCAAGGCGTGCCGCGTCGTCGGAACAAAAACGAAAGTCTGCACTTTGCCCGTTAAATCGACGGTTTGCGTTTCTTCATCCGTTTTGATGACGGCCTTGGCGGAAAAAGCCTTTGCGTCGCGGGAAAAATCGATATCTTCAAACGAAATATCGTATTCCGCGTTTTTAGGGACGAGAATCGGGAAGTTTTTGCCGTTTAAAACGATTTCGGCGTTATCGGACAAGCCGTTGTTTTTCAAAGCCTTAATCAGCAGAGAAGCAACATCCGCTTTGCCGATTTCGCGGGCGGCGCGGCGGACGGAAACCGACACGCCGGAATCGGCGGGCGTCCAGTCGATTGCGTGTTTTTGCGCCGCTTTTTTCAGCCAGTCCGCCGTCAGAACGACGTCTTTGCCAAGGGACGGCGCGTCGGCGACGACACGGTTTTCCTTGTCGCGGGGCAGGCCGGAAAACAAGTCGCCCAAGCGTATTTTGTCGGCAGTGATTTCGGCTTTTTCGCGCAAAACGACGGGCAGAGCGAGCGTTTCACTTTGCGCTTCGTCCCACGGCGATTCGGCGCGGACAGGACAAACCGCCGTCAAAGCCGCCGCCAAAGCTAAGAGAAAAAGCCGTTTCATTGCGTCAATCCTTACGATTTCAAATTGTTGATGGTCGACAGCATCTGATCCGCCGTCGTGATGATTTTAGAATTCATTTCATAAGCACGCTGGGCGGACACCAGTTCCGTGATTTCCGACACCACGTTGACGTTCGAGTTTTCCAAGTGTCCCTGCAAAATCGTTCCGAATCCCAACGCCCCCGGATTGTCGACCGTCGGCTGACCCGACGCTATCGTTTCCATGAACAGGTTGTCGCCGATGGCTTCCAAGCCCGATTCGTTCATAAAGTTCGCGATTTCCAGCTGTCCGACGTTGTTCAATTCGGTTTGACCGTCTTCTTTGACCCAGACTTCGCCCGACGAGTTGATTGTAATGCCGATGGCGTTTTCGGGAATGGTGATGCCGGGCTGAACCGTGTAGCCGTCGGAGGTTACCAGCAGACCGTCGGGGCTGACCTGGAACGCGCCGTCGCGGGTGTAGCCCGTGCCGCGGTTGTTGGGCAGTTCGATGCGGAAATAACCGTTGCCTTGAATCGCCAAATCAAGCGTGTTGTCCGTTTTCAAAACGCTTCCGTGTTCGGAAATACGGTAAACGGAAGCCGTTTTGACGCCCAAGCCCAGCTGGATGCCCGACGGAACAATCGTGCCCGAATCCGACGAATTCGCGCCGACGCGGCGCTGGTCTTGGTACAGCAGGTCGTGAAACTCCGCGCGTCTGCGGGAATACGCCGTCGTGTTCATGTTGGCGATGTTGTTGGAAATCACTTCGACGTTGGTTTGCTGGGCCAGCATGCCCGTTGCACCGATATGTAGCGCTCTCATGGTAAGGACTCCTTATTATTTGGCGGACTTGGCGTAAACGTTCATCATGTTTTGACGGCGGGTGTTTTCCGAATCAATCATCATCTGAACATTTTCGTAAGCGCGCTGCAATTTAATCATTTCAGCCATTTCGACAACGGCGTTGACATTGGATTTTTCAATCATTCCCTGTTCCAGCTGGGCGTCCGCGGCATCCATTGGCGGATTGCCGTCCGTTGTGCGGTACAATCCGTCGTGCGTTGTTCTCAGCCGCTGCGGGTCGGCGAACCGAACCAGACGAAAACGGGCGATGACGCCGTTTTCCGTCGCGATTGTTCCGTCGCGGTTGATGTCGATTCGGGTTTCGTCGGGGGCGAAGAAAATCGGCTGATCGCGGTCGTTCAGCACGGCGTCGCCGTTTGCTGTGACCAGCATGCCGTCGTTGTTCAGCTTGAATTGCCCGACGCGGGTGTAGCGGACGCCTTCGGGCGTGTCGACGACAAAATAGCCGTCCCCGTGGATTGCGACGTCCAGCGGGTTTTCCGTCGACGAAAACGCCCCTTCGGTATAATCGCGGACAATGCCGAAATCGTGAACGAACGCCAGTCTGTCCGGCAGCAGGCGTTCGTCGTTTTTGCTTTTGGACAGGTATTCGGTAAAATGCGGCTGAACGCCTTTGTACGCGGTCGTGTTCACGTTCGCCAAGTTGTTGGAAACCATGTCCAGCTGGTTCCACAGGCTTGTCTGGCGCGACAAAGCGATATACAATGTGTTGTCCATCGGTTTCCCTTTCGTGCAAAAGCGTTAAAAAACTCTGCAGCTCAATATGCGAAAACCGTGCCAAATTTTTTGGACAAGATTTTTTCTTGAATCCGCGGGGAAAAGAAATTATTAACCAAAACGGCGTATAAGGGAAACAATACCAACAGGTTTGCGGGATTATCAAGATGGCTGACGAACTGGATGAAAACACCGAATCGGAACAATCGATTGCTGTTCCGCACAAAAAGAAAATACTGATTTTGCTTTTGCCGATTTTTTTGGTTGTCGGATCGGTCGTCGGCGTCTATTTTTCGGGGCTGGCGGATTCGCTCATCGGCGGTGCGGGGTCGGATGAAAAGAAAATGGAACGCGAGGAAAGCGTTGAAGCCGCCGCCAAAGGCGTTTTTTACGAAGTTCCCGAAATTTTGGTCAATCTGTCCGTAAAAGCGGGACAAAAACCCGTGTATTTCAAAATCAAAGTCGTTTTGGAAATGGAAAGCGCGGCGGATGTCGCCTATGCCGAAAAAATGCAGCCGCGCATTACGGACAGTTTGCAGTTCTACCTGCGCGAAATGCGCTTGGAGGAAGTGCAGGGGTCAATGGGGACGTATCGCTTGAAAGAGGAAATTCTGAACCGTTTGACGAAAATCCTTGCTCCCGCCAAAGTCAGCGATGTCCTGTTCAAAGAAATTTTGATTCAATAAGAGGCTTTTTATGGCTGAAGACGAACAAAAACAAATCGAATCCGCGGAATCCGCCGAACAGGACGATACCGATTTGTCCCAAATGCTGAATCAAGACGAAATCGACAGCCTGCTGGGGGCGGGGGATGACGACAAGCATACGGGCGTCAATGCTTTGCTGAATTCGTCGACCGTGTCGTACGAACGTTTGCCGATGCTGGAAATCGTGTTTGACCGTTTGGTGCGTCTGACGTCGACGACATTAAGGAACTTTACCCAGTCCAACATTGACATTACGCTGGAAAGCATTGAATCCATGCGTTTCGGCGATTATCTGGAATCCATTCCGTCCCCCGCGATGATGAGTGTGTTCAAAGCAGAAGAATGGGATAACTATGGTTTGCTGACGATTGATTCGTCGCTGATTTACACCATGGTCGACGTCTTGCTGGGCGGACGGCGCGGCACGGCGGCGATTCGGCTGGACGGGCGGTCGTACACGGTGATTGAACGCAATCTGATGGAAAAGATGATTCATCTGGTGCTGTCCGATTTGTCGGCGGCGTTTGATCCTTTGGCTCCCGTTACGTTCCGTTTTGACCGTTTGGAAACGAATCCGCGTTTTGCGATGATTTCGCGTCCGTCAAACGCCGCGGTCGTCGCCAAATTCCGTGTCGACATCGAAGACCGCAGCGGCAAATTGGAAGTGCTGCTGCCGTACGCGATGCTGGAACCCGTGCGTGAATTGCTGCTGCAGATGTTCATGGGTGAAAAGTTCGGGCGCGACAGTATTTGGGAAACTCACTTGGCGGAAGCGCTGTGGCTCAGCGAAGTCGATTTGAAAGCCGTTTTGGACCGGCATATGACGTCATTGAAGCAGGTTTTGAAATGGAAAGTCGGCACTCAGCTGCTGTTGAACGCAACTCCCGACTCCGAAGTTGAAATGGTTTGCGGCGACATTCCGATGTTTTACGGCAGAATGGGACGCAAGGGCAAATACATCGCCGTTAAAATCGAAGACAAAATCAAACGCCAAAAGGATTAAAGCCGATGTCCGTTGAATTGCTGGTCAATATCATTGTCATTCTGCTGCTGATTCCGACGATAATTTTTGCTTTGTTGTTGAACAAGCGGCTGGAGATTCTGCGCAACAGCCGCGCGGATTTGGGACGGCTGATCGAGGCGTTCAACGATGCGACGACACGCGCCGAGGCGGGCATTCCCCGTCTGAAACAGGCGGCGGACAGCGCGGGGGCGCAGTTGAAAGAACAAATCCGTCGGGCGCAAACCCTGCATGACGATATCGCTTTTATGCTGGAACGCGCGGAAAATGTTGTTTCCAAACTGGATTCGGAAGTGACCCGTCCACCCGTCCGCGACCGTTTGTTTGAAAAAAGCGCCGAAAAGCGTTTTGAAAAAAATATGGAAAAACGCGAGGAACAAAAGCCGCGTCCGCGGCGCGCTTTGGTGGAAAGTCCGGAGGATTTGATTTCCTCCGCCGTTTTGGCCGCCGAAGACATTCTGCGCGACGCCGACGGCAAAACGGCTAAAAAACGCCCTGTTTTCGGCGGAACGGACGATGGTGACGGCGACAGGTCGGAAGCTGAACGCGAATTGCTTAAAGCTTTGCAGTCCATGCGTTAAAGGATGCTCGCGATGAAACAACAAAACTCAAAAATTCCCGCGAAGCGCAAACAGGAAAAATCCGCTTTTCGCTTGCTGCCGCTGATGATTTTCTTTTGCGTGCTGATGCTGTCCGTCCGGATAGGCGGGCTTTGGCGCGCTTTTTCGGCTTCGCGCGGGGACGCTCCGTCCGTTTTGTCCGTCGCCGCGCTGCAGGCGCAATCCCCCGAACCGTCGAAAGACGACATTCCTTTGTCCAAAGTGGCGCAGCATGCCGCCATGCAGGTCGCAAACGAATTGCCCGCACAGGACAAAAGCTTTTCCCAATCGGAATTGGAAATTTTGCAAAAACTGGCGAAGCGGCGTGAAGAATTGGATATCCGCGAACGCACTTTGGAGCAAAAAGTCGGCGTTCTGAAAGCCGCCGAAGCCCAAATCGACGCCAAAATCGTCAAACTCAAAGAGTTGGAACGCACGATTTCCGATTTGGTCGGCGTGTACAACGAACAGGAACGCGATCGGATGAACAATCTGGTCAAAATCTATTCCACCATGAAACCCAAAGAGGCCGCCCGTTTGTTCAACGATATGGAAATGTCGCTGCTGGTGCGTGTTTTTGAAAAAATGAAAGAATCCAAATCCGCGCCGATTTTGGCGCTGATGGATTCCGCCAAGGCGACCGCTTTGACCGCCGAGCTGGCAAACAAAAAAACTTTGCCGATGCCGGATTCGGCACAGGCGGAAAAATAATTCTTTCCTTATCGTGTTCAGTCTTTTATAACTTAAAGAAATTGATTTTTTAAAGTATAGGGACTGTTATGAACAAACAAATGAACGTCCTCATCGTGGACGATTACCAGACCATGCGCGGCGTCATCCGCAATCTGTTCAACTTGAACGGCTTTGAAAATACGGCAGAGGCGGGAACCGTCGAGGACGCTTTGAAATTGTTGAAAGCAAAGCCGTTCGATTTGGTGATTTTCGACTGGTATACGGGCGCGATGAGCGGTTCTGCTTTTTTAAAAGCCGTTCACGCCGACGAACGGTTGAAAAATATTCCCTTTATCGTCGTCAGCGCGGAAAGCAATTCGGAAACATTGGCCGAAATCAAGGCTGCCGGTGTGGCGGACTTTATCGCCAAACCGTTTAACAAAGCGACGCTCAGCAAACGGTTGACCGCTTTATTCGGGGAATGACGGCGAAACGATGAGGGGATGGCGGACATTTCGGACTGTTCTGGCGGCTGTGCTGCTGATGACGGCGCGGGCGTTCGCTTTACCCGTTTTTTCGGACGGGCAAGTTCGTTTGTTCGCCGTTCAGCGCGCCGATGAAAACCGTCTGGTGCTGTCGTTTCCGGAACAGGTAACGTTTACGGAAAAAACGGCGGGTGACGACTATACGGTGGTTTTCGATGCCGCCGTATCCAATCCCGATACGCTGAAAGTGCGCCGCGTGCTGTCGACTTTTCCGAAGGAAATGCGGCAGGTGACCGTTTCGGGCAACCCGTTGTCCTTGACTTTGCGCCGGCCGAAAGGACAGCGTGTCAAAGCTGTTCAAAACGGACGCAGGATAACGATATCCGTTTCCCCGTTTGTTGAAAGTCGGGCGGAGGAAAAAAAGGTGCCCGAACCCGTTGCAAAACCGGAGGCCGCTCCGCCCGTTCAGCCGGAAAAAACGGCGGATGATGCGGAAAACATTTCTTTGAACATCATCAAACCCTTTCCGCTGACGGCGGATGAAAACGGGCAAGCCGAAGTCGTCATTCCCTCCGAATCGGGATACCGTTCCGTGTCGCTCAGTTTTCCGTGGACGCGCATGACGGCGGCGGCGGCGTTCCGACGGCAGGGTTATCTGTGGCTGGTGTTCGACCGCAAGGGCAATTTCAATTTCGACACCGAATTGAAAATTTACAAGGACATCATTTACGAAATTGTGCAGATTCCCCATTCCAAGGCAACGATTTTGCGATTGGTGACCGCGCCGGGGTATAATCCGTCCCTGCGGCGCGAAGGGTTGCTGTGGGTGGTGGACTTGATGGTTCAGCCGCTGCGCCCGAAAAAGAATCTGGATTTGATTTTACAGCGCAAAACGCCTTTCGGTCCCCGTATTTTCATTCCGATGGACGAAACGCCGGAAATCATTCCGTTGATTGACCCCGAAGTCGGCGATTTGTTTTACATTGTCCCCGTTTTCGCTTTGGGCAAGGGGGTGTCAAACCGCCGTTCGTTTGTGGATGCCGTTTTTCTGCCGTCGGCGCAGGGGTTGGCACTTGTGCCGAATACCGAAGATTTGTCGCTGTATTCTTCTTCGTCCGGTTTGGAAATCCGCGGCCCTGCCGGCGGGATGCGTTTTTCGTCCGAAGATATGATGTCTTATCTGGCCAGAAAAAAAATCAACAAAAACCCTTTGGAACAGCTGCTGGATGTCGGTGTTTGGGCGATTAACGCGGACGATCGCCAGTTTTTGCCGATTTTGAAGGAAATGCAAAAAGCGGTGGCGTTTTCTTCCGATAAAGAAAAACCTGTCAAACGTTTGCTGCTGGCGCGGTACTGGTTCGCAAACGGCTTTTATCCGGAAACGCTCGGCATTTTGAAAACGATAGCATTCGATACGCCGGATTTTGCCAAACAAAACGCTTTTGTCGCCTTGCGCGGGGCGGCCAACTTTATGATGCAGCGGTATCGCGAAGCTCTGGCTGATTTTTCCGCAGAAGGGCTGCAGGGCGACGATGCCGTCAAGTACTGGAAAGCGGCGGCAATGGCGGGGCTGTCCGGCAAACCGCAGCAATATCTGCCGCCGATGCGTGAAAATATGGCGGTTTTGACGGCTTATCCGTCTGCCGTCAAAACGCGGCTGGCGTTGGCGGGACTGCACGCCGCCATTGCCGCAGGGGATGAATTTTCCGTTCAAAACTTTATGGAAGCGGCCGTAAACGATGAAAATTCAAAGGCGGTCAATACCGAAATCGGGTTCTATCATTCTTTGTGGCAGGAAATCAACGGCATGTATTCCATGGCGCAAAAAGAAATGAAGCAAATTGCCGACGGAACGGATTATTACTACCGCGCAATGGCGGGGCTGGAATTCCTGCGCATGGACGAACGTTCGGAAACCATGACGCCGGAACAGCGGATTGAGGAGCTTGAACGTCTGTCTTATGCTTGGCGCGGCGACGATTTTGAATACAATTTGATGACGATGCTGGTCGATGCGTATCAGAAACAAAAAAATTACGCACAAATGCTGTACACTTTAAAAGGAATGCAGGTTCGTTTTGCTGATTTGCCCGAATCGAAAAAAATTCCCAAGCTGATGTCGGATTTGTTTGCAAAAATTTATTTGACCGACGAAGGCGATTCTTTGCCGCCGATTAAAGCCATTGCCCTGTTTGACGAGTTCCGCGATTTGTTGCCCAAGGGGGAAAAGGGCGCGAAAATCGTGCGGCGGCTGGCCGACAGGCTGATAGCCATTGATTTGCCCGATAAGGCCGCCGAATTGCTGGAACAGCAGTTGACTCAGCCCATCGGAAATACGGAACGCGGTTTGGTTGCGACAAGGCTGGCCTTGGTGCGTTTGTTGAATCGGGAACCCGCGGCGGCGCTGAAAGCTTTGAACGTCAGTGAAAACGCCGCTTTTTCACCGAAAACGGCGCGGCAGCGCAGACATATCAAAGCCAAAGCTTTGGCCGATTTAAAACGAATCGACGAAGCTGTCGAATTGTTGGAAGACGACGATTCCGACGCCGCTAAACAGCTTCGCGCGGAAATTTTCTGGCAGGCTCAAATTTGGGACAAAGCGGCGGACGCTTTGAAGCTGTTGATTAAGCGGCCTTCGGCCGATGTACCGTTGACGAAAGAGGAAGCTCAGCGCGTTTTGAACTGGGCGGCGGCTTTACGGCTGGCCGGACGGACAAAAGTCGTGCTGCGTTTGCGTGAAAACTTTATGCCGCACATGCAGAAAACGGATTTGGCGCAGGCGTTCGATTTTATTACGACGGCGCCGCAGCAAGGGGTCATGGATTACAGGCGTGTCGCGGATGAGGTCAAAGCCGCAGAAAACTTTAACACGTTTGCCAAAGGCTATATTGATTTATTGAAAACAAAAGGCTTGAGCGAAGCCGTACAGTAAGGATTCCCGTCATGTTCGATTCCGTCAGAAACGCATATCAGAATTTTTCAAACTCGGTGGACAGCTTTCAGCGGGATATGGCGGACATTCGCGACACTTTCGTGGGGATTAAAAACGTTGTCGGCGCGATTTTCGATTTTATGGGACAGGAAACGGCAATTCTGCTGTTTTGCACTTTTTTGTTTCTGTTTGTCGTCAATCTGATTCCCTTTCTGTTTGTCGGCAAAAAGACGCGTTATTATCTCGGCATTGGCTTCGGATTGTATTTGGGGTATTTTTTCCATTATACCCTGTTTTCGGCATTCAAATTCGTTTTAATTATGCTGTTGCCCGTTTTTTTGGAATGGGGATTGGCTTGGGTGCTTGCAAAACTGGGAAGACTGCTGATCAAAGGATTGGCTTTGCTTCCCAAAGGATTGGTTAAAATCCCTTTGGCGCTGATTAAGAAATTTCGCCGTTCCGGTGCGCAGCAGGAAAAGCTGCCCGAAACGGATGCCGTTCCCGGTGAAGCGGATATTGAAAAAAGCCGGCAGTGATAAAAATCTGTTTTAATTCGGCTGAAACTCGGTAAAATAGACCCGATACAAAACCATGAAGGTTTATGTATCGGGTAAAGCTTCTATTCCCTTTTTCGTTCTTTAACCCTACCCTGCAGGAGCGTTGTTAAAGAACTTAACGGGGAACGGGTACGATGGGAATGTTTCCAAGGCTAGTGGCATGCTGAAAAACTCCCCACCATGAAAATAAGGATATTTCCAAAATTGGAAATATGCAACACTTATTTTCAAATTTGGTTGATTTCGTTCAAGCTTTACCTTTTGTGTCAAAACGCCAGCAAAGGTGAATATAAAGTGTTGAATCGCGCAATCATCCAAAAACATTTGCAGAAAACGGTCGGCAAAATGCCGCTTTCTCGATTTGCCAAGGAAACGGGAATTCCGCTTTCGACGCTCAGCCGCGCATATAACGGAACGGATGTTTTGAATTTGGAACATCTGGAAAAGATTCACCGCCGCTTCGGAACGTCCGTGGCGTGGCTGTTGGATTTGGACGGGGACGCTTTGGCCGGATTGCCGATTCGCGGTTTTGCTTCCTGCGGTGTCGCGCAAGGCTGGTTCACAGAGGAAAATTTTTCAAAAACGGTGTTGGTTCCCGCCTCTTTTGCCGGCAGAGGTGCTTTCGGCGTTTATGCAAAAGGCGATTCGATGATTCCCGCGGGGATCGAATCGGGTGATTTGTGCATTGTCGATTCGTCGCAGGCTGTCGAATACGGCTCGGCCGTCATGGTGCGCGCCGATTGGTTCTATAAAGGCAAAAACACGCCCATGGCGACAATCAAAATTTTGGAATCCGAAAACGAATCGTCTTATTTCCTCAAAGGCTGGTTTCCGGCGCAGGACGGTTTGCCCGCGACTTCTTTTATGGATGAGCGTCCGAAAACCGCGATTACATTCATCGCTCCGGTTGTCAAAGTCGTGAAAGCCGGTGAAAATGGCGCTGATACGGCGGATTCGGACTCGATTCCTTATGATAAAAACGTATTGGCGCTGTGTTTTGACGCTCTGAAGCCCGTTTATATGGATTTGGAGTCGGAAAAATTCACGTCGATTCTGGATTGTTTATACCGCAAAGTGATGATTTCGGGGAAAACGGACGTGGATACCGTTGCTGAAATCGTAAAACTTTTGATTAAAAAATAAGGAAATCTGCCGTTTTGTAAAAAAATCGAAAAAAGATGAAAAAAGTTGTTGACGCGGGGAAGTGAAGTGCGTATAAGAAGCCTTACCCGCTAACGACGGGCAGAGCTACTAAGACAAAGTGAGATAGGGAATAGAAGAAGAGATGTACAGGCGGCGGG
>DJPN01000020.1:51198-70748 GCA_002438565.1 Alphaproteobacteria bacterium UBA6411 | reverse complement strand
CTGGCGGCGCTCTGCTGCTGACTGACCAAAGCCGCCGCTGCCGACGCGTTCGCCGCCGCCGCTTGGTTCGGTGCGTCTTTAATCGCCGCAATCTCCGCCGCGCACAGAACAACGTCATTCACCGCGTCAGATACGGTTTTGACGGCTTCAATGCTTCCGCTGACGGTCTGAACGGCGCCGATGTTGTTTGCCGCCGTTTTGATGACGCCGATATTTTCAGCGTCCGTCTTGATGTCGGACAAATTATCTGCCAACAAATCCAGATTGTCTTTGTCGGCGTAAAGCGTTTCCACTTTGTCAACCAATTCTGCGGGGTCGGTGTCTGAAAAGACATCAACGGTCACGGCGCGGTTTGCTTGTTCCTGCAACTGCTGGCACAACATTGTCGCCTTGTCCAAATTGTGTTCCAGCGTGTCGGCGGGAAACGCGTTGTAATTCTGATAATCGCTGCTCTGTCGGTAATCGTATTCACGGTACACAATCAGCGAATATGCGCTTGTTCTTTTATCCGCGACCGTAACCGTTCCGCCCGTTCCGTCGTCGTTCAGTTTAACGGTGTAATCCGTTCCGTACGTCAATTCCGTTTTATTGACGCCGTCGGAAATGGAAACTTTGATTGCCTGTTTGGCGGCTTCCTCCGTCGGGTCTTTTGTTAAGCAATGGAAAAAAAAGTCATAGGTGTTTGTCGCGCCCATGACCATTTTTTGCGTTTTGCTGACTTGGCTTTCAACTGTCATTTTTTAACCTCCGTTAGCTCCTTGTCATAATCCAATGCGTCCCTCGCCATATCGGTCATTTCTTTCCGCAATTCGCGCATTTCGTCGCGTTTTTGGTCGGGGGTCAGCGTTTCGTCAATGCGGATTTTCCGCAGTTCCTTGTTTATTGCCCGAATTTCTTTATTCGTTGATTTCATCGCGCCGTACCTGTCCAAATCGGTTTCGTGCTTTTCGGCGTATTCGTCGGCGCGGTCGCCGTCCTCCCGCCCCAGCTTCTTCAACGTGTTGTGCACCCGTTCGACTTCATCGAAAGTGTCCATAAACTTCTGCACGCTTTCCGAATTGTATCCGCTGGCTTCTCTGCCGATAATGCCGCGCACGACGGGCATTTCTCCGGCTTCCCGCGTCGGCGTTCCCGCTTTCATCATATCGCCCAAGCTCAGAACGTCTTTCACCAGTCCCGCGCCCATGGACGTGATAACGTGTTCGGCTTGCGCGGGGGAAAGCCCCAATTCTCCGGCGAACTTTGCGATTTCGCTGGTTCTGTCCGTAAATTGTTCCGCCGGTTCAACGTCCGTCAAGTATGCGGGAACAATATCCTGTCCCGTGTAAAAATTGGTGTTGTACCGCAGTTCAAGGTAAATCCTCGGCAACAGCGGCAAAGCGCTTGACGCGTCGCCGATAATGTTGAACGCGTCAAAAATGTTCTTTGCCTGCGCTTTCCAGTCGATGTTGCCGCCCTCGATGCTTCCCTCGACAACGGCTTGCGGCAATGTCGCGAAAACAGCGCCGTAAGCGAACGGCTTGGGAATGGTTACCCAGCGACCGCCGATTTTGATATTCCAAAACGTGTTCTTGCGCCACGCCGGAATTTCGGCGTATTCGCGTTTGTCGTCGTCCGGCGCGGGACCGTGCGTGAAATACCACGACAGTAAAACGCTCGGCACCGTCAGTTCGGCAAAAGCCCGAACGCTCATCTGAACGGGGTGTTCTTTGAATTTCCCGCACATGGTCGCCAAGCCTTGAATGTTCGCATTGAAAAACGTCAAATACTGGTTAAGGTTTTTGGAAACCGTCCCGCCTTTTGCGAAGTCGATTGTCGAATCCCTCGACGCGAAAGCGGCTTCTTCGCCGGACATTCCCTTTTCAATGCCTTTTCTGTACACGCCGACGCGCGTTCCTTCTTCAAACAGCCCGCCCAGCTGTTCAATGTAGAAAAACGGGTTCAGCAGGCGCAGTTTGCTGGCGTGACCGAACAAATCCCTGTACGGGTTCAGCTTTGAATTTTCGTTCAGCTGCATAAAGCTGTCAAAGCTTCCGCCGTTGGCTTTCCATTCTTTGTAGGTGTCCGTCTTCATCAAAACGTCGTATGCGCCGCGCAGGGTATCGACAACGGGAACGAACCCGACGCCGGACTGTATCGACGCGTCGATGGTGTCGCGCAGCGGATTGCGGATCAGCGCGAACGTGATGTTCGCCTGTGTCGCGCCCCACCGCAGCAACGCGTTCGGATATTTCGCCAGCCAGTCGATAACGGCGGGGGATTTCCAGTATTCGACGCCTTCAAGGGCTTCGTACAAATCGGAATGAACCTCAATGTATTTCTTCTGTCCGTTCTGATAATACGGCACAATGTTTTTCGCCCTGTCCAGTTCGCCGTACATCGTTTCAAAACCGACGTCCAGCGTTCTGTGAATGTCTTTCAGCCATTCATGCGGGCTGTTTTCGACATACCGCTTCACCAGTTTTTCCGCCGTCGGGGCGACGGAGTGCAGCAGTTCGGGCGCGTTGACGTACGCGTCGTATAGGTTGGCGACCAGTTCCTCGTCGGCGTACAGATAATCGGCAAAATCCTTTTTCGGCTGCTTCGTTTCACGGACAAAACGCCCGTTTTCTTCGGACAATACGGCTCCCAGCCGTTCGTTTGCCAGCTCTTTCAGCTCTTCGCGGACTTCGTCGTTGGTCAAAACGGCTTTCCCGAAACCTGCTTTGTAATCCAGCATGTGCCCGAACTCATGCGCCAGCGCGGCATCGCTTCCGAACTTTTCGCGGATTTTGTTTTCGACGGGCAAATAAACGCCGAACGCCCGACCGTCGGCGGTTAGTCGCTTATTGGTTCGTTCATACGTCCCGCCCAGTTTCTTTATGCCCGCTTTCAGCAAATCGCGCAAACCTTTGTCAAAGCTTGCTCTGTCGGGCAGCTTTTCCTTGACCAGCGACGGCATGGCGCGGCGCATTTTCGCAACGCGCAGTTTGATGTCGTTTTTATAAGCGTTTGAAACGATTTTCGCCGTGTTCGTTACAATGCTGGCAAACGGGTTGCGAATGTCCAAATCGCTGCCTTGAATTTTTTTCAGCGGATTCTTGCTTCTCAAAATTCCGCGGCTTTTCGCATTTTGTTGCGTCGGTTCTTTGACAACATCGTCGGGCAAAACGCGGTAGAACGGAATATAATGCGGGTTGTTTTCCAGCATTTTGGCATAGGCTTTTTCACTCATCAGCCCGCTGTCCACCAACAAACGCGACACGCGCTGCTGATAATCGTAAATTCGTTCGGCGTAATGGTCGAAACGCATGAAGTTTTCGCCGTATTTCTGCTTCAAATACGCCGCGAAGTTCAAGCTTTCTTGGATTTTCGCGTCGGAAACGTACACGTCGTCGCGCTTTTCCAAATCTTCCAAATAACGCTTGGCAATCAAATAGCCGCCCAAATCGTATTCCGCCGTTTTCTGGTTTGTGCCGAACTCCGCCTTGAAATCGTCCACAATGGGCAGCAGTCCTTCGCCCGTTTTTTTACCGTTCAAATCGGTTGTGAAATACTTGATTGTCGTTTCAATTTTACCGCCGACTCCGGCATACAGCCGCGCTTTGCGGTAGATGTCCTTGCCGAACGCTTTCAGCGGGCGCAGATAATCCGTCCACCGCGCCGCCGCCAAATCTTTCGGGTCTGCTTCGCGCTCCATAAACGGACGACCGAACACCGTTGCGGCGTTTTCCGCTTCCGCCGCCGATTGAATGTTTTGTTCAGCCAGCGCGGCGGGACGCGCCATTGTTTCGGGCGTTATGGCGAACAATGCGCCTTGATTTTCGTCGGGCGCATATCCGCTTTCCTCTTCGGAAACGTTTTCGGCGACGCTTTCGATGTTTCCCGTTTCGTTCCCTCTGGCTTTGTCTTGGTAATGCTTGTACAGCTCCGTATGAACGGCGAAATTTTCCAGCTTCCCGTCCAGCTCTTCCAAACGCGCGACTTCGCTTTGAATGCCCTCCGGCGTAACGTCGAACGACAGTCCCATGGACTTGGCGGCTTCGGGATTGCGCAGCGCGCCTTTAACCGCCTTGATTTTGTCTTTGATATTCTTTCTGTCAGCCGAAACCAGTTTCGCGATTTGCTCTTGCTCTTTCAGATAAGAATCGTCAAAGCCGAACAAGTTTCCCTGTTCGGCTTTCGTTTCTTTGGCTTCTCCGCTCCGGCTCAGAATTGACATAAACGCTTTCAACTCTTCCGCCGTCATGGTTTTGGCTTTGGTTAATCCGACTGCTTGCAGTCTTTCGTTTCCGGGGGCTCCTTCGGCGATTGCGACTGCTGCTCTCTCTGCCACTTTTCCGCCGAGATACGCAGACCTAAGCAAATCCGATCCCATCTTTCCGATGGACCAGCCGTGTTTTCCCTTAGCGCGCGCAAGAAGTCCTCGCTTACTGGCTTCCCCTTTATCGTATACTGTCCGAGTGAAGTATCTGACATAGTCTTTCGTTGTTCCTTTCTCGTCTCGAATGTTCTGTTCCGCGTCAAACCGCAACGCTTCTTCTTGCGTGAACCCGTCGGCTTCTCTGACGGTTTGTGCGGGAATCGTCTTTTCCCCCGTCCGCCGCGCCAGTTCCAAGCGGTGACGTCCGGTGATGACTTCTTTCCGCCCGTCCAAACGCTCCCAGATGACAATCGGGGCTGTCCCGCGGCGGTCGTACACCCCGCCCAGTTCTTCGCCCGGAACGACGCCTCTGTCGTCCGCGCCCTCTTTAAAATTCGGCACGTCTTCGGACAGCGTGATTTCGTCCAGCGCGACCTCGCGGACGGGGTAATCACGGATATTGTCCGATATGCCGACCTTTTTGGCAAGGGCTTCTTTTTGCGTTTCGGTCATATCGGCGACGGTCGCCTCCGCCTGCTGACGTGAAAATCCCTTTTTCATCAATCCGTTGACGGCGCGCACGGCGGAATGCGACCCGACGCCCATAATCGTGAACGCGCCGATTTCCGCCAGCATTTGTTCCTTGTCGGGAAACAGTCCGTCCAAAATCTGGTCGGTCGTCGATTTGTCCGATTCGTTCAGCCCCAGAACGGCGCGGGCGACATCGCCCAAGCGTTCCTCGCCGTATTCGCCCAAAATGCCGTTGAAATAAACCTTGTCGGACAGCATTTTGGAAATGTTCGCGTCGGGCATAACCTTTTTAATTCCGCGGAACAGCGCGTCCTTGAACTTGACGGGAATATGCGCTCCCATTCTGGCGGCGGCGGGCTGCATCATTTTGGAAACGGGCGCGGCGATTTTGGAAATGCCGCTTTGAATAGCGCCGCCCGCCATTTCGCTGGAAACTTCCACCAACGAATCGGCAAACGCTTTTGTCGCCGTCAGCGCGGGGCTTTCGTCCATGTCTTTCAGCAATAAATCGCCTTTGTCCGTCAGTTCCATCGACCCCGCGAATCTTCGGTCGATATATGCGTTCGCCGTCAACTGCGGCATTGCGGCTGTCGCCGTCGCGGCTTTTGCTGAAACGGTCAGTGCTTTCTTGGCAAACTCTTTTACGCCTTTTTTGACAGCCTGCTGTGTCGCCGCTTTTGCCGCTTGCGGTGCCGCGCCGGCGCCGAACGTCGCCATTGCAACGGCAAATTCCGTCATAAACGCGGGGGCTTGGTTCAGTATGTTTCCGATCTGCCCGCCGATTGTCGTGCCGCGCATTTGCTTTATCATGTCCTCGCGCACTTTGTCGCGAATGTACAGCTTTGCGGCTCCGTCGCCGTTTTTCGCTTTTTCCAGCATCTGCAAATCGGCAATGCCTTCGCCGGCTTCCAGCCCGCTGCCGATAAACGGCAAAGAACGGACAAGCCCTTTGCCTTTGATAGCTTCGCAAAAACCGATTTGCGGCATTTTGGCGATTTCCGCGCGCTCTTCTTCCGTGAACAGATTTTCAATCAGCCGCTTTTCGTCTTCCGTTTCACCGATAGTGTCCGACGAATGACGTTCAATCTGTTCTTGAAAAGTCGGCGCGGGTTCGTCCGCCAGCAAATCCGCGGGGGCGTTGTTTTCGACAGGCTCCATGCCCAATTCCGTTACGAACAAATCCCTCATTTTTTACCTCTCAATTTTTCCAAAACTTCGGGAATGCTCAATCCCCGCGCCTGTGCCGTATAAATAACCTCTTGCGGCGTATATCCTCGTTCCGACAAAAACAGGGAATCGCTGTCCGTAAAGCTATACGTCGCGTTTGAAACGGCAAGGTCGGTTTTCGCCCGAACCTTCACGGTCTGTTCGGATACGACCTGTTTTGCCAGCTCTCTGCGTTTCAATTCGTCCATATCCTTGTTCCATTGGCTGATAAAACTGTCCTGCGCGTCTTGACGCACGGACGACGGCAGATACATGGAAAAAATCGAATTTGCTTCGTTGACGTTCGGCACGTTTTCGACGGCATACGAAACCGCGCCGCTCATAATGCGTTCGCGCGTTTTCGCGTCCAGCTGCTCCCATTGCGCCCCGTTCGGGTTTTCCTGCTGCAGCTGGCGCGCCATTCCCTCGATAACCAATCCGTGAACGCTTGCCCGCGTTGCCGTGGATTGAACCCCCATGCCTTTCAGCTTTTCGTCAACGGCTTTCATTCCCTCGACATACGGGTTTTCCGCCCGTGTCCCGTCGGAATAGCTCCGCCGTGTTTCGTGCATGGACGTTCCGATGATTCCGTTCAAATAGGTGTGCGCCTGTTCCTTGGTGATATATCCGGCTTCCAGCGCGCCGTACACGTCGTCGCGCAAGTTCAGCAAATCTTCCATTCCCTTGCCGCGCTGTGCTTTCAGCCGTTCGGAATCGATTGTTTCCTCGATTTTATCGTCCAGTTCCAGCCGGGCGGCGACCGCCTGCGTCGGATCGGCGGCGTTTTTCCGACCGCCTCCGAAATTCAGCGTCAAGCCGCCGCCTTTGCCGGATTTTTCAGAAAAGCCGCTCAGCCGCATCAGCGCGTTTTTTTCGTTCTCCGAAATCTTGTCGTTTTCTTGAATGTCCGCCAGCGTCAAACTGCCGTCGGCGTATTTGTCAAACAGGCGGTTTCCTTCGCTGCCGCGTTCAACCAGCTGATTTAAACCGTCCATAAAACGCTGTTGCTTGATTTTCAGCGCGGCGGCTCCGACCAAACGCTTTTTATCGGCGGCGTTCAGTCCGAAACTGTCGGCTTCCCGCAACGCCTGCGACGCGTCCGCGTCCAAAACATACGACGCCCGCGCGAAATTCCACTTGTCCATATCCAAAACGCGCTTCGTCATGGTTTCCTTGTCGATGTATCCGGCGCGGTACGAACTTTCCAAATCGGCTTTGTACGAATCCTTGAACGCCGGATTGCCCGATGTCGTGAAATCGTTGCGGTTTCTGTATTCGGACTTGATTAAATTCGCGTTGTTGTTGTCGATGTACTTTTTGCGGAATGCGCCCGCCAGCTTGCTTTTGGCGACCATTAGGCTGATTTGGTTGTTGCGCGAAAAATCCTGTGCGCTTTTGGGCAAATCAATGCCGCCGACAATGGCGTCGAAAGCCTTGTCCAGCCTTTCGCTAAACGCTTGTTCCTGCCGGTTCAAATCTTTTTCGTTTGTGTACGGGACGGCGTTTGCTTCGTCCAATATGCTTTGCGTTTGCTCCGCCAGTTTGTTTTTAGCGTCCAGCTGCACTTCCGCGCTTTGCGTTCTCAGCCATTTTTCCGCGACGTTCTGCATCGCGTTGCCCAGCCGTTCCGCCGCGCGGGCGACAGGCTCCGCCGAATTGACCGTTTGTCCGCCTCTGGCATGTTCGGTGTGAATGTTCGCCCGCGTGTTGTACAGGGGCGTTTGATAAACGGGTAATGTCGCCATTGCCTTAACCCTTCTTTACGTTCTTCAATAAATTGGTGGGCTTTCCTACGCTTCCGCCGGTAGAATCGCCGCCGGTAGAACTTCCGCCCGTCGAACCGCCGCCGTAATGAGCCCCGTATTCTCCCGCCGCGGACAGCAAGCTTGCCGTGGCGTTTATGTACCCGCCTATTCTTGCCGCTTTGGCGTTTCGTTTCATCGCCTTTTGGTTTTCCTGTGCGGCGATTATTGCCTGCTGATTGTCGAAACGGGCGTATTCCTGCTCGATGGACAACGCTTCCAGCGATTGGGACAGGCTTTCCGCGACCGACCCCGACATTTTCACGCCGGAATGCGCCGCCGCCGCGGAATATCCTCCGGCAACCTGCCGCTTTTGGTCTTCGTAATTCGCGTCCGTGATGGCTTGCTGGATTTCCAACACTCTTTGTTCGCGGGCGTATTTTTTTGCTTCTTCCTTGTACGCCTTGTATTGGGATTCCCCCGCGTAAATGGACGAAGCCGCGCTCAACACTCCGCCGGCAATCAATAATGCACCCATGGCTTACCTCACTTGTCAACTTCATTGACGATAGGCGCGATTGCCAGCACGTTCATCGGCAGCGGCTCTTGCTGCTCGACGGTAACATTCGCGTCCCACGTCCAGCCTTGATTGTATTTGATGTTCGGAACAATCCCCGTGAACAGCGGCTGGGGCAATCCCATGGGAACGGTCTGATCGCGGTATCTTACGGTTTGCAGATTGTCAAGCGTTCCGCCCACGCGACAGCCGGATGTCCGCCATACCCGCAACGCCAGTTCGTTAATCCGCTTACGTTTCCCGACCGCCGTTCCGTTCTGCGCCCCGGCGTCCAGCGGCATGGTCGTCATGTACGACCGGTACGGCAATCCGCACACAACATAGAACGCGTCGCGCTCCATTGTGATTTTGCCGTCGGCAACCGTTCTTTTCGTCTGAACCGCGCCGTCCGCCAAAATTTGAACTTCCATTCCCTCCAAATGCTCAAAACCCGCCAGCGTTTGAACGGATACGCCCCAGCGTCCGCCGATTGCTTCCGCCGCCGTGCTGTCTTTTTCGGGTTTTGCCGTCGCCGTCTTTGCGTTTTGAACCGCCGTGATGGCGTATTCGGAAACAACATTGAACAAATCATCAACAATGCGGACGCGGCGCATGATTTTTGCTTCGCTGAAAATATCCGCGCTTGCCGTCAGCGTTACCGTTTTGCCGTCCGGATTGTTGGCGATTTCCAGTCGGTTGCCTTCCGTTTCTTCAAACGCGCTGTAATGCAGTCCGTCGCGGACATACCAGCATTCGGATTGATTTTCCGGCGTAATCGGGTTTTGAACACGCTCAATGTGCCGGACGTACGCTCCGTTTATCAGCCGCTTGACGATAAAATAAACCTCGTCGTATTCGCCGTTCATTGACGGGATTGTTTCGACGCTTTCGACTTCACCGTCAAAATCCGCCAAAGCCCACGCTTGAACCTGCTGTTCCGTTTCAACCGTCAACATGGCGACTTTGCCGTCGCGGCGCAGGCAATAAATGACGGAATCGGGAGCTTTTTGATAAGCCACCGCTTTAATCGGGCTTCCCAACAGATGTTCCGAAAACAGCGACACGTCAACAGCTTTATAGGTGTCCAGCGTATAATCATACGAAAACTGACGGACTTTCTTTCCCGTTCGCTGCACGAAATAAACCAGCGACCCCAAGGCCGGCGGCTGTATCGGTTCGCTGCCCCAGTTCGTTTTGGCGTTGGCTGAAACGCTTGTCGGCGTAATGCCGGAATCCCCGCCGCGAACAATAAATTCACAGCCGTATGTCCCGACCAGCAAATTGTTCGACCCGATAACCCATTGAATAGCCGACCCGTCGCCCGCGGCGCTTGCCGCCAGCTCAATGTTGATAGCCCCGTCCGCTTCGTTGTTCACGGCGGGTCTGAAATCTTCGTAAGCATAGGGGCGTGACCCGTACACGTTTCTGGGGTTCGTCGTCGTTCTGGCGTAGTATAGCCGCCCCTCAAAAACGGCGACGCAGGACGGGTATCCGACCTTTTCGCTCCATGCGCCCTCCGACCATACTTTTGTCGCTTCCGCCGCGGACAGCTTCCACAAAACTTTTGCTGATACGGTGCGGGCGTTCGTGAATCCCGTGATTTTGAAACGCCCGTAATCCTGTTCTTCGCCAACCGTCGTTTTCGCGCCCAGCTTCCAAATCGACCCGACGTGTTTTGCCGTGAAAACGTCGGCGCTTGCCGTTACGGTAATATCTCCCTCTACGGCGGACGCTTTCAGCGTCGTGTCTGTTGTGTTCTCGTCCAAAAACGGCGTGCATTTGAATTCGATTTCACGCAACTCCCAGCTGTTCGACGCTTTCCGTATCAATTCCAGCGGCTTGTTTTTGTGCGTTTCGTCGTCCAAATAAACGATTTTCAAGACATCGTCCAGCTGAACATATTGAATGGTGGACAGCTGAGCGGCATTGAACGGGTTGCCTATTTCATACGGTTCGCCCTGTTTGTTGACGACATACGAACCGTCGCGGAAAAATCGGAAATATCCCGCGCCGCATTCGATGATATAGCTGTCGTTCGCCGAAAAAACGAATTTCAGCAGCCGCGCTTTGCCTTTGGCATTGTTGATGTACTCCGTTCCCGCCAAACGGCTGACAACGCCATACGGGCGCACCCAGCAATTACGGCACTTGTCCAAACAGGACGCGTAAGCTTCAATGTCGGAACGTCCGAACATCAGCGGGGATATTTCGCCGCGGGCGAATGTGGGATAAAGCGGTGCGACTCTTGCCATATCAGTATCCTCCGTGAATAATCGCGTCCACCCATTCGCCGTCTTGCACTTGCGGGGCGGAACGGTTCTGCGCGTTGATGGATTTTGCAATCGGCAGCATTTCGGCTTTGTAATACTGGATCAGCTCGTTTTGCTTTGAACTGCTGTTGGTCAAATCATACGCCACATCGGCAGCCAAGCGGACGGCGAACGCGTCCACGAACGACGGGGAATAAAGCGCGTCGTTCTTTTCGACATAGGTGTACAAAATGCCGAAAGTATCCGTATTCGCCAAAATCAAATTGCCCTCGCGCCGCCATTGCGCGTCTTGCGGCATTATCTCGAAAATGCGGACGCATTCCGACGGCAGGGCAAAATAATTCCCGTTGCCCCACGCGGGCGCTTCCTCAACCTTGTTTAAAAGCTTCCGTTTCAAGGCGAACACCCACGGCGCTTCTTCCAAAATGGAGCGCAAACTGTCGTCGTACACATTGGAAACAGCCCGCGCTTCCTGCGTCGAATCCTCCAAATTCGTGATTTTGTTTGCGCCGATATAGGACAATGCGCGGTTGACTATGCTCACTTGGCTCATGTCGAAATCCTTTAAACAGGGTTGAAGCAGGGAACGGGAACGAATGCCCCCGTTCCTTTATCGTCAGACGACGACGGTTTCGTCGCCCAGCACTTTGACGACTTTCTTTTCTTCCAAACGACCGGCGCCGCCGGAGATTTCATAGTAAATCTGTTTGGAATAAGATTTGTCGGCGCGTTCTTCCATACGGACGAACAGCTCTTCCAACATGCCAAAGCACACGCCTGTTTTGTGATAGGCATAATAGGACGCGATATTTTCGGTTTTCGTCACAATCCCGTCGGGCAGGAACACGAATTTAAATCCGTAGAACGAACCCAAATCGCCGCTTACCAACGCCTTGACGTTGTTGTAATCGGAACTGGTGACCTGCGTGTTGCCCAACAGCTGTTCTTTCGCCGTCGCGCTGGCGACAAACCAGCGTTCGGACAGGGGAACGCCCGACGCGTCCAAAATCTTGCCTGCATGGCGGATTTTGGCGACGGTCAGTCCGGTTTTCGATTTCGTGCTGCCCGTTTCCGTTGTCGTGGTGGCGCCATCGTAATCGGCGGCAATCGTCTGCGCCGTCGGGAACGTGACGGCAGTCGCTCCGGTTTCGCCGCGGTTTGCCGTACCGCCCAAAGCGGCGTAAATGATTTCGTCGATTTTAATGCCGACGGACGACTGAATGCCGTAAGAAGCCGCGCTCATCGGGTCGGCTAATTCCTGCAACATCAGGGAACGGTCGAAAATGCGCGCGTCCTGATATGTTTTCATATCAATTCGCGTGCGCGACAAATTCGGGTCGTTCTGCGGCGTCGCCCCGTTCGGGGTCGTCTTTTCCGTCATCGACCACGAACCGATCTGGTCTTGGAAGAAACTTTTGCCGGCAATGCCCGTCTTGTTATAGACGGTATTGAACAGCATGGAACGTTCTTGACGCGCCAGCGGCAGAATTACTTGCGAATACTGCTGCGCCCGCACGTCCAACTGAGTATTGTCAGACATAACTGATTTTCCTTTCATAAAAAAAGCCGCTCAAACAAGCGGCGTTAAAACGAAACAAAGCCTTATCCGTTCAACCGAACGGGGGCAAAGCAAACAGTTCGGGGCAAAAAGCTTATCCTGCCATTTGCATTAAAGATTGAACATACTCCACACGCGCCTTTCTTTCGGCTTCGGTGACAAACGTCTGGTTATGTTCTTTGCACCATACGGGATTGTTGCGCTGGTTGCGCACACCCGCAAAGTATGCGTCGTTCGGGTCGGACAAAATGCGCTGCAATTCTTGACCGGCTTCGGCGGGCGTGCGGGTAAAGCCCGACACCTGTCCCTCCAAACCGCCCAGAGAACCTTCGCCGATTTTTTCGCCGATGGACGACAGCAATCTGATAAATCGGGCGTCGTTTCCGATAACGCCCAAGAAATGTTCGTAATCCTCTTTCGTCGCAGACAGCTTTTTCAGAGTTTGATTTGCCGTCTGCATATTTTCGGCATATTTCAAACCCCATTCTTTTTTCAGCTCCGCTTCCGCCGCGGATTTTTCCGCGTTCCGCTGCTGTTCGATTGTGTCGTTCAACTGCTGAAAATCGCCCAAATGCGCATCCAGCAACTTTTGCGCCGTTTTCGGGGAAATATGGTTTTCGCGCATCAGCTTTTTAAAGCCGGACAAATCCGTCCCGTCGGGTGCGGTCAATTCGTATCCGTCGTCTTTGTCGGGAACGCCGAAAGCCTTGTCGTACATGCCCCACGCTTCCGCGTCCGTTTCGTCTTTCGGAATGGCGACGCGTCCCTGTCCCATCAGCGATTGCAGGGACAGATAGCTCTGCGCCAGTTTGTTCGGGTCGCCGCCGAATTTGGATATTGACGGATTGTCGCGCAAAGACGCGTCCAGCATATCGGTAAAGCCGGCAACCGCGGCGGAGGGCTGCGGCTGGGTTTGGGTTTCGGCGGCGGGATTGCCGACCTGTTCAATGATTTCGGGCATTACATTTTCCTTTCATAAAATTTAGCGATTTCTTCGGCGGGTACGTCGTCGCGCATAATGGATTTCAGCGTCAGGACAACGTCCCTTTTTCCGGCGGCGTAGGATATTTCCGCCGGATTTGAGGATAAAACGGGCGTGTTGTATCCGCAGTAATCGTCCATAAAGCGCATAAAATCGGGATATTTCGCCACAATGTCTTTCAATGCCAGTTTTAAATCCTCGATAAAAGCGGGATTACTAAGCGTCGCTTGCTTCCGTTTCATTCTTTGCTCCTTCCGCCGCCGTTTTGTATGTTTGCGCCGCGCTTGCCGCGTTCGTCAGCTGTTCCGCTTGCGCCTGTTGCTGCGCTCTGGCGTTGCGAACCGCGTCAACGGTGCTTTCGTCATTGATGATTTTCTGGGAAACGCCCGTGATGTCGAACACTTCCTCGATTGCCGCATCGCCGTTGATTAAATCCAAAACCTCCGGCTTGAATTGGGCGATTTGCCCCGCGATTGTCAGCGCGTTGACAATGTTGTTGACCTCGCTTTGCCGCTGGGACTGTATCAGCCGCCCGACGAATTTCACTTCAAACGACGGGTCTTGCTTCATAATGTCCGGCATATCCGGCAGCCGCCCGCTGTCCCACAGGATAAAAACGACTTTTTCGATCAGCGGCTGTAAAACGTCGTTCATAAACCGTCCGACAGCCGGTCCCAGCAATGTCATTTTTTCGGAAACCCGCTCCATGACTTCGGGAACGGTCATCTGCTTCGTGATACTGCTGAACGCTTGGAACGTTTCATAGAACATCACGCCGCGTATCTGCTGCTGATAGTATTCAAGGAACTCAATTCCAAGCGCGGGCTGTCCGTAATTGCCGATAGGGATAATATCGTCTTTCGGCGTCAGACTGCCGCGGCGGTAGTAGTTGATTTGCCGCGGATTGAAATTCGGCGTCCCCAGAAACGCGTCGTCGGGCAAAGCGATGGGCGGGTCGGCAAGCTTCATTCCCGCCCTCAGCATCGTGTCGGCGATGGTGTTCGCCGCCCGAACATAAGGCAAAGCTTTCATCGCCGGCGAATAACCGTAAACCTCCTGCGCCCTTTTGTAAAATCGGTGCGCGACAACGGGCATTGACATAAAGCCGTCTTCTTTGACGATTTTCCGCGTTTCCACGTCAACCCACGCCATACGGACGGGCATATTCGCCTTGTCGATTTTCCCGTCCTCCCGTTCCTGCCGCTTTCCGAAATAACACAGGAATTTATATTTTTGGTCGCTTCTGCCGTTCGCGTAATCGTCTTTGACGGCTTGGGAACATTCCGAACCGAAGCGGGACAATGCCTGTTCCGCCGTGTATTCCAGCACCAGATAAAACTCGCTGGGACGTTCCCTTGCGTCTTCCGTGATGAACGTCTTGGAAATAGGGATATTGTAAAACCGGACTCCGTCTTCGCTGTCCTTTTCGGCAAACAATGCCGCCGTGCCGTACACGCCGGACGCTTTGTAGAATATCGGCATCTGGTTGTAAAAATTAGACCGCGACAATGTCAGCAAAACTTCGTCGGATACTTCCTGCATCCACGTTTTGACTTCGTCGTCTTCGCGCATTTCGGGGTTGGAATGCTGCAAAAACAGCCATTTCGACGATTCCGGCGTCAAATAGTTGGACAATCCCGCCGCCAAAACGTCCGCGCAATCCAACGATGTGCTGTCCAACAGCTTCGGAACGCCGACGGAGTCTTTCGTGTCAATCACGTTTCCGCTTTCAACATAAAAGAAATCATGCAGTTTTTGATATAATCCGCTCCATGCGCTGCGCTGGCTTTCCAGCTGTTTGTAATTTTTGACGATTTTTTCGGCGGACAGGTCCATATCAACCTCCCAACAGCGTTTTTTTCTTCAAGGGCGCGTTTTCCGCTGTTTCGTTGACCGCGCCCAAAGCGGTTGTGTAAATCGTCTTTGTCATTTCGGCGGTTGCCGCGCGTCTTTTGGCATTGGCATCGGTTGCCGCGCGTCTTTTGGCATTGGCATCGGTTGCCGCCGTCGTCTGCGCTTTTGCCAGATTGTTAATCGCTTCCGTCTGTTGCGCGCTTGCGGCTTCGGCGGCTTTTGCCCTTTCTTCCGCCGCCGTGCGCCCGCTGATATCGTTTGTGGACACAGTGCCGAAGCTGGCGGCGCGTCCCGCAGCGTCAATCACGCCGCCGATATCCCCTTTTGCAAGGGATTTGACCGCGTCAATCGGAGCCTTCACCCAGCTTTTAATCGGATTTTTTCCGCCCATTTCACAATTCCTTTCTTAAATTAGCGACTTCAAAGCCGCGGTATTGCAGATAAAGGTGAAGCCGCGGTTCAAAGTGGCTTCCCTCGTTGATGTACTTCGCCCCGTTTTCGCGCGCCGTTTGTTCAATGACGTTTTGCAGTTCGTTCAGCGTTTTGAATGAACGCTTTTCGGGACGTATGTAGAACGAAACGACGACGATTTCCTTGTTCCCCCATAAATCGGGGCAAGGCGTTAAAACCGCGTACTTGTCTTCGTCGTGAATGAAAATCGACCCGTCGCGAATAGAATCAATGTAGCTGATCGTGAAACGGTTTCTTTCCGTCAGCCCGTATTCCGCATTGACGGTTTTAATCCAGTTTTCGATAACGTCCCGCGGAACGTCTTTCATCGCTTCGATTTTCATTCAATACCCCGCTATGCTGAACAGGCTTTGGCTGGACGTGTCGGCTCTGCGCTGATACTGCGAACGCTCGAAAGACGGAGCGGCATTGACAGGCGGAACGGCGACCTGTTCGGTCATCGCAAACGCGTCAACGCAATCGATGAACTCGCTTTTAATCGCGTCCTTCGTCACGCCCGCCAGCTCCGCCTTGAACTCCGGCAGCCAGTCGGCATCGTCGGGAAAGAAAATAGAATGCGCCTTGAAACGCGGTTGAAGCAACTTGATGCGTTCCAGTTTCGACCCGCGCTTGGCGTGTTCCATGGGAACGACGTTGAAAAACACGTTCCGGCGTTTCATCTCGGCGGTCAAAAACGGACGCATAACCTGTTCCCACCAGCCTTTCTCCACGCAAAAATCGCGCAAACCGTACTGCCGGACAACGTCGAATATGATGTTCACCATTTCCGCGCTGTCCCAACGTCCGTAGCGGACATTCAACAAAAACCATTTATTGTCCGCGTCAACCGCCGTGACCGTAATGGCGCGGTAGCACGATTCGGGGTTTGTCGATGACGCGGGGTCCATGCAGGCGAACACGTTTGACCGCTTGATTAAATCGTCTTTCCACGCGGGCGAATAATAGCGGAAATCGTCTTCCAGAAACACGCGGTTTTGTTCGGCGACCGCTTGGCACATTTTTTCGGCGTACCAAATATCCAGCTTTCCCATTTTGGCAAAGCTCGCCTTTTCGGCTTCGATACTTTCCAAACTGTCCTTTTCCGCCCACGTCGGCACGCCGTTTTCGATAACGGGAACGCGTATTGATTTGTAGCCCAACTCGTCGGCGTTTTGCATACAGCGCTCAATGACGCACTTTTCGCCCAGATTGTTGCCAATCATAAAAATGCGCGACGTTTTTCCCAAAAATTTAATATCCGACAAGAACCAGTCCCAGTCTGCCGCCATAATGGTTTCGCTGCGGCTGTCGTCCTTGTCCTGTATGTCGTCCAAAATCACGATGGACGGGCGGCGGTCTTGGTTCGACAAGCCGCGAATGCCCGACCCTTTGCCGTATGCTTCGATGCGGACATTGACCGTTTTTCCGTCGCGGTCTTTCACGTCAACGGAAAACGCGCGGTCGGATTCTTCGCGTATTTTGACCAAGTTGTGCTTAATCAACGGATTGGCTTCGTACTCGGCGATTAAATCTTTCAGTTTTGCCGAAGCCATACGCTGGTTTTGTTTGATAATGACGATGAAATTCAGCCCCGTTTTCGGATAGCAAAGGCAATGCAGCGGAAACGTTCTCAACGCATAAGACGATTTGCCGCTTTCGCGGAACATCTCGATTGCGACGTTCGCCTTGTCTTTCAGCAGCAGGTCGGACAAATCGTAATGGAACTTTGCGGGCGGCAATTCCTTTTCCGGATCGTTCGCCAAAGCGACAAAGCGGAAAGCCACCAGACTGTTTTCCATATCACGCAGGGTCTTTTGACTGATTTTCATAAATCTTCGCCCTTTCTTCCGCGGCTTTTTCAAACAGGCTGAAATTCGTTACGTTCACATCGACTTGCTGTTTGTCGCCGTACATCTTCGGATAGAACTTCGCGGCTTTCCATTTTTCCGCATCAATCAGAACCCGCGCCGCCGCGGGGTCGATTTGCCCCGCAACCAGCATTGCTTCAATGTCTTCGATTTTGTCGATGAACGTTTCGCCGCGCTTTTCTCTCGCCCTCGCGTACTGCTCCTTTAACTGAGCGTCGCTTTCCAACAGCTCGAAGAATTTGCTGTTTCCGATGTTCTGCTCTTCGCGCGCTTGCCGGTAAGACATTCCGTCGGCAATCAGCGCGATAACTTTTTTAGCCCGTTCCAGCGGCGTTTCTTTGCGAACAACCTTTGTTCTCTTTTTCTTTTCTGTCATTGTCGGATTATCCTTTCGGGTCGCTCAAAGGCAGAGTGAAAAGAATCACGCTTTCGCCTTGTTCGTCTTGGCGGTTTTTTCGGTTTTGTCGCCGTCGGACGCTTTCGCCTTGGCGGCTACGGGGGAAACGAAATTTTCAATTCCCAGCAACGCGGGATTGACGTTCAGTTTAAACTCTTTGCCTTCGGGAACGATTGAACCGTCGGGCAGGACGATTTCACGGTTTGCTGTGTAAATCATTTTGAAATCTCCATAAAAGAACCGCCTGTCCATGGCAAACAGGCGGCACGAGATGATAAAGAAATGAAAGTCCGAATCGAACGAAGCTTCATTCCGCAATTCGTTTCGATCATATCAAAAATATACCCCATTTCCGGGAAAAATGCACAATACAAAAATGCACAATGATGCACAATCGTGCACAATTTTAGCCAGAATTGACAAAAGCAAACCGATAAATCCGTTCCATTGCCGATTGCCAACGATTGCGCGCTGTGTTTCTGTGACAATGGAAACGGTATGCGACCTCTTTCCAACGGCGAACCTTGCTCCATTCGTACCGTTTGCCGTCAATGACGCATTCGGCGCCGCACCGGAACGCAATCAGCTTGTAATCGTCCGGGTCAAGCGGGCACTTCCACCAGCGTTCCAAGACCTCAAATGCTTCTGTGTAATCCAAAGCCGTATAGCGTTCCTGCCCGACAAACACGTCCATAGCGTCGGGCGGATATTCGGACGTGATGATGTTGGCAAGCGTGCTTTTCGCTTCCGCGGGCGCGCCGTCCGGCAAAGTGCGAATAACGCGGAAAGCCCTATAAATTCGCCGTTCGACTTCCTCAACCGTCATGCCGCCCGCCTTTCTGCGACAATGCGCTCCAAATGCCCGTCCACTTTCGCCCAAAACTCGCCGACGCCCCAGTTTGCGCAGGCAAGCCCGAACAGTTCGCCCGTGCTTTTGCTTTTCCCATTCGGGGCGATCATCTCGGCTTCGACAATAGCGGCTCTGAATGCGCTGTCGAACTCGTGCGCCAGAACGGGAACGCCGTTGATGCCGTTGCAGACGGCACGGCAGCGTCTGTCCAGCAAATCGTTTATCGGACTGTATGAAACCGAAACGTCCATTTCGCCTTGTGCCGCCAGATTGCGCCAGATAAGGGCTTTCTTTTCCTGCCCGTCCAATTCCGCCAAAACGTGCTGCAGGCTGGGAAACGATGTTGCTTTGCGAAACTTGAAAACACGGCGGCAGGCTTCTTCGACTTGTTCCACGCTGTAATCGCCCAACGCCTTGTCCCATTCGCCAAGAAACGCTTCCCTGTTAAACCCCTCTTTCGGCTTTGCGAAAGACGACGGCGTCCCGTACAACTCCGTCAAGACGTACAAAGCTTTTTCCGTTTGTTCAAGCATGCGTCGTGCTCCGTTTCAGTTCTTCAATCCACGCAAAGCGTCCGTCGTAATCCGTCGGCGAAGATGCGGCTTCGGGCTGTCTTGGAACGGACGCGCCGTCACTGTCCCGTTTTTCCCACGTTCTGACAGCCGCCCGCCAGTCTTTCATCGGATTCTTGCCGATTTTCCACCCTTTGGCTTCGTAAAAGTCCACGAACGCCGATGCGTTTACGCTGTTGCCCCTCTCGAAACAGTAAGCTTTCACCTCTTCGACCGTGGGCTTGCGAAAAGAGAGCGCGCCCCCTTGGGGGTCTCTTTCTTTGAAAGAGGGGGGTATATATATATTTTTATTTTTTTCTTCTTCTGGGGGTGCAGGGGGTATCTTTTCTTTGTTTCTTTTTTCGTTTTGATTCGTTTTTTCGTTTGCATTCG
>DJPN01000020.1:30352-51035 GCA_002438565.1 Alphaproteobacteria bacterium UBA6411 | reverse complement strand
GTTTTTTCGTTTGCATTCGTTTTGATTCGTTTCGCATTCTGATTTCCTAATTGACCGCCGCGCTTGCCTTCTTTCGCAAACGAACGCGACATCAAACACATCATTTTCAGCGCCGGATCTTCCGGTAATTCGCCATAAATGCCGAAACGGCACAGAGCCATATAGGCTTCCGCCCGTTTTTCGGGCGGGAACGTCAGTTCGATTGAATCCGCCATATTGTCGTTGACGATAAATTCGCCGCTCATTTCCTTGCTCCTTGAAATAAGGCGGGCGCGGACAGCATCAGCTGTTTTGGTTTGGAGCAAGCAAGACAACCGCGCCCATACGTTTCGTTCGCCCAGTTCGCCGCGTCATCGACCGAACGCCACAACAGGTATTTAAATCCTCTGGCTTCGACTTCGCGCTGGAACTCTTTTTGACTGTCCGACTGCTTGCCCGTCGGGGTCTTGATTTCAACAAAGAACACCTCGCCCTTTCCGACAATGACCAAATCCGACACGCCCGCCAAAACGCCTTCGCATTTTAAACGCTTGCCCGTGATTGCGTCGCGCGCCCCGCCGTTCGGCACGGCAAAGACGCACGCTCCCCGCAATCGCAAATGGCGGACAATGCCGCATTGTATCCGGTGTTCCAAATCGTTCATTTACGCCATTCCCAAAGCGCGTTTGTACGTTTCGACGATGAAATCCTGTTCTTCCGCTTCGTGTTCGTCTTCCTTGCGGCGCTTCAACAATGTTTTGATGGCTTTCACATCAAAACGGGCGGCTTTGGCTTCGTCGAAAACATCTTTGATGTCGTTCGTCAGCGCTTTCTTTTCTTCCTCCAACCGTTCGACGCGTTCGATAAAGCTCAACAGTCTGCAAACGTCCACGCCGTTGACGATTTGAATTCCGTTCGCTTCGTTCGCTTCCTGTATAAAATCGGCTTGGTTGACTGTGTCGTTTTCATTGCTTTTGTTCATTCTCGTTCTCCTCGATAAAATTGATGACGCGTGCTTGTACGTCTTCGCGACACTCCCGTCCGCTACGCAGACTGAACACAAAATTCGGTTCGGCTTTCGCCTTGATGCCGAACGTCGTCGCCGACATTCCTGTTTTCACCAAAAAATGCTCGACGTATTCCAAAAATTCACTTTTCGTCATTAGATTTTTCCTTTCGCGCAAGCAATTTTATAAGACAAATCTTATTTAGTCAATGATAATTTTCTTATTTGCACGTATAAGATTTTTATTATAACCTTGGTAAAGGAGCAAGAAAATGGAAACACCTGACACAATACGTTCAAAAATTGAAGAGCTGATTCGCAAACAAGACGGCGTAGATTATGCGTCCGTTTCAACAGCATTAGGCAAAAACACAGCCTACATTCAGCAATATATCAAAAAGCGTTCGCCTCGCGTTTTATCCGACACCCAACGTAAAATCGTGGCAGGGCTTCTTGGCGTTGATGAAACCGAATTGATGACGGACGAGCAAAAAGTTCAAGCCCGACGCATTGCCGTTTTCGGTTCGGTGAAACAAACTTCCGGACTTGTTTCCATTGACGTTTTGGACGCTCGCGCCTGTTGTGGAAATGGCGTTGAAAATATCGGCGAGAATATCATAGGAATTTGGCAAATTCCAAAAACCGAATTTCAAACCATCACGTTCGCCAATCCAGAATCGGTCAAAATGCTGCGTGTGTTCGGGGACTCCATGGAACCGACGCTGAAAGACGGCGACTGGGTACTGGTGGACACGTCGCGCAACGCCGTCGATTCGGACGGTATGTTTTTAATCCGCATGACCTCCGGTCTGGCGGTGAAACGCATTCAGAACACAATCGGCAGCGACATCGTCATCAAATCGGACAATCCAAAATACGACAACATCACCGCGTCCGCATCCGATGTCTATGTCGTCGGAAAAGTCATCTACACCTTGACGGCTGAAAAAGTGGGATAATTTTTATTGATTTTTAATCCTAATCTTTCATAATGAAGAGAGGAGCAAAAGAATGACAGACCTTGGATCAATCGTTTCTAAAATTGTACAGCCTTTTGATGGCGGCGCGCTGAATGCCTCTGCCGTTGATTTGCGTTTGGGTAGCAATGCATACAAATACAATTTGACTTCCCCGTATATCGTCGGCGACGATGTCTTGGAAAATGCGCAGGAATTTTCAGACTTTTCCGAATATACCTTAAAAAAAGGGGAAACGGCTTTTATCGGCATCAAAGAACGTATTGAAATGCCTAAAACAATGTCTGGTTTGATTGTGCCGCGCAGTTCTGTGACCAGATTGGGACTGTCCATCTCCACAATTTACGTTCACCCTGGTTATTCTGGTAATTTGCCGCTGACGATAACGAACAACACCGGCGTTGATGTCGTATTGCACCCTGGGATTCGTATCGCCCAGTTGGTTTTGCAAAAAATGGCGTTTGAGCCGGAATCCTATGATATGCAGCAGGACGCGAAATATATGGATGAAAACGTTTCGCCGTCGAAATTGCAATATGATCCGGACATTGAGGCGTTAAGCAAAGCCGTCAAAAAACTGTTCCCGTTTGCCGCTAAGGATTGATTATGCCCAAACGCGCAAAATATAAAAACCCGCGCAAATACGTCAAAGACGTTGTCGTCAACTCCCTGATTGACGAGATGCGAAAGGAAGGCGGAAACGCTCCGAAAGATTTGGTTGAAAAAGAAGCCGACGGCATTTTAATCGAATATGAAAAGTTTGTGGTTAAAGCCGAACATTCATATTGGCAGGTTATCCTTGACGGTTTTTTGACGAACTTTTTATGGTGGCTTTTCGTTGTTTTGCTTAGCATCGTTGCTTTTCTGGCAAATCATGAATCTATCAAATCCGCTTTTCTGACTTTGATTGCGAACATTTCTGAAAAATAAGGTGTTGAGTTTGTCTCCTTTTAAAGAAAGCCCCGTAAACAATTACGGGGCTTTCTTTTATTCTCCGAACGAATTATATTTCATTAAAATCAAAGGCGAGAAAAAAGCCGCTAATGTTAAAAATATCATGAATTTTGACAGTAAACCATATTTCGGTTTTCCGAAAATACCTTTTTGCCTAATAAATTCTGGCTTTTTTTCATCTTTTGCCATTTGAAAAGATGCGTAATGTCCGAAAAACCACGCCAGCAAAATGGATATTGCGGCGGGTACGATTGTACGCATAAACAAATAAGGCAAAGGGATTTCTTTAAACAGTCCTCGCAAAAAAGGACAATATCCCATAAAAAGAAAACCCAACACAGCAGTTTGCGCCGGCGTTGCTTTATTCTCATCTTTGTCTGTGAAGAGCGGCATTTCGCCGCCAGCGGTTTCGGTGCTATCCAGTTCGGATACAATAAAAAAACAAAAGCGGAAAAAAGACCGATTATGCCAATAACGATATATAAAAATTTCAAAACATTCTCCCTTGTTTTAATAGAGCAAAACGGATGTTACCCCAAAACGTCTGGTTTGCAAAAGCAAATCTTTTTCCCTCCCGTTCCCCCTTTTGCCGACCGCCACCGCTGAAAAGCCCGACTTTCCGCTGTTTTCATCTCAAATCGCAAAAAATAAGATTTTTCTTATTTTTCATATTGACATCATAAGATTTTTCTTATAATGTTTTTCTTATCGGGTCAAACCGATGTTTCCGCCCCGCCACCGGCACGGGCATTCGGGAACGAATCGCGGAAAACGCGGATTGTCGGTTAGGGCTGCGCGGTCGCTTCGGCGGTGTCGGCAGGCGAAAAAACACAGAGCCGACCTTCGGGCGGACAAGGTGCAACCCCTTATCGCAAGCCTTTTTTTGCTTTCACGAAGCCGTCGGCAGCGTTCTTCCCCCTCCAATCTCCCGCCGCGGGCGGCTTTCTGAAAACAAACAAGGAGCTAACGCATGAACTACCAAAATTTTCAAGCATACAACCGCGCCGTTCGGCGGGTGTTCGGGCTGTTGCTGAACGAAGCCAAACGACTGGCGGACAAGGCGGCGGAAGATTGGGATTACGACAACGCCCATGAAAACAGTTATGGCGACATCGTTCCGAACTCTCCGTACAACGAAGACGACCGCGCAGACGCGATTGTCGAACGGGTCGCGTCCGACGTTTTGGACGACCCGCTGGGACAAATCGACCCGATTATCTTGGGCGGGGTGTTCGCGATATTGACGCGGGCGACGCTGGAACGGGGCAATTTCAATTATCCCGAAATCGAGAAACAACTGCTTTCATTGGAACAACATCAGGCAAAGGGGAAATTCAATGGCTGAAACAAACGTTATCACGGCTTTGGGCACGGTGCAGTCAAAGCTCAAAGCGAACAAAACGCAGTACAACAAATTCGGGGGCTACGCCTACCGTTCCTGCGAAGACATCTTGGAAGCGGTCAAACCGCTCTTGCACGAGGTCGGCGCGGTGCTGACAATCACGGACGAAATCGAATTTATCGGCGGGCGCTGGTACGTTCGGGCGGTCGCGAAGTTTCGCGTCGGGGCGGAAGAGATTGAAACGTCGGCTTTTGCCCGTGAAGCTGAAACGAAAAAAGGCATGGATGACAGTCAAATCACGGGTTCGGCATCGTCTTACGCCAGAAAATACGCGTTGAACGGCATGTTCTGCATTGACGACAACAAAGACGCCGACGCGACCAACACAGGCGACGAACCGAAAAGACCGCCTGCGAAACCCGCCCAGCCGGAGCAGTTGCCCGCCGCGGCGAAAAAAGAACCGACGCTGAAAGAACGTTTTGACAAATGCAAAGCCTATTTTGCCAAAGCGCCCGACGCGTCCATTGAACTGACGCACCCCGAAAACGAAAAAATCGTGCAGGGCGCGGGACGGATTATCAGCGAACTGAAACAGGCGGGCAGAACGAATGAAGCCGCCGAATTGGAAACGCTGGTCAATTCCAAACTGAAACACGATCCGGCGATTGCCGCTTGATGAAAGGATAAAACACCATGGCATATATGGAAAAAGACGTGTCGGACTTGCTGTCCGCCATGGACGCCAGCTTTGACGAAGAAACGGGCGATTGGCGCGAATGCGACGAACTGGCGTTTGCCGAACTGGCGGACGAATGCGTCCGTCCGAAACTGGAACGCATGCAGCGGGCGCGCAACTTCATTGCCGGCGACATCGCGTCGGTGGACGCGGAAATCAAACGGCTTCAAGCGCGGAAAAAATCCTTGCAGAGGAACGATGACCGCTTGGCTGGGCGCATCCTGTACGGGCTGAACGCATTGTACGGCGGAAAGCTGAAAACGCCGTTGTTCACGTTTTCCCGGCGTCTGTCGGAACGTCTGATTATTGACGACGAAAAAGCCGTTCCGCCCGAATTTTTGAAAACGGAAATCACCGTGGACAAGGCGGGCTTGAAAAAACACATCAAGGAAACGGGCGAAATCATCGACGGCGTCCACTTTGAAGAAACAGAAAGCCTGTCCGTGCGATGAAAATTCATTTTCATCCGAACGCGTCTTCCGCCGACATTGAACAGCGGCTTTTCAAACCGTTTTACGCAATGTTGGCGGGGGCAAAAAACGGCGTGGACGTGGAATTGTCCGAACACAAACGGCGGCGGTCGGCGGAACAGAACGCCTTTTACTGGGCGAACATGACAGACGTTGCCGCCGTTTTGAACGAAGCGGGGTGCGGATATGGGGATTACTCCATTCCGTACACGGCGGAAATCGTCCACGAAATCAACAAAACGGTATTCGGGCATAATACGACGACAAAAATGACGGTCGCGGACTTTTCCGCATATATGACCGCCGTCTTTGATTTTTGGATTGAACGGACGCGGGGCTTTTTCGTTCCGAAAGAAACCGCGTCGTCCTACCTCGAACGAACGGGACTTGTTTAAATGCAAATAACGACACCGCCCCGGCGCTGGGGCATAGCGGCGAAAGAAATCCGATATTTTTCAAAACGGATTGAAACGCTGGAAAAACGATACAAACGGGTATTCGGTCGCCCGCCGGCTCCGCCGTGCTGGGCGGATTGGAAAATGACCGCGGAAATATACGCGATGAATTTGACGACGCGCGCGGGCGCGTTGCTGATAGAAATCACAGCCGAAAAGGAAAGGATTAAAAATGGCAAGCTCACTCAACCGCGCCGAAATAATCGGCAATCTGGGCAAAGACCCGGAAATCAGACAAACGCAGGACGCAAAAAAGGTGGCGACGCTGAACGTCGCGACATCGGAAAGCTGGACGGACAAACGCACAGGCGACAAACAAACCGCGACCGAATGGCATCGTGTCGTCGTCTTCAACGAAAACTTGGCGAACTTGTGCGAAACGGCTTTGCGCAAAGGCTCAAAAGTCTATATTGCGGGACAGCTGAAAACGCGGAAATGGACGGACAACAGCGGCATCGAACGCTACACAACGGAAATCGTGCTGTCGCAGTACCGCGGCGAAATCGTGCTGCTGGACAGACGGCAGGACGGACAGGACGCCGCCGCGCCGGAACAGACGCAAAACACGCGAACAAATGACGGGTTCGACGACGAAATCCCGTTTTAACCGACAGGCGGGGCGGCGGCGGAATAAGGCAAACGCATAAATAAGCCGAATACGCCGCAGGATTTTGGGAAGTCTTCATAGAACGCCCCGCCGACTTTTTTAAGGACACAAAAAAATGGCTTCAATCAAAGAACAAATCTCGGAAAACACAAATCTTGTCGAATATGCGAAAGAACTTTTCGGCAAACCGGAACGCGAAGAAAACGGCGTAATTTACTACAAAACAGGCTTAACCGTTTCCGCCGACAAATTTTTTAACAAAAATGTCGGCAAAAACGGTGTTGAGGGAAAGACGCGCGCCGACTTGGCGGAATACTTCAAATACACGCCGTTCGGACTGGCGGGATAAACTAATCCGCCTCTTTTCGGATTTCCCGCTTAATCCGCGCGATTTCCATAACGGTCATCGCCCACGACCGGACAATCGGCTGATAATTTGTCGTTGCTTCCGCCGGCTTTTCCATAGCGGCGGTCAGAATGGCGGCAACGATCTTGTCGTCAGCCGTTGTTTCCTCGAAAGCGCGGCGCATGCAAAGTGTTTTTTCTTCCATAGTCTTGCTCCGTTGTTAAAATAACGCGGGCAATATAGCAGGAAAAATCAGCTTGGGAAAGATGACCGAACCCTTGTTTGAATTGCCTTGACAACGACTCCGCGTTTTGCTACCGTTTATCTGAGGCTTGAAACCCCTCATCGTAAACGGTAGAACGTCCCGTCAGAACGTCTTTTTTATGCCCGTATTATGCGGGAAGAGTCTATCCGTAAGGACGACTACACGATTTACGACGTGGGTTTCAACTTCCCGCGCTTCACGGCTTGGAGCGTTTTTGAAACAGGAATCGTAAAAATGAACAACTCAATCATCACATTCAATTTTAACCAAAACACCGTCCGCACACAGGCGATTGACGGCAAGGCTTGGTTTTGCTTGAAAGACGCTTGCGCTGCTTTGGGGCTTTGCTCCGGCAGAGATAGCAAAACGCGCTTAAACGAAAATGGGGTCGGCAAAACCGACGTCATCGACAAAATGGGGCGGAAACAGGAAATCACCATCATCAACGAACCGAATCTGTACCGTCTGATATTCCGGTCGAACAAACCGCAGGCGCAGGCATTCGCCGACTGGGTGTACGAGGAAGTCCTGCCGAGCATTCGCAAAACAGGCGCGTACGCCGTCAACGGCGAAGTGTCCGTTCGGGAACACACCCGCGCCCTGCCGTCAGGCAAGCGCGAAATCGTGCTGTCGGAAAAAGCCAAGCAGGAAATCGGCGGGATTGTCAAATCGGTTGTCGCCAAAGCTCTGGCGGATTACTTCGCTCTTGACGCGGATGCGGAAACGCACCCGTCGGGTATGCCGTTCGCGAACTGGGCGCTGTCCGCCGTTCACGACATCGGCGCGATGAAATCGGAATACGACGCGCTGAAAAACCGCGTCGCGCAGGCTCAAAACATTTTGAAATAAACAACGGCACGAAACAAACGGCGGGGGATTTTCCTCCGCCGCGGACTCGGACTCTGCCTGAAAGGGAACCAATGGAACAGGAACTTATCACCGCGCTGAAAAAAGCGGTTACATATCTGAAAACGGGCTTTTGCGACGAACAGGCGATTGCCGAACTCGCCGAAACGGTCAAACAGGCGGAAGAACAGGCACATACTCCCGCCGTTGTCGAAATCGAACACAAAGGAGTTGTCGAATGATTGGTATTTTGATTTGGCTGTGCGACCTGCTTTGGCGCACGTTCACGGGCGCGTCGTTCGTCCTTGACGGCACGGCTTTGGCAACGTTCACGGTCGCCGAAACGATGATAGAAAGCTGCTGTGTCTGTCTGTACTGCATTTACAACGAAGGGAGAACAAGAAACCATGCATGAAAAACAAAAACCGACTGGAATAATCAAGGCGGGAATGGCTGTCATCATTTCCTGTGGTCGTTATTCCGATTACAGTTTCGGACAGGTTTATATAGCTTTGAAAGATTTTAACTACGTTGACGAAGCGAAAAAATGCTTTTTTGAGTATTTGGACGCCAGATCGGACGAAGATAAAGAAGAGGGATATGTCAACACGTTCGGAATCGATTTCGAAGTATACCTTATTCGGAATGGTTTTCTTGGTCTGTGCGAAAACCGTGAAATTCATACCGGAGATTATGAATTTTTCAACGAAGACGAATGGCTCGAAGAATGGGAGAAAATAAATGAAAAGCATAGACGTTAAACTTTTGCGAGATTGTATTCGGTCATTCGATTTTGCCGAATTTCGCGGACAATCGAAAAAAGACATTGTCGAAATGGCGGACAAATTTTCTGAAATGTTTAGAAATTGGCTTAAAAACGGACAAATACAAATCCTTGTTATTGACGACAGCTTTGCATCACGAATTAAAAAACTGTCCGATGTCGAAAACGAAAACAGAAAACTGAGATCGGCTGTTCTCGACCTTGGTTTGGAATTTGACGCGTTCGGCGTTCCGGGGGCTGCTGAAGCCTTTGTTAAAGAATTTATCAGTTTGCGCAGATTATGCACGGCAGAAATCAGAACTTTCTCGGAAGAAAGATTTAACCGCGTCGCTGATTTAATCGAAAAAACGGCGCTTGATATGGAGGCAGAACATGGCTGAACCGGCACGATACTACACTATCACAACACTTGCCGAACGCTGGGGTGTATCTCCGCGAACGGTCAGAAAGCTTATAAAAAGCGGCGAATTGCCGCACATCAGAATCGGAGCGTTGATTCGCATTCGCCCCGACCAAGCGGAAGCTTACGAAAAACAGGGAGAAGAAAACGAATGTCCAGACCCAGAAACACAACTTTCCAACCTCGGTTGCGCAAGAGAGGCAAAATTTACCAAATCTATTTCACAAGCAACGGAAGCACTAAAAGCATTTCAACGCGAACGTCAGATCGCGCAAGTGCTGAACTTGCGCTCGCAGAGTTCATAAAGCAGTCGCAAACCGCCGCCGCCTTTTCCGCTGTTCCGACAATCGCCGAAATTCTCGACGATTATCTGGCGGAAAAGGAACGCGCCGGCAAAGAAGAAGGGGCGAAATATCAAGTAATGCACCTCAAAGCGTTTTTCAAAACCGCTGTCGTTCAATCAATCACAGAAACGGCGATAAACGCTTACAAATCTTTTCGCTCCGTCGTAAAGGAAAATACAATCCGCCGCGAACTTTCGACATTGAACGCTGCGCTGAACCGCGCCAAAAGAAAAGGCGTAATCGACAAAATCCCGTACATTCCCATGCCGAAACAACCGGCGCCGCGGGAATACTGGATTACCAAAAAAGAAGCCGAACGTCTGTTCAATGCCGCAAAAATCGAGGAAGTCCGAACGTCCGGCGGAAAGTGGATAACACGTCCAAATCCCGATACCGTAAATCATTTGGTCGTTTTTATCGCGCTTGCCGTGAACACTCTGGCGCGAAAGGGCGCGATACTCGGCTTGACGTGGGACAGGGTCAATTTTGAAACGGGATTGATAAATTTGATTGACCCGACGGTTTCGGAAACGAACAAACGCCGCGCCATTGTCCCGATGAACGATACTCTGCGCGACATTTTGTCCCGCGCTCGGCTGATAGCTCAGTCGGATCATGTTGTCGAATATTTGGGGAAACCCGTCAAAGACATCAAACGGGCATTCAAACGTTGCGCCGAACGGGCGGGATTGCCAAAAGTAACACCGCACGTTTTGCGTCATTCCGGGGCGACGTGGCTGGCGATGGCGGGCATTCCGATTTATGAAATCGCCCGCTACCTCGGACACACGGACATCAAAATAACATACCGCGTGTACGCGAAATATGCGCCAGATTATCTGCGCTCCGCCGCAGCTGTCTTAGGGTGAAAACAGGACGGATTAAACCTGTTGCAGATGCAACGAAAAACATTCAGCGAATCGGAAAAACAGGATAAAAAACGGCGAAAACTCACATATAAAAACGGCGAAAATCCGCCATTTTCAAAATCAAAAGCTCCGTTGACATCGTAGGGGTCACAAGTTCGATCCTTGTCGCGCCCACCAATTCTTAAAGCCTTGAAGTCCGCCGCTTCAAGGCTTTTTTCGTATCCGTTTCAATCCGTTTCACGAACAGGATGATTTTCATCCGCAAAAATGCTATTCTGTTTATGTTCAATCATTTCAACGAAAGGATTCGGAATATGTCTAAACGTTTTATTTTGAACGAAACCAGCTATCACGGCCACGGCGCCGTCAATGAAATTGTGACGGAAATCAAATCCCGCGGTTTTAAAAAGGCTTTGATTGTCACGGATGCCGATTTGGTCAAGTTCAACGTCGTCAAAAAAGTCACGGATATTTTGGACGCGAACGGCTTTGCCTACGACATTTTCGACCACGTCAAAGCCAATCCCAGCGTCGCCGTCGTTCAATCGGGCGTTGAAGCTTTCAAAAAAGCCGGCGCGGATTACATGATTGCCATCGGCGGCGGATCGCCGCAGGACACGGCAAAAGGCATCGGCATCATCATCAACAACCCCGAATTTTCGGATGTCGTTTCGCTGGAAGGCGTCGCCCCGACCAAGCACAAAAGCGTTCCCGTCATCGCCATTGCGACAACCGCGGGCACGGCGGCGGAAACCACAATCAACTACGTTATCACGGACGAAGCCAAACGCCGTAAATTCGTTTGCGTCGACCCGCATGACATTCCCGTCGTCGCCATTGTCGATCCCGACATGATGTCGTCAATGCCGTGCGGACTGACCGCCGCCACAGGCATGGACGCTTTGACGCACGCTATTGAAGGCTACACGACTTTGGCAGCTTGGGAGCTGGCGGACACGCTGAACCTGAAAGCCATTGAACTGATTTCAAAATCTCTGCGTAAAGCCGTCGAAAACGATCCCGACGGACGCGAAGGCATGGCTTTGGGGCAATATGTCACAGGAATGGCGTTTTCAAACGTCGGTTTGGGCGTCGTACATGGCATGGCGCATCCGCTCAGCGCGTTTTACGATACGCCGCACGGTGTCGCAAACGCCGTTCTGCTGCCCTATGTTATGGAATTCAACGCCGAATACACAGGTGAAAAGTTCCGTGAAATCGCGCGCATGATGGGCGTCAAAGGCGTTGATTCGATGACGCAGCCCGAATACCGCAAAGCCGCCGTCGACGCGGTTCGCCGCCTGTCTTTGGATGTCGGTATTCCGCAAACGTTAAAGGAAATCGGCGTTAAAGAAGCCGACCTTCCCGCTTTGGCGGACGCGGCGATGGCCGATGTCTGCACGGGCGGCAATCCGCGCCCCTGCACAAAGGAATTGGTGCTGAAAGTTTACCAAAAAGCTTTCAACGGCTAACTTTGGTTTATAAACAGCAGAAGCCCCGTTTTACGGGGCTTCTTTTTGGTACACACAACAAAAAACCCGCACGGATTCCGTACGGGTTTTTATGTAAAACAACCGAAAAATTATTCAGCGGCTTTTTTGGCACCTGCGGACAGGATGCTTTTTTTCAAACGCTTGGCTTCGCAAGACAGTTTGCTGTTCGGGGTCGCCGTCAAATACGCGTCCAAACCGCCGTTGTGTTCAATAGAACGCAAACCGCGCGTGGAAACACGCAACGTGACCGTCGTGCCCAAAGTTTCGCTCAACAAGGAAACCGCCTGCAGATTCGGCAAAAACCGACGGCGGGCTTTGTTGTTCGCGTGTGAAACGTTATTTCCCGTCAACACGCCTTTTCCGGTAATGATGCAACGTTTTGCCATAACACAATTCCTTTAAACAAAGAAAAAACTGAAGCTTTCTTTTATCCGCAAAGAGACTTTCCGTCAAGTCAAATCTTCAAAAACGCGCCGTTTTTTGTTTTTTCGGACTTCATTCGCCCGTTTCAAGCCGCCTGTCCGCAAAAAAATGAGTTCGACTCGGACATCGGGAGCGGTTATAATGACCGTCATGAACAACACGCGGGAAAACAGCATCGACACCTTGAAAGGACTGGGAATTCTGATTGTCGTCGCGTCGCATTGCGATGCCGACAAGCGGATGTTTTATTCCTATCCCTTTTCGTTTACCGTGCCTTTGTTTTTTATGATTTCCGGATATTTGACGCCGAACCGCGGCGCCTTTTTCCCTTTTGCTTTAAAAAAGTTCCGGCGGCTGATTGTTCCCTATTGGCTATGGCTCGTTCTGTCGTGCGACATTTTCATGTCCTTTTTTAATTTCAGATTACCGAATTTTCCGGCCAATTTGTGGCAAGCTTTCGCTTTTTTCGGGACTCCGCTGTGGGGATTTCCGATTGTGAACGTGCCGTTATGGTTTTTGCCCGCATTGTTCGCCGTTTCGCTGATGCTGTATTTCTGTGTCAAACTGCCACGAACAATTTTATTATGGCTGGCGGCCGCACTGTTTTTTACGACCCTTGCGTGGCAAAAACCCACCGACAGGGGCGGAATTTTTTCATACTCCGCTTTCCCGCCGGCGCTGTTTTTCGGCATTTTGGGAATTTTGGCCGCACGGGCAAAAGATTTTTTCAAAACAAATATGACACTTGCCCCGACGATTGCCTGTCTGGCTGTCGGATTCGGCCTGTCGGCCGGCCGTTGGGCGGATATTTTTGCGGCAAACTCGCCTTTATTTTTTATGGCGGCGGTTGCCTCCTGCGCGGGATGGTACGGTGCGGCGTTAAAAGTTGACTGCCGTTTCCTGCGCTTTGTCGGCCAAAACTCCCTGCCTTTGCTGGGACTTCATTTTCCGCTGATGCAGCCGATAAGGCTGAAACTGCTTTTTGAAATTCCCAATCATTCCTACGACGCTTCGCTGTCGGACAATATCATGCTGTTTTTGTGCGTCGCGGGAACGGCTTTGGCGCTTATCGGCATCTATCGCGCGATTGAACGGAAATTTCCGAAAATCAAGGATGCCGGCATAGCGGCGGCGGTCGCTTTATTGGCTTTCCGTATCAGCAGAAATTTCTAATCATGCCCGAAAACGAACACATGATTTCCGTGTCCAGCCTGCCCGAATCGCGGGACAGGTCGTTAATCGTGTAAAGGTCGTCCAGCAAAACCGCTTGTGTCAAAACCGCATCGGGAACACCTGTCGCATCGCAAGTCAACAGCCCCATGGAAATCCGGCCGACGACAGGCGCGGCAAAGCGGCTGTTTCCCGATTTAAAGAACACCGTGCCGCCCGACGTTCTGGGGATTCCGTTCGCATATCCGATTGCGACAACGGCGATTTTCGTTTTCCTTGGCGCCGTCCACGTCGCGCCGTAGCCGACCGAATCGCCCTTTTCGACCGTTTCGACCTGCACAACGGGCGCGGTCAAGGTCAAAACAGGCTTCAAATCCGTTTTGTCGGGAAACACGTTGATTCCGAACAATGCCGCCCCCGTGCGAACTTCACCGATCTTCAGCGTCGCGGGCTTGATTAAAAACGCATCCAGTCCAAGGCTTGCCGCTGCGGGGCGCAAAGTTGCCAACACCGTTTCAAACGCCGCGAACTGTTTCGCGTTTTGGGTTTGGACGGCAGAATTTGACAGGTCTTCGGCGGCGCAGGACAAATGCGTCATCACGCTTAAAATCCGCTTGTCGTTCTTTAAAGCGGCGTAATCGCACACGCCCAAGCGGTTAAATCCCGTTTCGACGTTCAAAATGTAACCGCCGCCCCAAACCTCCGCCTGTTTTAAGCTTGAGATAACGGGCGTCAAGCGTTTTTCAACAAACAGTTTCACACTTTCTTTGTCAACGCCGTTCAGCACGTTGATTTGCAAATCGGGAAAAGCGCCGCGCAGTTCAGCGCCCTCCTGCGCGGTTGAAACGTAAACCGCCCCCGCGTCCTGCAAAGCCCGCGTGATTTCGATTGCGCCCAGTCCGTAGGCGTTCGATTTGACGACGGGGCAAACGCGCGCCCCCGTTATCCCGCGCACGGCTTCAAAGTTTTGGCGGACGGCATTCAAATCAACGGTCAGGCACGGACGGTTCATCGCAAATCCCCCTCAGATAAAAACGGCGAAACAGTAGCATTTTTGCGGACTTTCGTCAAACAAAGCTTTTGGCACGGCTTTTGCATAAATCAAGGCAAAGCGAAAGGATTTTTGCCATGGACGTATCGGTTTTCAATTACCTTATCAGCACGACGGATTCGGACAATCCGTTCGGTGTTGCGCCCGCGCCCTCTTCCGCCCCGAAAAACGACATTTCGACGGGCGAAGCGTTTTTGAACGTGTTAAATCAAGTTCGCAACGGCAAAACGGAAAAATCGTCCGAAGCCGTGTTCAGCACGCTGACTTCGCGCGCCGAAACGTCCGCCAACGCAAAAAAAATCGGCACGTCCGACAATGCGTCGCAAAACGTGCGGGTGATTAAAGTTCACTTGAAGCGCACACGTTCGTCGTCAACGCTGGCGAAAGCGGAATCAAAACCCGCCGAACAGCAGCAAACGGGGCAAAAGATTCCGACCATGGACGCGGCGCAAAAAACGGAACAGCCGCAAACCGCCGTCCAATCCCCCGTTCAAGCGGATACCGTCAAACAATCGGATTTCGAGCAGAAAACCGTTGAACAAATCACGGACAAAGCGGACGCTTTGCCGACAGACGCCACCGCGGCGGACATTTTGCTGTTTGCCGCCTTGCCCGTTGAAAAACCCGTCGAAACACCGCAGACGGAATCTTTTGCCCCCGTCGAAACCGAACAAACCGCCCCCGTTGAACAAAGCGCGCCCGAACAGACGGACGCTTTGCCTGCAACCGCCTCCTCACAAACCGAACCGACGCAAAAACAAAACGAAACCGCGCCCGCTCAAACAAAGCAAGCTCCTGTTCAAACGGTTGAGAAACCGCAGAATTCCATCCCCGTTCAGACGGCGGACGCTCCCGTAAATACGCCTGCCGTCAAGCGGGAAACGGCACAGCCCGTTTTGGAACAAACAGCGGAAATCCGCCCCGAACAAACCGAAGCCGTCCCCGTTGAAACCGCAGAAATTGCCGTCAAGCCGCAAATCGAAAAAGCGGAAGTCAAAACGGCAAAAACGGAAATCAAACAAACGCAAATTCAGCCGCAACAGACGGAAACCGCCGAAACCGCAGACGCGCCCGAAGCCGCCCCCGAACACTTTAAGCGCACGGCAAAGCAAGCCGAAAAACTGGCGCGAGAGCTACCCGCCGAAACCAAAATCGCGATAACGGTCGAAACGCAGACGGCTCAGCCCGCCGCCGTTTTGAAAACGGCAATCCCCACCGAACACAAAGAATCCCGCGCACCCGTAAAAGCGGAAGCCAAAACGGAACAGGCGGAATCTTTTGCCCCCTTGACGGCGGAAACGGCGCAAACGGACCCTGCCGCACCCGCGGCACAGGCAACCCCGCGCACGGTTCAGCCGCAACAGCAGGAACAACAGCAGCAAATTCAGCCGAAAGCGGATGCTTTTCAACCGCTGTTCGCGCCCGTTCAAACCGCCGCGCAAGCCGTTGAATCCGCCGAAGCCGCCGCTCCAGCGCCCGCTTCTGTTTCCGCCGTGTCGAATGCGGCGGCAAGCCCCGCGGTTTTCACCGCCCCGAACGAACTGAAAGGCAAAGCGGTTTCAGCCCCCGTCGTTATGCAAAAACAAACGCCCGTCAACGATTTGGTTGACCAAATCAAAGTCAAAATCACCAAAGCGTTCAAAGACGGCACAAACAAAATCGAAATCGTTTTGCGCCCCAAGGAGCTTGGCACTATCCGCGTGCGCCTTGAAACCGGCAAGGACGGCAAGACGACCGTTCATCTGACGGCGTCGCGCGCGGAAACAATCGACATGCTCCAGCGCGACGTTTCCGCGCTGAAACAGGCGCTCGACAGCGCGGGACTGAACACCAGCGACCAAGCTTTTACGTTCAATTACCGCGGCGAGGAACAACAAAATTCTTCACCCGAACAAAAAACGGCAAGCTTTTTGCATAATGAAGCGCAAGCGGAATCCGAAACACAGGATTCCCCCGAAGAATCAAGCAATCACGCTTTGAACATTCGGGTTTAAGGACAGGAGGACACCATGGCAGACACAGCGGCACTCAGCGGATTGGGCGCGTTAAGCAGCGCGCAGGCGTCGGGCAAGGACTCCTCGTCGTCGAAAACGCAACTGTTTGAAGATATGGAAGCGTTTTTGTACCTGTTGACCCAACAGCTGAAATATCAAGATCCCCTTGACCCCATGGACACGTCGGAATACACCAACCAGCTGGTTCAATACGCGCAGGTCGAACAAAGCATTCAGACGAACAGCTATTTGGAAACGGTCATTTCGCAAAACGTCAATTCGATGTCCGCCCAGTCGGTCAGCTATATGGACAAAGTCGTGCAGGCACTAAGCGATTATGTGCCTTTGCAGGACGGGTATGCAAAATTTTCCTACATTCTGTCGGCGGACGCGTCGAACTGCATTGTGGCTTTGCGCGATTCGTCGGGCAACTTCGTCAAAACGTTTTCGGGCGTCGAAGTGTCGCAGGGACGTCATGAATTGACATGGGACGGCACGGACAACAACGGCAACAAATTGGAAGACGGCGCGTATACGCTGGTCGTTACGGCGACGGACGCTTCGGGCGCGTCGGTTGAAGTGCAGAAAACGGTTTACGGCAAAGTTACGGGCGTTGCGTATGATGGCGAAACGGTCGCCATCGGCATGGGCGCCGTCGCCGTCGATATGAACAACATTTTGGCGATTCATCAGGACAGCGAACTGACCCCGCCGAAATCGGACAATTCGGAAACACAAACGGTTTAACAACAACGGAATTTTGCCGCACAGAACAACGGCAAAACACTTTTTCAGGCAGAACCGCCGCGAAAAACGATAAAGGAGAAAGTCAATGAGTTTATTCGGTGCTTTAAAAACGGGCGTTACGGGATTAACGGCTCAATCCTCGGCGATGAGCATTATTTCCGACAACATCGCCAACGTCAACACCGTCGGATACAAAGCGGGTTCCGCCAGTTTTTCGACTTTGGTCACCAAACAGACGTCGTCGACGGCGTATTCGTCGGGCGGCGTGCAATGCCGCAACAGAACGGGCATTGACGCCCAAGGGCTGCTGAGCGGCACGACCCGTTCGACCGACCTTGCGATTTCGGGCAACGGATTTTTCGTTACCACCTCGACTTCCAATCCGGGGGCGGAAGACTTGTACAGCTACACCCGCGCGGGATCGTTTGAAGTCGACGAAAACGGCTATCTGCGCAACGCGAACGGCGCGTATCTGCAAGCATGGCCTTTGCAGGCGTATGACGGTTCGGAAAACGCGTCTTTGGTCAAAATCGGCGAAAACATGTATATGAAAGCCTATTCCGACGAAACGGGTTCAACCGTCTATGTCAACGACAACGTAATCGACTCCAAAAATATGAAGTCGATTAACCTTAACACCATCGGCGGCACGGCGCAGGAAACGAAAAACATCCGCTTCGGCGCAAATCTGCCGTCCGACGCGCCCGTCTACGACCCCGCCAAACCCGAAGACGGCGGACGCTACAGCTCGGCAGTACTGGTTTATGACTCGCTGGGCAATTCGCACAACGTCACCATGACGTTTACGAAAGTCGAATCGGGCGCTTGGTCAATCGACCTTGAAATGCCGTCGGGCGCGGCGACTTTGGTGACCTACAGCCAAAGCGAAGTTGTCAACGACGCGACCCCCGACGTGTATTCGGCGCGCGCTCAGCTGGAATTCACGTCCATTCCGACGAACCATTCGACCATTGCCATGGAAACGAACGGAACGAACTATGTGTTCGAATTCACGACGGACGGCACGACGACTTATTCGCCGAAAGCCAACGAAAAAGTCATCGCCGTCGACATCAGTTCGGGCGTTGTGACGACCGCGGACGCCGTTGACAAGTTCAACAAGGCGATTCAAGCCAACATGCCCGGCGCGGCGCGCTTTACGGTGTCGTCGGACGGCAAATCGATACAAGTCGAACAGTCCAACAGCGGCGCGGCGGTCAAGTTCAACGCGGGCAAATGCAAGGCGGTTTTGCAGTCCATTGCGAACCCCGATCCCGAAACGAACATTGCGACGGGCATATTTGAACTGCCCGAAATCGACTGGGACATCAAAAACACCGCCCGCGTCGATTTTGTCAGCGACAAACCCGCCGATTATCTGAACAAATCGGTGACAATCGGCACGAACACTTATGTATTCTCCGATACCGACGCCGCGAAATCCGAAGGCGTCGTTACGGTCAACATCAGTTCCGCCATTGACAAAAAGACGGGAACCGTCAGCACGGTCAAACTGGTTCAGCTGCTGAAAGCCAAAATCAACGACAACGAACCCGATTACACGCGTTATGTCGCGTCGGGTTCGACGCTGGAAATCAATCCGACGTCGACGGGCGCGAACATTCTGGTCAACAGCGGCAATTCGACGTCCGTAACCTTCCAGAACACGAACCTTGCCGCCTATGTCGGACAAACCATCCGCATCGGCGACAAAACCAACAATCTGGATTTGGAATTTGAATTCACCGACAACACGGGCATCGTTTCGGGAACAATGCTGGCAAACGGCAACATCGCCGTCAACATTGCCGATTTGACCGACAAGGACACGACCGACGCTTTGCCGATTGCCGTGATGAACGCGCTGTATCAGACGATTCATACCTATTACGACAAACACGAAAGCATCGAAAACCTGTCCAACTATTTCCAAGTCAGCGGCGCCACGCTGGTTTCGACAGGCGATTATCTGGCAACGACGGCGACAACAAAAAACACCATTAACGTCAATCAGCAAACTTTGACGTTTACGGGAACGAATGCGGCGACTTATGTCGGCAGCAAGGTCGGATACAACGGGGAAACATACACGTTTTCCAAATTCGGCACGACGACGGGAACAAACATCGACATCACCGACGCGATTCAGTCGCAAACGCTGAAGCTTGGAACAAACCCCGCGGACGGAAACACCATTACCCTCGGCGGAACGACGTACACGTTCAAAACAACGCCCGCCGCGGCGAACGACGTCGAAATCGGCGCGGATGCCAAAACGACTTTGGCGAACTTGTGCGCCGCCGCGGGATTGGTTGCGGGAACGGGCGTATCGATTGTCGACGACACGCTGACGCTGAGCAACGGCAAAATCGTTGAAATCGACGCGGGCACTTCGGGCGCCACGCTGACCGAACTTGTTTCTGCGGAAGGCGTAATGACCCTGTTCGCCGAAGCCATCGGCAAAACCGACTATCAGCAGGGCGCAACCCTGACGCTGACGAAATACGGCGCCAATCCGTTCGACGGAGGGACGACCACGGGCGCGGCGCAGGCAGGCGGTGTTACGACAGTGGCGGAAGCCATGATTTCCACCGCTTCGACAACCGGCATCGGCGCGGGTTTGAGCGTTGTCGGCAAAAACAACGGCAAGCAGATTAACCAGCCCGAAAACACGGGATTGCTGGCGATTACCAACACGTTTTCGTTCAACAACGTCGACGGCGCGCAAAGCGGTGCGAAAATCGCTGGCGTCCGCTTCAACGCCGACGGCACGCCCAAGGAAATCAATATGGGCAACGTCGCGATTGAATGGGCGAACGGTGCAAAGGACATGACGGGCAATTATTACGAAAGCTCGCAAATCAACCTGTACATCGGCGACACGAACACGGCGAACGGCTTGACGCAGTTGGCAGGCAAGTACACGACGAACTACACGACGCAGGACGGCGCGAAGTACGGCAGCTACACTGGCGTTTCCGTATCCGAAGACGGCATTGTCACCGCCATTTTCGACAACGGCGAAACCCGCGCGATTGCCCAAATCCCCATTGCGACGTTCGTTGACGCCAATTCACTGGAAGCCTTGACGGGCAACATCTGGATTGAAACAACGGCATCGGGCAATGCGACGCTGAGAACGGCGGGCGAAGGCGGCGCGGGAACGATTTCCGCCAGCTCTTTGGAAGATTCCACCGTCGACATCGCATCCGAATTCACCGATATGATTACGACTCAGCGCGCCTATTCCGCAGCGTCGAAAATCATCACCACGGCGGATGACATGCTTGAAGAACTGCTGACGATCAAGCGGTAATTCCAAAGCTTTCTCCTTTAACTCCCCCTGCCGGATTTTTTCGGCAGGGGCTTTTTTATAAGGGCTTTTTCCGCCGAGTATCGCCGCTGACGAACCGACGCGGCGTCTT
>DJPN01000020.1:0-30185 GCA_002438565.1 Alphaproteobacteria bacterium UBA6411 | reverse complement strand
AAACGCAGGCGCGCAAGCGTACCGAGGGTACGTGCGCAGCCGAGTATCACAGCTGACGAACCGACGCGGCGTCAAAAGCGATTTAACATTTGTTAATAGAATCGGCCTATGCTATAAGATAAAAAATTTATCTGTATCTGTTTGGGATGACAAAGTGAATTCGTTTCTGCAAACGTTGAAAAATCTGGGGGCGGCGCGGTTGGCGGCGATGGGCGGCGTTGCGCTGTTTTTGTTGGGATTTTTGATTTATTTGGCGTCCAGTTTGGGCAAAACGGAAATGGCGGTTTTGTTTAATGAACTGGATCCGGCCGATACGAAAAAGATTATCGCCCAGCTGGATGAACAGAATGTGCCGTACAGGCTGACTAAAAACGGAACGGAAATTCAGGTGCCGGTCGCGGATTCGCTGAAGTTGCGGATTCAACTGGCGGAAACGGTCGGGGCGGGGAGCGTCGTGGGATATGAAATCTTTGACAAAACGCAATCCCCGGGTGTCGGGCAAGACGTTATCAATCTGCAGATGCTGCGCGCTTTGGAAGGCGAACTGGCGCGCACGATTAAAGCCATCGAACATGTGAAGGGCGCGCGGGTTCACTTGGTGATGCCGCGGCGTGAAATGTTTTCGCGCGAAGAACAGAAACCGTCGGCTTCCGTTATCGTGAAAATGGAAGAAAAGCAAAAGCTGTCCGCAAAACAGGTCGAAGCGGTGCAAAAACTGGTCGCCGCCGCCGTGCCGAAAATGGAAACGAAAAACGTGTCGATTTTGGATACGCGCGGGACGTTGCTGACCAAAAACTTTGCCGACGACGAACAAATGGAAATGTCCAACAACGAAGAAATGCGCCGCGATTACGAAACGCGGCTGACCCGCGCCGTGCAGGCTTTGCTGGAGCAGTCCGTCGGACAGGACAAGGTGCGCGTCAGCGTGTCTTTGGAAATGGATTTCGATCAGCTGGTCGTGAACAAGGAAACGTACGATCCCGATCAGCAGGTTTTACGGTCGTCGACAACGGTCGAAGAAAATTCAAAAACAGACGAAAAAGAACCGATTGTCAGCGTTCAGCAAAACCTGCCCGACGCGGAAAACAAGGCTAATCAAGTTACTTCGCAATCCAACAGAACCGAAGAAACGGTCAACTATGAAATTTCAAAGCAAACGGTCAGTCAAATCCGCAAACAGGGCGTCATCAAACGCATATCCGTTGCGGTGATTGTCGACGGCAACTATAAAATATTGCCGGACGGCACGCGCGAATTCATCCCGCGCGACGAAAAGGAAATGGATTTGCTGGCGGCGCTGACGCGTTCGGCGGTCGGGTTCGACGCCAACCGCGGCGACACGGTCGAAGTGGTGAATCTGCCGTTCTTCAACCCCGAAGATTTGCTGCGGCAGGAAGACCCGATTTTGTTCATGGGCTTTACAAAAGCGGAAGTGTTGAAAATGATAGAAGGCATCGGTGTTGCTCTGGTTTCCGTTTTGGTGATTTTGCTGGTTGTGCGCCCGCTGGTCGTCAAAGCGTTTGAACAGCCCGAAGACAGCTCGGACGAAGAAGAGGAGAATCTGTTAATGGCGGGACAAAGCGCCGATATGCAGCAGCTGACGGGGCCCGCTTCGACGGCTCTGACGGAAAACGAACAGCTGGAAGAGTTAATCGACATCGCCAAAGTCGAAGGACGCGTCAAAGCGTCGTCCATTCGCAAAATCGGCGAAATCATTGAACAACACCCGCAGGAAGCGGTCAATATCATCCGCTCTTGGCTTTATACGGAAAAATAGGAGCTTGACCCGTGGCGAACGCGATTGACAATTTCAATGTTCTGACAGGTCCGCAAAAAGCGGCTATTTTGCTGATGTCTCTGCAGGAAGAATATGTTTCCAAAATCTTTTCCCTGCTGGAAGACGAGGAAGTCCGCGAAATTTCCGTCGTTATGGCAGGATTGGGAACAGTGTCGTCCAATACGGTCGAAAAGCTGTTTTTGGAATTTGCGAACGAAATTTCCAACCCCGGAAAAATGATCGGCAACTATGAAAACACGGAACGGCTGCTGATGAAAGCCTTGCCCAAAGACCGCGTCGCTTCGATTATGGAGGAAATCCGCGGTCCCGCCGGCAAAACCATGTGGGACAAGCTGGGCAACATCAACGAACAGGTGCTGGCGAACTATCTGAAAAACGAATATCCGCAGACGGTCGCGGTCATTTTGTCGAAAATCAAGGCCGACCACGCCGCGCGCGTTCTGTCTTTGCTGCCCGAATCGTTTGCGATGGACGTGATTATGCGTCTGCTGCGCATGGAAGCCATTCAAAAGGACGTGCTGGACGGTTTGGAACAGACTTTGCGCACCGAATTCATGAACAACCTTGCCCGTTCGACGCGGCAGGATTCGCATGAACTTATTGCGGAAATGTTCAACAATATGGATCGCAACGTCGAATCCCGCTTTATGTCCGCGCTGGAGGAACGCAACCGCGAATCCGCCGACCGCATCAAGTCTTTGATGTTCACGTTCGAGGATTTGACCCGTTTGGATTCGCAGGGAATTCAGATTTTGCTGCGCAATGTGGACAAGGACAAGCTGGCTTTGGCCCTAAAGGGCGCGTCCGATATCATCAAGGATTTGTTCTTCCACAACATGTCCGAACGCGCGGGCAAGATGATGAAAGAAGACATGGAGGCTTTGGGTCCGGTACGTTTGAAAAACGTCGACGAAGCGCAGGCTCTTATCGTTCAAACGGCGAAAGATTTGGCCAACAACGGCGAAATCACGATTTCCGACGCCGCGGGACAGGACGATATGGTTTATTAAAGGCTTTTGACGAATGGCTAAAGAATACAAGTTCATGTTTGACCGCCGTTTCGACGACGCCGAAGACGATACGTTTTCAGCGCCTGCCGACATGACGACCAAATCCGTGGACGGTATTCCTTCGATTTCCGAATTGCTCGACACGCTGAACACCCGCATGGAAAATACGGAAGAGCGGCTGGAAGAATCCGCCGAATCGCAGACAGAGCAGGAACAGCCGGCGGAAGACGACACTCCGGCTCCGGAGCCTGAGACGCCGCCTCCCGCCGAACCGGCGCCGCCCGTTTCGCTGCCCGAACCCGAACCGAAAGTGATTTTCAAAGGTTTTTCCCAAGAAGAGCTGGACGCCGCCAAAGAACAGGCGTTCACGCAGGGAAAGCTTGAAGGACAGGCCGAAGGGCACAAAGCCGCTTGGGACGAAGCGATGGCTTCCGTCGAAAAACAAACCGCCGACAGCTTGGAGCTGATTTTGGAACAACTGCGGGCATTGGCGCCCGTCGCCGCGGAAACGACTGAAAAATCTTATGCCGCCGCCGTCGATTTAGCCATGGCGGTTTGCCGCAAAGTTGTGCCGACGCTGTGCAAAGAACACGCCGCCGATGAAATTCGCCTGTTGTTGGAAAAGAACTTTCACTTTTTAAAAGAAGAGCCTAAAATTACCGTCAGATTGAATCCGTCCATGGCGGACGCGGTCAAACCGTACATTGCGGATTTGGTCAAAAAGGAATCTTTTGCGGGCAAAGTCGCCGTCGTGCGCGACGAAAGCATCCCTGCGGGAAACTGCAAAATCGAATGGAAGCACGGCGGTGTGGAACGAACGGCTCAAGACGTTTTGAATCAAACCGAAGAATTGTTGAAGCTTTATCACGAAGGGGATAAATCCAATGGCTGAAGAAACGCATGAAACATCTTTTTCCGACGAAGAAAAGGAAGATTTGGAACTGCATGATTTGAACGCTTCCGCGGAAGTGTCCGCGACGCCGTCCATGGCTTCTTCGCGTTTTGACGAAGAAATCCCCGAAAAACCCAAATCGTCGGCCGAATTGGAAGCCGTGTACGATGTTCCCGTTCAAGTGTCCGCCGTTTTGGGCAAATCCAGCATGCAGGTTCACAAACTGCTGAAACTGGGACGCGGCGCCGTCGTTCAGCTGGACCGCAAGGTCGGCGAAGCGATTGACATTTACGTCAACAACCGTCTGGTCGCGCGCGGCGAAGTCGTCGTCATTGACGACCGTTTGGGCATCACAATGACGGAAATCATCAAATCGGAACGGAATTAAAGCCATGCGTCTGCTGTTAATCGGATCCATGAACGGGCAAATCGGGGCGGCAAGCAAAATCGCTTTGCAAAAAGGCGGTTCCGTCACTCTTGCCGAAACCGTCGACCAAGCGCTGGAAATGCTGCGCGGCGGCGTGAACGCGGATTTGATTATGGCGGATGTCAAACTGGACATTTATACGCTGATTGAACGGCTGGACGCGGAACGGATACGCATCCCCGTTGTGGCTTGCGGCGTCGCCGCCGATGCGCGCGCCGCCGTCAAAGCGATTAAAGCGGGCGCGAAAGAATACATCCCCCTGCCCCCCGATGCGGAATTCATCGGGTCCGTTTTGGCGGCGTTTTCCATGCAGACGGAAACCGTCATTTACAAAGACGCCGCGACGGAAAAGGTTTTGCAACTGGCAAAACAAATCGCGCCGTCGACGGCCAGCGTTCTGATTACGGGCGAATCGGGAACGGGCAAAGAAGTTTTTGCTAAATTCATTCATGCGAATTCCAAACGCGCTTCCGCTCCGTTTGTGGCGGTCAACTGCGCGGCGATTCCCGAAAATCTGTTGGAATCCGAGCTGTTCGGTTATGAAAAGGGCGCGTTTACGGGCGCGGTCGCGCGCCATATCGGCAAATTCGAGGAAGCGAACGGCGGCACTTTGCTGTTGGACGAAATCAGCGAAATGGACATTCGTCTGCAGGCCAAGCTATTGCGCGTCTTGCAGGAACGCCAAATCGACCGCATCGGCGGGAAAAAGCCCGTTGACGTCGATGTGCGTATTCTGGCGACATCCAACCGCGACATGCGGCAGGAAGTGCTGAACAAAACTTTCCGCGAAGACCTGTATTTCCGTTTAAACGTCGTGAACTTGGCTCTGCCGCCCTTGCGCGAACGCAAAGGCGACATTCTGCCTTTGGCGGAATATTTCGTGAAAAAATATTCGGAACTGAACGATCTGCCCGTCAAGCCTTTGGCGAAAAAAACGCAGGAAAGGCTGCTGGCTTACGATTGGCGGGGCAACGTGCGCGAATTGGAAAACACCATGCACCGCGCGGTTTTGATGTCGACGGGAAACGAAATTTCAGAAGACGCCGTTCTGCTGATGCCGTCCATTGAACAAACGCCCGCCGAATCGCACGCGGGAACGGACACGCTGGTCGGCAGAACCGTTGCCGACGTCGAAAAGGATTTGATTATCAGCACCTTGAAGCACACTTTGGGCAACCGCACGCATGCGGCGAACATTCTGGGCATTTCCATCCGCACCCTGCGCAACAAGCTTAAACAATACATGGAAGAAGGCATCGACGTTCCGCCCGCCCCCAACGATTTCGGATAACGGGTGAGCCATGGCTAAAAACCCTCTGACCGTCGGCGGCGCGCCGTCAGCGCAAGACATCAAGCAAGGACTGTTCAACCTGGGCAAACGGTCAGACATCGCGCTTGCGCTGGGCATCGTCTGTATGCTGGTGATTCTGATTCTGCCGCTTGCCCCGACGCTGTTGGATATTGCCTTGGCGTTGTCTTTGACGTTTTCGGTGCTGGTGCTGATGACGTCGATTTTCATCGAAAAGCCGATTCAGTTTACCTCTTTTCCGCTGATTTTGCTGATTTCGACGCTGTTCCGTCTGGCGCTGAATCTGTCGTCGACGCGTTTGATTCTGGCAAACGGCAACCGCGGCCCCGACGCCGCCGGCCACGTTATCGCGGCGTTCGGCGGCTTTATCATGAGCGGCAATTTCATCATCGGCGTTATCGTGTTCGCGATTTTGGTGCTGGTCAACTTTATGGTCATCACCAAAGGTTCCGGCCGTATCGCGGAAGTCGCCGCGCGCTTCGCTTTGGACGCCATGCCCGGCAAGCAAATGGCGATTGACGCGGATTTGTCGTCGGGATTGATTGACGAAGCCGAAGCCCGCAAACGCCGCGACGAACTGTCGCAGGAATCCAGCTTTTACGGCGCGATGGACGGTGCGTCGAAATTCGTGCGCGGGGACGCCATCGCGGGACTGGTCATCACTGCCATCAATATCATCGCGGGCGTTCTTATCGGCGTTTTGCAGCAAGGCATGCCCTTTATGCGCGCCGCCGACACTTATATGCGGCTGACGGTCGGCGACGGTCTGGTTTCGCAAATCCCCGCTTTGATTATTTCCGTCGCCGCCGGCATCATGGTGTCCAAAGCGGGCATTTCGGGCGGGACGGAAAAAGTCCTGTTCGGCCAGCTGTCGCATTATCCGAAATCGCTGGGAATGACGGCGTTTCTGGCGTTTATGCTGGCGACTCTGCCGGGGACGCCCGCCGCGCCGTTTTTGTTTTTAAGCGTCATTTCCGGAACGACCGCCTGGCTGCTTATCCGCCAGCAGGAAAAAATCAAAGAGGAAGAGGCCCGCATCGAAAGCGAAAAACAGCCCGAAGCCCCGCCCCCGATTGTCGAAGAACCGATTTCCAGCGTTTTGAAAATGGATTTGGTGCGCCTGGAATTGGGGTACAGTTTGCTGTCCTTGATTAACGAAAATTCTAACCGCCGTCTGACCGACCAGATTAAAGCCCTGCGTCGGGCTTTGGCGTTGGAAATGGGCTTTGTCATGCCCAGCGTCCGTATTCAAGACAACATGCGCCTGTCGCCCAACACTTACGTCATTTACATCAAGGAAACCGAAGCGGGACGCGGCGAACTGCGCCCGAACAAACTGCTGGTCATGGACCCGCGCGGCGAAGAAATCGCTTTGCAGGGCGAAAAAACCAAAGAACCGACGTTCGGCCTGCCCGCCATGTGGGTCGATATGACCATGCGCGAAGACGCGATGTTCCACGGCTATACGGTGGTCGATTCGCCGACAATTATCACAACGCACATCACCGAACTGGTCAAAAGCAATATGTCCGAACTGCTCAGCTACACGGAAACGCAAAAGCTGCTGCACGAATTGGACAAAGACCAGCAGAAACTGGTCGAAGAGCTTATCCCCAAGCGTATTACGGTCGGCGGCGTTCAGCGCGTTTTGCAAAACCTGCTGAACGAACGCGTGTCGATTCGCGACCTGCCCACGATTTTGGAAGGCATTTCCGAAGCCTGCTCCGTCACGCAAAGCCTGATGCTGATTACCGAACATTGCCGTTCGCGTCTGGCGCGCCAGATTTCCAACATGACGGCGGGACCCGACGGCGTTATTCCGATTGTTACTTTGTCGGGCGAATGGGAACAGGCTTTTGCCGAGTCTCTGTCCGGACAGGGCGAGGAAAAGCAGCTTTCCATGCCGCCGACGCAGATTCAGAAATTTATCGTGCGCGTGCGCCAAGTCTTTGAAGAGCAGGCGTCCCGCGGGGAAATGCCCGTTTTGCTGACCAGCCCCGGAATTCGTCCGTATGTCCGTTCAATTATTGAGCGCTTTCGTCCCTCAACTGTGGTAATATCGCAAAATGAGATTCACCCGCGTGCGAAAATCCGCACTTTGGGTCAAATTTAACCAAGGACTGACGCCCGATGAAAATGAAAACCTACATCGCCCCGACAATGTCCGAAGCCATGGACCAGCTGCGCCACGAGCTGGGGGAAAACGCGATTTTGGTTTCGACCCAGCGTTTGGGCGCGGGGGCGGGCGTGCGGCTGACCGCCGCGATAGAGGAAGAAGAAGAAGATTTCGGCTTTGAGATTTCGGATGAACCGAAACAATCCGCCTTTCATGAAAAAATCCGCAGAATTCTGGAATCCCATAACACGCCCGCAACCGTCATTGAAAAAGTGCTGCTTCATTTAAAAGAGCCTGCAAAAAAAACGGAACTGGTGTCTTTTGCCGCGGCTTTGGATGCGACGTTTGCGTTTCATCCCCTGCCCGAACACATCAAAGGACAGGCGTTCATGCTGACGGGCGGCGCGGGCGCCGGCAAAACGGTCATTACGGGTAAACTGGCAACGCGCGCATGCCTGTCGGGACGCAAAGTCGGGCTGATTTGCGCGGACACCGTGCGGGCGGGCGCGGCGGAACAACTGGTCGCGTTCACCAATATCCTGGATATCAGCCTGCTGAAAGCCCGTTCGCCCGAAAATCTGCAAAACCATATTCGAGCCTTGCGAAAAACATGCGACATCATCTTTGTCGACATGCCCGCTTTCAACCCGTTCCAGCCCGCCGACATGGATTATCTGGCGGCGTACACCCAAGCGGCGGACGCCCTGCCCGTTCTGGTCATGCCTGCGGGAATCGACTCTGACGAAGCGGCTGAAACGGCTGAAGCGTTTGCGCAGGCGGGCACTCTTTATTTGCTGGCGACCCGATTGGACGCGGCGCGGCGTTTCGGCGGTATTTTGGCCGCCGCGGACGCGGGCGGATTGCGCGTCTGCGAAGCCAGTATGAGCCAAAGCCTGTCAAAAGGCTTGTCCCCCATCAACGCCGTTTCCTTGGCGCGATTGCTCTTAACGTCGGCAGAATCCGACCTTGAAAGGACAGAATCATGAATACGACAAATACGACAGAACAGGTTTTATCGCTTGCCCCGCGCAAGATTCCCCGTCCGCAGGTGCGCAACATGATTGCCGTCGCTTCGGGCAAAGGCGGCGTCGGCAAAACATGGTTTTCAATCACTCTGGCGCACGCGTTTTCCAAAGCGGGACTGAAAACTTTGCTGTTTGACGGCGATTTGGGATTGGCGAACATCGACATTCAGCTGGGGTTGATGCCCGTGCACGATTTGGGCAGCGTCATTGCGGGCAAAGCGACTTTGAACCAGGCGGTAACGCATTACGACGCGGGCAACTTCGACATCATCGCGGGACGGTCGGGATCGGGCAGTCTGGCGAACATTCCGCTCAGCCGTCTGCAGCTGATTAACGACGATTTGCGCGTTTTGGCGGGGGGATACGACCGCGTCATCGTCGATTTGGGCGCGGGCGTCGAAAAACCCGTCCGTTTGTTTGCGGGTTCGGCGGCGACACTGTTAATCGTCTGCACGGACGAACCGACGGCGCTGACGGACGCGTACGCTTTCATCAAAATGATGTGCATGGAACAGCAAAAGCCCAATATCCGCATTGTTGTCAATTCGGCGAACTCCGCGCGCGAAGGCGAACGGACGTATACGACTTTGCTTAAAGCGTGCCAAGGCTTTTTACGCATTTCGCCGCCTTTGGCGGGCGTCATCCGCCGCGACACGCGGGTGCGCGATTCCATTCGCAACCAAACGTCGATTTTGAACCGCCATCCGAACACCGAAGCCGCCGAGGACGTTCTGTCCATCGCTCTGCGGCTGAACAAAGAACAGGGATAAAGTGAGCGAATCCGTCACTTTTCCGACGCTGATTCTGTCGCCGCAAGCGGTGCAGGCGAATGTTATCGTTATCCCGCACGCTCCCGAGCTTTTGCTGAAACTGCCGTTCGCAACCGTTTTGCCTGCCGTTGTTTCGCCCGCCGAAAACCCGACGGAGCCGCCTGTTCTGACATTGACCTTACCGACCGCGGAAACGGTCGAAATCCCTGTCAATCTGCCGCTGATTGCAGAAAAAATGCCGCTGACGGTCAAGGTTATGCCGCCTGAAACAAAAGGAACGGCGGCGCTGAAACTGATTTTCAAAACCGAACCGAAACCCGTTTCCAAACCCGCCGAACCGATTGAGCAAGCCGTCGTTCGCGCCCCCTTTACGCCGCTGAAAACAGAAGCGGCCGTTATGCGGACGATACCCGAACAAATCACGGCGCTGTTTCCCGATTTGATTTCCGTTCAAGCGCCGGACATCCCTGCGGGGACACGGCTTGAAATCGAAATCGCGCCCGAACAAAACGCCGTCCCCGCTTTTGCCAAACAGCATGCCCCCGCCGCTTCGTCTGAAATCCCGACACCTGCAGCACCTCTGCCGCGAAAAGCGGAAAGCGAAACCGTTAAAATCATTGAATTGCCCAAAGACACCCCCGCCGCTCAACCGTTTTCCGCGCCGACAAAACCCGCGTTCCCGATGCCCGCGCCTTTGCCGGTTGAAACCGTTGCCGAACCTTTGCCGCCCGCGCCGCAAACGGTCGCCGCCTATGAAACGGCAGACGAAATTTCCCCCGCCGTGCTTGAAAAAAACGTTTTTTTTGCAAAAACGAAAACTGTTTCCGTCCACCTTGACCCCGCTGACGCCAAACCCGCCGCAGCGCCTGCAAAACAGCTTTCCCCGCAACCGTCCGCCGCCCCTAAAAGCACTGTTTCTTTGAAACCGCAACCCGTTTTAAAAGCGGTTGTTGTAAACCCCTTTCCCGATGCAAAATCCGTTTTGCTGACCGAAGCGGGCGTGATTGTGCCGACGGAAACCGTGGCTTTGCCGCCCTTAACCCCCGTCGCGGTCAAAATCGTCGATGTTATTCCGCCCTCCGTTGAACAGCCCGCCGAAAAAACGGTGTGGACAGTGTTGAGCGAGGCCGCCGAAACGCTGTCGAAGACGGATGCTGCAGCGTTTGAAAACTTCAAATCCGTCCTGCCCTCAATCAGCCCGAAACTGCCCGCGCTGATGCTGTCGTACGTCAAAGCGGCGGCTAAAAACGTGCCGCTTGAAACGTGGCTGGGCGAACAGAACGTCGACGCGATCCGCAAAACGGACGGCGGCGAAATTCTGCTGAAACGGCTGGAACGCGAATTCACCCCGAAAAAAGCCGCGGACAGGCAGGAAACGCCGTGGAAAGGTTTTGACATTCCGTTTTTGACGGGAACGGCGGTCGAACCCGTATCGCTTTATCTGCAGCGTCCGCCCGAAGACCTTGACCGCCGCGCGTCAATGCAAAAAGCAGGCGGCGGCGTGCGTTTCGTCGTGGACCTAACCCTGTCGCGCTTGGGCAGAATTCAGCTGGAGGGGCTTGCCCACCGTCAAAACAGAACTTTTTCGCTGGTCATCCGCACGCAAAACGCCTTGCCCGACGGGGCGGAGGCTCGCATAAAGTCCCTCTTTACACAAACGCTCGGCGCGCTATCCTATGCGGGCGGGGTGCAAGTCCGTCAAACGGACGACTTTATCGATTTTGCCCCTGTCGAACAAACCAAAACGGGGGTATGGGCGTGACGGATTCCAAAGGATATTACGCGGTTCTGGGGGTGTCGCAAACGGCGACCGATGACGATATCAAAGCCGCGTTCCGCAAACAGGTCAAGTTGTGCCACCCCGATGTCGCCGGCGGGGATAAAGCGCATGAAACCTATATGCTGCTGACCGAAGCGTATCATACGTTGCTTGACCCGCTGAAGCGCAAAGCTTACGACGCGCTCCCCGATACGGCGGCGACGCTTCGTTACGAATTCGTCAAATGCTGCAAGTGCGGCAAACCGGCAAAACAGCCGCGCTACATCTTTTTCACGCGCGGAAACGAACGCATCGGCGGCGTGTACTGCCGCGACTGCGCATCCAAAGAACAGCTGAAAACATCCCTGCACAACTGGGGCGATTTTCTGAAACGCCCCGCTTATACTTGGTCGACGTTGAAAAGCGCGTACAAGTTTACGCAAATGCCGCCCGACAAAAACTGGGAAATTTTAATGCAGAACGCGCAGGCGTATGAAAAACGCAAGCGCCCCGATTTGGCAAAGGCGATGGGGGAACAAGCCAAAAAATTCGCCCAAACGCCCCAACAGGAAATCAAAACCTGCATTTTTCTGAACGCGCTGCCCGAAACAACAGTGAAAGAACCCGATTTCTGGCGCGTCACACCGTCGGATTTCATCCGCGTGTATCTGCCGCTGCTGGCCGGTTTTCTGATTGCCGTCGCGGGTGTCGCCGTACCGTGTTTCCGCACCGACCGCCTGCCGCCCGCCGCGTCGGATTTTATGCCGAAAGATTACAAACACATTCCATTAAAGCCCGTGTCTTTGGCGCAAAACGATAAAAGCCTGTATTTTTTTACGACCGCACCGCAAACACCGGGGTATCAAGCCCCGTGCGTCGATTGCGGAATTATCGTGCTTATCCCCGAAAAAACGCCCGTGCGGCTGACGGGAATCGTCCCCGACAGCCCGTGGGTGCAAATCAAAACGCCGCGGGGAATCGTCGCTTTCGTCAAAAAAGACTTTCTGACGCGCGAAATCGATTTGCCGTAATCACTTGTCCAAATACGACTGCAGCGCGCGCGCCAACTGGTCGGGACAGCTTGTCCCCTTGCCGCCGCAATCAATGCCTTTCAGCCGTTCAATGACGTCCGCGATTTTCATGCCGCGAACCAAAGCGCGAATGCCAGCTTGGTTGCCCATGCACCCGCCCGCAAACTGCACGTCCTTGACAACGCCGTTGTCGATTTGCGCCAAAATCATGCGGCAACAAGTGCCGTGCGTCTGATACTGTATCGTTTCCATCAGTTTTTCGTTTCCTTCAACAACAAAGCGATATCCTTTTGCATTTCTTCGACCGACGGGTTGTTTTGAATACGGTAGCGCAGAATGTTCACACCCGCTTTTTGCAGCATTTTTTCGCGGCGCAAGTGACGCTTTTGCTGGTTTTCACCCTCCAGCTCGACCACGCAGACAATGTTCAAAGCGGCGTTGCAAATCACAAAGTCCACGCGCTTCAAATTGAACGGCGCCCAAAAATCCCAATGGTTTGTCGCAATCAAAGCGCGCATTGAAACATGCGGAAAGACATAACAGTCCGCGGGAACGGCCGCGCGCAGCAGCTTAAAGAATTTTTCCTCAGTCGCATCCAATACTTTTTTGGGGCGGTAATATTTCGCGATGATGTCGCGCTGTTTGTCGCTCAGCCACGCCAAAAAGCACAGCAGCAAATAAACCGCCAGCAAAATGCCGACAATCGACCACACCATCATAAAGCCGCCGTCGGGAATCAGCTTTCGCACCAAAGTCGTCAATGTGTTTTCCATAGCCCGCCTCCGTCCGTATTTAATCCGAATAATTAAATATTATAACGGGTTAAAGGGGAAAAGTCCAACGGTTTAAGCCGTTAAAAAAGAGTGGAATGACTTCCGATTCGCATTAAAATTAATTCTAATTCAGAAGATTTTACCCTATACAGCAACAGCAAATCCGGTAAAACATGGCACTCTGACACATCCGCATAATTACCGCTTAAAATATGCGGTCTGTATTTTTGCGGCAGCTCTTTTTCATTTGCCAGCAAAACCAAAACATCCCTCAAAGCCTTTGTTGCTTTTGGATTTTTGGCAATTTTTTTATAATCCCGCTTGAATGATGAGGTATAAACGATTTCAAGCATTCAAATCATCCATCAGCTCATCCACCGATGAAAAACGACGACTGACGTTTCCCTGTCTGGCATCTTCTATCGCTTGAACGGTTTCCGCATTTGGCGTTTTTGAACGCAAAGACGGTCGAAAAGGAAGCCCTTGATCTTCAACAATCTGGTTGATGAAAATACGAATCGCGTCATTCATCGATAATCCTAATCGATTCAAAACATTTTCAGCGTTTTTTCTAACCGCCGCATCAATGCGGGTTTGAATTACCGTTCCCATTTTCATTCTCCTGCATTACATTTATATTTCTATTGTAATACAAGTTAACTGTAAAATCAACGTTCCCGTCTGTTCGCCAGTGTTTGTTTGCGCGCGGTTTCGGCGCGGGCGCGGGTTTTGGATTGCCCCGCCGCCAATTTCATCAGCTGTCCCAGTTCGTTCGGGTCTTTGACCGTTATGGTCGGAAAGCATGAATCCGTTTTGTCCGTCAGCCTGTTTTGTTCGCCGTTCAAAACGTGGACGACGAAAACGCGATCCGCCGCGCCTTTGGCTTTGAAGTAGTCGCGCACGGCTTCGACCATGTCGCGGTCGGTGCCGTTTTTGCCGAAGCTGTCGCCCATTACGACGACCGCACCGCTCCGATTGTACGCCTGTTCCAAAAAGCCCGATTTTTCAACGCCGTTGCGCTTGCTCTGATTGCGGGAACGCACTTCCATCGACCCCGTGGGTTCGACCGTGTAAAACAGCGCGTTGTTCGGGTTTTCGGGCGCGTCTTTCGCAGTCATCATCGCGCGCATTTCTTTGTCGACAAATGCCGCCATTTCCCTGCCCGCCTCGGGGTTCAGTTTTGCGTATTCCGCAACATTGACATAGCTCAAATGTTTTTTGTATTCGGCCAGAATGTGCCCGCGCGATTCGGGCCAGCGTTTAAAGATTTCCCGCTTTAGCTTCAAAACGTTTTCGCCGATGTAGCGTTCAAATTTCTGTTCTTTGAACGCTTCGTTTTCCGAACGGCTCAGCACCGACGTTTTGCCGTCCTTGACCAGCAAACGCCCGTGTCCCGCCACCGCCGCCGCTTTTTCAAAGTCTTTGACGCCGCCCAGCAAATCATAAAATGCGCCGTCGGGAATTTTTTCGCCCGTCACGTCATCAACGCGCGCGTCTTTCCAATGCCTGCCCGTCACAATGTAATACGCGCTGCCCGATTCGGGCAGGGAAGTCAAGGCGCGGCGGATGTCGGGCTGCATAAAGCACCCTGTTTTTCCCGTTTCGGATTCGTTTTCGGCGGCGTATTCCGCACATCCCTCCAAGCACGACGTTTTGTCCAAATCCGTAAAGACGCTGACAGGCTTTTCGGCGGCAAAGCGCAATAAACGCGCGACATTTCGACGGGATTCGGAATCCATTTCGGCTGCTCCTTTTTCTTCCAAATTTGCCACACCCCGCAAAAAGAATCAATTTTAAAAATTTTTTAAGGGCTGCGGAGTCACACTTGCCCCGTTGAAAAGGATTCGCCATGAAACAAAAACGCACGGCCGCCGCCGCTTTGGAATACGACGAACAATCGGGGAAAGCCCCGAAAGTCACCGCCGCGGGCTACGGCGCGATTGCGGAAAAAATTTTGGACATGGCGTTCGCGTCGGGCGTCAAAGTCAGACAAGACGCCGATTTGGCGGAAATGCTGGCGGCAATCGACATCGACAGCGAAATTCCGCCCGAAGCGTTCGCCGCCGTCTCGGAAATCCTTTCCTACATTTACGAATTGAACGCCTCGGCGCAGCAAGGACAGTTTAACCCATGACGGAACAACGCAAAATTTTAACCCAAGCCGAACAGGCGCAAGCTTTGCTGTCCACGGCATCCGAACTGATGACGGACGGACGGCTGGTCAGCATCGCGGCATTGCGCAAAATGGTGGAATCGCTGTGTTCGGCTGTCGCTTCCGTTCCCGCCGGCGAACGCGCGAATCTTGTCCCCGTCATGCGGGATTTGACTGCCAAAATCGACGCGTTCCGTTCCGAAATGACCGAAAGCTACACCCGTTTGACCAAAGGGGAACAATAATGCACGAAGTGTCTTTTTTATCCGCCGTCATGGGCTTGATTTTCGTTCTGGGATTGATTTTGCTGCTCAGCTGGCTATTGAAACGTTTCGGCTCGCCGATTCTGTCGGGACGGCTGGAGCAGAAAAAACAACGGATTTCATTATTGGAAGCCCGCCAAATCGACCCGAAAAACAGACTGATTCTGTTCCGCTGCGGCGGCAGGGAATATCTGCTGGCGACGGGGGAAACGAATATGCTGATTGATTCTTTTCCCGTTATCCCCGATAATGGCGAAAAAGCGGGGAACAATGATTAAAAAAGCTCTTTCAATCGCGGTTATTCTGTGCTGTATCGGCTTGCCCGCCATGGCGCAAAGCGTCAATATCGATTTGGGCGACAACGGCGGGTCGTCAACCGCGCGCATCGTCCAGCTGGTTTTGCTGCTGACGGTTTTGTCCGTCGCGCCCAGCTTGCTGGTCATGGTGACAAGCTTTACGCGCATCGCGATTGTGCTGTCGATTACGCGGCAGGCTTTGGGCACGTCGCAAACGCCCGCGAACATCATCCTGATTTCGCTGGCTTTGTTTATGACGGGCTTCATTATGACGCCGACGTTTGAAAAAGCGTGGGACAACGGCATTTATCCGCTGATAGAGGAAAAAATCGAAACCAAAACGGCAATCGAACGCACCGTCAAGCCGTTCCACGAATTCATGATGAAAAACGTGCGCGAAAAGGATTTACAGCTGTTCATGGGCTTCACCAAAGCGCAAAAGGTCGAATCGCCCGAAGACACGCCTTTAACCGCTTTGGTTCCCGCGTTTATGATCAGCGAACTGCGCCGCGCGTTTGAAATCGGATTTTTGATTTACGTTCCGTTTTTGATTATCGACATGGTTGTCGCGTCCGTGCTGATGAGCATGGGCATGATGATGCTGCCGCCGTCTATGCTGTCCCTGCCGTTCAAGCTGATATTCTTTGTGCTGATTGACGGGTGGTATATGCTGGTCGGCAGCCTGGTCAAAAGTTTTTCGACGTAGCTTCAGCCTTTCACTTTCCGTCCGTCGCTGTAAACGGCGGTGATGTCGGCGGCGGTCATCAGATAAACCGCGCGTTCAAAGCGCTCTTTAACCGTCAATTTGCGCACGGGTTTCGGAAAACGCGCATCGTCAACAACAATCGCGTGCAGCTTGTCGCTCGTGGCAAAGCCGCCTTTTGCGCCGAAAAACGCGCCCGCCGCCGTCGTTCCCAGATAAAACGCTTCGGTGACCGTCAAAAACTCGTCCGTCCAGTTCGTTTCGATGCGTTTGACTTTGGACGCGCGAATCGCCGCCGCGACAACCCGATACATCGCCAGCTGCGCCCCGCCCGCAATGTCGGAACCCAAAACGACGCGCACGCCTTCGTTCATCATTTTGCGCACGGGCGCCGTTCCGCTGATCAGGTTCACGTTGGAATCGGGACAATGCGCAACCCACACGCCGTTGTCTTTCATCGCTTGGCGTTCGCGTTCGTCGGAATGGACGCAGTGCGCCATGACGGTTTTGTCGTTGAACAAGCCGTACTTCGCATAGCTTTCCCAGTATTGGGCGCAGTCGGGATGCAGTTCCTTGGCCCACGCGATTTCCGACGTGTTTTCGGACAAATGCGACTGCACGGGCAAATCCCGCTCCGCCGCCAGTTTGCCCAGAAAAGCCATCAGTTCGTTCGTGCAGGTCGGCGTAAAGCGCGGTGTCAAAACGGGTTTGATGTGGTCGAAATGCGCTTCATTCAGCCAAGTCAGCGTTTCGCGCATGGATTCTTCGGTCGTTTCGGTCAAAACGTCGCCCGAATTCCTGTCCATGTTGACTTTGCCGACAAAGCCCGTCAAGCCCGCTTTTTCAAACTCGTCCATCAAAATCAGCGTGGCTTTGCGGTGCAGGGACGAAAATGCGCAAACGCGCGTCGTTCCGTTGGCAATCATTTCTGCCGCCAAAGCGCGGTAGGTTTCGCGGGCGAAATCTTCGTCTTTGAACGCGGCTTCTGTATTGAAAGTATAGGTGTTCAGCCAGTCCAGCAAAGGCAAGTCCATGCCCATTCCCAGCATCGGATACTGCGGGGCGTGCATGTGCATGTCGGCGAACGACGGCATAATCAGCGCATCGCCGTAATCGACGACAGGCGCGCCCGCATACATGTCAGGCAAAACGTCGAACAGACCGGCGATTTTTCCGCCGTCCGAAACGATAAAGCCTTTTTCCAGAATTTTCAATTCGCCCGCCGCGGGGGTATGAACAATATTGCCCTTTAAAATTTGAATCGCCATTTCAGCCTCTGCTTGTCAAAAGTCGCACCCATAGCAGAACAGCGATTTTAGTTCGGTAGAAACTTCCGTTTATACGCAACGGAATTATACGGGCTTTTGCGGATTTTATAATAACCCTCACGCCGAAAGTCAAGAAAGTTATCCCAACCATTCCTTCAAAGCTTTTGTCGCCGGCTTTTCAATAGCGTGGTGAGCGAACACGCCCAAAGCAACAACGGACAGCAATACACCAGCAATCGAAACCGCGCTGTGCGACAAAATCCAATCGCCGTGTTTGGCAATCAGCAAGTTAAGAATCCTGCGGCAAATGACATAATGTGTTAAATAGATTGCCAAACAATATTTTGCGATTTTTGCAAATACCGTTTTTTCAAAGAAATTAGAAACAGCCCCTTTGCGCATGGCAAACATCAAAATCAGTGCCATAAACGCGATACAAACGACAACGCCCCCCGCACACCACGAGTGGATAAAAATATTTAATGTTGCAAAAACAAATACGCCATATTCCAGTAAATTATAAGTTTTTTGATGAATGACCGTTTTATCTTTCAACAGGTTGTAAATTTCCGCAAGAAAATACCCCAGCCCGATGCATGCCACACCGCGCATCAGCCAGCCGTTAATCACCCCTTTGATATTATATCCATAATTTGAAATATAAACTGCTGCAAAAAATGAAACAATAGAAATTATCAGATTGGCAATTTCTTTTTTCAGCGTCTGCATCATATAGAAATAAAAAACGGAAGCAATCATTAAAACAGAAAGATACCATGCCGGAGGATTATAACCGTCATTATTGTAAATCCCGCTTCTGGAATAAAAGAACACATCGGAAAAAAATCTGATTGAAGAAATTTTGTTTTCAAGAACCAAGTACAGTAACCCGCCGAACAGCGTCAAAGGCGCAAAACGAATCCATTTGTTTTTAATAAACGAAACAACCGTTCTTTCGGGCTTAAAAGTCAGAACCAGCAAAAATCCGCTTAGAATAAAGAAAAATTCAACCCCTAACCAACCTGCGTTCCAAATTTTGAATGTATCCGCAAAATGCGTCCATACCACCGCAAACGTGAACATAATTCGCAAAAATTCCAAATTCATCATTTTCGGCAGTTTTTCCGGTTCTTTCGGCACATTCCGGTTTTGATAAACACCGATTGTTCCCATTGCTGTCCAAAATGCCAAAACGCCGATAATTAGAAATTTAAACCAAATGACGCTGATTCGCCCGCGCAGCTGTTCACCCGCATATTCGTTACCGGAAAGGGCGATCTTTTTCTTTGCCCATCCGCGGAACACTGTTTTCTGCACAGTGTTTTCGGGCAAATCGATTTTGAACCATGAAACAGTACGCCCTTTCAAATTAAAAGAAACTTTGCCGTCCGCGCGAACTTTTTGTTTTAAAATCAAAAGGTTGCTGTTTAGCTTTTTACGATAGGACAGTGTAAGTTCCGTTCCCTGCGGCGCGGTGGTGAAAAACGTAACTTTTACTTTGTGGAAAGACCAAACATCCGCTGTCAGACATAAAACGACAAGTGTGAATACCGCCGCGATAATTTTTGATTTCATTTACAAATTCCCTTTAGACCGCCTTTACAGGCGGTCGGGGAATTGAGAAACCATTAGCAAACGAATGATCGCCGCAACCTTTAACCCGATCAAAGGGTCGGGTCTGAACATACGTTACAACTTCCCCGACCCTTCGGAAACGGGGATTAGATTCCGTCTTAAAGTTAAAACGGATTAAGGGCGTTCTGAATCAAACGCCTGTTTGCTAAAAAGGCTTCTCACGGCCCGCGCCTGTTTTTTCCAAGCACTGCCCCGCAACGGTTTTCCGCCGCGGACTTAGCCCGAAAGATACAGGCTGAAGAATAAAAAATCAAGCGGGATTAAACAGCTTGACGGCTTCCAGAAAGAAAGATTTGTTCCACAAATCCAATTCGCTTTTATCCGCGATAAAGGGAACTACATCATGTTTCAATGCGTCAATGTCAGCGGAACTGACAGCTTCCGCCAACAAGACCGCCAGTTTCTCATACGTTAAAGGGCTGTCTTCCGCATAATCGCCAGATTGCCGCATGCGCTGTTCCAAATGGGACAAATTTACCGCCGGATGATTTCCCGCATACCAAACCATATCATACCAATCACGCCCTTTACTGCGGTTGCGCCATTTGCGGCACAATACGGCGTGCAGCTTGCCTGCTGCCAAATCCGGCAATGCATAAACGCGAACAGCATGCGGTATCGGGCGAAACAGCGTTTTTATTTCAGTTTCAAAACCCATAGGGGGATTTGTGTCGACTTCCAGTTTGATTTTCAATTCTTTTTTGGAATGGATTTTATTGGACAATGCATCCGGAACACCGATTGAAATCAGCTGCGCTTTGGTATTCATTTTTAAAAATGCCGAATCAATCGGACTGTCGAACGATTTTTCCTTGGCGGAAAAAGTTGCTGCAAAGCCCATAGACTTCAGCTCGTCTTTCAAACATTCCGCATAATCTGAAATTGCAAAATTTGCATCGGGTTTCAACAATGAAAAATCCAAATCTTCCGACCCGCGATTCAATCCGTACATAATCCGCAACGCCGTTCCGCCATAAAAAGCGGCTTTGTCGAAAAATTTTCCGCGCGCCAGTCCCTGCAAAGCGATTTCCTGCATCACTTCGCGCAAAGCGTTGATCCAATCGCTTTCGGTTTGGCATTTATGGCGCTGAATCATTTGCCTGATAACGTCGTTCATTTCCCGATTCTCCACATAAACGAAACTAAATTTTTCATTTTACCGCGTGCGCTTTTTTCCAACGCCGCCAATACTTTTTTATTGGGTTTACCCGTCCATTCCAACCGCAAATCGTCAAACAGGTATGCCTCAACATCCGTTCCGTCAAAACGGGCGTCGTTCAAGGCTTTGTCATATATGGCTTTTTCCGGATTGGCGATTAAAAAACCGCCCTGTTCCGTATCAATTTGCCGAATACCTGCAGCAAAATCATTTGCAACGCGGCGGGAATACAAGAAATCGCCAACGGGGGTTCTGTATAATTTCGACCTTTTTAATGAAACAGACGTTACCGTTTTAACGGTTTCCGGAATCATACCGTAATATGACAACGCAAAATCCGCACTGACATAACTGGGCCCGTCCAGCAAATTGGCTATTATCATTTGATTAACGGAAGTTTGGCGGTATTCGGATGATAAAATATACAGCCCTTTTTTCAAACGCACAATTTCACCATTATCAACCATGCGCTTGATTTTCATCGGGATATTGGCGTACCCTTTCAACACTGCGCAAAGCTGCGTGGAATCAAATATTCCGTTTGGAGAAATTGTTTGCGGCAGGATTTTCATTGTGTACACATAACTATCGTAAAACGATATTATCTTACACACAATTTATCCGATTGTCAATCTTCATCGCCGCGGCGTCGACAAAGGCGCAGTCGCCGAAATAGTCTTCGCGCGTTTCGGTAATGTGGACGACCGGAAAAGCGTTTAAAACATCGCGCATGTATTCGGGGGAAAAGAAGTGCCTGACATACTGCAGGCGGAACATGTCTTTGCCGACCTGTTCGCCCTTGCCATACAGCGGGTCTTCGGTCGATTTGCACCGCACGAACAGCGCGCCGTCCGGCGTTAGGGCGTCAAACAGTTTTCCGATGATTTTGCGCGTTGTATAATCGTCGAAGTAATGCAAAGACAAGCACGCAAACACGGCATCATACTTTTCTTTGCCCAAATCCGCCGAAACGATGTCGGCGCACAGCGTCTTTATCCGTTCGTGGCGCAAACTTTCGACCGCCGCCAGCGCGGTGCTTGAAATATCCAAAGCAGTCGTATGCACCCCGTTTTTGGCAAACAGCAGACTGTTTTCCCCTTTGCCGCATCCGACATCCAAAACGGAATGGAAATCCCTGATTTTCATTATTTTAAGCGCTTTTTCGGCAAATTTCGACGGCTTCGGCGCGTCTTGCCACACCGCCCAGTTTTTGTTCCAAAACGCTTGATTTTCCATTTTTCGCCCCTTTTGTTTTGTCTTTTAAGCTTGATTAAAACAGCTTTTTGTCCTCTAAATAAAGAAAAAAGGAGCTGTTCCATGGAAAAATTCACCCTATTCCACACGGTCAAAATTCACGAATGCGACGCAAACGGCGTTTTGCGGTTTGATTTGATTTTCGATTTGTTCCAAGATTTGGCGGACACGCACGCCGCGAAAATGGGGCTGGGATACGAATACGGCATCAAGCATGGAATCGGCTGGGTCGGCGCGAATTACGCCGTTAAAATCGAACGCATGCCCGCCTTGAACGAAAGCTTCACGCTGGCGACATGGCCGTCGGCGAAAACCCTCGTCACGGGGATTCGCGAATTTTCAGCCGCCGACGAACAGGGCAAGCCGCTGTTTTACGCATCGTCGCAATGGGCGCTGATAAACCTTGCCACCAAACGCCCCGTCAAAGTCGAAGGCAATGTTCCCGCTTACGACACTTTGCCCGAACGCATGATTGAAACGGCGTTTGCCAACCCCGCTCTGCCCGAACGAACGGACTTTTCGACGGCTTTCCCCGTGCGGTGGAGCGAAATCGATTTGAACAGACACGTCAACAACACGAACTATCCCCTGTGGGCAAGCGAAGCCATGCCGCACGATTTTCGCGCCGCCCATACGATTGCCGAGGCGGACATCGCGTTTAAAAAGCCCGCCGTTTTCGCCGACGACATCATTGTCGAAACGGAAATCGACGGGCTTGAAACCAAGCACGTCATCAAACGCGCGTCGGACGGAACGGTGTTCGCCCGCGTGCGCTTTTTATGGGTTCAGTGCGGAAAATAAAGCATCGCTTCCACGGGAACATTGATTTTTTCGCGCCCGCGCAAATCGCCGATTTCCAAAGCCGCCGCCGCGCCGACGACATTTCCGCCGACCTGCCGCAGCAAGGACACGCCTGCCGCCAAAGTGCCGCCCGTTGCCAGCACGTCGTCAACCACAACCAGCCGTTCCGCCGCATCAAAGTCCTCGACGCGGCATTCCATTTCATCCGTGCCGTATTCCAAAGCGTACGAATAGCGCACGACCGTCCCCGGCAGTTTTGACGCCTTGCGCAACAGGGACAAGCCGATGCCCAGATTCGCGGCGACGGGCGCGGCGAAAATAAAGCCCTTGGAATCAATCGCAAACAGGCGGTCGGGGGAAAACTTTTTAATCAGCGCCGTCATTTTTTGAACGGTCAGCGCAAAAATTTCGGGTTCTTTGAACAATCCCGTAATGTCATAAAAGTTCACGCCTTTTTTGGGAAAGTCGGGAAAGGTCGGAACGCAGTCATGCAAATCGAATTTTTCGGTCATTAAAGTTACTCCACAGGTAAAAAGCCTGCCGTTTCGGAACGCGCGTCGGATGCTTCATAAGTGCCCAGACTCTGCACGCCCAGCGTTGCGGCTTTCAGTTCGTTCATTGTGTTCTGTCCGTTTTCGTCAAACTGGTTCATCGCCACATCGACGTAAAACACAGGTTCGGAATGGTGAATCCCCGTCATATAGGTTTCAAGCTTGGTCATATTGACGTTGTGCTTTTGAAACACTTTCAGCGCTTCGACCAATGCGCCCGATTGATGCTTCGTGCGGAAAACAAGGGTCGTTATCAGGGATTTTTTGTGCAGCTCTTCGGGTTTCAAGGGCGCTTTGCGCAAAAACAGAAACCGCGTCGTGTTGCCGCTCTGGTCTTCGACGTTTTCCATCAAAGCCGTCATTTTGTAACGCGTCAAAGCCCCCGCGGGCGCCAGCACGGCGACATTCGGCGTCATTTCCTGCGCCAAATCGCGCGCCGCCCCCGCCGTGTCCCACGCGTCGCGCAAACGGGCGTTCGGCAAAACGCGCTGCAAAAATTTCTGGCATTGCGCCAATCCTTGCGGATGCGAACGCACTTCGGCAATGCGGGAAACGGCGGCTTTCAGCTCGTCCGCCGTCGGGGCGGAACGCTTCCACGCCAAAAGCTCGTCATCCGACAGGTTTTGCGGCGGCAGTCCGCGCACGAATTTCGTCGGCACCATCAAACAGTAATGCACGGGCAGAAAAGCTTCGCCCGTAATGTACAGCGACGATTCGGGCAAAATCCCGTACACTTCGGTCACGCGTCCCGCCGTCGAATTTTCGACGGGAATCACGGCAACGTCCGCTTCGCCGTTGACGACGGACTGCATCGCGTCGCCGAACGTCAGGCAGCTGCGGTGCACCGCGTCGGGAAAGCACCGTTCGCAAACCATAGAGGAAAAACAACCGATAACGCCTTGATAAGTTACTTTCATTTCAATCCTTTCAACAGCAATTTTTCGTTTTCGGGCTGCGCCTGCTTCGCGTCCACAATGCTTTGGCGAATCGCGCGCGTGCGGGTGAACCAGTCCTGCAAAGTCTGTCCGTCGCGGTGTCTAATGGCGCGCTGCAAAACGGTCAAATCCTCGGTAAATCTTTGCAGTCCGTCCAGCACCGCGTCGGCGTTGTTCAAAAAGATGTCGCGCCACATCACGGGCGAAGACCCCGCAATGCGCGTAAAGTCGCGGAAACCGCCCGCCGCGTATTTCAGCACGTCGTGCTGTTCGCTTTCCTCCAAATCCGCCGCCGTGCCGACGATTGTATAGGCTATCAAGTGCGGCAAATGCGACATCAAAGCCATGACTTTGTCGTGACGTTCGGGGGACATTTCCTCAACCTTCATCCCCGCGGATTCCCAAACCGCGCGCACGGTGTCCAGCGCGGCTTTGTCCGTTTTTTCCGTCGGCGTCAGAATGCACCAGCGGTCTTTGAACAATTCGGCGAAACCGTTTTCGGGCCCCGATTTTTCCGTCCCCGCAACGGGATGAGCAGGCACAAAGCGCACGAAATCGGGAACATCCAGCGCCGCTATCACCGATTTGACCGATCCGACATCGGTTAAAATCGCGCCTTTTTTCATCGCGGGCGCGCAAGTGTTCACAATGTCGCCGATTGCCCCGACGGGCGTGCAGACGAATACGATGTCCGCGTCCTTAACGGCGGCTTTGATGTCCGTAAAGGCTTCGTCGATTACGCCCAGTTCAAGCGCGGCGTTCAGCGTTTTTTGCGTATGTCCCGCGCCGGCGATTTTGTCCGCCAGCTTGTCGCGCCGCAACACGCGCGCCAAGGACGACCCGATCAGCCCGACCCCGACAACCGCCGCCGTATGAAAAAGATTTGACATCTCGACTCCTGCGTTTTTTCGGGTATTATAGAGGGAAACATTCTTTGGTGAAAAGGCAAAAATATGGGAATCCTGTTGTTTTTCGGCATCGGCTTTGTTTTATTCTTTCCCCTGCCGCTGTTTGTGCGCCGTTTCGGCAAGTTTATGCCCGCCGACGCGGGAACGGCGCTGGTGCGCAGTTTCCATATTCCCCGCTTTGCCAAACCGTCCGACGCCGCCCGCAAAACGCTGCGCCGCCGTTTGTGGCTCAAGCTGTTGCGCGCGTGCGTCAAGTGGGGTTTGATCGGCGGGATTTTGCTGTACGGACTGCTTTATTTCGGATATTCGCCGTTTTTGTTTGTTTTCTTTGCCTTGTCCGCGCTGATGGCGGGCGTGGACGAACGCCTGCACCTGCTGCCCGACGTGCTGACCGTCCCCATGCTGATTTTGGGATTTTTTACGGCGACCTTGGGCTTGTCGGGATTAAGCCCGCTTGAATCCGCCGTCGGCGCGCTGTTCGGCTATCTGATGCCGATGATTGCAAGCGCGCTGATGACTCCGTTCCGTCCCCAAAGCTTGGGCGGCGGCGACGTGAAAATGCTGTCCGCCACGGGCGCGTGGATTGGCGCGGCGGGGCTGGCGGTGTCGATTCTAGCGTCGTTTTTCTTTTTCACCGTCATCGTTTTAAGCCATAAAACCAAAGAAGGCCCTTACGGTCTGTCGCTGTTTCTGGGCGTCATTGTTTTTCTGATACTGCAAGCCCTGCCCGCGCTGCACGGATTATTCGTCTTTTAAATCGTCGGCAAGTTCGATTTTTTCAAACTTCAGCGGTTCGTCGCCGCCCAGCAAATCGTCCAACCAGTTTTGCTTGGATTCCAGTTCGCGTTCCGTTTCCGCCAGCGCTTTTTCCGCACGCTTCAGATTGTTGTGCGCGACGTTCGCCATTTTTTCCGCCCCCAGCTTGTCATACACCGCCAAAGCGTCCGAAAACACGTTGACCGCGCGATGCAGCAAATCGGGATTGTCGCCCTCGCGTTCCGATAGCAAAAACAGCGCGGAAGCCAAGTTGTTGCACGCCCTGGCCCACAACAGCGGCTTTTCGTCCCTGTCCAAAACGGACAGTTCCCTTTCGTAGAGTTCGACTGCTTTTTTCAATAAAGTCGTTTTCGCGCTGTAGGATGAAAACAGCTGCATCGTGCGCGCCAGTCCGTTGACCGCGTCAGCCCATTTGTCGGCGTCTTTGGCGGGTTTCAGAACGGACAGGGAATCGCGGTACGCCGTCATGGCGGAAACGAAGTCCTCGCCGTTTCCCGACCGGAAAGCAATCTTTTGGCGCACGTTGCCGATTCTCAGCTTTAAATCGCCGTACACTTCGGGCTGGTATTTTTTGGACACGGCATCGGCGGCTTTTTGAAAAGTCTGCTCTGCCAGTTTAAAATCGGCGACATCTTCCTTTTGTTCGCCGTCCAGCTGGTGAATCAAGCCGACTTGCCGCGTCACAAACACATATTCGGGGGCGTAAGGCGGCAGCAGGTTCAGCGCCTTTTCATACACTTCGGACGCCAAAGCCGTCTTGTTTTCGGCGAATTTAAACAGACTGACCAAAGACAGCGCGTTCGCAAAGCACGTCAGATTCGCGCCCTGCTCCTCCGCCGTCAAGCCCGTCATCGGCTCGGCGGCATATGCGCCCGCTTCGTTCAGCAAAGCCGGCAAAAACAAGTGCAGCAACTGTTCGTGTTCAAGCCGCGTCGGCATCAAAACGCCGACCGTAAACGCTTTCAGCAAAGTTTTGTGCAGGTCGTCCATTTGCACGGGCAGAAAGAACCGCGTCCCGACATTGAACGGATTGTTTTCCGCCGCTCCGCCGCGGACGGCATGAAACTCCAGCACCCGCCCCGCATTGTCCAGCCGCGCGTAAAGCCCGAAATCGGCTTCGTGCGCCTCTATCCACGCCCGCATCTGCATCGCGGCGCGCGCCCCGTTCGTATCGCTGACAACGCCGTCGACAACCTTGACCCGCACGTTCGGAATTTGGCGCAAAATTTGATACAAAGATTCGCGAATCGCCCCGCCGTCGTCCCCGTCAATCGTCGCCAGCACCAAAGCGGGACCGAACGCCACTTCCCCGACCGTTCCCTCTTTCAGCCAATCGAAAATCGGGGAATGCTTCGGTTCGGCGTGCAATACGACGGGTCTGTCGACGGGTACGGGGGCGCGCGGCTTTTCCACCTTGACCAAAGCCTGCTTTTTGGGCGGTTCTTCTTCGTCCGCCGAAGTCACAGCTCGGGAAGCGGGCTTTTGGACGGGTTTGTCAAAATCGAAATCGTCGTCATCGTCCGAACCGAAATCGAATCCGTCATCGTCGTCAAAGTCGAAAGCATCGTTTTCCTTGGGCGACAAAGCCCCCGTTCTTTGGCGTTTGGCAATGTATTCGTCAGCGGTCGCCACCTGCACGGTCAATTCGCCGACCGCGCGGGCGGAGGTCGAATAAACCCCGTTCAGCACGTCGTCCGCGCCCAAAACGTCGTCGGCGCGCTTGCGTCCCGCGACGCGTTTTCTGCCGTTTGTTTCAACAAACAGTTCGGCTTGCCCGTCCAAAATCGTATAAACGTTCTTGCACGGTTCGCCCTGTTGGAACAAAACTTCGCCCGCCGAAAAAAATTTTTCTTTTTTTGCCATAACCGCCCCTGACGTGGTAAAACGATTTTCAATACAGTTTAAAAGACCCCGAAAGGAAACGCCATGAAAAACAGTACTTTGCCCGAAATAAAATTGAAACAAGGCTGCACCCGCCGAATCAAAGCGGGATCGCCGTGGGTGTTTTCCAACGAAATCGATATGACCGCCGAAGCCAAACAAATCCCCAACGGATCGATTGTTAAACTAACCGACAACACGGGAACGTTTTTGGGATTGGGAACGTTCAACGCCCATTCTTTGATTGCTTTCCGCAAAATCGCGTCGGACGTTCAAACGGAAATCAACACCGCTTTCATCGCAAAAAAACTGCGCCGCTGCGTCGCCCTGCGCGACGCTTTGGTCAATTCGCCGTTTTACCGCTTGGTTCATTCGGAAGGCGACGGTCTGCCGGGGCTGATTATCGACCGCTTTGACGACATCGTCGCGTGCCAAATCAACACGGCGGGCATGGATTTGATGAAAGAAAGCATCGTCGCCGCGATTGACGAAGTTCTGCATCCGTCGTGCATCGTTTTGCGCGCCGAATCCGCCGCCCGTTCGCTGGAAGGGCTGGAACCGCTGTACGAAGTCGCCAAAGGCACCCTGCCCGACGTCGTTCCCGTGCGTGAAAACGGCATTTACTTTTACGCCGATTTGAAAGAGGGGCAAAAAACGGGCTGGTTCTACGACCAGCGGGAAAACCGCGCGTTTGTCGGACGGCTTGCCCCGAACAAGCGGTGCATCGACTTTTACACTTACGCAGGCGGGTTCGCGCTTCATATGGGCATCGGGCACGCCAAGGAAATCATCGGCGTCGACCGTTCGGAACAGGCGCTTGACCTTGCGAAAAAAGCCGCCGAAACCAACGGCTTGACCGACAAATCGTCGTGGATACGCGACAACGCGTTCGACGTGCTGGAAAATATGAACAAGGACAAGGAAAAATTCGGAATCGTCGTTTGCGATCCCCCCGCTTTTGCCAAAGTCAAGAAAGACATTCAAGCAGGATTGCGCGGCTACCGCAAAATGGCGCGCTTGGCGGCGGGACTGGTCGAACGGGACGGAATTCTGGCGTTGGGTTCATGCTCTCACCACGTCAAACCCGACGAATTTCTGACGGAATGTTCGCGCGGCATTACCGAAGCGGGCAAATCGGGGCGTCTGATTTTGCAGGCGGGCGCGGGTCCCGACCACCCCGTCCACCCGCACCTGCCCGAAACGGCGTATTTGAAGTGTCTGGTCTATCAGCTGGATTAGTCTGCGCCCGCGGATTCCCGCGCCCCCTGCGGGGCTCCCCATATTCGTCATCGCGAAGCCCTTTAGGGCTGTGGCGATCCATTTCTGCAAAGGCGGAGTCAGTGGATTGCCGCGCCCGCTGACGCGGACTCGCAATGACGTTCTTTCCGTTCCGTCACCGCACGGGCGGATTCCATTTGCAGCAGCAGCGGCCGTCCTTTTCGACTTTGGTCAAGCCCTCAGCGCACGTCGTGTAATCGCAGTATTTCAAGCATTTTCCGTCATACTGAAAGCTTCCCGCCGCGCACAGGCACCCGCCGTGGCCGTCCGCTTCCGCGTCCCCGCAGTTGCACCCTTTGTCACCCGACGCGCACATAACGCACGCTCCGTTGACGCAATCGTATCCCGCTTCACAATCCGACGTTTTCGCGCAATCCGCTTTTTTCTTGCACACGCCCGCGACACATGTTTTGCCTTCGGGACAGAGTCTGTCCGTATCGTTGCACCGCACGCAATTTCCGTCCATGCACAAACCCGTTATGCACTGCTTGTGTTCCGTGCAGACTTTTTTACGCACCGACTTTGTTCCAGTAACAACGGCCGAAGCGTCGCCCAATTTCACCGATCGGGCCTGCGCCGTCAAAGGAATCAGTGCCAGCATCAAAATCAAGACCGCTTTTTTCATGGCATTGTCCTCCTTAATCCGTACAGCAGCCGTCACATTCGCCGGAATAATCCGTCGCTTCTTTCAACGGGTATTGGCACGACGCCGCTTTGACGCAAATCTGGCCGCCCCTCCACACATAACCGCTGTCGCACGAGATATTGTCGCACTGTGAGGAAGAAGAGCAGCTGAGGCAAGTTCCGTTTGCTATGCTGATGTCGGAACACGGCCGGCAACTGCCGTCGGAGCCGATGTATTGTCCGGAGGTGCAGGTCGGCGTTTTGACGCACGCGCCGTTGCTTAAGGTGTAGCCGCTTAGGCATTTATAACACGTCTGTTCACCATAGCATGTCCAGCACCCCTCAATGACAGAGCGGCAGAACGTAACACCACGGCCAACAACCATCTTTTCATTATAAGAACCTGTGGAACAGTCATACTCCGTTGAGCCGCATTCTTCACACGATCCGTTTGCTGGATTGTAGTATTGATGATGCGAACAACCGTGTCGATATTCCAAATCAGTGACTCCGGAACAAGCACAATACGTTCCCGTTTCCGTTCCCTCATATAACGTACACCCCGCCTCACACGTCAGCGCACGAAGCGAAGTCGGAAAAGCAAAGATCGCCGCCAAAATCAGCAAAACTTTCTTCATAACCACCCCCCTGCCCCCGCGATTTTCGGGGGCAAAATATCCTTTCTTTATTTTATCATACCCCCCCCCCCTATGATATTGTCAAGCGATTCTTGCGGAAAAATTCGCGTAACAGGCCTGCTATCAAACAAAAAAAGAGACCCCCGCGTAAA
>DJPN01000024.1 GCA_002438565.1 Alphaproteobacteria bacterium UBA6411 | reverse complement strand
AAATGTTCGGGTGAAACGCCGGTCTGCACGGCGGACAACCACGATTCGTACTGCGCGTGCAACGACGAATCGTGCGGACCTGCGCTGTCGTGCAAGAAAGTCGGCAGCCGGTATTCGTGCGAACCGTGCGGCGCGGGCGAAAAGTGCGGCTGTCCGGACGGCAAGATGTCGAACGGCGCAGGCAAGTGCGTGACCTGCATTTCCAACAACGACTGCGCGGACAACGAAGTCTGCACCAATCCGAAAACGGAAGCGGCGGCCTGCACGGTATTGACGTGTCCGACGGGGCAATACGTCGCTAACCATCAGTGCAATTCGTGCGCGGAAGCGATAACGGGGTGCCAAGCCTGCACGTCGAAAACGAACTGCACGAAGTGCCACGTCAAATACCAGGACCCGGCCAAGAACGGCGGACAGTGCATTTTGAAAACATGTCCCGCGGCGCAGTATCTGAACGAAGAAGACGGAAACTGCTATCCGTGTTCCAACGGCTGCACGAAATGCACGGGCCCGTCGAACTGCCAGTCCTGCCAAGCCGCGTACAACTTGATTTCGGGCGCGTACTGCGAACTGAAAACCTGCGCGCAAGGCCAGTATTTGAGCATGTCGGACGGCCAATGCTACGCGTGTCCCGCGGCGTGCACCGCGTGTTCAACCGTGATGAACACGGGCGACACCAGCGCGTGCACGGCTTGCCTTGACGATTACAAGCTGAACGGAACGCAATGCGTGCTGAAAAGATGTTCGGAAATGGGCTATGCGACGTCCTGCGGCGGCGATTACAACGCCATTCCGGCGAACAAGTCGGGCTCCGACGGCGCGTGCTACAGCTGTCAGCAAAAGAGCTGCGGAGAAATGGGCTACGCGACGTCTTGCGGCGGCGACTACAACGCCAACGCGACGGGCAAATCCGGCCGCGACGGCACGTGCTACAGCTGTTCGCAAAAATCGTGTTCTCAAATGGGATACAGAACGGGCTGCTCGGGAAATGAAAACGCGACTTACGTCAAGTCCGGCTCCGACGGCCGCTGCTACACCTGCTCGACAAAATCGTGTTCGCAAATGGGATACTCGACATCGTGCGGCGCAAACTACAACGCAACGTATAAAACGTCGGGCTCCGATGGCAACTGCTACACTTGCTCGCTGAAATCGTGCGGTTCAATGGGGTACGCAACGGGATGCGACTGGTACTATAATGCCGACTATAAAACATCGGGGTCGGACGGCAAGTGCTATACCTGTTCGTTAAAATCGGGCTATTGCAACAGCAACAACGATTGCGCGGGCAACCAATCCTGCAACAATCACAAATGCGAAAACATCTCGTGCGGCACCTGCTATTACGCAAGCAATCACACCTGCACCCGCAACGAGGATTGCTGTTTGAATAATAATGACTGCTCAAAATATTATGCCGACAGATACAAATGCGTCAACAATAAATGCCTCAGAAAATCCTGCGCAGAGCAAGGCTATTCTGTAACATGCCCTGCAGGATACGCTTGGAGCAAAGCCGATACATCCGGCAGCGACAGCGACGCCTGTTATGCCTGCTCGCTTGCGAAGTGTAATAACAGCCTGACAGGCGTGTATACGAATACAAGTTGCTTGCAATTTACCCAATACACATCCAGCGATGATTGTTTAAAGGCTGCAAATGCCGGCATAGGACAAAACAACGGACTTTTGGGGAATTGGGATGATTTTCTCTATTGTTGCAACGACTGTGTTACAATCACATCACGCAGGTGGTAGAAATTAAGCCGTCGGGCGGGATTGAAAGAGTTTTTGTCTTTCATCCCGCCCGTACTGGCAATACTCCTCTTAGCAGAGCATATCAGCGTTTATTTTTCTTTTTTGTCTTCTTCGCTTTCGTTTTCTTCCTGTCTGCGTCTGTAAAGCGTTAAGCCGATTTCATCCAGCACGGCGTTGTTCTTGCGCTCCAGTTCCGCCGCTTCGCGTTTTTCGCGGTTTTCCTGCGTGATTTCAAAGGTTTTGAGTTCCTGATACGCTTCACGGATTTCGTCGCGCATCAATGCGATTTCCTGCCGCGCATCCGCCAAAGCCCGTTCGACCCGCTTTGTTTCGTCAATGTGCCAATCGACATACGCCCCGAACGTCAGCGCCGCCGTTTGGTCGCTTTTGGCGGCCTCCTCTTCCTCTTTGAACCGTTTGGCAAGCAGGATTTTGCGGTTTTCGAGCGATTGTTCGAACCGCAACAGATTGCCCAGCTGACGGCGTTTTTCATCCAGCTCGAATTGATGCACGCGTATCAGCGTTTTTAAATCGTTTTTCGCCATTATTCAGCACCGGACGGCTTTTGCGACAAAATGTCTTTCAGCTGCTGATAGCCCGTTGCGAAATCGATTTTTTCCTTTTTCTTTTGCGACAAAAAGGCTTCAAGTTTGTCGTAATAAAAAATCGCTTCGTCGACCTGCGCGTTCGACCCGCGCTTGTACGCACCCAAACGAATAAGCTCCGCCATATCTTCGTACGTCGCAATCAAAGCGCGCGCGCGGTTGACAAGGGCGTTTTCCTCGTCCGTGTTGCACCCCGGCATGGTACGCGAAATACTGCGCAACAAGTTGACCGCAGGATAGCGGTTGCGTTCGGCAATCGCGCGTTCCAAAACGATATGCCCGTCCAAAATGCCGCGCACCGCGTCGGCAATCGGTTCGTTGTGGTCGTCGCCGTCCACCAAAACGGTGAACAATCCCGTAATCGACCCCGACCCGATGCGCCCCGGCCCCGCGCGTTCCAGCAAACGGGGCAGTTCCGCAAACACCGTCGGCGTGTAGCCTTTGGTGGCCGGCGGTTCGCCCGCAGACAAACTGATTTCCCTTTGCGCCATCGCAAAACGCGTAATGCTGTCCATCATGCACAAAACGTTGTTGTGCAAATCGCGGAAATACTCGGCCACCGTCATCGCGACATAAGCGGCTTGACGGCGCATAAGCGGGCTTTCGTCCGACGTCGCCACCACGACGACGCTGCGCTTCATGCCTTCGACGCCCAAATCGTCCTCAATGAACTCGCGCGCTTCGCGTCCGCGTTCGCCGATAAGCCCCAAAACCGTCACATCCAGCTGCGTATGCCGCGCCATCATCGCCATCAAGGACGATTTGCCCACGCCCGACCCTGCGAAAATGCCCATACGCTGCCCTTTGCACAGCGTCAGAAAAGTGTTTATCGCCCGCACGCCCAAATCGGCTTTGCCCGCGACGCGTTCACGCGAATTGGCGGGCGGCGGCGACGCGTGAATCAAGCACGGCACTTTGCCCTTTTTCAGCGGACCTTTGCCGTCGACGGGTTCGCCCATGGCGTTGATGACCCGCCCCAGCCAAGAAACGTCGGGATACAAGACGGGGTGCGCGTTGCTTAAATCGACTTCGTTTCCGGGGCCCACGCCGTCAAGGTTCACGAACGGCATCAGCAACACTTTGTCGCCGTTGAAACCGACGACTTCGGCGGGAATTTTTTTGCCCGCGCGCGCCAAAATCGTGCAGCGGTCGCCGACGGACAGCTCCGAACGCGCGCCCGTCATTTCGACCAGCATGCCTTTGACCGCCGAAACCGACCCGTACGACCGGTATTCGGGCAAAGCGCGAATGTCGTCCATCAAACTTTTATGCCATTCATCCATAAACTTTTTATCCCTTTACCCTTTTATATAATGTTTTTACCCGTAAAAAAAGCCCGCTTTTTGATTTTTTCGGCTTGCATATCGGAGTCATACAACATAAAGTTAATAAGCTGTTAATTTCATTTTGTCCGAAAAAGGAAATTCCTATGCGCGTTTTATTAGTCGAAGACGATCAGGCAATGGCTCAAACAATCGAAGCCGTCCTGCACAAAGAAGGCATGGTCGTCGACACCACCGTTTTGGGCGAAGACGGATTGGAAATCGGCAAACTGTACGACTACGATGTCATCATTCTGGATTTGATGCTGCCCGATATCGATGGATATGAAGTCTTAAAACGCCTGCGCGCTTCAAAAATCAATACGCCCGTTTTGATTTTGTCGGGATTGTCGGGTGCGGATAAAAAGGTCAAAGGATTTTCGACCGGCGCGGACGATTATCTGACAAAACCGTTTGACAAAGCAGAACTTATCGCCCGCATCCGCGCGCTGGTCCGCCGTTCCAAAGGACATTCGGAATCCGTCATCCGCACAGGCGCGATAGAGGTCAATCTGGACACCCGCACCGCTTTCGTCAACGGCAAGCCTTTGCACCTGACGGGGCGCGAATACGGCATTTTGGAACGCCTGTCGCTGTCCAAGGGAACAACGCTCAGCAAAGAGCAGTTTTTGAACCACCTGTACAACGGCATGGACGAACCCGAACTGAAAATCATCGATGTGTTCATTTGCAAACTGCGCAAAAAAATCAAAGACGCGACGGGCGGCGACGACTATATCGAAACCGTCTGGGGACGCGGCTATGTTTTGCGCGAACCAAAAAAAGAAAACTGACCTTTTACAAACAGGCCTTTCCGAACAACGGAGGGTCTGTCTTTTTTAATGCTTCCGAGGATTCAATATGTCTTCACATTCCACAGAAAACTTAATCAAAGCCGCCAAAAGCCTGTTTGCCGTTTTATTCGACGGCTTGACAAACAGTTTGTTCAAAATCGCTTTGCTGACAATTATCGCCGTGCGCATTACGCAGCAATCGTCCGATCCGTCGAACTTGATTGCGGGATTGCTGCTGTTGCCGTTCTTTTTGTTTTCGGCGCGCGCCACTTTGCTGGCGAAAAAATACGGCCGCATCAAACTGACCCGTTCGGTCAAGCTGGTCGAACTGGCTTTGATGCTGACGGCGGGACTGGTTTTCTTTGCCAACAACGCGGGACTGCTGATTATCCTGCCCGTTCTGTTCGGCACTTTGTCCGCGTTTTTCGGCCCCATCCGCTACGCGCTGCAGCCCGAACGGCTGGATGAAAAGGATTTCATCGGCAGCAACGCCTACACGTCGAAATCCACTTATGTCAGCATCATCGTTGCGATTCTCATCGGTGTCTTGCTGCCCGTCCGCATTGCCGCACTGTGCTTGATTCTGCTGTCGCTTGCCAGTTATCTGGCCACCCGTTCCGTCACCGATGAAGCCCCTGAACCTGCCGCGAAAAAATTCGACGCCGGCGTTTTGAAAAGCGTTCGCTCCACTTTGCGCACGGTGCGCCGCTATCCGCTGATTTACCGCAGTATTCTGGGCGCGACATGGTTCTGGTCGCTGGGATTGCTGGTTATTTTGCTGATTTATCCGCTGGTTGCGCAAGTGTTCCACACGGATGCCGTTTCCGCCGCGTTTTTGCTGGGCTTGTACGCCGCGGGCGTCGGTATCGGTGTCGCCTATTGCACGCGGCTGTTGCGCGGTGTCGTCCACACGACGTACGTTCCCATCAGCACGCTGGGCATCGCCGTCTGTTTCTTGGCTCTGTCCGTTTTGACTTTGGGATACGGCACGCCTGCCGAACGCGTCGATTTTGTCGAGTTTGTCACACGCTTCCGTCCCGCCGTGTTCTGCTTTTTCTTTTTCCTGCTGGCGTTCTGCTGCGGGATGTATATCACGCCGCTGAGCAACTTGATTCAAAAGAAAGCGACCGACGCCAACCGCGCCGCCGTGTTTGCCGCGAACAACATCATCAACGCCGCCGGCATTGCCGTCGTTGCGCTGATTGTCGCGGTTTTGCGCCATTTCGAACTGAGCATTCCCGCCATTTTCCTGCTGTTCGCTTTGGCAAGCTTCGTCGTGTCTGTGTATAACTGCTCGGTTCTGCCTGCGGCATTGGTGCGTTCCATCGCGCAAACGATTTTGGAAACGCTGTTCCGCGTAACCGTCAAAGGCCTGCCCAATTTCCAAGACGCCGGCAAACGCGTTTTAATCGTCGCCAACCACACGTCTTTGCTGGACGGCCTGCTGATTGCGGCTTTCATGCCCGAAAAGATTACGTTCGTCATCAAACCCGAATGGGAAAACCGCTGGTTTGCGCGCTTTTTTGCGCTGATGGTGGATTTGTATCCTTTGGATTTGAACAATCCGCTGTCTTTGCGTTCGTTAATCGATTTGATCAAGCGCAACAACAAAGTAATGATTTTCCCCGAACAGCGCATCAGCGTCACGGGCGCTTTGATGAAAGTGTACGAAGGCGCGGGCATCGTCGCGGAAAAAGCCAACGCGAACATCCTGCCCGTGCGCATCAACGGGGCGCAGTATTCCAAGTTTTCTTTACTGAAAACAAAGTTTAAAACACAATACTTCCCCAAAATCACCGTCAACATCATGCCGCACAAAAAATTCGACATCGATCCCGCTTTGACGGGACGCCAGCGCAACCACGAAGTGTCGCTGCAGCTGTACACGATGATGTCGGAAATGATGTATGCGTCGTCCAAAATCAACGAACATCTGTTCACGGGATTGCTGAACGCGCAGAAAATCCACGGCAAACATCATGTCATCGCCGAGGACATCAGCCGCAAACCCTTGCGCTACAAAACGCTGATTTTAAAAAGCTATGTTTTGGGACGCACGTTCGGCCGCCTGCTGCCGAACGAAGAACGCTTGGGCATCCTGCTGCCGAACGTTTTGGCAAATCTGGTTGTGTTCTTTGCCCTGCAAAGCCGCGACAAAGTCCCCGCCATGCTGAACTTTTCAAGCGGCATTGCGCAGATTCTGTCCTGCATCAAAACGGTTGGATTGAAAACGGTTGTCACATCGCATAAATTCATCGAGGGCGGCAAACTGGAAAAACTGGAAGCTGCCATTCGCGATGCGGGCATCAATCTGGTTTACATGGAAGATTTCGCAAAACAAGTGTCGAGCGAAGACAAATTCCACGGCATTGTCGATTGTTTGATTTCGCGCAAACCCAAACACACGGCGGACCAGACGGCGGCAATTCTGTTCACGTCGGGATCCGAAGGCATGCCCAAGGCCGTTTTGCTGTCGCACATCAATTTCCAAGCGAACAGATATCAGGCGCTGAGCATTCTGGATTTGAATTCGAACGACGTGTTCTTCAACGCTCTGCCGATGTTCCACGCGTTCGGATTGGGCATCGGAACCATTTTGACGACCCTGTCGGGCATCAAGACGTTCTATTATCCGTCGCCCCTGCACTACCGCATCGTTCCCGAACTGGTTTACGCCACGAACGCGACGATTTTGTGCGGCACGGATACGTTCTTTGCGGGTTACGGCGCGTCGGCGCACCCGTATGATTTCTTTGCTTTGCGCTATGCGATTGTCGGCGCGGAAAAACTGAAAGAAACCACCGCCGAATTGTGGAGCAAAAAATTCGGCATCCGCATTTTGGAAGGCTACGGCGCAACCGAAGCCGCCCCCTTGATTGCGGTAAACACGCCGATGTACATCAAGGCAGGAACGGTCGGACGGCTTGTCCCCGGATTGGAAGCCCGACTGGAAGACGTCCCCGGCATTGTTGACGGAAAGCGGCTGTTCGTCCGCGGCGACAACATCATGCAAGGCTACATGAAAGCCGACAATCCCTGCGTCCTGCAGCCGCCCGCAGACGGCTGGCACGATACGGGCGACATTGTCGCGATTGACAAAGACGGTTTTGTCGCAATCAAAGGCCGCGCAAAACGTTTCGCCAAAATCGGCGGCGAAATGATTTCGCTGACGGCAATCGAACAGGAACTGGCGAAATTGTACGAAGGCGCGGTTCAAGGCGTCGTTGCCATCGCCGATCCGAAAAAGGGCGAACAGTTGGTGCTGATTACCACGGCGGAAAACGCCGATGCGGCGCAAATCCGCACGTTCATCAAACAGGCCGGACTGAACGACCTCGGCACGCCGTCGAAAATCATCGTCGTCAAAGAACCGCCCATTTTGGGAACGGGCAAATTCGACTATGTGTCCGCCCAGAAAATGGCGGAAGAAAAATTCGGCGCGGAATAAACTGTTCCCCGCAACAAAAAAGGAAGGCTCTCGCCTTCCTTTTTTTATTGCAAAGACCTTAAAGAAGGAAACTCTTCTGCCTTATCCCCTTTTTCGGCCCATAATTTGATGTATGTTTTCATCCGCTGTTCCGCATCGGCTTTATCGGCATAGCGTTGTGCGAAAGCTTCTTCAAACTTTTCTTTGTAACGTTTGCATTTGGACATTTTGGAAAATGCCGCAAACAGTTTAACGGGACGCAGCGGTTTGGATTGAATGTGGAGTTTGTCCTTGTTTTTCCGCAATCTGGATTCCGCAATAACGGAATAAGGACTGGAAATCATAAAGTCGGCCTCGCCGCTCAGCAGTTTGTCAAAAGCGGCATCAACACCGTCCACCTCAATAACCTTTGTATCCGTCGGCAATTTGCCTTGAATCAACGGCAAAACGCCTTCTTCGCGACGGATAACACCCAGCATGCCTTTCAATTCGGCGATATCGGCGACTTCGACCTTTTTATCCGCACGGGAAATCACCGTCAGCGGATTGCCGAAGTATGCGGGATAAATAAAATCCAATCCCGTTTTGTCCCCGCCTTGATAAAAAGTCGTAAAAATCAAATCGACTTTTCCTTCCAATACGGCTCGGCGCAATTCTTCTTCGGAATCAAAAAACACGCTTTCGATTTTCTTGACTTTAATCTCTTTTAAGGCTGTTTCCACCAAATCAACGGCAAAGCCTTCATATTTGTACGCCCGCACTCCTCTTCGCTTATACTCCTCCAAATCGGCCGTCTTCCATGAAAACGGCGGGTAATGGGAAAATCCAGCGATTTTAAAATAGGCGTCTGATTTTTCCCCGCCGCAAGAACGGTTGGGAAATTCCTCCGGATCCCGTCTGAGGGACGCGGCATCGGCTTGAACCGCAAAAAAAGCGACAATCAATCCCAAAAGCAAATTTTTTTTCATTTTTTAGAATCCTTTTATCAAAAAGCTTTTCTTTTTTGATTTCTTAACCTGTTTACGGTAGCATAGTTCAGTTTCTTTTTAAACAGGAGCTTTTAAAAAATGAACACGAATCCCTATGCTGCGGCAGAATCGTCGGCGTTGCCGCAAAATGAACTGGAAGCCCGCGCTTTGGTTCGCACCGCGTCCCGTTTAAACGCGTGCAAGGAAAACTGGCCCGTTTCCAAGGAACAGCTGCAGGAAGCGTTGGATTTAAACCGCAAACTCTGGACGATTCTGGTCAGCGACGCAACCGAGGAATCCAATCCGCTGCCCTTTGAAATCAAACAAAACGTGTTCAATCTGGCGCACTTTATCTTCAAGCATACTTTCGCCGTCATGGCCAATCCCGAAGCCAAAGCGCTGGACATTCTTATCAGCATCAACATGAATATCGCGCGCGGACTGAACGAACAAAGCGCGCATCGGGCGCAGGCGGCCGAACAGCAGCCCGCCCCCGAAACAAACGGTTAAGTCACTTCCGTTACCGCGCGGATGTTGCCCTGGCGGTTGATTTGCACGACACGCAGTTTGTCGTGCATTTCGGCAATCGTTTTTTCGCGGTCGATTGTCGGATAGCAGTGCAGAATACGGTCGGTGAACGCTTTGTACGCGGCTTCCGAATTTTCGGCGTGAATGGTCGCAAAGCAGTTGTCGTGACCGGAACCCATCAGCTCCCACAACGCCCCGGCGTTCGCCGTTGAAATTTCACCGCCGATAATCGCATCGGGCGTAAAACGCACGACAAGGTCAATCAGTTTCGGATATGTCATCGTGTTTGTTTGTTCGGTACGCGACAAAACCAAGTGAACATGGTTCGGGTGCGGAACAATTAACTCGCGGGTATCTTCGATTGTAATCACGCGCTTATGCGAATCCAGAATGGTTAACAGGTTATTCAAAAATGTTGTTTTACCTGTTGCCGTCGCACCGGAAACCAGAATGTGATCGCCGCGTTTGATGGATAAAATCAAACGTTCGTACGGGTCTTCGGGGTTTTCGACTTCTTTCAGCTTGTTCAGTTTTTGCAGACGTTCGCCCGCTTTCAACCCGTAATCGCCCAGCCCGAATTTAACGCCGTCGGAATGGACGCGGACGCACATGGCAATGCCGCCCGTCAAATCGTCATTGTCGTACATCACGTTTTTACCCGCAATTCCCGTAAAACGGTGATCGCCCGGCAACGTCGCGTATACGGCGGGCGATCCCTGTTCGGGATCGAAAGGCAGTTCAAAAGTGTTGGCGATAATGTGCATCAAATCCATCAAATACGTTCTGGACAGGTTTTTATCCTGCTGACATGCCCACGGATACGCGCGTCGGCCGCGCAAACGCAGCCAGATTTCATCGGGACGGTTAATGGCGACTTCTTCCACATTGTCCTGTTCGTACCAATAGGACAAATAGCGCAAAACCGATTTCAACACTTGGAAAGCGTCCGTTGCCATTTTTTATTCCTTTCACTTAAAACAATTCCGGAGCGGGATCTTCATCCTTGACCTGTTCTTGAACAGCCGGCGCGCTTTGCGGCTTAGGTTGCTGTGCAGAGCGTGGAGTCAGCAGTTGTGGCTGTTGCGGGGGCGGAACGTAACCGTAATACCCCGGCGGCGCAGCGTAATATCCCGCCGGTGCTTGCGGAGACGTCAGCCCGCCCTGCTGAGGCTGGCCATAATTATTGTAGTACATCTGCTGCTGCATTTGCGGATTGTTCGGAACAGTGCCTAAATTATTCTGCTGCGTTTGATCTGGCGTCAAACCTTGCTCTATCTCTCCGTTATCTTGCTTTCTTTGCTGTTCCAGCCGTTTCTCTTCCTCGGTACCCATTTTTTCATCAACCAGTTTATCCCATTTCTGCGTGCCGACTTCGTTATCCTCAACATCGGAACGAAGCCACAAATCTTCTTTGGCGAAAACGGTAATCCGCGTTCCTGACGGAACAAACGAACGCGCCGGAATTTTGGACGTCATGGCAAAAATGGAATCAAACATTGACCTCATGTCGTCCGAAAACTGCGAACGCGCGTCCTGCGCCGCCTGCTGGCGGTCGCTGAGCGCGATTTCGCCGCTGTCGCCGACTTCGGGTTTCGAGTTGGAGGACATCGCCCACAACAGCGCGGAGGAAACCGTACTTTGCAGCAAAGGTGTCCCGAATTTCCGAATCAGCTGCAAATCGACGTACGATGAAACGCCGGCGCGTCCTTGCGCATCACCCGATGATCCGCTTTCAAAACTGAAAGCCGCACCGTCAGGACGAATCAAACGAGTCCATTTGATTTGCATTTTTACGGCAACACTGTTTTCTTCGGCCGATCCCGCTCCGCCCTGTTCACCGATTAAACGACTGCCCGCGGGAATAATCACTTTCCGTCCGCTTTCCGAATATACATTGCGTTCCACAACAGCTGAAACAGGAACATCACTGTACAACGAATCGATTGACCGCGTCAATACGGCCGGAATGGCTTTGTCCGCCAAAATCATATTGTCCATGCTTACACGATAGGACGATACGTTTTTATCGATATCGATACTGCTCCAATTTCTTGCTCTGTGCTGTTTTTTCAACAGTGCCGCCTCGGACTCTTCGCTTGAACTTGCCCCCAATCCCGGACGAATCATTTGACGGTAGGCCATTTGCTTCGCACGCAGCTCCTTGATTCGCGACGGATCGTAGCGTTCGCCTTTGCCCGTGCCGCCGCCCGCGCCCAAGTTTTTGCCGCGGTAGCGATAGGAATCGGGATCGAATTTGCCGAAAACGGATACTTTATCCTTGTCCGTTTTTTCGCCGCCGGGGGTTGAAGTACCGATGATCTCGCCGTCCAATCCGATGATATTGCCGTCTTCATCCATATGGCCGATAATATTGCCGTTGGCGTCGACAACCGTTCCATCGGGCAGGATTATGCCGATTTTTTTGCCGTTTTTGTCAAAAGCAAACCGCGGTTTAAGCTTGTCGCCTTTCATCGTCAGCTTGCCGTTTTTCCAAATACCGATGACATTGCCGTCCTTGTCGACGATTTCACCGTCGGCGTTCAAATGCCCCAGCACATTTCCGTTTAAATCAACAACCGTCCCGTCGGGCTTGACAATGCCGATAAGGTTGCCGTTTTCATCATAAAGCGGTTCGCCTTCTATGACGGAGCCGATAACGTTCCCGTTCAAATCGACAACCGTCCCGTCGGGCAAAACCCTGCCGATAATGTTGCCGTTGGCATCGCGGACAAAGCCGTCTTCGCCGACAATGCCCAAAAATTTGCCGTCGCGGCCGACTGCAATCCGAACGTTCTTTTTGGCCTGCGTCGCCCTGTCGTCAACTTTGCCGATGATGTTTCCGTTCAAATCAACAACCGTCCCGTCGGACAGAACTTTCCCGATGACGTTGCCTTTCAAATCGCGAACCATGCCGTCTTTGCCCGCAAAACCGATAAGCTTGCCGTCGGCATCGTACACGGGAGCCCCCAACAAATTGCCGTTCAAATCCCGCGCTTGGCCGTCTTTGCCGACAAAACCGATCAGATTTCTGTCGGCATCGTACAACGGTGTTCCCAAAGTTTTTCCGATGACGTTTCCGTTTTCATCAACAACCGTTCCGTCGGAACGCAAAGTCCCAATCACGTTGCCCTGCGCGTCGCGCACAATGCCGTCCGCGCCGACAAAACCGATAAGTTTGCCGTTTTCGTCAAACACGGGTTCGCCCAACGCCACATAGCCGATTGTGTTGCCGTTCAAATCAACAACCGTCCCGTCGGGCAGAACTTTCCCGATAATATTCCCGCTCGCATCGCGGACGTTTCCGTCTTCGTCAACATATCCGATAAGATTTCCGTTGGCGTCGTACACGGCTTTGCCTATCCACGCATCGTCAATCACGCTCATCGGAGAAATGGAACACAAATATGTCCCCGCATTGCTCAGCGCCGTGCCGTCCGCCAGAATTCGTCCCAGCACTTCGACGTTTTCATCCACAATCGTACCGTCGTAGTGAACTTTGCCGATTGTTTGACCGTCTTTGTCCTTACATTCTTCGCCAACGGGAACAACGCGTCCCAAAAATTTGTTTTCCGGCGTCAAAGCGCGCATGCGGGATGTCACAAAGCCTTTGTTTTCCCCGTTGTCCGCCGCAACTCCGCCTTTTGGCAGAACCGTGCCGACAATGCGGCCGTCCCGGCCGATAACGCGCCTGCCCGCAGGAACGGGCAACCCGATTTCCGCCCCTTTGGCGTCAAGCAGTTTTCCGTTTTCAAGCATGCCCGACGCTTTATCGTTTTCCAATGAAATCCCGTATTTTCCGCCGACAATTCTGGCTACGATTTTACCTTTGGAATCGACAGCGTATTTCATTAAATCGGACACGCCCGAAAGAATGTTGCTTTTGTCGTAAATCGCGCCGTTTTCCCCGAAGCATCCCAAAACATTGCCGTCCGAATCCAGCACTTCGCCGTTGGGAACGACTTTGCCGAACACCTTGCCGTCAAAGCCGATGACCGGTCCTTTCAAAATCACCGTGCCGATGCGTTTTGTGTTTTTATCCGTTACGGTTCCGTCGAAATCCACACAGCCGATTTCTTTTCCGCTCGTATTGCGGACTTTTCCGTCACGGCCGATTTCACCCGCAATATTGCACGGCTTGTCAATCACGGAATCGGGACTGAGAGCAATTCCGATTTGCGTATTGGTTTCATCCAAAACGGCTCGGTCGAACGTTACAAAACCCAATTCGTCACCGGATGCGGAAACAACTTTGCCGTCCGAATTCAAAGTCCCCAAACCGCGGCATTGTTTGCCGACGGGAATGGCGTTGACCAATCCGCGGCCGATGGGCTTTGCCATTGTGTCAACGATTGTTCCGTCAACCTGCATCGTCCCCAAATCCGTTCCCGAGGGGCTCCTCACCACCGCTTCGGCGTTAATGGTTCCCAGCACTTTGTTGTCAAAGCCGACTGCCAGACCGTCCTTTAATGTAAAGCCGACCACTTTTCCGTCCGCGCTGACCACCATTCCGCCCGAACGGTAGCGCAACGGCTTTCCGTCCGCGCCCAGCACGGGTTTTCCGTCCTCATCAACGATTTCGCCGTTTAATCCCACATAGCCGATAATTTTGCCGTCGGGGCCCAAAACAGGCATGCCGACAGGCAGCACTTCGCCAATGACTTTGCCGTCTTTGTCGACGACTTTTCCTTCCAAGTCCGCCTGCCCGATAACCTGCCCGTTGGCGTCAATCACTGTTCCGTCGGACAAAACAACGCCCAAAATCTCGCCGTTCGGACCGATAACCTGCCGCAATCCCACAAAAACACGGCCGACAACGGTTCCCGCGCGGTCGACAACGTCGCCGCCCGGCATTTTCAAACGTCCCAGAAAACGGCTTTGCAGGTTTACCGCATTGCCGTCCGGCAGCAAACGGCCGATAGGTTTGCTGGTTTTAATGTCCAAAACCGCCGCGCCCGCGGGAATAATGCCGCCCGTTACCGTCTTGTTGTCATTTTGAATATAAGTGCTGACCAGCGTCTTACCGACGAAATCCGTTCCTTTGAGGTTTAACGCCTTGCCAATCGAATCGCCGCGGGCGTATAAATCGGTCTGCGGATTGACAGCCAGCCCCGTGAGCATTTGAGCGGCTTTGAATTTGCCGTCCGAATCAACAAACAGGTTGTCCGGACGCAGACAGCCGACCTTTTCGCCCGCTTGGTTAATCAAAGCCCCCGTTTCGTCAATCGACCCCACATAAGTGCTGCGGGAATCGATGCCGTGCTGAGCCGTCGCCAAACGCCCGATGAAATTATCCTGTTCGTCCGCCAAAGAATCATCCAGCTTCAGATAAGCCGTCCGTTTGAAATCCTTGTCAACGATGCGCCCGTCCATAATAATCCGTCCGACGGGTTCGCAGGCCGCCCTCAGCGGCAATCCTTGGAACGGCACAACACGCGCGACTTTCTGCCCCGTCATGTCGACAACGGAGGAATCGCCCAATGTTTTGCCTATCGAACCGCCTTTTGCGTTTTTGACCGACGCATCGGGCATCACCCACCCGATGGTTCTGCCGTCGCGATCCAAAACACCGCCCTGCGGCGTCGCCATGCCGACGGGTTCGTCCTTGGTTTCCGAAATCGCGACATAATCGGGATCCATGCACGCCAGAACTTTTCCGTTTTTATCAACGATTTTGCCCGCGCTGTCCAAAACACCTATCATTCTGCCGTCAACGCCGATAGCGGTTCCCGCATCCAAAACGCGTCCCAGCACGACATACTTGTCATCCAGCACATCGCCGTTCGCCGCCAGACAGCCGACAAATTCACCTTTCGTGGTCATCATTTGCCCGTCGATGTTGGCAAAACCCAAATTGGCGCACCCCGGCGCAAGCCCGACACTGCTGCGGGCAATCGCGCCGCCGATGGTTCCGTCTTCGCGCAAAAAGGTCTTGTCGGGCAAAATCCGGCCTTTGAGTTCGCCGTTGTTGACAACCGAACCGTCAGGCATGACGCGCCCTTCAAATCCGCAGCGTGTTCCGACAACCGTCCCGTAAGGCCGCAGCGCGCCTATCATTTCCTCGTTGTCGTTGACAACCGCCGCATTGGGCAGCAAACAGCCCAGCAAATCGCCTTTGAAGCTGACGGGCTGACCATCGGAATCGATTTTGCCGATTGTCTTTCCGTCCCAAGCCAGAACCGCGCCTTCCTGAACATAGCCGCCGACGGGGTTGTTGCCCATGTCGACCACAATCATCGCCGCGGTCAAACGGCCGACCTGCTTGTTGGAAGACATAACCGAGCCGTCCGTACTGACGCGGCCGATAAGTCTGCACCCCGGTCCGATAGCCAGCCCTTCTTTAATCACGCGGCCGATAATATTGCCGTCTTTGTCGACCACGAAACCGTTCGGCAAAACGCGGCCGATGACATTGCCGTCCTTGTCAACCACCGAACCGTCCGGCATGACAATCCCCAAAACACGTCCCAAAGCGTCGACAACGGCGCCCGAGGGCATCACCGACCCGATGATGTTGCCGTTCAAATCGACAATCGTTCCGTCGGGATTCAAATAGCCGATAAGGTTGCCGTTTTCATCCAGCACGCGGCCGTCGGGCATGACGCGCCCGATAGGATTGCCGTTTTTATCAATGGCCGTTCCCGTGCGCATCGCCGCGCCGATGACATTGCCGTTCAAATCGACAATCGTTCCGTCGGGCAAAGCGTAGCCGATAAGATTGCCGTCTTTGTCGATTACCCGGCCGTCGGGCAAAATCGTGCCGATAATACTGCCGTCTGGCCCCAAAGCGACGCGCACACCTTCCGCCACGCCGATGATGTAGCCTTGATCGTCGACGACCGTTCCGTCGGGACGCAAAGTGCCGATGCGCTTGCCGTCCAAACCGTACACGACGCCGTTTTCATCGGCATATCCGATGGGTTTGCCGTCGGGGCCCAGAATCAGCCGCCCTTTTTGCCGCAGCTGGTCGGCCGTCGTGCCGCCGCCGGGGGCTTCGTCGCACACGCCGCAAAGGCTGGTGTCGATTGCCATGGCGGACACGGAAACCAGTACGGTTTTTCCTATCGCTCCCGCCGTTTCGTCACGCCATTTGATTGCCAGATTCGATTGAATCGTCCGCGCCGTCTTTGGCTCCCATTTAACAACGACGGTGCAGGATAAATCCGTTGTCAGAATGTCGTTGGGCTTGCATTTGCTTTCCAGTTTGAATCCGTCTTCCGGATTGTTTTCAAAGCCGATTTCCATAATGCTGACGCGCCCCGTGGACGGCGTAATGGTCAAAGCCCCTTCCGCGGAAGTCCCCAGCACGACTTGGTCAAAACGCAGCGAATCGGGCGTAACATTCAATTTGACGCCCGTTGACGGTTCGTCGAAATTGGAAAAATTGTCCGAATCGCCCCCCGTGATGTCGGTAAAAGCGTCACTGCCCCCCTCAACGGTTACTTTCGCGTCCTCCTTTTGCTCTTCACCGCCGCTCAACAAAACAATCAAGCCGATGAAAAAAGCCAAAAACGCGAAGATTCCAACCAGAAGCAACGTCCGGTTGGATTTCTTCAAGTATTTATCCGATGAGCTGAGTAATTCTTCGTTCATTGCGTCCGCACCACGATACAGGTGACACCGCGCCGACCCAGCTGATTGCACAGCTTGTCGCCGTCTTTAATCGAATCGACGGGGCCGATGCGCAGGCGGAACAAATCCTTTGTTTCGCCCTCGGCAACCGCGTCAACCGAATAGTACGGCTCGAAGTTTGCAAGCAAATCTTTGTTTTTGCGGTAAATATTATCCCATTTCTGCTCCAAAGCCGAAATTTCGGCATCCGCGCCCAACTCGATTGCGATTGTTTCGGCAGCCGCGCGGCGGTAGCGGTTCGCAAACGACGCCGACATCTGCGCGTTTCTGCCCGTCAAAGACAGATTGTCGGACATTTGCAGCTGCTGCATCCGCTGCGACATCGTCTGCTGAGCCATTTGCGACGCCGCCAGTTCGTTGGCTGTTTCGTTCGCGCCTCTGGGCGAAACGCCGGGCGTCCTCATTCCCGCAGGCGAATAAGCGGGCTGCACGGATTTATCGTATTCGACCCAATCCGTGCCGAAGCTCGGATCTTTGCGGATTTTCAAACACAGCAGCCGTTTGCCGTTGCGCAAAACCAAATCACCGATGCCTTCGACCACAATCAGCCGCCCGTTCGGCCCGCGCGTTCTGAAGCCGACGGGAACTTCACTGCCCTGCACCAGCAGATTGACAATCGGACGCTGCGTCATTGTCAACGCTTTCGGTCCCAAGTCGATATATGTGAAAATCTCGTCGCGCCATACGCGTTCGGGGGCGATTTCCATGTCTTCCGGATTGGGAACGAAAACGTCAATATCGAATTTCAGTTTTTCGGGATCGACGTCCAAATCTTCCAGCCAGTCATTCATCGGATCAAAAAATTTCAGCTTTTTGCCCTTGGCCTTGCCGGCCGCTCCGACAACGGAAGCCGCTCCGGCAGGCGTTGCGCCAATTCCCGTTTCACCTTCCGAAAAAGGGGTTTTCCCCGAATCGTCCGGAATGAATTTGCTGTCGTTGACGATAATATCGACGACGGCGTTTGTAATTCTGTCCGCATTGAACGTTTCACTGCGCAAATAGAACACATAGCGGTTGCCCGATCGGCCGAACACAATCATGTTCGTATCCATGCCGACCAATTCGGGGTTGTTTGCGAAAACCATCAAAGCGTTCGCGGCCACTTTTTGCGATCCGAACGCGCTGGCATTGCCCAAAAACACGTTGTCGATGTATTCCCACGACGGAAAGTTGATTAAAGTATGCATCCCTTCGCGGATACGCAAAGGCAACACCAAATCGGGCGACCAGAAATAACGGGAATACCCCGGTTTGGACTGCCCTTCGCCCAAATGTTCCAAAGGCTTGTTCCACGCCTTTTGCTGCATGCCCAGCGACCACAGATACGGCATGTCGATTTCGGAATATTGGCCGTTCGATTGCTCGATGGCGGCATCCATGGATTCGCGGGCGGCGGATTGCTGAGCCCGAACGTGTCCCGACGCGGCGACCGTTATCGTTAAAACCAATGCGAAAAGACGAATTGAACTACTGTTTTTCACGGCACACCTTCTTTAATCTGCGGCACTTTCGATTGCATAAGCCAACACGACAAAACCCAGCGGGTTTTTCAATCTGTCGACATATTTGACTTCGTTTTTGGACGACATTCCGAAATAACGGACTTTCAATTTGACGCGCCAACGCTGGGTTACAGGCTGGTCGGCTTCGGGCAGCATGTCGCGCGTCACAATATAAACAACCCAAATATCCTGCTGACGGACGACGGATTCAATACGGACTTCACGGGTCAAACCTTCCAATTTGACGCGCGCCAGCCAATCTTTGATGGTTTTGGCAAACTGTTTGTAAACATTGGGCGACGACATCCAGCGCAACGGCCCGTCATTGCCCCAGCGGAAAGCCATTTCTTCCACATCGGCGGTCATCGTGTTGCGCAACAGCACATATTGGCGAATCATCGCTTCCGTCAGCAAATCGTTCGCCCCCAAATCGGACGACAACGGCCGGATGCGGACGACTTGATCGTCTTTGCTTTGAAAAGTCAGCAAAAACGGTTCGGCACGTTTCAAAGGCATCAATTTGGCCATCGCAATCATCAGAACCAGATTCAGACACAGCGCCACCGCCGACACAATCGCAAACGCGCGCGCCGTCCACAAATAACGGCGTTCACGCAGCAAATCCACCGTCAATTCGTCGTTTGACGGAGCCGACTGCACTTTTTTGCGCGCTTTGACGGGCTGGGCGTCATCTTTCGCATTAACGGAAGAAGGAGCGTCCGCATCCGTTTTCGGCACCAAAGGCTGTTGTCTTTTAATCGGTCTGGGCATGGCGTGTTATCCTTGGGCGCCGCTCATCAGCCAGTCGGGCAGGTTTGCGGGCAGTTTCAGCATCATGCAGGCGCACGGCGACCGTTTGAGTTCGGAAATATCCTTGCCGATTCCAACGGGTTCTTTTTCATAAATCGATCCGCATGCGGCGACGCTTGCCGTCAGAGCGGCGACAACCAAAGCTTTTTTAACCGAATTCGTTTTCATAACCGTTTTCCTCATTTTTTCTGCCGAGCCAAATGGTACTGCGTTACCGTAAATCCCATCGGGTTGCGCAGACGCCGGAACATAACAGCGTTATAACTATAATACCTGAACTGAATCGTTGCAATCCAATGTTCGATTTTGGGGGCTTCGATATTGTTTTTCATCGTGCGCGTTTCAAAAAAGATCTGCCAACTGTTCCAGCCTTCCTTCAAAATACGCCGAATATGCGGTTCCATCGTTACAGCGGGCGGCGCGTCGCCGTTAAACATTTTTTTGCTGACCCGATCCCAAAATTCGCCGTAAATTTTCGGAGTCGACATATAGCGCACCATGCCGCCGCCGCCCCACATGCGCATCATTTCCTCTCTGTTTTTGTACACCGTATTTGACGCCGTGATAAATTGGCGGACAAACATTTCGGACAGCAAATCCATCGCGGGCATGTCGGGATGCAGCGGCTGAAAGTATGCCAGATTTTCGGAATACGTCGGATTGACCGCCAGCGTGGCGTCGACCTCGAATTCCCCCGTCAAATGCAGCAAAGACAGCGACAACACGGTCGCCGTCGTCACAAAAGCGAAGCAGATAAAGCCGCACATTTGCGACAAAAAATGGTTAAAACCGCTGTGCACCACAGGATTTGCGGTGTTTGAAGCGGTTGTTTTTGCGCGTGCGTTCGCTGTAGGCATACTTTTTTCCATTCTTTAAGTATTGCCCTTATTTCGTTAAAAATACCTTACAAAAACAAAAAAGAGCGTCCGCGAACGCTCTTTTTCGATTATTTTTTCAAAGCCTTGAACAGGGCGTTCGCCAAAACGGTCAAAGCGGTCTGGTCGATGCCGTGCATCAAATCGGGAACGACGAAGCCGTCAACCTTAATTCCCGCCGCCTCCAAATTTGCTTTGCCGATTTCAAAAGCGCGCAAAGGCAAAACGTTGTCCGCGTCGCCGTGAACCAGCGTTACGGGCGGTTTCGATTTGATTTTGTCCGGTGTAAAACCGCCGTCCGTCATCAGCGGCACCGCCGACATGCCGACCGCGCACGCGACTTGTTCGGGATACGTCAGCGCCGTCATCAACGCGGTTCCGCCGCCCTGCGAAAAACCCGCCAAAGCCGTTTTTTCCGCTTTGACGCCCGCATGCTTCATCACCGCCGCCAAATAAGCGTGCATGACGGGCATGATTTCTTCGATACGGGGCGTCAGCTTGTTTAAAAAAGCTAATCCCCATTGTTCGTCGAAAATCCTGCTTTGGTCGTAATCGTCGAAAGCAAACCATTCAAACCCGCCGAACGGCAAAGCTTCCGGCGCGTTCGGGCAATAAAAGGCGGCGTGCGGCAAAATGTCTTTCAGCACGTCCGCCAGCCCCGCCATGTCGCGCCCGTCAGACCCGTAGCCGTGCAGAATCACCGCCGCGCCGTCGATTTTGCCGTCATCGGGCAAAACCGCATACGTCGTCAGCGGAAAATCCGTCAAGATTTGCTTCACAGTTTGACCTCGTTCAGCATGAATGCAGGCAGCTGATTGCCGAAAACGGGATGCGGCTTTTTCTTTTCACCTTGCGGTTTGGCAGGAGTCGCGTTTTGCTTCGCCGGCTTTGCTTCCTGTTTTGCGGGGCGTTTTACCCGCTTTTCCGGCCGCGCCCGTTCGGGTTTGGCAGCTTTGACTTCGGCATCGCGCTTTTCCTCGTGCTTTTCCGCGCGCTTTTCACCATGCCCGCGGCCGCCGCGGCGGCGTCTGCGGGCGGCTTTGCGTTCCGCTTTTTCCAGTTCTTCGTTCAAAACGGGCGAGCTTTCGGGTGAAAAATCTGGCAATTCCTCGATTTTCCGGCCAATCATCTTTTCAATCTGCGCCAAAGCTTTAAAATCGGCGGACGTAATCAGCATAAACGCGCGCCCCGATTTCCCCGCGCGTCCCGTGCGTCCGATGCGGTGAATGTAGTCTTCGGAATTGAACGGCACGTCAAAGTTGAATACATGCGACACATCGGGCAAATCCAACCCGCGCGCCGCAACGTCGGAGCAAACCAGCAGCTGCACCTGTCCGTCGCGGAAAGCGTTCAAAGTGTCCGTTCTTTGCCCCTGCGCCATGTCGCCATGCAGAGCCGCGACCGAAAAGCCGTGTTTTGTAAAGGATTTGTACAGAATATCCACGTCGGTTTTGCGGTTGCAGAAAATCATCGCGTTGTGCACGTTTTCGGAACGCACCAAAGCGCGCAAAACGGGGCGTTTGTCATCCTTGCGGCATTTGACAATGTATTGGGTTACCGTCACGGCGGGCGAAGCGGGCGGATCGACGCGCACGTCAACGGGGAATTTCATGAATTTCTTGGCAAGCGCTTTGATTTCGGGCGGCATGGTCGCCGAAAACAGCAGCGTCTGGCGCATGGCGGGCAGTTTCGCCGCGATTTTTTCAATATCGGGAATAAAGCCCATATCCAGCATGCGGTCGGCTTCGTCCAAAACGAACACCTGCACGTCGCGCAGCAAAATGCGTCCGCGTTCGCACAAATCAATCATGCGCCCCGGCGTCGCGATTAACACGTCCACCCCGCGGCTGAGGATTTTCTGCTGTTCCACCATGGATTCCCCGCCGATAAGCAAAGCCATGGACAGTTTTTGATACTTGCCGTACTGCTGGAAACATTCGGCGATTTGCGTTGCCAGTTCACGCGTCGGCGACAAAATCAAAGTACGCGGCATCAGCGCTTTCGCCCTGCCGTTTGCCAGCAAATCAATCATCGGCAGCGTGAAAGCCGCCGTTTTGCCCGTCCCCGTCTGCGCGATGCCGATAACGTCGTTGCGCTTCAAAATTTCTGGAATGGCCTTTTCTTGAATGGGCGTCGCTTCGGTATAACCGATGTCCGCCACCGCTTTCAGCGTGTTTTCGCTGAGTCCCAAATCGGAAAATTTCATTATCTTTTCTTTGCAATCCGTTAAAAATGTGTCAGATATAAGTAGCGTTATATACAAAAAAAAGGAAAACGACAATATGCTTATTAACAAAGATACGTCCTGTCTGGTGATTATCGACGTTCAAGAACGCCTTGCTCCCGCCGCAAACGAACCGCGCAAGGTCATCGACGGATGCGCGCATCTGCTGAAAGGGGCGCAAATTCTGCATATTCCGGCCATTGTTACCGAACAGTACCCCAAGGGATTGGGGGCGTCGATGTTCGACATCCGCGACGCCGCCGCGGAAGGCACGCCCTTTATCGCAAAAACGGAACTGTCCGCCCTGCGCAATCCCGATTTTGCCCAAGCGTTCAAATCGCTGAACAAAAAACAGGTCATCCTTGCGGGGGTCGAGGAACACATCTGCGTCCTGCAAACCGCAATCGAGCTGAAAGAAGCGGGCTATGACGTGTTTGTCGCCGCCGACGCTTCGGGCAGCCGCGCGAAAGAAAGCGAAGACGCCGCCGAACGCCGCCTGCTGCACGAAGGCATCGGACTGGTCACCGTCGAAATGGCACTGTTCGAGTGGCTGCGCAAAGCGGGAACGCCCGAATTCAAAGAAATCCAGCAAAAACTGGTGCGCTGATGAAAACGCTTGTCCTGCTGCCCGCCCTGCTGTGCAACGAGGGACTTTTTTCCCCGCAAATCGCGGTTTTGCAAGACCGCGCAAACATCATCGTTCCGGACTTGAGCCGCGACACAACCATAACGGCGGCGGCCGAACGGATTTTATCCGAAATTCCCGCCGAAAAGTTCTGCCTGTGCGGAATTTCGATGGGCGGCTACGTCGCTTTCGAGCTGCTGCGCCAATCCCCCGACCGCATCGAAGCGCTTTGCCTGACGGACACCAACCCGTTCGGGGAAACGGAACAATCGTCGAAAAACCGCGCGGCGATGATTGCCCGCGCGCAAAACGACGGATTGGAAAGCATTGTCGAATCGTCGCAATTTTCCGTCCTTGCCCCCGAAAACCGCGACAAGCCGCTGATAAAAGACCTGTTGCCGAAAATGGTTTTTGAAACGGGACTGCAAGGGTACGTCAACGAACAAAAAACAATTATGTCGCGCCCCGCCTCGCATGATTTGCTGGCAAGAATCACCTGTCCGACTTTGGTTGCCGGCGGCGAACTGGACAAGCTGTCCACCCCCGCAATCATGGACGATATGGCGCGGCAAATCCCGAACGCCGAACGGATTGTTATTAAAAACAGCGGACATTTTCCGCCGCTGGAAAACCCCGACGCCATGACCGCGGTTCTGATGCGGATACTGTAATAAAACTGACATCCGCCTCTTTAAGCTTTCTTTTTGACTTCCCGTCCGATATTCTATATTTTAGATGTATCGTTTTGGAACAGAGGACAAAACAAGTTGAAAAAATTGAACTTTCCGCGGCTTTTGTTTTCGGGCGCAGTTGCTTTTTCGGCACTGGTTGCGGTTGCGCGTTCGTATTTTTTGTCCTTCTGGCATTTCAACATTCTGTCCGCCGCACACTGGAATTTGATTTTGCACAAATGGAACGCGGGTTGGGTTTTGCGTAAAACAAGCGAATATACCTTCTTGCTTTCCTTTCTGGCGGCGCCGGTTGTTTTGGCGGTGCTGTGGTATGTCTGTTACAAAATCCGCTGGGCGAAAATTTTAACGGCTCCGCTGGCTCCGTTCACAAACAGAAAAAAGAAAGCCCTTGAAAAAAAATCCCTGCAAGCGGCCGTGGGCAATCCCGCCGATTTGAAAAAAGCCTCCGCGCCCAAACATGCCGCGCCGAAAATTCCGGAAAACTTGCGCCGTTTGCGCGGAACGCCCGCCGCCCCCGCGGCTCAAACTTCCGCTTCATCGCCGGCATCCCGCGCGGACACAGGGACGACCCGCGAAACAGAAGCCGTTTCCCGCGCCGATTCATGGAACCGTTTGGCCGCCGAACTGGAAGCGGCGGGTATTTACGTTTTGCGCGAACTGACGGTTTTTCAGTGCAACATCAGTATTCTTGCCGTAACGCAGGACGGTCTGTTCATGCTTTGCGAAGGTCCGTCGGCGGGTTCGGTTTGGACAGCGAACGAAACGGCGGAAAAACCGTTTTGGAAAACCGAAGACGGCGCGGTCGTTCCCTCGCCGCTGCACGCCATGCTTTACGCGCGCAAGGAATTCAAGCGTTTAATCGGCGAAACCGCCCCCGCTTACGCCGGCATCCCCGTCAACGGCTGCCTGTTTTTGGACCATGGAACGGTCGCCAATATCGGCGACGTCCTTAATTTTTTAAGCGAGGTCGACTTGTCAATGCTTCGCACGGGATCATGCAAAATGAGCGAACTGCCCGACACAAACGCATTGACGGACTACATCAAATCCCTGTCAAAGCCGGAACAGCGGCTGAACGATGCCGTCGCGTATTCCGTTGTCGGCTTGATGAACCCGCCTTTGGATTAACGGTAAAAGGAGCTTTTTCATGAAATTCATTTTTTCCTTTTGCCGCGCTTTCATGATTTTTTTCATTTGGACGTTCGGTTTTTCATTCTGGTTCCAAAGGCTGATGCTGGCCGGCTGGCGTTTCAATCCGTTCGACGGCGTACACTGGCATTATCTGCAGCGCCAGTGGCAGTCGGGCTGGACAATCACGTCCCTGCGCGAATGGCTGTTCGTTTTGCTGTTGTTCGCCGCCATTCCCGTCTGGCTGACGGGATGGGCGGTTTTGACGACCGTTGCGTGGAAAAAATGGTTTAAAGTCATTTTGATGTTCCCGCTGAAACTGGCGCAAAAAATGTGGAAAAAACACAAGGAAAACCGCGCGCAGACTGTTCGTCCGAAAATCACCAAGCGCAAATCCTACAAGCAAACGCGCCCCGCCGCCGTGCGCGCATCAACGGGACGAATCGCCAAAGTCGCCGACAAAGAGGCCGCGCAGGAAAAAGAAAAGGAAAAAGAGAAGGAACAGCAAAAAGCCCACAGTCATTCCCACAAAGAACACAAGCCAGCCCCCGAACCCGCACCGAAAAAGGAAAAAGCGGCACAGCCCGCCGCGGCCGCAGCGGCAAGCGGCGACGGTTCAATCGGGGATGCGTTGCGGTCTGCCGGTTACAAATTGCTGCAGGATGTTAAAATCGCGGGCAAAGCGGTCGATTTTATCGGCATGTGCGCCGATCATTTGCTGTTATGTCTGGTGGATTCGGAAAACGGCGATTGGCTGGCGGACGAAGAACGGTTCAATGACGAAGAACCGCTGTGGTTTTCCGAAAGCAACCACCGCATTTCCCCCGTCCGTGTTGTTTTGAACGCGCGTGACGCATTGTTGCCGATGCTGTCCGGCGCGGCGCGCGGTATGGAAATCAAACCGATGGTTGTCATCAACCAAGGCACGATTATCAATGCAGAAGACATGTTCGAGGTTTGGGACAACTTGAAAGTTTCCGTTTGCCGTCACGGCGCGGGCGGTCCCGACGAAATCAAAATGCTTGAAAACGCGCTGTCCAAGGTTAAAGCCCCCGACGACGCCGTTGTTCGCGATGTTTCCGGCCTGCTGTCGTAAAATCCTTAACATTTTTTTACCTTTATCGGTCATATTTATCGTGAATCAACCGATAGAAGGTAGATTTTTGTCTTTGTTTCCTTTATACTTATCAAGGTTTTTACAACGGATCGGAACGCACAATGGCTAAACGCGGAGATGAATGGGCTTCACATGACGCAGCGGTAAACTGGGTTATCGCAACGGTCGCGCTGGCTTTTGTCGGATCGTTCGTGCTGGCGGTGCTGTCGTTCGCCCTCGCCTATCTGATTCCCAAAGGCATCAGTCAGGAATCGCTGTTGTATACTTGGAAATTCGTCAAAAAAATCGCTTTCGACCCGCTGTATCTGTTTCAAACATATTGGAAATGGGTTGTCAAGCTGTACAGATACGGCGGCGCGCCGTCCGTCAGCCTGTGGCTGCCGATTATTCCGTTTTTTGCGTTCTTTGCCATTTTGATAACGGGTATTTCGACCAACCCTCACTCGTGGATGTCAACCATTCACGGCGCGGGGCGCATCGCGACCAAAAAAGACATTGAAAAGATGGGACTGTTTACGGGCTTTATCGTCGTTTTGGGGCGTTGGCACGGAAAGCTGCTGAAACTGCCCGAAACGCTGTCGGTGTTGGTGTTGGCGCCTCCCGGCACGGGTAAAACCGTGGGGGTGGTTATGCCCACGATTTTTGAATCGAACGACATCAGCATCATCGTAAACGACCCGAAGCCCGAATTGTGCTTTAAAACCAGCGGCTACCGTCAAACCATCGGCCCCGTTTTCGTCATCAACTGGGGCGCGGAGGACGAACCCGAAAAAGGCATTTACTACCCCAGCTGGAACCCCCTGTCGTTTTCCTGTTTGCCCGCTTTCGGTCCCGCGCGCGACATGTACGTCGATTCCATGGTGAACGTTTTGGTGGAAGAACCCAAAGGCGGCGCGGACCCGCACTGGGCGAAAACAGGGCGAAACGCACTGACGGGCTTTATCCATTTTGTTGTCGGCAAATGCGAACACGCGCGCGCAAACGATTACTTCATCGGAAAAATCTACGAAGGCAAACTGGACGACAAGGACCGCGAAGTCCTTGAAGGCTACTATATGGAAATGACCGATGCGGACGCGGCGGCGGCTTTGGAACATTTGCGCGACGGCACGCTGGATTTGAACAATTACGTTCCCATCGGAACATGGGAAATGCTGCCCGAAAACTGGGTCGGCGCGGAACCCAGCATTGCAATGATTTTGGACTGGCTGACCGAAGCGCAAATGCAGATGGCGGCGGAAATCAAACGCAAGACCGAGGAAGGCGACCAAATGGCCGCCCTTGCCGACCCGATGCGCGACATGTTGGACAAAGCGGTCGAGGAATGTAAAAAATACGGTTACGCCCACCGCGCGGTCGTCGAATTGAACCAGCTGTCCGGCACGCCCGACAAGGAACGCGGCTCCATTTTGTCAACGGCTTTGACGGGTATCGGTATTTTCAAAAACTCCGCCGTGCGTTCGCGCACCAAGATGAGCGACTTCATCTTCAAAGACATTCGCGGCATGAAAGACCCCATTACGGGCGAAATGAAATCCATCGCGATTTACCTGTCCGTGAACCAAGTCGACGCGCGCGCTTTGAACATCATTACGGGAACGTTCGTCGAGCTGATGTCGAACTTTCTGATTGCGAACCCGCCGAACTTCAAGCTGGGCGACGGTACGAAAACAGGACCCTTCCCCGCTTTGTTCGTGCTGGACGAATTTCCGCAAATGCCGAAGCTGGGCGCGGTTAAAGACGGTCCTGCGGTAGGCCGCGGCCAGAAAGTGTCGTACCTGCTTATCGGGCAAGATTTGGGGCAAATTTCCGGTCAATACGGCAAAGACGACCTTGAAACCATCATTTCCACGACGGCTGCGAAAATCATTTTGTCGCAAAACAACGAACAAACCGCTCAGCGTTTTGAAAAGATGATCGGCACGCGCACGGTTGAAATCGCGTCTTCGTCCAGAACGGAAGGCTGGTCAAAACAGGCGACCCCGTTCTCGAAAAACGTGTCGCGTTCTTTGCAGGGAACGGCGGTTATCGGCGCTTCGCAAATGCTGAGCATGCCGTCAACGCAGCAAATCGTTCTGATGCAGGGTTTTATGAACAAACCGATTATGGCGGACGCGCCGCGCTGGTTCTGGGACAAGGAAATGACCGCAAAATGCAATATTCCGCCGTCGCCGTTTGTGCCGTACTGGGTTGTCGCCCAGCGCGAAGACACCGATATCAGCGCGCTGCAGGGCTTGATTGACATTGAGGACGACGAGGAAGACGAGGAAGAAAAAGCCGCCGACGAAATGGTCGACGAATATGTCGAAAACGATGAAGACGGCGAATATGATGACGACGATTACGACATTGACGATTTGGAGGAAGACGAAGAAGAATCGAACGACGGAGCGTACGACGACACAAACTACGACGACTTTATTGATGAAAAGTATTGATTAGGTAAACAACCATGTGGGATTGGTCCGGAACAAAAACTCCGCCCCCCGTCAAATCGCGAGGCGATGCGGCCATGGAAGCGCAGAATCAGGGTTCAACCCCGATGCGCCGCGACGTTCGTCCCGTGCCGATTTACCGCGACGCCCGCATGTTCAAAACGCTGCCGCCGACAGCCCCCGCGTCCGCCTATCCCGATCCGCTGGCCATTCCTCAGCCGCCGCCGTACGCGCCGCCGCCGTATATGCCTCAGCCCGTCGTTCAGCCTTACGCGCCTCAACAGCCGCAACCGTATGCGCCGCAACAGCCTGTCGCCCCGCAACCGTACGCGCCTCAGCCGTATATGCCGCAGCAGCCGTACGCGCCTCAGCCGTACATGCCTCAGCCTGTCGCCCAACCCTATGCGCCGCAGCAGCCGCAACCGTACGCGCCTCAGCAAACCGCCGCGCCCCAGCCCTACGCGCCCAGACCTCAGCCTTATCCCGCACAGGGAATGCCCGCCGCGCCGACGGGGAATCCCGACACGGATCGGTCTTTGTGGGAATGGCAGTTTTCGCAAATGAACTTGCCGAATATGGAGCTGATTGAAGTCAATTATGTCATGCTGGATGCGAATTGGCTGTCCGAATTGCGCAAAGCGTTCAAGCGCACGCGCCGCGACTTTTTAAAGTACGTCGGGTATCACCATGTCAACGAATTGATTGCGGCCGGAATGGACGAAGAAGACATCAAGCTGGTCAAAAAAGGCAAAGCTCCCGAAAATTTCAACATTCATGTGCGCGTCCCGTTTGATTACGGCGGCACGAACAGCTTTTCAAACTTGGTTTTGATTCAAACGCATCCGTACCATAATGAAATTCACCGTTTCATTGACATGCAGACGCTGATTCAGCCCAATTTGAAGCCGATGAAGCTGTTTTTGCCCTCGCCGAAGGGAAAAGTGTACACACCGGGCGAAGTCGAAATTTCTTCGGGCGGAACATCCCGCCATGACCGAAGCGTTTACGCCGGCTTTTTGGAAAGCACCTTTGAAATGATAGCTCAACGTTCGATGATGGGACGATAAATCATGCTGACGCGAATTCTGACGACAATTCAAAAAGACGGCGCTGTCTTTTTCCCGCCTGTCGACGAACGGTCTTTGCGTTTTGTCAGCTCTCTTTTGGCATCGCACCGTTTTCCGCCTTTGCCGCTGGATTACATCGCTTTGCTGAAACAAACGGACGGGCTGAGCTGGAACGGAGTCGAGCTGTACGGCACGCGCGCCAACGACCGCGACGCCAAGGGATACACCTTGCCGGGGTTGATTGAAGCCAATCTGGAATTTTCAAACGCAGCCCCCATGCAGGGAAAGCTGTTGTTGGGACGCGCCGCAGAAGAACTGTTCGTATACGACAGCATGGATCAAAAATACCACATCATCAACCGCTTGGACTTTACAAACAGCTGCACCTTTCCGACGTTTTCCGAAGCGTTGTACCTGTTTGTGGATGAACTGTTTTAAACGGTTTTCGGTTCCCGTTCCTCTTTTAAAAAACAGAACATATAAATCAATGTCAGCAACAGTCCGCTGGCCGCTCCGAAGCGGATGTTGACGCCCAGCAGCGTCGCCAGCGCGTTCAGCACCGTCCACGGCATCAGCGACAAAACAGCCAAACGGATGCGTTCGTCATACGCCGGTTCCAAATGCAGCGCGTATGTCATCAAATACGACATCGCCCCGTAAAAATAGCTGAGCACGATGTACCACACAAACAAAGCAGGCACAACCAGCACAAACAAAACGGGCGGCAAAGCTTTGCGAAGGGAGTCTATGATTTTGCGAAACAAGTCCTCCATCACGGCGCGGGTCAGCGTTAAATTTTCCCCGTTCAGCAGTTTTTGGTACGACAAAATGCGCGTTTCGTTTTTGTCTTGAAAAATCAAAGCGTCTTTTCGCATGAAAACGCCGATTTTATCCGATAAAGAATAAGGGGCGTCCGTTGTATCGAAAACAAAAACGACTTTGTTTTCCTTGTCGGAAAAAGACGCGTAATAGTTTTCGGGGGAAACGATTTTATTGTTTTCAAACACAATTTCGGGCATATTTTCGGTCATTTCCGAAACAGGCAGCTCTTTTAAAGCGTCAACGGTTAAAAAAGTTCTGATTGCTATGGAAAGCGCAACAAAAACGGCCAAAACAAACAATACCTTTCCGCCGCGCCCCTGCCCGTTTTTAATGAACTCGGATGCCAGTTTTTTATCGTAAAAAACTCTGTAAAGCATTGAAAAAACAGTCATCGCGCATCTCCTTCGCACTTATTTTCCGGTTGCTTTCAACAGCGTGGAAACCTGTCCTATCCAATCGGAAATCCAAACCGTCAAATACGGAATATTCAAAGCAATCAAATGCTGCGTCAGCTTGAACAGCAGCGTCAGCACGATTGCCGTTCCGATTGTCAATCCCAACCCTTTTGCCAAACCCGACAGGAAATTCAGCCAAAACAGTTTTTTGGGGGAATTGACCAGTTCGACATACTCCAGCAGCCGTGCGCGATGAAACTCATCGTACATCTGCTTTATTTTTTCAAAGCTTTGCTTGGAGTAATCCTCTTCGTCCGCCATTTGTTTCTCCTGCCTTGTATTATTAGGGACAGAAACCACGGAAAAAATCAACCGTGCAAATCATTTTTTCGTTTTAAACTGCATTTCGTACAAAGCGGCGTATTCGCCGTGCTGGGCGAGGAGTTCCTCGTGCGAACCCTGTTCGACAATGCGTCCTTCGTTAATCACAAAGATTCTGTCCGCGTTTTTCACCGTCGAAAGCCGATGTGCGATAACCAAAACCGTGCGGTTTTTCATGAGGTTGTCAATGGCTTGCTGAACGACGGCTTCGGACTTGTTGTCAAGGGCGGACGTTGCTTCGTCCAAAATGACTATCGGCGCGTCTTTCATAAACGCGCGGGCAATCGCGACGCGCTGTTTCTGTCCGCCCGACAGCAGAACGCCGCGTTCCCCGATTTCCGTATCAAGCCCCTTGTCCAAAGTGGCAATGAAGTCCGTCAAACACGCATCCTTTATCGCTTCGTTCAGCTGTTCGTCGGTATAGTCCGTTTTACCCAGCAGAATATTGTCGCGGATTGTCCCGTTGAACAGAAAATTATCTTGAAACACAACGGCGATGTTTTCGCGCAAATCGTGCAGGTCGATGTTTTTGACGTTTACGCCGTCAATCAGAATCTCGCCATGCTGAATGTCGTAAAAGCGGGGCAGCAAGCTGACGAACGTCGATTTTCCGCCGCCCGAATTGCCCACAAAAGCATACATCTTGCCGATTTCAAGCTTAGCGGACACGTCTTTCAAAACAGGACGGTTCGGCAAGTATTCAAACCCGACGTGCTTGTATTCGATATTCTTGCGCACGCCGTCGATATGAACGGGGTTGTCGATGTTGCGAATCGCTGGAACACTCGCCAAAGTCGAAAACACTTGATCCATCATCAAAAACGACATCTGCACGGACGTAAAGCTGTTGCCCAGCCCTTTAATCGGCGTATAGAGCATCAGCAAAGCCGCGATGAACGACACAAAGTTGCCGCTGGTGATTTGGTGCGTCACAATCAAGTAACTGCCCAGCCAAATCGCCCCCGCGATGCCCAGCGACACGATGAAGTGAATCAGCGGGGACAGCACGCCCGTTTTCTGCACCATTTTGATTTGGATTTTGAACATGTCGTGCAAATCTTTGTCAAACCGCGCTTCTTCGCGTTCCTGCAAATTGTAGGATGCGATGATTCTGTTGCCCGCGAACGTTTCGTTATAATGCGTCGTAATCGCGGACTGTCCGCCGATTTGACGGCTCATCAGCCCTTTGATGCGTTTGCGCACGCTCGCCAAAGGCAGCAAAGCGCCGAACATGAAAATCAAAGCGACAATCGACAGCTGCCAGCTGTTCCAGAACAAAACGGCGATAAGCGACAGTGACGAGAAAATGCGCGTCGTGAACAGCTTCAGGTTTGCAAGCAAACCGCTGCACGCGCTTTCGGCGCAGGTGGAAAAGCGCATAATCACGTCGCCCGACGACGTGTGATCGAAAAAAGATGCGTCGCAGGACAAAAGCTTTTTATACAAATCGCGCTTCATGCCCATGGTGATTTTCTGCCCGACCCAAGTGTTCAAGTACGTCGCGCCGTAGTTGCACAAGCTTTGCAGCAAACTGCCGATGACAATCACCAAAGGCATCAAACTGACCGCGTGAACCTGTTTTTCCACCAAAACAACGTCCATGTACGGCTTTAAAATCCACGCCGTCAGCGCGTCGAACGACCCGATGGGCAGCGTTATCAGCACCGCCAGAACAGCACGAATCCAATACGGGCGGACATACGGATACATCTTGCGGTAGTTCGCTATCATCTGCGAATTCAACAGTTTTTGTTTGATGGAAAACTTTTTCATAAAAGAAAGCGTCATTCTGCCCTCTGCATGTTTTTAAATTTCGCCGAAATGTTTCAGCGCCTTGAAAATACCGTCATGTTCCACATCGTCGGCAATATAATCGGCGACGGCTTTGGCCGCATCCGCGGCATTGCCCATGGCGACGCCCGTTCCGACAAATTTCAGCATATCAGTATCGTTGCCGCCGTCTCCGAACGCCATGGTATCGGCGCGGTCAATGCCGTATTTTTCCAAAACGGCGGCAATGCCCGCGCGTTTTCCCCCCGTTTTCAGCGTTAAATCGATTGCTCCGTCGCTCCAGCGGAAAGCGGTGCAGTCGTGCATTTGCGCCATCAAGCCAGCCTGTTCGTCCGCATCGACGAAAGCAATCATCTGGTAGACATCCTCCGCCAGTTCGCGGCAGTTTTCGGCGGGCGGCAGTTCGCGGTTCATCACGGTGCGCACACGGTCGTTGATTTCGGTGTAAACATACCTGTCCGCCGTTTCCATAATGCCCGCCAGATTATGCGATTCCAGATAGTCCATAAAGCGGGTGCGGGTGTCCATGGACATTTTTTTGGTGAAAAACACGCCGTCCTTGTCCGCGCAATACGACCCTGTCAGCGCCAAAAAGCCGTCAAAGTCGAAAATATCCTTTAAAAACGCAGTTCCTTTCAACGGGCGGCCCGTCGCGACGAACAGCTTGACGCCCTGCGCGCGCAAAGACCGCAAAGCCGTCAGCGTCGAATCGCATATCACATGCGTTTTGTAATTGACCAGCGTTCCGTCAATGTCGAAAAAGACCGCTTTAACCATCGGATTCTTCGTCGTCATGTACCGCCGTTAAATCGCGCTGCACCTTTTCACTGGCCAGCAAAGCGTCGATTCTGTCGGCTTCCTCTTGCGCGCCATCCGCCAGAAAATGAATTTCCGGCGTCAGACGCAGACGGATTTTCGTTCCGACGATTTTGCGGAAAAATCCCGCCTGCTTATTCAGCGCTTTTGCCAAATCGGTTGCCGTCGCGGGTTCAATCGACAGGACGGAAATGTACGCTTTGCAGTATGAAAAATCGGGCGAAATTTTGACTTCCATCACAGAAACGGGCGGACAGTCCAAAAAGTCTTTCGGCACGTTGCCGCGCTGGAAACAGTCCGCCAGAATGTGGCGGATCTGTTCGCCGACGCGCAGTTGACGCTGTGTTGCGGGTTTTGAATTCGACCTCATGCTCAACGCTCCTTACACGCGGATGTCGTCCAGTTTGGCGGCGACTTCTTCGATTTCGTAACATTCGACCGTATCGTCGACCATAATATCGTTGAAGTTTTCAAAGCTCATGCCGCATTCGTAGCCCTCGCGGACTTCCTTGACATCGTCCTTGAAGCGTTTCAGCTGAGCCAAAGTCCCCGTGTGGTAAACAACGTTGGAACGCAGCAGACGGACCTTCGCGCCGCGCTTCATCAAGCCTTCCTTGACCATGCAGCCCGCGACTTTGCCGACCTTCGAGATGTTGTAGACTTCGCGAATCTTCGCATAGCCCAAAATCTTTTCTTTCAGTTCGGGTTCCAGCATGCCTTCCAGAATGTTGTGAACCGCGTCGGCGACTTCGTAAATCACGGAGTAATAGCGGATTTCAATGCCGTCGCGCTTCGCCGCGGTACGCGCCAAAGTGTTCGCGCGGACGTTGAAGCCGATAATCAGCGCGCTGGACGCTTTCGCCAGCGTTACGTCGGATTCGTTAATCGCGCCGACCGCCGCATGCAGAACGCGGACGCGCACCTTGTCGGTGGCAATTTTGTTCAAGGTCGCGGTAATCGCTTCGACGGAGCCTTGAACGTCGGCTTTGACCACGACAGGCAGTTCTTTGACTTCGCCCGCCTTAATCTTGTCGAACATCTGTTCAACGGCGGAACGGGTGCTCTTGACCTGCAGGGCTTCGCGTTCCTTGCGCTGACGGTAGTTCGCGATTTCACGCGCTTTGTCTTCGTTCGCGACGACGATGAAGTCGTCACCCGCGCAAGGCGTGCTTTGGAAACCGATGACTTCGACGGGAACGGACGGCGTCGCGCTGTCCACGCGGTGACCGTATTCGTTCGTCAAAGCGCGCACGCGCCCCCAGTTGTTGCCCGCGACAAAGATGTCGCCCTGTTTCAGCGTGCCGCGCTGAACCAAAACGGTCGCGACGGAACCGCGTCCTTTTTCCATTTTGGCTTCGATAATCGCGCCTTCCGCCGAATGGTTCGGATTGGCTTTCAAATCCAGAATTTCGGCCTGCAACAAAATGGCTTCAATCAGTTTGTCCAGATTGATGCGTTTTTTTGCCGACACTTCAACGGACAGAACATCGCCGCCCATGCTTTCGACGAAAACGCCGTGCTGCATCAAATCCTGCCGCACTTTTTCGGGATTCGCCCCCGGAACGTCGATTTTGTTAATCGCGACAACGATGGGAACGCCCGCCGCTTTCGCATGCGTAATCGCTTCAATCGTTTGCGGCATAATGCCGTCGTTCGCCGCAACCACCAGAACAACAATGTCGGTAACTTTCGCACCGCGGGCGCGCATTTCCGTAAAAGCGGCGTGCCCCGGCGTGTCGATGAACGTTACGCGCTGACCGTTTTCCAGTTTGACCTGATACGCGCCGATGTGCTGCGTAATGCCGCCCGCTTCGTGTCCCGCGACGTCGGTCGAACGCAGCGCATCCAGCAAAGACGTTTTGCCGTGGTCGACGTGTCCCATGACCGTCACAACAGGCGGACGGGGCAGTTTCGTTTCTTCGGCGTCAGGGGCGTCGCGCAAGCCCTCTTCAACGTCGGCATCGGCGACGCGGCGGGCTTTGTGTCCCATTTCTTCAACAATGATTTGAGCGATGTCCGCGTCAATGGTTTGCGTAATGGTCGCCATGACGCCCATTTTCATCAGCGCTTTGACCACATCGGCGCCGCGTTCGCTCATACGTGCCGCCAATTCTTGAACCGTGATGGTTTCGGGAATGACGACTTCACGGTAAACTTTTTCGGCGGGTTTCGGCGCACCGAACATCTTTTGACGTTCCTTTTCGCGGGCGCGTTTGATGGAAGCCAGACTTCTGCCGCGCCCTTCCTCGTCGTCGCCGCGCATCAAAGCCGACACATTGCGGCCGCCGCGCCATTTGTCATCGTCTCCGCCGCCGCGTTTGGCTTGACGGCGGTCGTCGTCGCGCGATTCTTTGTGCTTGAACGCCGTCTTGGCGCGGTGCTGTTCCGCGGCTTCGGCTTCTTCGGGACTCATCGAAGGCTGTTGCGGACGGACGGCGGGTTTGTCGAACTTTTTGGCGGGACGCGGCGCTTCGGCAGGCTTTTTCACTGTGGACACAGGAGCAGGAGCGGGAGCTGCCGCTTTTTTCGCGGCTTCCGCGGCGGCCTGTTTGGCTTTTTCATCGGCTTCTGCCTTTTCGCGGGCGGCGCGTTCGGCGGCTTCTTTGGCTTCGCGTTCGGCACGCAGGCGGGCTTCCTCCTCGGCTTTCGCCTTGGCTTCCTCTTCGGCTTTCATCGCCGCCTGCAGAACTTTCAAACGATGCGCTTTTTCACCGTCCAATCCCGAAGAGGAATCGGAACGTACGCCTTGGATATTACCGTGAGCGTCGGTTACGAAAGAACGCTTTTTGCGCACTTCGACTTGAACGGATTTGTTGCGTCCGCCCGCCACGCTGTGCACGCGGTTCACGTCCACCGTTTTTTTCAGCCCCAAAGTGGGACGGGAAAGAGTCAACGGAGTTCCTTTGTTTTTATCGTTAGCGTCTGTCATAAATAAATCAGCCTTTTCCTACGCAAATTAAAGTTCTTTTTGACGAAAAGCCGCCAGTCGTTTGATTTCGGCGACCAGATTTTCCGACGCGCCCCCCGCCGCCAAAGCGACATGAACGCAAATCCCCGCGCCGAGCGCCTGCGCCATTTCGTCCGCCGTCAGCACCGCAAAAACGGGAACACCGCCGCACAGGCGTTTGATTTTTCCGCAACCGTCGGACGAACCGTCGGATGCCTGCAGGACATAAGCCGCGCGCCCTTTTTCCAAAGCCGCCTCGACTTTTTCAAAACCTGTCGTTACCTGCCCCGCCTTGCGCGCGAATCCCAGCAAGCTTTGAATCCGCTTGACAAACAGAGCATCTATGCGGTCGGCCAAATCCTCCGCACAGCTCACTTTAGCGCGAGCCGCCTTTCTAAACAAGCCCTTTGTCACAGCCGTCTGCACGGCGTCCCTGTCGGCGGCTATCCATATTCCGCGGCCGGGAAGCTTGTTCGCCAAATCGGGGCAAATCTCCCCGTCGGGGGAAACGCCGAACCGAATCAGCTTTTCAACGGGCAAAACCTCGCCCGAAACAATGCATTTGCGCACCGTTTCGGGATTGGCTTTGCGTTCGACACTGCCGCGGGGTCTCCCGTGCCAGAGCCGTTTGGGTTGTTTCTTAGGCTTTTTCGCCGTCGTTTTCAAACCAATGCTCCCGTGCTTTCATAATCAAAGCTTCGGCATCGTGGGCGGTCATCGCGTTTTCGCCGACGATTTCCAGCACTTCGTCCGTTGCCAAATCGGCGAAATCGTCCAGCGTTTTGACGCCTTTTTCAGCCAGTTTGACAATCATTTCCTGCGTCAGCCCTTCCAAGCCCATCAAGCTGTCGTCAACGCCCAGTTCTTTGCTGCGAACGGCAAATTCGGCGTTGCGTTTTTCAATGTAAGCCTTGGCGCGGTTCTGCAGTTCGGTCGCCAAATCTTCGTCAAACCCTTCGATGGCGGCGATTTCTTCCATCGGAACGGCAGCGATTTCGTCAACCGAGCTGAATCCTTCGGCAACCAGCAAATGCGCGATAACATCGTCAACGTCCAAAGCGTCAATGAACGCCTGCGTGCGGACTTTGACTTCGCTCTGGCGGCGTTCGGATTCTTCGGCTTCGGTCAGAATGTCGACATACCAACCCGTCAGCTGCGACGCCAGACGGACGTTTTGTCCGCGGCCGCCGATAGCCAGCGATTTCTGATCGTCGGGAACGACGACTTCCATACGGTGGTCTTCTTCGTCCAAAACGACCTTGACGACTTCGGCGGGCGCCAAAGCGTTCACGATAAAAGTCGCGGGATCGGGCGACCACTGGATGATGTCGATTTTTTCACCCTGCAATTCGTTGACAACGGCTTGGACGCGCACGCCGCGCATGCCGACGCAAGCGCCGACGGGGTCAATCGACGAATCGGTCGCTGTCACAGCCATTTTCGCGCGCGAACCGGGGTCGCGGGCAACGGCCTTGATTTCAATCACGCCGTCATAAATTTCGGGAACTTCCTGCGCGAACAGTTTCGCCAAGAACTGCGGATGCGTGCGGGACAGGAAAATCTGAGGTCCGCGGGCTTCCAAACGCACGTCCATGATATAGGCGCGGATGCGGTCGCCCGTGCGGAACGTTTCGCGGCGAATCATTTCGTCCCAGCGCAAAACGGCCTCGGCGCGGCCGATATCGACAATCACGCTGCCCGATTCGACGCGTTTGACAATGCCGTTGATGATTTCGCCGACGCGGTCTTTATATTCGTTGTACTGGCGAATACGTTCGGCGTCGCGGATTTTCTGACCGATGACCTGCTTTGCCGTCTGCGCCGCGATGCGGCCGAAGTCAATGGAAGGCAGCTGGTCGACAATGAAATCGCCGACGTTGAGTTTGGCGTCTTTTTTCTTGGCTTCGCTGACACGGATTTGAGCCGCTTCGTTTTCGATTTCGGCATCGTCCGCAACAACTTCGATAAAGCGGTACAGACGGATTTCACCCGTCTTGCGGTCGATTTGCGCGCGAATGTCGTGTTCCGCGCCGTATTTCGAGCGACCCGCTTTCTGAATCGCCAATTCCATAGCCGTTAAGACTTCGTCTTTTTCAATGCCCTTGTCGCGGGCGACCGCATCGGCGACCTGCAACAGTTCGGGACGCGGTAAAGCTGCCGTATTTTCCATTGGTTTTTCCTCAGTTATCCTCATTAGTCTGCGAAGCTTCGCTGGCCGCAATCAATTCGTCCGTCAGCACCAATTTGGCTTTGGCGACATCGGCGAACGGAATGGACACGGGCGCGCCGTCGAATTCGACCAGAACGTTTTCGCCCTCGGTTCCCAGCAATTTGCCCTGGAAACGCTTGCGCCCGTTAACCGGCGCGGACGATTCGACTTTGGCTTCAAACCCTTTGAACCGATTGTAGTCGTCCAATTTCACCAAAGGCCTGTCAATTCCGGGGGAGCTGACTTCCAAAGTGTAATTGCTTTCAATCGGGTCTTTTTCATCCAACACGGGGGACAGCGCGCGGCTGACGGTCGCGCAGTCGTCAACGGTCAAAGGCGTTCTGTCTTTGCGTTCAATCATGATTTGCAAGCTTTTGCGCCGTTCGCCGCCCGACAACAGCACACGCACGACATCATAGCCCAGTTCATCGCACACGGGCGTAATCAAATCGTTCAACGTTTCGTATAAAGCCATCGGCTGTTTCCCTTTTCGTACAAAAAAAGCGGGCTCTTTGAGCCCACTCTCATAAAAACTACAAGAATGTATTGTCAATACGGATACCAGACTTTCCCGCCGGATTCAAGCCCTTTGTTGGAAAAAATAAAATTTTTCCAATCCGCACGCCTTCATTTGTTTCGTCAGCGAATCGGACGCGCCGCGGATGATTCGGGACAAATCGCGTTTTGCCGCCTCTTGGCACGCCAGCAGCAGCATGCCCATCGCCGCCGTGTCCATGCGCGGACATTGCGCCAGATTAAACACCATTTGCGGTTCGGATTGACGGCGCACCTGCAGAAAAACATCGAAAAAAGCATCCTCGTCCTTTGCCGTGAAAGGACCGAAAATGACAAACTCGCGTTCTTGCGCGTTCGATTTGACTTTAACGCGCATTTATTTCCTTCTGAAAATCAGATACACGGGCTTTTTGCCTTTGTCCAACGCCTTTAATTCATAGCGCGTGTTCACCCAGTCCGCAGGCGGTTTGCGCCAATCGTCGGCACATTCGGCCGTCCATTCAAAATCGGGCGAATCCATCAAATGCTGCAAAGCCCAGCGGATATACGTCATGTCGTCGCTGGCGATTCTCAATTCACCGCCTTTTTCCAGCAAGCGCGCCAATACCGGCAGATTCTTGGGACCGATGAAGCGGCGGTCGCGGTGTTTGCGCTTCGGCCACGGATCGGGAAACAGAACGTAAATGCGCTGAAAACCGCCGTCCATGAAATGGTCGAACAAATCGCGCACATCGTCGTCGTACACGCGCACGTTATCGACGCGGCCGTCCGCCAGTCCGACGTTTTCGTCCACGTCGCCGCTGCGTTCCTTGCCCGTCAAATGCGTCAGCAAGGACGTAATGCCGTTCAAAAACACTTCCGCCCCGATAAAGCCCGTGTCGAGATGGCGGCGCGACTGCTCGGCAAGATGTTCGCCGCCGCCGAATCCGACCTCCAGCCACGCGTGGGCGACGGGAAACGGAAACAGCGTTTTCGGGTCGGCTTTTTCGCCGTCTTCAAACGCGCGCAGCCGCACCTTCGGCAAAAAAGAATCAAGCAGAACAACGCGGGATTCTTTTAACTTCTTGCCTTTGCGGCGGCCGTAAAAACGATGTTCCTTAAACCCTGTTTCCGTCATAAGTCACCTCTTAAAATTCACGGCGCAGAATGTCCGCCAAGTCTGTCTTTTCCCACGGGAAAGCCCCCTCGACGTCGGGGGTGCGGCCGAAATGGCCGTAACGCGAAGTCGGCAGGTAAATCGGGCGGTTCAGCTTCAAATGCGTGCGGATGCCGCGCGGGCTTAAATCCATGACTTCGGGCAGCAGCTTTTCCAGTTTTTCCTCGTCCACTTTGCTGGTGCCGTACGTTTCCAGATACACCGCCAGCGGCTTTGCCACGCCAATGGCGTAAGCGACCTGAATCATCGCTTTTTCGGCCAATCCCGCCGCCACAATGTTTTTCGCCAGATAGCGCGTCGCATACGCCGCCGAACGGTCGACTTTCGTCGGATCTTTGCCCGAAAAAGCGCCGCCGCCGTGCGCCACCGCGCCGCCGTAGGAATCGACGATGATTTTGCGCCCCGTCAATCCCGTGTCGCCGTCAGGCCCTCCCGTTACAAAGCGTCCCGTCGGATTGACGTAGAATTTTTTGTCGTCGACCGTCCAGCCGTTCGGCAGAAGTTTATGAACCACGGAACGCACGGTTTCGCGAATTTCTTCGTACGAAACATCTTCGGTATGCTGGGTCGAAACGACAATCGAATCAACGCCGACGGGAATTCCGTTTTCGTAGTTCAAAGTGACTTGACTTTTCGCATCGGGGCGCAGCCATTTGATTTCGCCCGAATGACGCAGGCGCGCCAGTTCTTTTAAAATGCCGTGCGACAGGTATAAAGTCGCGGGGGAATATTCCGTGTTCGCCAGTTCGTTGGTTGCATAGCCGAAAATAATGCCTTGGTCGCCCGCGCCTTCTTCCTTGTTTTCGGCTTCGTCGACGCCGCGCGCGATGTCGGACGACTGTTTGTGCAGATAGTTTTGAATTTCAACGGTCTGCCAGTCGAAACCCTTTTGTTCATAGCCGATGTCTTTGATGCATTTGCGAATGGCGTCCTCCATCATGCGTTTGTCGACGGTTTCGGGCAAACGGGCTTCGCCGCAAATGATGACGCGATCGGTCGTCGCCATGGTTTCGACGGCGGAACGCGCCTGCGGATCGTGCGTCAGAAACAAATCAAGCAGCGTGTCCGAAATGCTGTCGCACACCTTGTCGGGGTGGCCTTCGGATACGGATTCGCTGGTAAACAGGTAATTTTTCCTCATCAATGTACTCCTCATGTCCAAAAAAATATGAAGCGGGCATAAAAAAACGCCCGCCTTGTTTATAAAGCAACGCGGACGTTTTGAAAACGGTTTTTATTCTTCGTCGTACGAAACTTCTTCTTCCTCTTCATCCGAACCGAAGTGCGCCAAAGAGCGCATCAATTCAAACACTCTGCGCGCGGCGCGGCGGTCGGTGATGGAATAATAGGCACGCACCAGATCCAGCGTTTCACGCTTGTTCATCGGATCGTAAGGGAACGGAATCGATTCTTCCGCCAAAGCGGTGTTGCCCGCCAACATGCGGGGCGAACGTTCGGCGACCTGTTCGTCCATCTGATCGAAGAAATAGCCGATGGGCACTTCCAGCACTTTGCTGATGTCGAACAAACGGCTGGCGCCGATACGGTTCAGTCCGCGTTCGTATTTTTGAACCTGCTGAAAAGTCAGCCCGATGGCTTCGCCCAGTTTTTCTTGACTCATGCCCAGCAGCGTGCGGCGCATTTTGACGCGCGCGCCGACATGGACGTCAATCGGGTTGGGGGCTCCGTCAGCCGTTCTGCCGCGGGAAGCGCCGCGGCCGCGATATGCTCTTTTGTTTTCTGCCATAGCCTGTTCCTTTTATACAATTTAAAGTTTTAGCGCTACCGTTAATATAGGAAGCATTTCAGATTTTAGCAAGCACTTTAATTCAAACAAAAGCCCGCCTCAAGATGAATTTTTGTTTTGCTGTTTTCGTTCGGGCGGTTTATCTTCTGAGTATGAAAGCGATGGATTTGTTTTTGGCTAAAATATTTCTGTTCGCGTTTTCGTATCCGAAAACGCTGGCGGTGCTGTGTCTGCTGGCTTTCGTTTTGCTGGTTTGCGCGGCCGCCGCCGCGTTCAAAGCCAAACGGACGGCGGAAACCGGCAAAGGCGACGCGCTTGTCGCGCGCGAAGCGCTGGAAACACAATCCGACGGCTTTTATTTATGGCGTTACAACGCCATCGGTTTTTTGCAAAGCGCGGTTTGTTCGCGCCGTTTGGCGGTTATGCTGAACTTGGCGGACGGCAAAAACGCCCCTTTTGAAGCCGTATTGGAAAAGCTGACGCCCGACAGCGCGGAAAAACTGGCCGAATCTTTGACCGAAATGCGATCCGACAACCGGCCGTTCACGCTGGAACTGACGGACGGAGTCCGTTCTTTTTTGGCCGCCGGAAAACGGCAGCTGACCGAAAAACAGACGGGATTGCTGGATATCTTGTGGTTTCGCGACATCACCGACATCCAAAGGCAAATCGCGGATTTGTCCGTTCGCGAAAAAGATCTGCAAAATCACCAAAGCATCCTGTCCGAAGCGTTTAACGCCCTGCCGTTTCCCGTTTGGCTGCGCGGATCGGATTTACGCATTCGCGCCTGCAACACTTCCTATGCGGAAGCGGTGCATGCTTCCGCCGCGGAAGCCGTCGCCCAAGGAACCGAACTGGTTTATGAAAAATCCCCGCGCGACGCGCGCGTGCTGGCGGCGTCCGCCCGCGCCGCGGGAAAAGAACGCAAAGCCCGCGAATTCGTTGTTATGAACGGGAAACGCCGCCGCGTCGAAGCGTCCGAAATCCCCTTAAGCGACCGGCGGACGCTGGGCTTTGTCCGCGACATCACGGCGGAACGGGAACTGCAGGACAGTCTGGACGCGAACATTGCCGCACACAACAGCGTGCTGGAACATTTGAAAACCGCCATTGCCGTTTTCGACGCCGATACGCGGCTGAGGTTTTACAACACATCCTTTTTGAATCTGTGGGATTTGGAAGAAGAATGGCTGGACGGCGCGCCGACGTATTCGCATTTTTTGGATATGCTGCGCGACAAAAGGCGTTTGCCCGAAAACCGCGATTTTGCGGCGTACAAAAACCGCGAATTGAAAAATTTTTCCTCTTTGGTGTCCGAAACGGCGGAAAACATTCACCTGCCGTCGGGATTGACGCTGTGCCGCATCATCATTCCCCACCCGCAGGGCGGTTTATTGATGACCTACGAAGACGTAACGGGGCATCTGACCATGGAACGTTCCGTTACCGTTTTGAACGAAACGCAGGAAACGGTCTTCAACCACTTGCGCGAAGCCGTTTTGCTGTTCGGGCGGGACGGCCGGCTGAAAGCGGCGAACGATTCCTACAAATCGCTTTGGAATTTGCAGGAAACGGGGGCGCTGACCCTGCCCGAAGTCATTGAAAAGCAAATGGCCTTTTTTGAAACGGATCAGAATCGCGACGCGCTGAAAGAACAGCTGACGGGCGTCATCACGGCTCATTCGGGCGAAGTGTTTCAGATTCTGCGCCCCGACGGCAAAGTGCTGGAATTTTCCGCATACAGCGTTCCCGGCGGGGGCGTGTTCGTTTCTTACGCCGACGCGACAAACGAAGAAAAAAGCGCCGCGGCCGCTGCGGAAAAGGACAAAATGCTGGCGCGGTTCAAGCAGGCCGCCGCCCAAACCGACCGTTTGCGCGAAACTTTTTTAAACCGCATGCGCGGTGAAATTCTGGCGGCGGATGCGGCCGACGCCCGTTTTCTGCTGGATCAAACGCTGGATTTGGCTCTGATTGAAAGCGGATCCGCCGTGTTAGAACTGGACTGCATCGACTTTGCGGTCATTCTGATGGAGCTGATAAAATCGTCCGTCGAACAGGCGCGGAAAGCCGCCGTTTCTCTGCAGTTGAATCCGTTGCCCGAACTGCCGCGAATCGTAGCGGATAAAAGGCGGCTGAAACAGGCGCTGTTCGCGTTTTTAAGCTTTGCCGTGTCCGTCGCCCGCGAACAAAGCGTGCTGACCCTGTCCGTCAAAATAGAACAGCGGCGCAAAGTTCTGGCTTTTTCAATCGCCTGCACTCCGAAAGAATCGATGCCGCAAAACGCCTTTGACGAACGTTTTGAAACGCTGTTCGCAAAAAATCTGATTGAAATGCACGGCGGAAAAGCGCAAGCCGCCGCCAAAGACAGCCTGATGATTATCGACATCAAGCTGCCCGTCAAATAACATATTGAAAACAAACAACTTATTTTTTCAGAACTTTTTGTCGAAAAAACTTCACATCCGGAACGGTTTTATGTATACTGAAATCGAAATGTGATTCTTTCCCTATGTATCTTTCGGACGAAAACAAATGCAGGAAAACAAAAAAAAGCGCATCCTTTTGACGGAAAACAGCGATCTTGTCTGGTCTCAGCGCGCCATGAAACGGCAGGAGGACAAGCACGCCTTTTCAAACACGGTGCGAAACGACAACATTCTGTATAAAAGCGCGCATGCCGCAAAACAGGCGGAAGACAAGCTTTACGCCGAAAAAACAAACGCCGCCGAACAAGGTCGGGAAAACAAAAACGAACAGGTGCGTTCCGAACGTTCCCGCCAAATCCGCGAAGGATTGGGCGTGCGCGACGCCATGCTGCGCCAAGAACACAAACTGGGCATGGACGGGGCTTTGTCGCGCGAAGAATTGCGCAAAGCGCAGTATTCCCCCGAAATGGTCGGCAGAACAAAACCCATGGATGTCAAGAAAAAGGATGTCCGCGGGTTGGACGGAGTCCGCAGACGCCGCAAACGCAAAGGGCGGCTGAGCCTGCTGCCCAGCGAACGCAAAAACCGTTTCAACCGCAAAAGACTGGAACGCGCCCGCGACAAGGAACGCGCCCGCATCGCCGAAAAAGAACTGGGCGGAAAGAAATTGACCGCCAAGCGGCTGCGCGAACTGCGCGGGTTGGACAGAAAGCAAATCAAACGCCGCGATTTGGCGCAGGTTCGCCGCGAACGCGAACAATCCGCAAAACGGACGAACATGGTCAGAACGGTTCGCAAGCGCGACGAATACACCCGTTGAAACTTTTTCCAAAAAAACAAGCCGCGGTTATTGACTTTAGCCGCGGCTTTTTCTTTAATGAGCAAAGAGTTTTTTATTTTCCTTGCAAGGGAATCCCGTTATGCAATTCTTATTTCGCGCCGGCCTGTTTTTTTTGGCGATGGTCGGATCTTATATCGGCAGTTTGAAATTTCAAAGCCCCAATCCGGCGGATTTGCTGGTCGGCGGAGCAATCATCGTTGTTTGCGTCATCGTTTTGTTTCTGTTCACCCGCAATTTGTGGAAATTTCTGGGGTGTTTTGCAACGCTGGGACTGGTTGCCGCGCTGATAGGCGGCATGGTTTTGCTGGTTTCGGGCAGCAATATGGTTGAAAACGTAACGGCTCTTTTCACAAACAAAGGCAAAACCGCGGAGGAAGCCCAGCCCGCTTTGCCGTCCCAACCCGTCAATCCGCAAACGGGCATGCCGCAACAGGCGGCTCAGCCCGTTTTGCAGGGAAACGTTTCAAAAATTCTGGCGGGCGACAGATTCGTCGTCAACGGCATGCCGGTTCGACTGTACGGCATCGCCGCCCCCGTTGCGGGACAAAGCTGCACGGACGCGCACAACCGCGCCTATGACTGCGGCTATGTTTCCGCGCGCAGGCTGCAGGAAATCATCGGTTCCGATTCCGTATCGTGCAAAATCATGAACCAAAACAACCAAGGCGAACTGATGGCGGCCTGTTCGGTTTCATCGTTCGATTTGGGAGCCGTCATGGTTGAAGCCGGTTGGGCCATTGCTTTGCCGAACATCACGCCGATTTATGTCCCCTATGAACAAAAAGCGCGGCAAAACAAAGCGGGATTGTGGGAAGGACAATTCCAAACCCCGTGGGAATGGCAGGCTCAACAGCGGCAGATTCAAGAGCGCGCTTCCAAAATCCAAGTCCCCAAAGTTTCGCTTCCGACAAAAAAACGCAAATCCATTTTTGACAACCTGTAATGATTGAAACCATCGTAAATCAAGCGGGAATGGAATCCCTTGCCCGCAAACTGGCGGCTTTGGCAAAGCCGCGCGACGTGATTTTGCTGTACGGCGATTTGGGCATGGGAAAAACCGTGTTTTCCCGCGCGTTCGTACAGGCTTTGACTTCGCCCGACGAGGACGTCCCCAGTCCCACGTTTACTTTGGTTCAGCTGTACGACACGGACAAAGGAACGGTTTGGCACTTTGATTTATACCGTCTGAAACAGCCCGACGAAGTGTATGAACTGGGGTTCGAGGAAGCGCTGAGCGACGGCATATCCTTGATTGAATGGCCGGAACGGGCGGAACGGCTTTTCCCGCGCAACAGACTGGAAATCCGAATCACGTCGGACGATGCGCCCGACACGCGCCGCGTCGCTTTAATCCCGCACGGCGACGGATGGAATAAAAGAGTGGAGAATTTATAATGGCGGACAGATTGGAATTGTTAAACGGCTTTTTAAAGCAAAACGGCTGGGACGACGGCAATCGCCGTTTGCTGGCGGCGGACGCGTCTTTCCGCCATTACGACCGGCTGACCCGTTTGGACGAAAGCCGCGTTTTGATGGACGCGCCGCCCCCGATGGAAAACGTCCGTCCGTTTTTGAAAGTCGCACGCCACCTGGAAAAGCTGGGCTACAGCGCGCCGCACGTTTACGCCGCAGACGAGGAAAACGGTTTTGTCCTGTTGGAGGATTTCGGCGACGCGACTTATACCCGATTGCTGAAAAAAGGCGAAGACGAACGCGCGTTGTACACTCTGGCGACCGATTTGCTGATTGATTTGCACAAATTGGACGAAGAAACGGCCGTTCCCGAAGGATTGCCGCCCTACGACGACGACGCTTTGCTGCGCGAAGCGATGCTGTTTCCCGACTGGTTCATGCCCGCGGCGTTCGGACACGAAACCGATAAAACCGCCGCCGACGAATACGCGCTGTTATGGCAGGAAGTCTTCCCCTTGGTTCAAAAAATGCCGAAAACCATTGTTTTGCGCGACTACCACGTCGACAATCTGATGATTCTGGACGGCAAAACGGGACTGCAAGCCTGCGGCCTGCTGGATTTCCAAGACGCTTTGGCGGGCGCGGTCACCTATGACATCATGTCCTTGCTGGAAGACGCGCGGCGCGACATTCGTCCCGATTTGTTCAAAGAAATGCAAGACCGCTACATCGCCGCCATGGCGGACAAACTGCCGGATAAAGAGGAATTTTTGACCTCTTGGGCGATTTTGGCGGCACAACGGCACGCCAAAGTGCTGGGAATTTTCGTGCGTCTGTGCGTGCGCGACGGCAAGCCCGTTTATTTACAGCACCTGCCGCGTCTGTGGCGGTTGCTGGAGCGCGCTTTGGAGCATCCCGCTTTGGCGAAACTGCGCCTGTGGTTTGACAAGAACGTTCCCGCCGAATTCCGAGGAATCCCCCAATGTCTGCAAAAATAAACAAAGCCATGATTTTGGCGGCGGGACGCGGCACGCGCATGCGCGAACTGACCGACGCTTTGCCCAAACCGCTGATTGCCGTCAACGGCAGAACGCTCATCGACCGCATCGCGGACAAAATCGCGGCGCACGGAATTCGCGACTGCGTGGTCAACGTGTGCTATCTGGGCGGCAAAATCAAAGCGAATTTTGCCAAACGTTCGGATTTGAATTTCGTTTATTCGGACGAAGAATCCGCCCTTGAAACGGGCGGCGGCGTCAAAAAAGCCCTGCCGTTGCTGAAAGACGACGCGTTTTTTGTTTTAAACGCCGACCCCGCGTGGACGGAAAACGGCACGCCCGCCTTGCAGGCTTTGGAACAGGCGTGGAAGCCCGACACAACGGACGCTTTGCTGTTATTGGTGCCGATGACGCATGTTTTCGGTCACGACGGCACGGGCGATTATTTGCTGGACGGACAGGGCAAACCGCACCGCAAAGCCGCGGGCACGACCGCTCCGTACGTTTTCGCGGGCGCGCAGATTTTGAAAAAAAGCCTGTTCGACAACACCCCCGACGGCAAATTTTCGCTGAACGTTTTGTATGACAAAGCGGAAAAAGCGGGCAAACTCGCCGCCGTTGTTCTGGACGGCGACTGGTATCACGTCGGCACGCCAGAAGCATTAAAAATCGCTGAAAAGGCTTTGAAATAACATGACGAAAAACGTTTTCACCATTTCCCCGACGCTTTGTTTTTCGGACACGCTTGCCGCCGAATTGATGAAAACGAACAGTCCTGAAGAACTGGCGCAAATCACGCTGTTTCTGCCCACCCGCCGCGCGTGCAAAACAATGCGCGACGCGTTTTTGCGGCAAAGCGCGGGAACGCCCCTGCTGCTGCCGAAAATGATTCCGTTCGGATCACTGGACAGCAACGAAACCGTTACGTCTTTAAGCGTTGCGGGCGCGGAGGACATTCCCCCCGCGATTTCGCCCCTGCGCCGCCGTTTGCTGCTGGCAAAACTGGTCAAGCAAAAACAGCCCGACGACCTTTCGGCTGAAAAAGCTTTGCAGCTGGCGGACGCTCTGGCGGCTTTTCTGGACGAAAGCACGATTGAGCAGACGGATTTGTCGCTGCTGCGAAACCTTGTCCCCGACACGTTCGCCGCGCATTGGCAGGAAACGCTGAAGTTTCTGGAAATCATCACGGCGATGTGGCCCGAAATTTTAAAGGAAGAAGGCGTTATCGACGCCGCCGACCGCCAAGTCCGCCTGTTCAAAGCCCAAGCGGATTACTGGCGCGGCAATCCGCCGCCCCACCCGATTATAGCGGCTGGTTCGACGGGCTCTCAGCCCGCGACGGCGATGCTGCTGGACGCGATAGCCTCCCTGCCGAACGGCACGGTGATTCTGCCGGGGCTGGATTTGATTTCAGACGAAGAAACTTTCGCCGCCGTTGAACCGTCACACCCGCAATACCACTTGAAACGGCTGTTGGAACGCATGAACATCACGCGCGCCGATGTCAAGGAATACGGGCAAAAAGCCCCCGATTCCGAACGCCTGCGTCTGATTTGCGAAGCCATGCGCCCCGCCGCGACAACCGACAAATGGCAAAGCGCGAAGCCGTTTGCGGCGGACGCTTTGGCGGGCATTGAACGCATCGACTGCGCCACCCCGCAAGAAGAAGCTCTGGTTATTGCTTTAGCATTGCGCGAAACGTTGGAAACGCCCGAAAAAACGGCGGCTTTGATTACGCCAGACCGTTCTTTGGCGCGCAGAGTCGTTGCCGAAATGAACCGCTGGGGCGTGTCCATGGACGATTCGGCGGGCGTGCCGCTGTCCTTGACGCCGCTGGGGATTTTTCTGAATCTGGTCGGGCAAGTCGGACTTAGCAACGCCGCGCCGTTCGATTTGCTGGCGTGTCTGAAGCATCCTTTGGCGGCGGGCGGCATGAAATACGGCAGCTTCCGCCCGCGGGTGCGCGCTTTGGAATTGACCGCTTTGCGCGGGAAACGCCCCGGCGACGGGTTCGACGGACTGCTGAAATCGGCGGCGGATGCGGCGTTCGTGCAGACGATTGCCGATTGTTTGAGCGATTTTACGGCGCTGATGCAAAGCAAAGAACCGCACCCGTTCACGCAATATCTGACCGCGCATTTGAAAGCCGCCGAAGCACTGGCGCAGTCGGACGACCGCAGCGGCGCGGACAGGCTTTGGGTCGGCGACGCGGGCGAAGCCGCGCTGAACTTGATTGCCGATTTGCAGGAAAACGCGGACCTTGCCGACGACATGCCGCCAGCGGATTATCTGGCGATGTTTACTTTGCTGGCGGGCGGGGCTTTGGTGCGTCCGAAATTCGGCATGCACCCGCGGCTGGATATTCTGGGAACGATGGAGGCGCGCCTAATTCGCCCCGACGTGCTGATTTTGGGCGGGCTGAACGAAGGAACGTGGCCGAAAACGATTGAAGCCGACCCGTGGCTCAGCCGTCCCATGCGCGCCGAATGCGCGATGCCAATGCCCGAACGCAAGATTGCGCTGTCCGCGCATGATTTCTGTCAGGCGTTCTGCGCGCCGAAAGTCCTCTTGACCCGTTCGCTGAAAAGCGGCGGAACGCCGACCGTGCCGTCGCGCTGGCTGATGCGGCTGGACGCCGTGCTGAACGCGTCGGGCTTGAAGTGGGAAAGGGGAACAAAGCAGGCGTGGAGCAAACAGCTGGACACGCCGAACGAAACCGTCGCCTTTCAGCCGCCGCGCCCCTGCCCGCCCGTTGCGGCGCGCCCGCGCACTTTGTCGGTCACGCAAATCGAAACGCTGTTCCGCGACCCGTATTCGATTTACGCGCGCCATATCTTGGGCTTAAAGCCGCTGGACGATATCGATTTGCAGCTGAACGCCGCGGATTTCGGGTCGGCTTTGCACAAAGCGGTCGAACTGTTCTGCACGAAATATCCCGATTCGATTCCGCCGAACGCCGAATCCGAGCTGTTTGAAATCGGCGAACAGGCGATTGCCGAATTGAACTTTTCAATCACCGCCGCCGCGTTTTGGAAGCCGCGCGTGTTCGAAGCGCTGAAATGGTTTCTTGCCCGACAGCGCGAACGCATTGCCTCAATCCGCCGCATTTACCCCGAACAAACGGGGCAAGCCGTCCTGCCGATGAAAGGCGGGGATTTCACCCTGACGGGACGCGCGGACAGAATCGACGTGCTGAAAGACGGCTCGATTTCGATTATCGACTATAAAACGGGAACTTTGCCGACGGAAAAATCCGTTTTGGCAGGCTATTCGCCCCAGCTGCCTTTGGAAGCCGAAATCATCCGACGCCATGGCTTTGCAAACCTGCCGCAGGGCGAAGTCAAGACATTGGAATACTGGCGTTTGCGCGGGGAAAGCGACGGCGGAAAAACCCTTAAAATCTCCGCCGACGCGGACGAACTGACCGCCGCGGCTTTGGAACGGCTGACCGCGGCGATAGAAGCGTTCGACAATCCCGAAACGCCCTATTTGCCGACGCCCGACACCAGCGTTTCGCAAAAGTACAACGACTACGACCACTTGGCGCGGTTTGACGAATGGGCGACCCGCGAAGAAACGGAGAACGACGATGACGGCGACGATTGACCCGAACGAAATCCAGCGCAAAGCGTCCGACCCGACCGCGTCGGCGTGGGTGGCGGCTTCGGCGGGTTCGGGCAAAACGAAAGTGCTGTCCGACCGCGTTTTGAACTTGCTGCTGGCGGGCGCGAAGCCCGAACGGATTTTGTGTCTGACCTTTACGCGCACGGCGGCGGCGGAAATGTACAACCGCATCGCCGCGCGTCTGGCGAAATGGGCAACGGCAAGCGACGCCGATTTGGACAAAGAACTGACCGCTTTGGGCGCCAATGCCGCCAAAAAAGAAACCGCGCGCCGCCTGTTCGCCGAATTGCTGGACACGGCGGGGGGCTTGAAGATTCTGACGCTTCACTCGTTTTGTCAATCCCTATTGAAGCGTTTCCCGCTGGAGGCGGGCGTTTCCCCGCAATTCGACGTTTTGGACGAACCAAGCGCCGCAAAGCTGATTGCCGACGCGCAGGAAAGCGTTTTGAGCAATCCCGATTTCGCCGATGTATTGCAAACCGTTACGCTGACGACGAACGAACAGGGATTTCTGGATTCGATGAAAGAGCTTGCCGTCCGCCTGCCCCGTCTGCGCGCCTTTGCCGAAACGCATCCGACGGCGGCATCCGCACGGCTTGCCTATGAACAAGCTTTCGATTTGCCCGAAAACGCGACCGAAGACAGCCTTATCGCCGACTTTTGCACTTTAAGCGAAACGCGCGAAGCCGACTTGCGCCAAGCCGCCTTGATTCTGGGACGCGGCAAAGGCGCGACCGACATCAAAAACGCGGCAATCATCGCCGATTTCGTTATCGGACGCGCGGTTTTGGACACCTATCTGAACGTGTTTTTGACCAAAACGGGTGAACCGCGCAAAGCTTTGGCGCACAAAGACACGGCGGCGGCCGACCCGATGCTTCAAACAGAAGCTTTGCGGGCGGCAAAGCTGAAACAGCGTCTGCGCTCGGTCGCGTCGATGCGGGTTTCTTTGGCTTTGCTGCAAATCGGCGCGGCAATCACGCAAAAATACGCCGATTTGAAAGCCGCGCGCGCCGTTTTGGACTATGACGATTTGATTGCGGCCGCGCTTGACCTGTTGGAAAAATCGGGCGCGGCGGCGTGGGTTCTGTTCAAGCTGGACGGCGGAATCGACCACATTTTAATCGACGAAGCGCAGGACACCAGCCCGCTTCAATGGCGCATCGTCAAAGCTTTGGCGGACGAGTTTTTCGCGGGCGAAACCGCAAACAAAGCGCACCGCACTTTGTTCGCCGTGGGCGATCAAAAGCAGTCGATTTTCAGCTTTCAAGGCGCGGTTCCCGAAGAATTCGAAAAAATGCACCGCTTTTTCAAGGATAAAGTGCTGAACGCCGAACAGCTTTGGAACGACGTGCCGATGACAATTTCTTTCCGTTCGTCGCCCGCCGTTATCGAAGCCGTCAACGACGTTTTGCAAAATCCCCTTGCCGCCGACGGCGTGGTTGACGGAAACGACGACGCGACGCATATCGCTTGGCGTAAAAAAGCGGGCGGTCTGGTCGAAATCTGGGACGTCGAACAGCCCGAACAGGGCGACGCGCAAGCCGTTTACACCAAACCCGTCGAAACCCGCAAAACGGAATCGTCCCCCATGGCGCGCACGGCGGCAAAAATCGCCGCCAAAATCGCCGATATGATTCAAAACAAAGAACGCCTGCCGTCGGGCAAGCCGATAACGGCGGGCGACATTCTGGTTTTGGTGCGGCGCAGAAACAGCTTTATTGATTGCCTGACGCGCGAACTGAAATCGCGCAACGTTCCCGTTTCGGGCGCGGACAGGCTGAAAATCACGTCCCACATCGCGGTCAAGGATTTAATGGTCTTGGGCGATTTTCTGCTGATGCCGCAGGACGATTTGGCTCTGGCGACGGTTTTGCGGTCGCCTTTGTGCGGCATATCCCCTGACGATTTGCCCGAATCCGACCGCGCTTTGCCCGATTTGGACGGCGTGTCGGAAAACGACCTGTTCGTTTTGGCGTACGGGCGCGGCAGGCAATCCCTGTTCGACCGGCTGAAAGCTTATGCGGACAAGCCCGAAACGCCGCTTGGCAAAGCGTACGCGTTTTTGTCCGACCTGTTGAACCGCGTGGACACCATGCGCCCGTTCGAGCTTTACGCCCATGTTCTGGGGCGGCTGGGCAGGCAAAAGGCGTTCGTCCGCCGCTTGGGCGTGCAAGCCCTTGACGCGCTGGAGGAGTTTATGAATCTGGCGCTGGATTACGACCGCGCGAATACGCCGTCCCTGCAGCTGTTTTTGCGGGATTTGCGCGCGAACGACGTTGAAATCAAACGCGACCCAGAACAGACTTTGGACGCCGTGCGGATTATGACCGTTCACGCGTCCAAAGGGTTGGAAGCCCCGATTGTTTTCCTGCCCGACACGCGGCAAAAGAAATTCTTCGCCCCGAAAACGGTGTGGCTGGAAAACGGCGCGCCCGTCTGGATTCCCAAAGCCGACCTGCGCAACGCCGAAGCCGCCGCCGAAATCGAAAAACTGAAAGCCGCCGATGCGCGCGAATACCGCCGATTGCTGTACGTCGCTTTGACCCGCGCGGCGGACAGACTGTACGTCACGGGCTGGGACAACAAAAAAACGCCGGAAAACAACTGGTACGACTTAATCGCCGACTCCCTGCCCTCGAAAACGCTGTTCGTTCCCGCCGAAGCCGCGCAAACCGCCGAAACGGCGAAAGAGACAAAAACAGCCGCGCCTTTGCCGAACTGGGCATACAAAACCACGCCGCCCGCCGAACCGACGCCGCCGAAACCGCTTGTCCCCTCGAAACCCGAGGGCGAGGAAACCGTTTACGCTTCGCCGTTATCCGAAAACAGGCTGCAGGCGCGAAAACGCGGGACTTTCATTCACAAACTGCTGGAAATCCTGCCGTCCTATCCGCCCGAAAAACGCAAAACGGCGGCTGAAAAGTTCCTGTCCCTCAACCCGATGGAGGACGGGGAAGCCGCCGTCGAAAAAGTGTTAAGCGTGCTGGCAAACCCCGAATTTTTTCCGCTGTTCACGCCGAACGCCTTGGCGGAAGTCCCCGTGTCGGGCGTTGTCGGCGACCGCGTCGTCAGCGGGCAAATCGACCGGCTGGCGGTGTCGGAAACGGAAGTCTTGATTGTCGATTACAAAAGCAACCGCGCGATTCCCGACGGCATCGAAAAAACGCCCGCGCAGTATGTCGAACAAATGCGGGCGTACAAATCGGTTTTGGCGCGGATTTATCCCGCAAAGAAAATCCGCTGTTTCCTGCTGTGGACGGAAGCGGCGAAAGTCGCGGACATCACATCGTTGGTTGAATGACGTATCGGACTATTGACCCGCGGGGAAAAGGCACTTATAACTATCGCATCAAACAACGAAAGGGCAAACAACGATGAAAATCATCAACGACAACGAATTTGAATCGGAAATCAAAAACTCCGCCGTTCCCGTATTGGTGGACTTTTACGCGGAATGGTGTTCGCCGTGCCGCCAGCTCAGCCCCGTTTTGGAAGAAGTTTCCAAAGAATTGGGCGACAAGCTGAAAGTCGTCAAAATGAACATTGACGATTCGCCCGAAACGCCGACGAATTTCGGCGTGCGCGGCATCCCGACCCTGATTATGTTCAAAGACGGTCAAGCCGTCGCCACCCATTCCGGCGCCATGACGAAATCCAAGCTTGCCGAATGGGTCAACAGCCAAATGGCGTAAGGAAACCGGTTCCGAACACAAAAAAGCCCTCTTTCGAGGGCTTTTTTAATTTCAATGATAATATCCGCCATTTCTATATGACGGTTGGCGATACTGCGAATTATAACTGTTATTATAATTCGAATTATATCCGCTGTTATTATAATTGTCATAAGATTTCGTACCCGCTTCACCCGTATAAGGGTTTGTATTTCCTCTTGTCGACCAGTTATCGCTTGTTGTTCCATTTGCATCAGAACGGTAATGCGATGATACATACGTTCCGTTTTTGCGATAGTATCCATTGACATATGTATCAGCTTTTGCTGAATTTACGCCAATAAATACTAACGCAATCAAAATGAAAAACATTCTTGCAAGTTGTTTCATTTCTGAAGATCCTTTCTTTATATGAAAATACCCACCTTTGCAGGTGGGCGGATTTTCAGAAACCGTACCAACATAAAGACGGCTTGGCTTATTCAGCACACAGCCTTATTCGCCAAAATCCGCCCTTTAGGCAGATTTGACGTATGATTTATCAGTCGCCGTACTCGCGGCGACTATGTCGGTAAGGGTTTCTGACGCCCTGCGCCTGTCTTTTTCACAAACGCAGAGTCATTTTATCAAAAGCGGCTTACAAGCGCAAGAATGTCTGGATAAAAAAGACGCGAAAATGCCTATAACAACACCGCCCAAACGATAACTCTTGACTTTTGTGTAAATATGCTTATCTTTATTTGTGATAGAACCCCTTCCACTTAGCTTCGGCTTGACCGAATGATGTGAAAATCGAAGGGGTCATTTTTTATCTAAACGAGTTTTTTATGTCCGCAAAACCGCCTAAATCAATTCCCGAGCAAATTTCTTTGTTAAAAAGCCGCGGCATGATCATACCCGATGAAAGTTTTGCGGTTGATTGTCTGACCAACATCGGATATTACCGCCTGTCGGGTTATTGGTATAAATTTCAAGATAAAACCGATGTCAAGGAACGCTTTACAGAAAACATAAACTTTAATGAGATTGCGGCAACTTACCGTTTTGACACAAAATTGCGTTCATTGGTTTTTGACGCGCTTGAGAAAATCGAAATTTCTTTTTCAACCCGTTTGGGGAACCATATGTCCTGTGCGTTCGGTGCAAATTGGTATAAAAACGAAGAACTTTTCGCCGACAAAAAGCATTTTGACAGCAACGTAAACGAAATTGAAAAATGGATCGGCGCAAACCATGACAAGCAAATCGTCAAAGCCTACTATGCCAACCACCCTAAAGAAAAGGATTTGCCGTTTTGGATTATCGGCATGGTCATTCCGTTCGGAACGCTTTCAAAATTGTACGGAAATTTAAAAACGGACCATCAAAAAATCATTGCAAATCAACTGGGAATGACGGTGCAGTTTTTATCTTCTGCAATGCGCTTTTTGACGGATATCAGAAATATTTGCGCCCATTACAATCGTCTGTGGGACGCGATGTTGAAAATCAAATCGAAAAACATCCACATTCCGACCCGATTGGGGAAATTCAATTACTCTTTTTCCAAAGACGGATTTTTTCATGTATTTTATTTAATCTCTTTATTTTTAGCGGTTATCGCACCGCAAAGCAAGTTTTGCATATTGATTGACGCGTTAATTTCCCGTTATGAAATACGTACGAACAACAAAATCACCTATGCGAAAATGGGCTTTCCGGAGAACTGGCAAAACTTGTCGTTATTCCGAATTATGTTGAAAAACAAAGACTAACAGAAACGAGCAGGAAACGGGTTTTGTCCGACGAATAATCGGAGTTTCACGCCCTCTTTATTCTCTTTGCGCTCTCAACCGCAGTAAACGCCGCGAGGGTGCCTGCAATCATGCCGCCCAGAACATCCGTCGGGAAATGGAAGCCCATATAAATCCGTGAAAAAGCGATGAGGCATGCCAGCACCATGCCCGCCCAAGCGAACCGCGCATGCGTCAGCATCAGCACGCCCGCCGCGGCAAAGGACGCGGTCGTATGACCCGACGGGAACGAAAATCCCGTTTCGCACGCCGCCAAAATCGCCAAATCGGGGCGGACGACGCACGGGCGCAGGCGTTCAACCAGCGGCTTCAGCGTCGCGTTGCAGATAATCGCGCCGATGAAAATCGCGCCGAAAATCAAAAATCCCGTCTGGCGCGTCCGTTTGAACGCCATCAGCGCAAAGCTCAGCCCCAGCCAGACGTAGCCGTTGTCGCCCAAAACCGTAATCACGGGCATAACGGCATCCATAAAAGAACATCTGAAAACGGACTGCACCCACTCCATTATTTGCAATTCGCCATTCGTCATCTGAGCTTCGCCGCCGTCTGCAAGCAATCCGCCGAAGCTTTTTCGGTGCTGCCGTAATCCGGCGTGCCGATTTCCATGTGCTTGACTTCGTTATCCTGATTCATATACACGAACAAAACGCAGCTGTTTTGCGCGTACACCCACACCTGCGACGGATTTTCCATGCGCTTGACCGTCGGCGCGCCAAGCATCGCTTCGACGTAATCCGCCTTTAAAATCGGATTTTCACGGTGCGAATTGGCAACGGAAACCGCCGATTCGTTTTGCGGTTCAATCATCGCGTCCTGTTCCACAACGGGCAGTTCCGTCGGCGCGGATTGGCATGCGCTTAAAGCAAATAATGATAAAAAAACAAGCTGTTTCATTGTCTTTCCTCTTGTTCCGCGACCAGCCGCCGCATAAAAGCGACCGCTACCAAAGGACTAATCATATTGACGACGGGAACCGTCATTAAAACGGCGATAAGTATACCCGCTTTGCGCCAATAAGGCAACTTTTGTTCAAACAGTTTTTCCGCCGCCGCATAATCGTTCGTCCGCAAAGCGACCGAAAAGAAATATTCGCGCGCCAAAATCCGCCCGTTCACCCAGTAATACAAAGCTATCGGCAGCAAATTCAGCAGCGGAATCCAGCTCAACAGCATGCTTGCCGGCGCAATCAAAGCCGTCGCCCCCGCGCCCTGCAAAGCGACAACCGCCGACATTTTAACACTGTCTTTCAAACTGACGTCGCGCAGTTTTCGCCCTTGCGACAGTTTGTCGACGCCCCAATCGATAAAAAATCCCGCAACGAAAGTCACGACCGGCGGAAACAGCAGCAAAGTCAAGACAAAAAATCCGATTCCCCCGAAAACGGAAACAATGCCGTTCAGCCAAGCGCTGTCGAACGAAACAAAATGCGTAAAAAGCGCCGTCAACCCTAAAAACAGCAGCACCAGAACAACCGCCGCCGAAATCAAAGTCAACAACAGCAATCCTCTGATTTTTTTGGAAAAAACATCACCGAACGCGGCCAAAAAATTGTGAATCATTTCCGCCCCCTTTATAAAAAAGTTTTATTTTTTTATAACAGAGTCTTGCTTGAAAACAAAGTTCCTTTATACTGCACGGGTAATCAACCCCAACGGAGGTTCTGTTTTATCATGAACGCTTTATCACGTTTCGATGTCGTCGCAATCGGAAACGCAATCGTCGACGTCCTGGCCAACATGGACGACGATTTTTTGAAAAAGCACGATATGCCCAAAGGGGTGATGACGTTAATCGACGCGCAAAGGGCTGAACAGCTCTACGGTCATTTGCCCGACACCAGCGTCGAATGTTCGGGCGGATCGGCGGCAAACACCGCCGTCGGAATCGCCGCCATGGGGGGCAAACCCGCTTTCATCGGCAAAGTCGCCGACGACAAACTGGGCAGCGTGTTCCGCAAAGACATTACCGACTCGGGCGTTCATTTTACGACTCCGTGCTTGGAAAACGAAAAGCCGACCGCGCGGTGCATGGTCATCGTCAGCCCAGACGCCCAGCGCACGATGAACACTTATTTGGGCGCGTGTGCGAAACTGTCCCGCAAAGATATTGACGAAGAGCTTATCCGCCAGACGAAAATCGTTTACATGGAGGGCTATTTGTGGGATCGCGACGAAGCGAAAGACGCCTTGGCTTACGCCGTCGAACTGGCGCACAAGCACAACCGCAAGGTTTCACTGTCCCTGTCCGATCCGTTTTGCGTCAACCGCCACCGCGAAAGCTTTTTGGAACTGATTAAAAGCGGCGTGGACATCGTTTTTTGCAACGAAGACGAAATTCAATCCCTGTTCAACACGACAGACCCCGAAGAAGCATTTGAAAAGTGCCGGACTTTGTGTGAAATCGTGGTTGTCACGCGCGGGGCGAAGGGCGCGGTCGCCATCAAAGGCAACGAACGCTATGAAATTCCCGCCGCCCCGATTAACCGCGTTGTCGACACGACGGGCGCGGGCGATTTGTTCGCCGCCGGATTTTTGACGGGCTACGCCGCCGAACGTCCGATTTCCGAATGTCTGCAAATGGGCGCGCTTGCCGCCGCGGAAATCATTTCGCATTACGGCGCGCGTCCCGAAGCGCCCTTGCAGGACTTAATCGCGGAAAAAATCAAACCGTAAAAGATTCTTTTCGACAAAGCGTAAGTATTCGGGTTATAGAATCGTTAAACATTCGGTTTTAACGATTTTGGTCGGGAACATAACATGTTGCATTTGTCGAAAAAAAACGTTTTTTTGTTCGCTTTGGTCGCCCTTGCCGCCCTGTTCGGGTGCAAAGCTTGGTTCAAGGATGAACCCGTTTCCTACATCACGGAACCCGTCGTGCGCAAAAACATCGAAAAGGTCGTGAACGCCACGGGCGAAGTCAAAGCCATTGAGCTGGTTACCGTCGGCGCGCAGACGTCGGGCAAAATCGAATATCTGCCCGTCAAAGTCGGACAGCACATCAAAAAAGGCGACCTTATCGCCCAAATCGATTCGACGACGCAGGAAAACGACGTCGACAGCACCAAAGCCAAGCTGGCCAGTTTGAAAGCGCAGCTGAACGCCGCCGAAATTTCATCCAAAATCGCGCAAAAGCAGTTCGCCCGCGAACAAAAACTGCTGAAGAAAAACGCCGCGTCGCAGGAAGACTTTGAAAACGCCAAGGACGCTTTTGAAGCCGCCAAAGCCAAAGTCACCGAACTGAAAGCGTCCATCGCCGAAACCGCGCTGGCTTTGAACACGGCGGAAACGAACTTGGGCTATACGAAAATCACCGCGCCTTTGGACGGCATCATCGTTTCCGTTCCCGTCAAAACGGGCCAGACCGTCAACGCCGCGATGAACACGCCGACCATTGTTCAAATCGCGGATTTGTCGCAAATGGAAATTCTGATTGAAATTTCCGAAGGCGACATCGGCAAAGTCCAAACGGGCGCAAAAGTCACTTACACGGTTTTAAGCGCGCCCGAAACCGTTTACGAAACGACTTTGAAATCCATTGATCCGGGGCTGACTTTGCTGACCAACGGCGAATATACCGAGGTTGTCGGCTCTGACGAAGCGATTTACTATTACGGCCGATTGGTCGTCGACAATCCCGACGGGACTTTGCGCATCGGCATGACGACCCAAAACGTGATTTACGTCGCGCAGGCGGACAACGTTTTGACGGTCCCCGTTCTGGCAATCAAAAAGGACGGCGCGCAGAGCTACGTCAACGTTTTGACCTCGACTGGCGTGCAAAAACACGCGGTTGTAACGGGACTGTCCGACGGCGTGGACATCGAAATCAAATCGGGCGTATCCGACCATGACACCGTTGTCATCGCGCAAATGTCCGAATCCGAAGTCACCAAAAAGAAAGACAAATTCAAACGTCCGGGGGGATTCTGATGAAAATCATCGAACTGTCGGAAATCAACAAGTTTTTCGGCGCGGGCGATAACAGAACCCACGTTTTGAAAGACGTTGATTTTTCCATCGAAAAGGGCGATTTCGTCGCTATCATCGGGCAGTCGGGGTCGGGCAAATCGACGCTGATGAACATAATCGGCTGTCTGGACGTGCCGACGTCGGGGTCGTACAAAATCAACGGCGTCGAAGTCGCCAAAATGACCAAGGACGAACAGGCGGCTTTGCGGTGCAAGACGTTCGGATTCATCTTTCAGCGCTACAACCTGCTGTCGAATTTAAACGCTGTCGAAAACGCGGCTTTGCCCGCCGTTTATTCGGGTGTCGGGAAAGCCGACCGCACCGCGCGCGCCGAAACTTTGCTGAAAGAACTCGACCTTGGCGAACGGCTGAAAAACAAGCCGAGTCAGCTGTCGGGCGGGCAGCAGCAGCGCGTCAGCATTGCGCGCGCTTTGATGAACGGGGGCGAAATCATCCTTGCCGACGAACCGACGGGCGCATTGGATTCCAAAAGCGGCGAAACCGTTATGGAAATCATCAAATCCCTGCACCGTCAGGGACACACGATTGTCATGGTCACGCACGACGCGCACATCGCCGCCCAAGCCGACCGCATCATCGAAATCAAGGACGGGCGCATCATTTCCGACACACGCAAAGCCGACGAATTTTTCCCCCTGCAAAACCCCGTCAAAAACGTCAAACGTTCCCGTCTGGCGGAACTGCGCTACAGCTTTTCGGAATCGTTTTCGATGTCCGTTCATTCGATTTTGGCGAACAAAATGCGGTCTTTGCTGACCATGCTGGGCATCATCATNNATCCGCAATGAGATGCTGGGATTCATCTTCCAGCAGTACAACCTGCTGCCCAAGCTGAACCTGATGGAAAATGTAGAAGTACCGCTGGTGTATGCAGGCATTGGCCGCGCCGAGCGGCACGCCCGTGCCCGCGAGGTACTGGAGCAGGTTGGCCTGGGCGATAAACTGAAAAACCGGCCAAACCAGCTTTCCGGTGGCCAGCAGCAGCGTGTGTCCATTGCACGTGCGCTTGTACGCAACCCTCCGGTGATTCTGGCAGATGAGCCCACCGGCGCACTGGACTCCCATACCGGCCGCGAAGTGCTGGGCATCCTGCAGCAGCTGCATGAGCAGGGCCATACCGTGGTGCTTATCACCCACGACAATTCCATTGCCGTGCAGGCAGACCGCATTATCCGCCTGGAAGATGGCCGTGTGGTCTACGATGGCGACTCCCATGCACCGGAGGCCATCGTGCAGCCCACCCTGCTGCCCGAAGAGCCGGAAAAGGAGGAAAAAGCATGATCTTTGAAACCTTCCGGCAGGCAATCCAGAATGTGTGGAGCAACAAGCTGCGCACCTTTCTGACCATGCTGGGCATCATCATCGGCATTGCGTCGGTGGTGTCGGTCGTCGCTTTGGGCAACGCGTCCCAGGCCAAAATCATGAAGCAAATCAGTTCAATGGGAACGAACACGATTGACATCCTGCCCGGCAAAGGCTTCGGCGACCGTCATTCGGGCAAGGTCAAAACGCTGAAAATCAGCGATTCCGAATTTTTGGCGCGTCAAGCGTTCATCGACAACGCCAGCCCGAACGTGTCGACCAGCGGAACTTTGGTTTACAAAAACAATTCGGTCACCGCCAGTTTGCGCGGGGTCGACCGCGCTTATTTCTCGGTCAAAGGCAAAAATCTGGTCGTCGGGCGCATTTTCAGCCCCGAAGAAGTTTCCCAAGCCGATTCCGTCGTCGTCATTGACGACAACACGCGCAAGGAACTGTTCGCCGACAATCCCAACCCCGTGGGCGAAATTCTGATTTTCAACAAAAAGCCCTTGAAAATCATCGGCATGACGGAAAAGGACAATTCCCCCGGTCCGATGTCGGAAAGCATGAACCTGTGGGTGCCTTACACGACCGCGATGTACAAAATCACGGGCGGCAAGGACATCAATTCGATTACCGTCCGCGTCAGCGATTCGGTCAAATCCCAAGTCGCCGAGGACAGCATCGAAGCCATTTTGACCGCGCGTCACGGCAAAAAAGATTTCTTTATGATTAACACGGACAGCATCAAGCAAACGATTGAAAGCACGACGGGAACAATGCGCCTGCTGATTGCTTGTATTGCGGTCATCTCTTTGATTGTCGGCGGCATCGGTGTCATGAACATTATGCTGGTATCGGTTACGGAGCGCACGCGCGAAATCGGAATCCGCATGGCAATCGGGGCGAAGCAATACGACATTTTGCTGCAATTCCTTATCGAATCCGTGCTGATTTGTGTGCTGGGCGGAGGGCTTGGCGTCGCGTTTTCGCTGACTCTCGGCTGGCTGGTCAACACGTTTGCGACGGGCTTCGGCATGCTGTTTTCCACCGCGTCGATTGTGTTGGCGCTGGCATGCTCTTCGTCCATCGGAATTATTTTCGGCTATATGCCCGCGAAAAACGCGTCCAACTTGAACCCCATTGATGCTTTGGCGAGTGAATGACCATGAAACGAAACACATTCTTATCCTTTTTACTGGCAACAACGGTTTTGACGGGATGCGCCGCGGCGACGAAATCCGTTCCGTCTTTGGAATCCGAACTGAACTATACGCAAGAAGTGCGGGAAAAATTCAACGCCGATCTTGACTGGTGGAAAGCGTACAACAACGACGAACTGAACTACCTGACAGGCTTTGCGCTGAAAAACAATCCCGACATGCTGAAAGCGGCGGTCAAAATTCAAAAACAGCTGGCAACGCTGAACCTGTCGGAATCCGATTTGTTCCCGACCATGACGGGCAGTTTGGGCGCGTCGTCGAAAAAAAAGCTGAATGACGGCAAAAAATCGACGCAAAGCTTTTCGGGCGAATTGGCGCTGAATTATGAAATCGATTTGTACGGCAAAATCGCCGACGCCCGCGACGCGCAGGAATTCGAGCTGAACGCCACCGTCGCCGACGCCGAAAGCGCGCGCCTGACGGTCGTCAACAGCGTTGTCGATTTGTATTTCAATCTGCTTTATTTGCAAAACACAATCGAGCTGACGCGGAAAAACATCGGCACTTACAGCGATTTGCTCAACATTGCGCGCGCACGGTTCAAAACGGGCAAGGCCGACAAGCTGGAGGTCGTGCAGGCGCGCCAAAGCTTGATTGCCGAACAAACCGCGCTTTTAAACACGCAAACGCAAGCCAAGGAAATGGAACAAAGTCTGCGCAACGTGCTGAATCTGAAGCCGGCGGACGGCTTGGCTTTGGGCGACGCGTCGATTTTGAAGCAGCCGCTTTTGACGCCGCATCTGTCCGTTCCCGTGTCCGTTTTAGCAAACCGTCCCGATTTGACCGCCGCGCAGTACCGTTTGAAAAAAGCGTTCAGCTCCATGAGAGCCGAAGAAAAAAACTGGTATCCTACGATTTCCCTGAACGGCGCAATCGGGTCATCCTCCAACCGCGCGAAATCGACGTTCGATTTTCCGTACCTGCTGGGCGGCGTATCGCTGAATCTGCCGTTTTTGGATTGGAACAGGGTGAAAAGCAACATCAAAATCGCGCGTGCCGATTACGACGCCGCTTTGATTGATTTCAAAAACGCGCTAGCGCAGGCGTTAAATGAAGTCGCGTATTATTCGTTTGCTTACGGCAAAACGGAACAAATTTACGCCAACACCGAAAAAACGCTGAAAAACAACCGCCAAATCACGGCGTATTACCGCGCGCGGCATCAGGCGGGCAAAGCAAGCTTCAAGGATGTTTTGCAGGCTGTCGCCGACGAAAACGCGGCGCAAAAGACTCTGCTGGCGCAGAAATATCAGCTGATTAAATACGAAAACCTGCTGTTCAAAGCCATGGCGGGACGGTACTAAATCCCGTCAGCATCTACGGGCGCGGACAGCATTTCATCGTAGTTGCGCAGATATTCCTCTTTGGTCAGACAGTTCGGCTTGGCTTTCTTTTCGTCTTGATATATTTCGCGCGCCTGCTGTTCGGTAAAAGCGTATTTCGGGTCGCTTGCGGTTCTGAGGCTGTCTTCAACCATATAAGTTGCGTATTCGTCTTCGGTCACGCAGCCGTCCTTGTTTTTATCCATCTGGAAATAGTTTTCGTCGGCGATGTTGGACGATATGCCTTTAAGGAAATTGTTCGCCAGCTCGTCGGCGGACATATTTTTCAGCTTTTCCGCCGCCTCGTTCAATTTTTTCAAGGAATCCTGCAGCATGGCTTCCGCTTTGTCGGGGTTTGCCGCAAACTCCATGACTTTGTTCTGCCGTTCGCTGGCGGACAGCATTGCCTCCGTTTGCATCAAAAGCAGGAATTCGTCCTTTTCCAGATTGCCGTCTTTGTTTTTATCAAAGGTTTTGAACGCGGCGTTCAGTCTGGATTTTTTATTTTTCTTTTGCGCTTCGTCCAGCAAAGCGTCCAGATCGACGCCACCGACGAAGCTTTTGTATTCGTTCGACGAAATAAAACCGTCATTGTTGACGTCCAGCAAATCGAACGCGTCGCCCATCATTTCCGACACATCGGGAATCTGCGCGTTCGCCGCCGAAACGGACACCAAAAATCCCATTCCCAAAAACAAAGCTTTTTTCACAGCCGTCCTCCGTCGCTTTTTATTCAGAATACCGTGAAAATTGTTGACAAATCAAGCAAAACTGCATAGAAAAACGCTTAGTTTGAATTCAACGAAGAAGTAAACACCCATGCGTAATATTGCTATCATTGCCCACGTCGACCACGGCAAAACCACTCTGGTCGATACCATGCTGCGTCAAAGCGGCACGTTCCGCGACAATCAGGTCGTTGCCGAACGCGCCATGGATTCCAACGATTTGGAACGCGAACGCGGCATCACCATTTTGGCGAAATGCACGTCCATCGAATGGAAAGGCGCGCGCATCAACATCGTTGACACGCCGGGGCACGCGGATTTCGGCGGCGAAGTCGAACGTATTCTGGACATGGTGGATTCGGCCATCGTTTTGGTCGACGCCGCCGAAGGTCCTTTGCCGCAGACGAAATTCGTCGTCAGCAAAGCGCTGAAGCTGGGATTGAAGCCGATTGTTTTAATCAACAAAGTCGACCGTCCAGACGCCCGCCCGCAGGAAGTCTACGAAGAAGTGTTCGATTTGTTCGCTTCGCTGGACGCGACGGATGAACAGCTGGATTTCCCCGTCTTGTACGCTTCGGGACGCGAGGGCTGGGCTGTTTACGATTTGGACAAAGACCCGCGCACGTCCATCGAACCGCTGTTTGACGCGATTATGAAATTCGTGCCGCCCCCCAAATGCGACCCCTATGCGCCGTTCACCCTGTTGGCGACGACGATTGAAAACGACCCGTTCGTCGGGCGCATTTTGACGGGCAAAATTCATTCGGGTTCGGTCAAAGTCAATTCCTGCATCAAAGCCCTTGACCGTTCGGGCAAGGTCATCGAAACCGCGCGCGTCAGCAAAATCTTGGCTTTCCGCGGATTGAAACGTACGGGACTGGAGGAAGCCGAAGCGGGCGACATCGTTTCCATTGCGGGCTTTACCAAAGCGACCGTGGCGGACACCTTGTGCGACCAGTCGGTCACGACGCCGATTCCCGCTCAGCCCATTGACCCGCCGACGCTGGCGATGACGTTTTCGATTAACACGTCGCCTTTGGCGGGCAAAGAGGGGGACAAAGTGACCTCCCGCGTGATTTGGGATCGTTTGCAGAAAGAAGCCGAGGGCAACGTCGCCCTGCGCATTTCGCGCACGGGTTCGACCGACGCGTTTGAAGTCGCCGGCCGCGGCGAATTGCAGCTGGGCATTCTGATTGAACAGATGCGCCGCGAAGGTTTCGAGCTGTCCATCAGCCGCCCGCACGTTTTGATGCAGAAAGACCCCGTTTCCGGCAAAACCCTTGAACCGATTGAGGAAGTCGTTATCGACGTCGATGAACAGTATGTCGGCACGGTTTGCCAGACGCTGGGCGAACGCCGCGCCGAAATGACGGACATGCGCCCGTCGGGCGGCGGCAAAACCCGTTTGACGTTCCTTGCCCCGTCGCGCGCGCTCATCGGCTATCATTCGCAGTTTTTGACGGACACCTGCGGCACGGGCGTGATGAACAAAATGTTCCACAGCTACGAACCGTACAAGGGTTCGATTCCCGGCCGCCGCACGGGCGTTCTGGTATCGACCGACAACGGCGTCGCCGTTGCCTACGCGCTGTGGAAACTGGAAGACCGCGGTCCCATGTTCATCGATCCGGGTGCGGACGTGTACGAAGGCATGATTGTCGGCGAACACACGAAATCGAACGATATCGAAGTCAACCCGATTAAAACGAAACACTTGACCAACATCCGCGCCGCCGCGAAAGACGAAAACATCCAGCTGATTCCGCCGATTAAAATGAGCTTGGAAGAAGCGCTTGCCTACATCCAAGACGACGAACTGCTGGAAGTCACGCCCAAAACGTTCCGTCTGCGCAAAGCGATTCTGGACACCAACCTGCGCAAACGCGACGCGAACAAACGCGCCCAGTTGGAAAAAGATAACGGATAAAAGGCGATGACCGCTTGGAAAACCGCGTTTTCGGTGTATAAAAACCCGAAAATGATTGCGATGCTGATTTTGGGGCTTTTCAGCGGTCTGCCTTTGGTTTTGGTGTTTTCGACGCTGTCGTTCTGGCTGTCCGACTGCGGCGTGAACGTCAAGGCGATTGCCGCGTTTTCTCTGGTGCGCCTGCCGTACAGTTTCAAATTTCTTTGGTCGCCCTATATCGACCGCATGCCTTTGCCGTTTCTGACCAAACGGCTGGGGCAAAGGCGGTCATGGGCGATTTTGTTTCAAGCCTGCCTGATGGCAAGCTTAATCGCTTTGGTGCATACAAATCCCGCTGAAAACCCGCTGACGACGGCATGTTTTGCGGTCTTGGTCGCCTTTTTTTCCGCATCGCAGGACGTTGTTTTCGACGCTTTCCGCATCGAATATTTGAAAGATTCCGAACAAGGCGCGGCGGCGGCGACTTTTGTTTTCGGCTACCGCATCGGCATGCTGGTTGCAGGGGCAGGCGCGCTTTTTTTATCCGACATCATCGGCTGGACGCGGGTTTACGAAGTTTTGGCTTTGTCGGGTGTTGTCGGCATGGCAACGGTTTTATGCGCCAAAGAACCCGAAATCACGGTTCAGCCCAAACAAAAAAATTTTTTCAAAGACGCCGTTGCCGCGCCGATTGCAGACTTTTTGAAAAAACCCGACTGGCTGTTGATTGTTTTGTTTTTGCTGACCTACAAAATGTGCGAAACGACAATCGGCACGGTCACCCCGAAACTGTACAAGGAATCGGGCTTTACCAACACGGAAATCGCCGCCATTGTCAAAATATGGGGTGTTGCCGCAACGATTTTCGGCGGATTTGTCGGCGGAATTTTGGTTGCCAAATTCGGATTGTTCAAAAGCCTGCTGATTTGCGGTGTTTTGCAGGGGCTTTCCAACCTGCCGTTTGCGGGATTGGCGGTCGAGGGAAAATCGTTCGTCTGGCTGATTTCGGCGATTGTGTCCGACAATACGGCGGCGGGCATGGCAACGACGGCGTTTGTCGCGTATATGTCTTCGCTGTGCAACAAATCCTATACCGCGACGCAATACGCGCTGCTCAGCTCTTTAATGGCTTTGCCGCGCGATTTGCTGTCGGCGGCCAGCGGCTGGCTGGTCGTCAAACTGGGCTGGGCGCCGTTTTTCGTGTTTACGGCGCTTCTGTGTTTGCCGGGGCTGACGATTCTGTATTTTCTGAATCGCCGACTTCGGGCGAAAACGGAAGCGACACCGTAAAGGTCGTCCCCGACTCCGCCGAACTTTCCACCGTTATTTTTCCGTCATGGTGTTTGACGATTTGCGCCACAATCGCCAATCCCAGCCCCGTTCCGCGCGCTTTGTTTTTCGTTTCGGCGACGCGGTAAAAACGTTCAAAAACATGGGGCAACGCTTCGGGGTTAATCGTGTCGCCCGTGTTGTGCACGGACACCAGATAGTTGTTGCCGTCGACTTTGCATGACAGCGTGACCGTTCCGCCGTCCTGTCCGTATTTCAAAGCGTTGTCCGTCAAGTTTTGAAACACTTGCGTCAATTCGCCCGTATCGCCGAAAATGCGGTACGGCTGAGCGCAAAGCTTCAGTGCAATAACGGCGTTTTTCTTTTCGGCTTTGGAATCCAGCATTTGTTTGACGTTTTTCAAAATCTCGGGAACGTCGACAGCCTCCGACGGTTTGTTGTTCGCGTTCATTTGCAGACGAGACAGGGACAGCAGGCTTTCAATCAGCGCGGACATGCGCGCCGCCTGCGTTTGCATAATGCCCAAAAACTTATCCCGCGCCTGCACATCGTCGCGCGCCGTGCTTTGCAGCGTTTCGACAAAGCCCGACAGAATCGACAGCGGCGTGCGCAATTCGTGGCTGGCATTCGCGACAAAATCCGCCTGCATCTGCTCGAACTGTTTTTGCGCCGTCATATCGTACAAAGTCAGCACGGCAACCGCGCCCGCTTTCGCTTCGGCGGGCAAGCGTTCGATTTTGGCATTGTAAGTGCGCCCGTTTAAAGCGATTTCAAGGCTTTTTTTTGTTTCTTCCGCGGAAATAACGTGCTCCGCCGCCTGTCCCAATGCGTTGTCGCCGATAACATCGGCCAGCCTTTTCCCGCGCACGGACAGCCCCAGAACATGGCGCGCGGCCATATTCGCCCCCATGACTTCACCGTCTTCGTCCAACATCAGCAGCGGATCGGGCAAGCTGTCCAACACCGCCGCATCGGACAGGGTTTGCGCCTCCAGCCGTTCGGTTTTGTTCAGCCAAATCGTGCGCATGCGGTTGATTGCCGCGACAATCAGCGCGGATTCGTCATCTTTGCCGGTCATGTGAGGCAATTCCGAAAAATCCTTTTCTTCCGCCATTTCGCGGACATAGCGCGTCACCGACTGCAAGGTTACGAAAAACGGCAAAGACAGCAAAACCGTCAGCGCAACAACACCCGCAAATCCCGCCACCGCCGACACAGAGCTGACTTCGCCCATAATGACCAAAATAATCAGCATGATGGCCGATGGCAAAGACACCGTCAAAACGCGTTCGACGAAATGGTACGGCGTTTCAAAATCCTCGTTGCGCCGCATGACGATTTGCAGGTATTTTCTGCGCCAATCAAACATTGTTTACCCTTTGCGCGCTTTCAATCCCCGCTGATAAACGTTCCAGTCGGAAACGGGAGCCATGGCGACGCCCGAATCGCACGCCGCTTTGGCAACGGCGGTTGAAACGGCTTCCAACAGGCGCGCATCAAACGGATCGGGAATGATGTTTTCCGCGTTCAGTCCGTCCGCCGCCGCCAGTTCCGCCAAAGCGTGCGCCGCGGCTTCTTTCATGGCTTCGTTGATTTCACGCGCGCGCACGTCCAGCGCCCCGCGGAAAATATAGGGAAAGCCCAGCACATTGTTGACTTGGTTCGGATAATCCGACCGTCCCGTCGCAACAATCGCGTCGGGGTTGGCGGCTTTGGCGTCGACCGGTGTAATTTCGGGATTCGGATTCGCCAAAGCGAAAATTATCGGCTTGTCAGACATGGTTTTCACCATGTCGCCCGTCAAAGCCCCCGCGACGGACAAGCCCAAAAACACATCCGCGCCTTTGACCGCCTCCGCCAGCGTGCGGGCAGACGTTTCGACGGCAAAAGTTTCCTTGTACGGGTTCATGCCCGCCGTGCGGCCTTTGTAAATCACGCCTTTGGAATCGCACATCGTTATTTGTTTGACACCCATCGCGCGCAGCAGGGACGCGCACGCAATCGCCGCCGCGCCCGCGCCGTTCACGGCCAGTTTGATGTCTTCGATTTTCTTGCCCGTCAGCTTCAGCCCGTTGACCAACCCCGCCGCAACGACAACCGCCGTGCCGTGCTGGTCGTCATGGAATACGGGAATGTTCAGCCGCTTTTTCAATTCCGTTTCGATGTAAAAACATTCGGGGGCTTTGATGTCTTCCAAGTTGATGCCGCCGAATCCCGTCGCCGTCAAAGCCGCCGCTTCGACCACTTTGTCGGGGTCGTGCGAATCGATTTCGATGTCGATTGCGTCCACGTCGCCGAAACGCTTGAACAAAACGGCTTTGCCCTCCATGACGGGCTTGGACGCCAAGGCGCCGATGTCGCCCAGTCCCAAAACAGCCGTTCCGTTCGACACGACGGCGACCAGGTTGCCTTTGGTCGTGTAGCGGTACGCGTCGGCGGGGGTCTTTTCGATTTCAAGGCACGGCGCGGCAACGCCGGGGGAATACAGCAGCGCCAAATCCGAACGCGTGTTCAGCGGCTTTGTCGCCGTCAGGGAAATTTTGCCCGCGCGCCCTTTTGCGTGCAAAGCCAGCGATTGTTCTGCAAGTGTTTGTTTGTTTTCGGTCATTTTCATCAATTCTTTTGTTGGTCAAAGTGTTTCAAGTATGTTAAAACTACCATACTTTAAAGGAAAAGTGAAACGCTATGACTCAAAAAACACCCGCCGACAAACATACGCCGATGATGACGCAGTATTTCGCCGTCAAAGAACAGCATCCCGATTATTTGCTGTTTTACCGATTGGGCGATTTTTACGAAATGTTTTTTGACGACGCGATAAAAGCGTCCGCCGCTTTGGACATCGCTTTGACCAAACGCGGGCGCGAAAAGGGCGAAGACATCCCCATGTGCGGCGTCCCCGTTCATTCGCACGAAATGTATCTGTCGCGCTTGATTCGCAAGGGATTTAAAGTCGCCATCTGCGAACAGACCGAAGACCCCGCCGAAGCGCGCAAACGCGGTTCGACCGCTTTGGTCAACCGCGCGGTGACCCGCCTTATCACCCCCGGAACGCTGACCGAAGACAATATTTTGGAAGCGCGCGCCTGCAACTGGCTGGCGGCTTTGACCGACACGGCGGACGGCATCGGATTGGCGTGGGTGGACATGTCGACGGGCGATTTCGCTGTGCAGACGCTGCCGAACCGCCGCGCCAACACGCTGTCGGCGGCTTTGTCGCGGCTGGAACCCAAGGAAATCATCGTTTCCGAAAAAATTTTGCAAACGCCCGAATACTTTGAAACGTTCAACGATGTCAAACGGCTTTTAACCCCTCTGCCCGCCGTCCGCTTTTCCCCCGACAACGGCAAAAAGCGGCTGGAGGCGTTTTTCAACGTTCAAACGCTGGACGCGTTCGGCGCGTTCAACAAAAGCGAAACGGGCGCGGCCGGCGCGCTGCTGGACTATATCGATTTGACGCAGAAAGGACAAATGCCCCGCTTGAACGCCCTGCGCCGCTGGTCGGCGGGCATGCTGATGGAAATCGACACGGCGACGCGGCGGAATCTGGAACTGTTTTCCAGCCTGTCCGGCGAACGCAAAGGGTCGCTGTTTTCCGCAATCGACCGCACAAAAACGGGCGCGGGGGCAAGGCTGTTGTGTCAATACCTGTCCGCCCCTTTGACCGATGTCGCGGCGATTGAAAAGCGCCTTGACCGCATCGAGTTTTTTGTGAAAAACCCGCTGGTGCGGGCAACCGTGCGCGACCGTTTGGCGGAATGCCCCGATATGGAGCGCGCTTTGTCGCGGCTGTCGCTGGGACGCGGGGGCCCGCGCGATTTGGCGGTCATTCGCGACACTTTGAAACAAATTCCCGACTTGAAGCTGTCCATGGCGACCGAAATGGGCGAACCCGCCGCGATTACCGAATGTTTGAAAGGGTTGGGCAGCCACGACGATTTGACCGCCGCGCTGCAAAAAGCACTGGCGGCGGATTTGCCGCTTTTGGCGCGCGACGGCGGATTCATCGCCCCCCTTTATTCCAAAGAACTGGACGATTTGAAGCACTTGCGCGACGACAGCCGCCAGATGATTGCGGGACTGCAGTCGAAATACGCCGACATCGCGGGAATTCCGAGCTTGAAAATCGCGCACAACAACATTTTGGGGTTTTATATCGAAGTATCCGCCAAAAACGCGCAAAAAATGCTGGACGACGCGCGCAGCGGGCAGTCGATTTTCCTGCACCGTCAGACCATGTCGAACGCCATCCGCTTTACGACCGTCGAGCTGTCCGAACTGGAAAACAATCTGAAAGGCGTTGCGGAAAAAGCATTGTCCCTTGAACTGAAGCTGTTTTCCGATTTGGTCGAAGCCGTTTTGGCGCACGGTTCGGAAATCGCGGCGGCGGCGCACGCTTTGGCGATGCTGGACGTGTCGAGCGCGCTGGCGCACATCGCGGCGGAGCAAAACTACGTCCGTCCCGTTTTGGAAAACAGCCTGTCTTTCGACATTGTGAAAGGGCGGCACCCCGTCGTCGAACAAACCATGGCGGAGGAACACGCCGATTTCGTCGCAAACGACTGCCGATTGGGCAATCCGGACACGCACGACGGGCGGCTGTGGCTGATTACGGGTCCCAACATGGCGGGCAAAAGCACGTTTTTGCGTCAAAACGCTTTGATTGCCATTCTGGCGCAGGCAGGCTGTTTCGTCCCCGCGGAATCGGCGAAAATCGGCATTGTGGACAAAGTGTTTTCCCGTGTCGGCGCGGCGGACGATTTGGCGCGCGGGCGGTCGACTTTCATGGTCGAAATGGTGGAAACCGCCGCGATTTTGAATCAAGCGACGGAAAAATCCCTTGTCATCCTTGACGAAATCGGGCGCGGCACGGCGACGTTCGACGGGCTGTCGATTGCGTGGGCGGTCGCCGAACACCTGCACGACGTCAACAAATCGCGCGCTTTGTTCGCAACGCATTACCACGAATTGACGGCGCTGGCGGAAATGCTGGGCAACCTGTCGCTTTACACGATGAAAATCAAGGAATGGAAAGGCAACGTCGTGTTTTTGCACGAAGTCGTCAAAGGCATGGCGGACAGGTCTTACGGCATTCACGTCGGCAGGCTGGCGGGTTTGCCGCCCGCCGTCATCGCGCGCGCCAAGCAGGTGCTGGAACAAATGGAAAAACAGGGGTCGTACGAAATCAACTTTATGAACGACCTGCCCCTGTTCGCGATGGTCAAGAAAAAAGCCGACGCGCCCGCCCCCGAACCCGAGGAGCCCGTCCCGCCTGAATTTGCGCAGGTTATCGAAAAGCTGTCAACGCTCGATCCCGATTCGATGACACCGCGCGAAGCGCTGGACGCGCTTTATACGCTGAAAAAGATGATGCAATGACCTTAACCGACGCTTGGAACTCCGCGGGACGCGCCGCCGTCGTCGCTTTGCTGAAAGAACGGCGCGCCCGTTTGCTGCAGGCGTTCGCCGAACGGCTGAACACGTCGGACGGACTGGAAGCGATGTATGCCTATGCCGACGCGTTTGACGACATCCTGCGCGATTTGAACGCTTTGACGGCGCAAACCGTGTATCCGTCCGAAACGTCGCCTCTGCCGACCGTTGTCGCCGTCGGCGGTTTCGGGCGCAAAGAGCTTGCCCCCTATTCCGACATTGACTTGCTGTTTTTATTGGAAAACGCCGATGACGCGAAAGCGCAGGAACGCATAGCCTTTATGGTGCAAATCCTGTGGGATATGGGGCTGAAAGTCGGACAGGCCGTCCGCACGGTCGACGACTGCATCAACAAAGCCCGAACGGAAATGACCATCCGCACCAATTTGCTGGAAGCGCGCTTTGTCGACGGCAACCGCGGCTTGTTCGACGATTTCAACACCCGCTTTACGGCGCTGTGTCACGAAACGGACGGGCGCGACTTCGTCATGGCGAAAGTCGATGAACGCCGCCTGCGCTATCAGCGCATGGGACAGTCGAAGTACATGCTGGAACCCAACGTCAAAGAGGGACGCGGCGGGTTGCGCGACCTGCATCTGATGTTCTGGTTGATAAAATATCTGTTCGGCATTACGAACATGCCCGATTTGGTGTCAAGCAACATCCTCAGCCGCCAATCGTGCGCCGCGTTTTTGAAAGCGCACCGTTTCTTGACGACCGTGCGCTGTCATCTGCACCTGCTGAACGGGCGCGCGGGCGATGTGCTGACCTTTGAAGCGCAAAAGCAAATCGCGCTGAAAATGGGATACGACAACCGCAACGGACAGTCCGCCGTTGAACGGTTTATGAAGCATTATTACTTGATTTGCAAAAGCGTCGGCGAACTGTCATGGCTGATGACCGTAATTATCGGCGACACGCTGAACGACGGCGTTGTTTTTTCGGAAATCGACGCCGATTTTGTGCTGATTAACGACCGCGTTTCGTTCAAAGACACCGTGTCGCTTGACCAAAATCCGACGCTGATGATGCGGGCGTTTTATTTGAAGCACTTGTTAAACAAGCCTGTCGACCCGCGCACTTTGGGCAAAATCACGGATAACGCCAAGCTTGCCCGCAAACTGCGCAAAAATCCGCAGACCAACGCTTTGTTTTTGGACATTTTGGCGGGGGAAAGCGCGGAAACGACCCTGCGCCAAATGCTGGAAACGGGCGTCTTGGGCTACTTCATGCCCGACTTTCAGCCCTTAATCGCGCAAGTGCAGTTCGATTTGTACCACGTCTACACGACCGACGAACACACGCTGAAAACGCTCGGCTTTCTGGAACGGCAGGACACGCCCGCCGCGCAAAGGACTTTGGCTTTGGCGGCTTTGCTGCACGACATCGGCAAGGGGCGCGGCGGAAAACACGAGGAAATCGGCGCTGTCTTGGCGCAAAAAGTCACGGCGGATTTGGGACTGGACGACGCGGAAGCGCAGGATGTCGTCTGGCTGGTGCGCCACCACCTGCTGATGAGCCAAGTCGCCTTTCGCCGCGACATTTTCGACCCGAAGACCATTGACGACTTTGTGCAAACGGTGCAGTCGCCCGAACGGCTGCGACGGCTGTTCGCCCTGACCGTCGCGGACATCAAAGCGGTCGGTCCCTCCGTTTGGAATTCGTTCAAGGAAAAACTGCTGACGGATTTGCTGTCGTTTGCTTTGGCGCGGATGCAGGGTGGCGGCGCGCACGAACGCGTTTTGACGGAAAACCAACGGAAACTGGCGGAACTGCCGCCGTCGCAAAGCTATTCGTTTTCCGTTTCGACGGACGCGGAACGCGGAGTTACGGAATTTATCGTGCTCGCCCCCGACCATGACGGACTGTTTGCGGAAATCACGGGCGCGATGGCGTTGTGCGGCGTTTCCGTAGTCGAGGCGCAAATCATGACTTTGGACAACAAAATGGCGCTGGACACGTTTTTGATTCAAGACACGCTCCGCCAGCCCGTCCAATCCGAAAAGAAAATCGCCAAGCTCAAGCAAACCATAGAACAGGCGGCGCAAACGGATTTAGAACCGATGCTTGCCGAAAAGCGCAAAACCGCGCCGAAAACCGAACTGACCGTTCCTTTGCGCGTGTTTGTCGACAACAAAGCGTCGGACAAATGCACGCTGATAGAGGTCAACGGCACGGACGCGGTCGGATTTTTGCATTTGGCGACGTATGCGATGACGCGCTTGCATTTGCAAATCGTTTCGGCGCATATTTACACTTACGGGTCGCGGGTGGTCGACGTATTTTACGTCACGGACGGACACGGCAACAAAATCGTCGACGCGGCGGCTTTGGACAATATCAAATCGACTTTGACGAAAGTGGTGGGTCATGCGGACATCGGTGCTTAAATCAATCGCGACAATAGGCGGCTGGACGATGATAAGCCGCGTTTTGGGGTTCGTGCGCGACGTGCTGATAGCGAACTTTTTGGGCGCGGGCATGATTGCGGACGCGTTTTTCGTTGCGTTCAAACTGCCCAACCTGTTCCGCAGCCTGTTTGCCGAAGGCGCGTTCAACGTCGCTTTCGTTCCCTTGTTTTCCGAACAGCTGGAACTGCACGGACGCGACAAAGCGCAAAAGTTCGCCGTCGAAGCGATGTCCGCGCTGTTTTACGTCGTTTTGCTGTTTACAACAATCGCGGAAATCGCCATGCCGCTGATTATTTTGGTGCAGGCCCCCGGATTCGTCGAAGACCCCGCCAAATTCAACGCCGCCGTCGTCATGTCGCGCATTACGTTCCCGTATTTGCTGCTGGTGTCGCTGAATTCTTTGCAAAGCGGCGTGTTAAACTCGCTCGGCTACTTTGCGGCGGCGGCGCTGACCCCCGTTTTGCTGAATGTCACCATGATTGCCGCGCTGTTCGCCCTGACCCCGCTGTTTGGAGGCAATTACGGCTACGCTTTGGCGACGGGCGTAACAATCGCGGGCGTTTTGCAGCTGCTTTGGCTGGTTTGGCACACGCGCCGCGCGGGCATGCCTTTGGGCATCCTTGCCCCGTGGACGGTCGTCAAGCGCAAAACGGCGGAACTGTCGCTGTTGCTCAAACGCATCATCCCCGGCGTGTTCGGTTCGGGCATTTATCAAATCAACCTGTTTTTGGACACGCTGTTTTTGTCGTTTTTGACCACGGGCGCGGTGTCGTGGCTTTACTACGCCAACCGCCTGTACCAACTGCCCGTCGGGATTATCGGCGCGGCAATCGGCACGGCTTTGCTGCCGATTCTGACGCGGGATTTAAAGTCCGGCAACGCGGAACAGGCCAAAAACACCTTAAACCAAGCTTTGATTATCGCTTTGGCGCTGTCCGTGCCGTCCGCGGCGGGGCTGATTGCCCTTGATTATCCGATTATTTCCGTGCTGTTCGAACGCGGCGAGTTCACGAATACCGCGTCGGTCAAAACCGCTTTGGCATTGTCCGCTTATGCCGTCGGATTGCCCGCGTACATTCTGACCAAAGCCCTCGCTCCCGTGTTTTACGCGCGCGGCGACACGGCGACGCCCGTTCGGATAGCGTGCTGGGCGCTGCTGATGTATGTGATTTTGTGCGCCGCGTTTCTGCCGTCAATCGGCTATCTGGGCATCGCTTTGGCAAGCGGCATTGTCGCGTGGCTGAACGTTGTCCAGTATGCTTGGCGCATCAAAAAACAGCGTTTTCATTCGTTGGACGCGCCGTTTGTCCGCCGCGCCCTGTCGATTATCCTGTCGTCCGTGATTATGGGCGTTGCGACCCGCGCGTGCTTTGTTGCCAGCCTGCACCTGTTCCCCGATTGGCTGCACGACGGACAAGCCCTGCGGTTCGGGCTGCTGGGGGTGTTAATCGGCATCGGCGGCGTGCTGTTCGCCGTTCTGGTGCTGGCGACCAAAGGCGTAACAATCGCGCAAATCAAAGCGTTGCGGCGGCGCAAATGACCGAACGCGGAACGTTGATGTTTCAAGTACTGGCCGTGCTGGCGATTATGACCATGACCGCGCCGATGCTGATGCGGCAAAGGGCGCGGCAAATCGCCGAGGTTGAACGCCGCGCGGTAGAAGAGCAAACCAAACGCATCGACCGCGCGCTGAAAGAATACATAATCTCTCAAAAGCTTCCGATAACGGCGGATTTATCGCAAAAAAGCGTTTCCAGAACAAAGTTCACCGTCCCCGATTCGGAATTGAAACCCTTTTTGCCCGAATCCTATTTTGAAAACGGGAAAATCCGCGCCAACAGACTGGTCGAATCGTACGCGCCGATCGTGGAAGCCTTTTGCGTCGAAGCGTTCACACTCAAAGGACAAAGCTGTTCCGTTCAAAACCTGTCCGCCTTCTGCCGGTGCGTCCGCTATGATTTTCATACCGATGTTCAGCTTGACAGAGTTCAATAAAAAGAGACCCCCGCGTAA
>DJPN01000011.1 GCA_002438565.1 Alphaproteobacteria bacterium UBA6411 | reverse complement strand
CACGGCCGGCAACTGCCGTCGGAGCCGGTGTATTGTCCGGAGGTGCAAGTCGGCGTTTTGACGCACGCGCCGTTGCTTAAGGTGTAGCCGCTGGCGCACCTTGTGCATGTCGAACTGTTCGAACACGATGAACAATTTGAGGGACAAGATTTTCTACAGTCCTGATACGTTCCTCCATTGGCAGAAAACAATTCATATCCAGAGATGCAGGAAGTGCAAAAAGGCTGGCTAAGAGGCGTTATACCGTCAGCGTAAGTAGTCAGACTTTCTCTACAGGAAGTACAGCCTTCTCCACAACCGTTACATGCATTATCTAATGTATTCCAGTACGTGGCGGAAGCGGCAAGCGCCGGAGTGTAACAAGGCTGATAGCTGTCCGCTTTCGCTTCTGACGCAAGCAATAACAACAGGCCGAATATCAATAGAATTCTTTTCATAGCTTCCCCCTTTTTTCGGTAAAAAAAAGACCGCCAAAAGCGGTCGGGGAGTTGAAAGATCATATCCTATGAAATGATATTTCGACCTTTAAAGCCGTACGAATGGACGGGGGCTTTTGGACATACGCCGAAATCTCCCCGACCGAAGCAAAGGTCGGGGATACTGTTCGCTTGTGCCCCAAAGTCAGAGCAAAGCGATAACGGCACATATCAATGCCGCATAGGATTAAAGAGCCTTTCACAACTCCGCACCCGCTAAGGCACTTGTTTGTCAAAACACAAACCGGTTTTATTGTATACAGCTGCGGCAACAAAAACAAGATGAAAAAGCCCCCGATTTTTTCGGAGGCTTTATCTTTACAAACACGGGCAAGTTTGCGGTTTTGGTTTGGGCTTCGGTTTAACCGTTTTTTTCTTGGGCTTGGACACGGCGGGGCAAGGCGTTGCCGGCGCGCTCAAGCACTTTTGAATACACTTCGCCGCGGTCGGCGTTGTCTGACCGCCGCCGGTCATGCCGATTTTGGCATAAGTCAGCTTTTCAATCGCGGCTTTTTCCGATTTGGCTTCCGCGGGCGTAATCAGCCCCGCGTTTTTCAGCATTTCTATGCGGCGCAAAGCCGTCGCGGCTTCCAAAATATCTTTGGGCGGCACTTTGGGATTCATGCGGTAAAACGGATTGGACGGCAGCAGGGCTTCCAAAATAATTTCGCGTTCGGCGGCGTGTTCGCGCGGCGTAATCGCACGCATTTCCAGCGCATTGCGCAAAGCGTCCAACCGCCCGATAATGACGTTCCCGTCGGGTGCGGGCAAATCCAGCCCCAACCCCGCGGGCGTCAAAGTGTACGGCAGCAGCCCGCCCAGATTGACCGTGCGGCGGTTCAGCCATTCCTGTTCGGTCGCATACCGTTCGTCGCGCAATCGTTTAAACGTCAGAAAGCGCATCACGATATTGCGGTCGCCCTCGCTCAGCATATCAAAGCCGCCTTTGATCGCTTGCGGCTGTTCGTTATGTTTGACGGTTTTCGGCGCATCGGTAAAGGTCGACATTCCCGTTTCGGGATTGACAACGGCGAACGGACGTTTTTTCAGTTCCAGCATTTGCAGACGTTCTTTCGCGCCTTTTTTCAAGTCCTCGGCCGGCATGGATTTGACGGCGGACAGCACGCCGACGGCCGTCGTGTCCGATGCCAGAATATCTTCGTAATACCGGCGGGACATGTTCGGATACCCCAAACTGTCGTACGACAGCCCCGCGACCATCAAAGCATACGGGTCTTCGGGATTGTCTTTCAGCGCTTTTTGCGCATAGTCGACGGCGCGGTCGAAATTGCCCGTCGACCAGAAAATCAGCGCTTGTTCCGTCGCGGTTTTTCGCCACGATTCCCCGGGGGTTGTGCAGGCGGCGGTCAAAGCCAAAGCCGCAAACGTCCCGATTTTCATCAGTTTCCTTTTCATTTTACCCCCCATTTTTCAAGCAAAGCAGCCTTGTTCAACATCAGCCACTGCAAAGCGATAATCGTAATGCCGTTGTTGATTTTGCCGTCGGTTAAAAGCTTTTCGGCTTCGGCGGCATCCATTACGACAATACGAATATCCTCGTCTTCCACATCCAATCCGGCGTATGCGGGCAGCGTGCCGACATCGACGCGGCCGCAAAACAGTTCCAGTGTTTCCGTAATGCCGCCGGGGGACGAATAATAGCGGGTAATATGCTCTACGGCCGTTACTTTCGCGCCCGCTTCCTCTTGAGCTTCGCGCAAAGCGACCTCTTGCGGCGTTTCGTTTTCGTGATCAACCATGCCCGCGACGATTTCCAGCACCCACGGATAATCGCCGTTCAAGTAGACTCCGCATCGGAACTGTTCGACCAAAGCGATTTTGTCCTTGACGGGATCAAACAGCAAAATGCCGACGGCGTGCCCCCTGTCCATGACTTCGCGTTTGACGGGGCGGCTCATTTCGCCGTTGTACTGCGGATAGCGCATTATATATTCGTCAACCTCGAAAAACTTTTTATAAAGGTTGTTTTTTTCCAAGATTTCTACGTTTTTCGCCGTTCTTTCCGTCATGGTTTAAAATGCTCCCAAAGTCTGAACGATTGGAGTATAGTGGACAAAGATTAACAAAGTAAAAAGGAATCCTTGCCGTGGAAATTTTGACCGCCGCGCAAATGTACGCCGCCGACAAAGAAACGATTGCAAAAATTATGCCGGAAAACGATTTGGTCGAAAACGCGGGCTTCGCCGCCGCCTGTCAAATCGCGAAAAGATACGGAAAACAGCCTGTATTGGTCGTTTGCGGCGCGGGCAACAACGGCGCAGACGGCTTTGTCGCCGCCCGTGTATTAAGCAATCGCGGTTACAGCGTCAAGGTCGCTTTTGCCGGACAAAAGGACAAAATGTCCCCCGCCTGCCGCTTTGCCGCCGAACGGTTCGACGGCATCGTTTTGCCGCTGTCGCCCGACTGTCTGCATCGGTTCAAGGGCGTTGTCGTCGACGCGCTGTTCGGCATCGGCTTGTCCCGCCCGATTGAAAGCGAAACCGCGGCTTTCATCACCGCTTTGAATGCGTCAAATCTGCCCGTTGTTTCTTTGGACATCCCCAGCGGCGTTTTCGCCGACACGGGCGCGGTGTCGCCCGCAACGATCAAAGCGGATTTGACCGTTACTTTCTGCCGTCCGAAACCCGCGCATTTCCTTTACCCCGCCAAAGAATACGTCGGCGATTTGACCGTTTGCCCCATCGGCATTGCGGACGAAACCGTCGCCAATCAGCAGCCCCGCTTCATCGTCAATCCGCCTTTCAAGCTTCCCGCCCCGATACCGTGCGACCACAAGTATTCGCGCGGCGCGGTTCTGGTTGCGGGCGGACAAATGACGGGCGCGGCGCGGCTGGCGGCGCGGGCGGCGCGGCGGTTCGGCGCGGGCTTGGTCAAGGTTGTCTGCGCCCCCGAAAACGCCTTGCCCTATACCGTCTGCGACGCGGGACTGGTCGTTTCGACAGAACCGCTTGAAACCGCCGTCAGGGACAAAAAAATCTCGTCAATCGCTTTCGGCATGGGCTTCGGGTTAAGCGAACGGACAAAAGCCGCCCTTGAAACCGTCGCAAAATCAGGCAAGCCGTTCGTCGCCGACGCGGACGCTTTGGCTTACGTCAAGGATGTTGCGCCGCTGACAAACGCCGTCCTTACCCCGCACGAGGGCGAATTCGCCCGCCTGTTTCCCGATTTAAAGGGCGACAAACTTTCCCGCGCTTTGATTGCCGCCGAAACACTGGGGTGCGTTGTCGCGCTGAAAGGCGCGGACACCGTCATCGCCGCCCCCGACGGACGCGCCGCGATTGACGCGAACACAAGCTTTTATCTGGCAACAGCAGGCAGCGGCGACGTTTTAAGCGGCATCATCGCCGCCCTGTTGGCAAAGCGACTGCCGCCGTTTGAAGCGGCCTGCGCGGGTGTTGCGCTTCATTCCGCGGCGGGCATTGATGCGGGCGAAAACTTGATTGCCGAGGATTTGATTTGATGAAATTCCTGCTTTATTTATTGCGCCACAAATTTTGGGTGTTTTGCTTTTGCGCGCGGTACGGGCTGATTTGGCGCGGCATTATGCACGATTGCGACAAACTGCGCCCGTCGCTGTTTTTCGTTTACGCCCGCAATTTTGAAAAAGTCGCCAAACTGCGCGACAAAACGGGGCATTACAGCCCGTCCGCAACTTCGCCCGAAAGCCAATACGCCCTCTTAAATCACTTTCATCATTCGCGCCACCATTGGCAGCATTGGCTTTTGCCAAGCGATACAACCGTCAAAGCTTTGGATATGGGCGAAACGGACGTACGAGAAATGCTGTGCGATTGGGCCGGCGCGGGCAAAGCGCGGCAGGGCAAAAACTGGATGCGCGCGGATGTGCGGGATTTTTACATAAAAAACAAGGACAAAATGACTTTGTCCCCGAAAACAATCGAATTGATTGAAAAAAATCTGAATTCAATGGGCTTTTAAAGCAGTTTTTCAAAAGCGGCTTTGGTCAATTCCTCGACATCCTCGCCCCGCGCGACTTCGGCAATATAGGAATTGTCGATTTTAAACGCGCCGTTTTTCCATACATACGCCGCCCGCGCCCCGTATTGCGTATATTCGACTTTGACGGGAACGACGCCGACTTTGAAATAACGGAAAGACTCAGCCATTGCGCCCCCCTTGTTTCGCTTTCATGACAACAGCGGGATTGAAAGTCATAACTTTCAGCTTCCGCCCTTTGGTGCGCTTGTTGTAAGCAATCGCGGCGTTGACGTACAGCTCTTTGCACCGTTTTTGCCGCAAAGCGATTTCTTTCTGCTCCGTTTCGGTCAAAGGGCGATCCTTTGCCCCCGCGGTAATGGAACGGATTTTTTCGTATTCCTTGTGCGTCATTTTATCCGCGCGGTCAAGATCCGTCAGCTGGATTTGCATTTCGGCAACCCCGCCGTTGCGGGTGGGCAGAACGTATTTGACATCGCGGTATCCGTTTTCGGTCGGTTTGTCCATGCGGTCGACCGCGCGAACGGGCTTGACGCGGGATTCGATGACTTTTTTCACTGCATCGATTTGTTCCAAAGAATCGCAAATCAAACGGCAGCGCGCCAAATCCTGCAGCTGAGTCAAATCGCCGCGGTATTTGGAATTCAGTTTTTCCTCGGCGCGTTCGCGTCCTTTCAGCGGGGCAGCTTCAAATTTTCCGCCGACCTTATCGGCCAATTCCTGTCCGAATGCATCCAGGGCGGGCTTTGATTCCGCCGCTATTTCATACGCTTCGTCCAAAGTTTTCGGCACACGCATTTCCGTCATTTCAGTCGCCTTTCCGATTTTCAGCGTCCGATACCCTTGTAGTCGAATCCCGCCTGACGCGCCGCTTCGGGGTTCAGAATGTTCCTCAAGTCCACTATTTTAGCGGATTTTACGGCGTTTTTCAACATTTTCAAATCAATCGCCTTGAAATCGTCCCATTCGGTCAAAATCGCGACGACATCGGCGTCTTTCGCCGCATCGTAAGCGTTTTCCGCATATTCAATCGCATCGCCGACCAGCAGTTTCGCCGTGGGCATCGCTTTCGGGTCGAAAGCGCGCACGACCGCCCCGCGCTTGAGCAACGCGGCGACGATTTCCATCGCGGGACTTTCGCGGCAGTCGTCCGTACCGCCTTTGAACGCCAAGCCCAACACGCCGATTTTCGGCGCGGCGATGCCGTCGGCGGCCGCTAAAATGCGCTCCGCCATTTCGATTTTGCGTTCGTCGTTGCGGCGGATTGTCGTTTCAATCAAAGCCATTTCAACGCCGTACTTGCGCGCCATGTACGCCATCGCGTTCGTGTCTTTGGGAAAACACGAACCGCCGTATCCCGGCCCGGGGTTCAAAAATTTGGAACCGATGCGGGTGTCCATGCCCATGCCTTTGGCGACTTCAAACACGTCCGCACCCGATTTTTCGCAAAAATTCGCCATTTCGTTGATATAGTTGATTTTCATCGCCAAAAAAGCGTTCGACGCGTATTTGATGGTTTCGGACGAACGGCGTTTGACGAACAGCATGTTGGCTTTGTCACCGAACGGCGCATAAAGGGCTTTGATGACATCCTTGGCGCGTTCCGTGTTCGCCCCGACAATCACGCGGTCGGGATTGAAAAAGTCGTGCACCGCAAAGCCTTCGCGCAAAAATTCGGGCAAAGACACCACATCAAAATCGGCGTGCGGATTTTCGTCGCGAATCATCTTTTCGACTTCGTCGCCCGTGCCGACGGGAACGGTCGATTTGTTCGCAACGACCGTGTATCCCGTCAAATACGGAGCCAACTGTTTCGCCGCGGCGTGAATGTATTTCATATCGGCTTCCTTGGTCACGGGATGCGGAGGCGTCCCGACGGCGATAATCACAATATCGGCATCCTCGACGCCTTCTTTCATATCGGTTGTAAATTTGATTTTTCCGGCGGCAAGGTTTTTGCGGAACAAATCCTCCAATCCCGCCTCGAACAGCGTGATTTTGCCCGCTTTCAGCGCTTCGATTTTTTCGGGGATTGCGTCAATGCACACAACGTCGTGCCCCAATTCCGCCAAACCGACGCCTGTCGGCAGTCCGACATAGCCCGTACCGATAATTCCGACTTTCATATCCAACCCTTTCCATTTTTTAAAGATATTGATTCGATGTATACTTTTTTTCGTCCCCCGCCGCAACCGAAAAAATCCGACCCCCCTTGCGTCAAAGACAAAAATCCTTTAGAATTTTTAAAAATTTTTCATAAGGAGTTTTGCCATGAAAAAATCCGTTTTAGCCGCCGCCGCTTTGTGCGCGCTGTCTTCAAACGCTTTTGCGGAAACGAACGTCCCGCAATCCGCCGTCAAAAATTTAAGCGTTACCGTTTACAACAACGGTTTGGGACTGGTCAAGGACACGCGCGGCGTGCCCTTTGAAAAGGGGGCGAACACCGTTTCCTTTGCGGGCGTTTCGGCGCAAATCCAGCCGGAAAGCGCGCTGTTTTCCGGCGACGGATTGCGGGTTGTGGAACAAAACTTCAATTTTGATTTGCTCAGCCGCCAATCCCTGCTGCAAAAGTTTTTGGGCAAGCAAATCAAGGTCGTTTCCACCAACCCCGCGACAGGGGCTGAAACGACCGAAGACGCCACCGTTCTGGCGGTCGACAGCGGTGTCGTCTTGAAAATCGGCGACAGAATCGAAACGGATTCCAAAGCGCGCTTGATTTTCCCCGACGTGCCGGCGACTTTGCGCGACAAACCGACTTTGACCGTTGACGTTTTGTCCGACAAAGCGGGGTCGCGCGACGTGAATCTGAGCTATCTGACGAACGGTCTGACGTGGCGCGCGGATTACGTCGCCGAATTGAACGACGCCGAAGACGCCCTTGATTTGAACGGCTGGGTCACGCTGACGAACAATTCGGGTGCGGACTATAAAAACGCCGACATGCAGTTTGTCGCGGGTTCGGTCAACCGCGTGCGCCCGCCCGTTCGCGCCCGTCCGATGCTGATGATGGCGAAAGCCGCCTCCATGGATTTCGATGCCGCCTCCAACATGGCGGAGGAGGAATTGATGGATTACCACCTGTATTCGCTGGGACGCAAAACGGACATCCTGTCGAACCAAACCAAACAGCTGGCTCTGCTTTCCGGTTCAAACATCAAAGCGCGCAAGGAATACCGCTTTGACGACATCGCGCCCGTTTATTCCCCGAGGCAAAAGGAATTCGACACCCGCAGCGCGTCGGTTTATCTGCAGTTCGCCAACGACAAAAAATCAAACTTGGGCATTGCTTTGCCCGCCGGCACAATGCGCGTGTACAAAGCCGATTCCAAACAGCGTGTTTTCTTTGTCGGCGAGGACCGCATCAAGCACACCGCCGAAAACGAAAAGGTCAAACTGGCGCTGGGCGAAGCGTTCGACGTGACGGCGAAAGGCAAACAGACCGCCTACACCCAATTTTCGCCGAAAGCGTATGAAGCAAGCTACGAAATCACGTTCCAAAACGCCAAAAACGTTCCCGTGACGGTCAATTCGTATCAGTCTCTGCCCGACGGATGGACGATTGCGAACAATTCGGCGGCGTACACCAAGGAAAACGCCGGCCGCGTCCTGTGGTCGATTGCCGTCCCCGCAAAAGGCAAAACCGTTCTGACCTACACCGTCCGCGTCAAAGGCGAATGATGTTCTGCCTGCTGTTTTTGACTTTGCTGTTTTCATCCGCGGCGGTTGCTGAATCGCCGCTGGACTGGACGGCTTTGGAAGTTTCCGTTGACGATTCTCCCGCGGAAAATTCTTCGGACGAAAAAAAAGAACAACAGAATCTGGGGCAAAACGACAGCCGTTTTATGACGGCCGTCGATAAAATGCGGTCGGAATTTTACGCCGCGGACGAACGCAACCGCAAAGTTCCCGCCGTTGTCAATCAAGAAACGATTTATTCGGCTTTGGCGGAATTTTTGGAAAGCTCCTACCCCGGCGGAGTGGAGGCACTGAAAGAATCCCACCGCCAAATTGAAGAGGACATTTATAATGCGCTGAAACAGCTGCCGCCGATTGCGTATCCGTACATCGGCCCCTATCTGCACAGCGTCCCGTACATGTCGGAACGGATTTTGAACATGCCCGGCATCAAGGAAACCAAAGGCAAGTTCCCGACCCGCATTGCTCCGCAAATGCGCGACTATGCAAAAAAATACGGCAAGTACATGTCCAAACACCTGTATGTGTTTTTGATGCCCGAAGCATGGCCTCAGCCGGAACGCGAAGAATCCTCCGGCAAAGGGTTTGCCAAAACAATCAAATTCAAAAGCGGCATGCTGCCGTCGAAATCTTTGGCGGATATTTACGGCATGCTTTCCCCCGACGACTACAGAACGGGCAAAGCGTTGGAAAAAATCGTCCGCCCGCAAACACCCGCAAACAAAGTCACGCAAAAATCCCCGCTGACCGAAGGCGATGTCGAAGCTTCGCTGGCATCGCTGAAAACCATTCGCGAAACGTTCGGCAACAACCGTTTTGACGAATTTCACACGGCTTTGCGCGACATGTCTTTGTCCGACAACAATATTATGGAGGAATTGCGCAACCCGATGCAGACTTTGGCGGGGAAAATCAAACGCCTGCCGCAGGCGGAACAGTTCGCGAAAACGGTCGCCCGCCACGGCTTCACCATTGACAGCTGGGCGATAACGGCGGACAAAATCATCAAAGCGCGCCGAGTCGCGACTTTGAACACGGGGGACGCCGCAGGATTGGACCATTGGCGCAAACTGAAAAAAATGCCGCCCGAATTTTACAAAATGACGCCGCGCGACCGCAAAATCACTTTGGACAGCATCCGTCTGTATCTGGATTTATACACGTCGACGGAACAAAACGTGCTTGCAGTCAAAAATTATGGTGATAATATCCGCAAAGAGTTTGCAACGCGGGACATGATGGTGCTAGAAGCTCCCATCTACGGAATTTACTGACAAAAAGGAAACAACAATGGGTTGGACTGACGAACAGGTTGAAGAATTGAAACGTTTGTGGAACGAAGGATTGACCACGGGCGATATCGGAAAAGCATTGGGCGTGTCGAAAAACGCCGTTGTCGGCAAAGCGCACCGCTTGGGGCTGAACAGCCGGCCGTCCCCCATCCGCCGCGACGAAGAGGAAGCCGAAGCCCCCGAGCTGCCTTTGAAACCCGTAAAAGCGGAAAAAGCCAAAGCTCCGAAAAAACAGGCCGAAAAACTGTTTACCGTCAACGATTTGACTCATTCGTCATGCCGTTGGCCCATCGGCGATCCGAAAGATGCGGATTTCCACTTCTGCGGCAAAGAAGCTCTGCCCGACAAACCGTATTGCGCGGAACACGCGGCAATCGCCTATGTGTCCGCGAAGTCCGTGCGCTGATGTTTTATAAAACGGTTTTTCCGTCGCCCGTCGGCGACATTATACTGACAAGCGACGGGGAAAACCTGACGGGATTGTGGATTGACGGCCAGCCTGCCGACTCAACGGCGGACAATGCCGCCGAACGTACGGATTTGCCTGTTTTTGCGCAAACAAAAGATTGGCTGGCCCGATATTTCGCGGGACAAAAGCTTTCGCCCGCGGAAGTGCCGCTTGCCCCTTCGGGAAACGACTTTCGCAGAAAAGTATGGCGGATTTTACTGGAAATCCCCTACGGAACAACGACGACATACGGCGCGATTGCCAAACGCATAGAGGCGCAAACAGGCAAAAGGATGTCGGCGCAGGCCGTCGGCGGCGCAGTCGGACACAATCCGATATCCATTGTCATTCCCTGCCACCGCGTTGTCGGGACAAACGGCGGATTGACAGGATACGCGGGTGGAATTCATCTTAAAATCAAGTTGCTTGAAATCGAAAAAATCGCACTTGACATTCCCAAACGGCGGTGTATCTCTGTTTGAACTTTATTGTCAAACGGAGGGGCTGATGACCAGAAAAAACAAAGGCGTGTTTTTGGGAATGTTGGGAACGTGTTCTTACGGCACGAACCCGCTGTTTGCATTGCCGCTGTACGCGGTCGGCATGGACGTCAACTCCGTTTTGTTTTACCGCTATCTGACCGCCGTTGTTTTATACGGCCTGTGGGTTCATTTTCACAAAAAAGTGTCGCTGAAAATCTCGCTCAAAGAAGCGGCAGTGATGTTCTGTCTGGGCGTCGTGTTCGCCATGTCGTCTTTGACGCTGTTTATGAGCTATTCGCTTATCGGCGCGGGAATCGCTTCGACGATTTTGTTTGTTTATCCGATTATGGTCGCTGTTTTGATGGCGGTGTTTTTCCATGAAAAAATCGATTTGCGCACGATTGTATCGATTGTTTTGATGAGCACCGGAATCCTGCTGTTTTACAAAACGGACGAAGGCAAAACGCTGAGCTTGTACGGCGTTGTTTTAACGCTGCTGTCGGCTTTGAGTTACGCGGTTTACATGATTGCCTTGAAACAGCTGAAAACGGCGAAACGGATGCATTTCCCGACATTGACGTTTTATGTGATGTTTTTCGGGCTGTTCGTCTTTTTGTTCAATCTGCGTTTCGGATTGGATTTAAAACCGATTGAAACGCCGTTCATGGCGGGATGCGTCATCGGATTGGCGGTGTTTCCGACAATCGTTTCACTGGAAACCATGACAATTGCCATCAAGCTTATCGGTCCGACCCTGTCCGCAATATTGGGCGCGCTGGAACCTGTTACCGCAGTCCTTATCGGCGTGTTTGTGTTCGGAGAATCCATGACGGTACGCATCGCCGCGGGCATCGCGCTGATTTTGACATCCGTTTTGCTGATTGTGCTGAAGAAGAAAAAGAAAGCCGTCCAACTATAACACGCGGGACAAAAATTCCTTCAGCCGCGGGCTTTTCGGATTGCCGAACAGTTCCTGCGGAGAATTTTCTTCCGCAATGCCGTGATTGTCGAAAAACAGCACGCGGTTGGCGACTTCGCGGGCGAAACCCATTTCGTGCGTTACGAAAACCATGGTCATTCCCTTTTGCGCCAGTCGCCGCACCAAATCCAACACCTCCCGCACCATTTCGGGATCAAGAGCGGACGTCGGTTCGTCAAACAGCATCATATCCGGCTTCATCGCCAAAGCGCGGGCGATTGCAATGCGCTGCTTTTGCCCGCCCGACAGCATGGACGGATATAAATCCGCCTTGTCCGCCAATCCCACGGCGGCCAACAGTCCGTCAGCCTCGGCGTTTGCGTGCTCTTGCGTCATCAACCCCGATTTGACGGGAGCCAGCGTAATATTCTGACGCACCGTCTTATGGCCGAACAAATTGAACTGCTGAAATACCATGCCGATTTTTCGCCGTATGCGGTTAATATCCGTTTCGGTGTCCGTCAGGTCGGTTCCTTCAAACAAAATCCTGCCCGATGTCGGCGTTTCAAGACCGTTCAGCATCCGCAAAAAGGTCGATTTTCCGCATCCCGACGGACCGATGACCGCCGCAACGTCCCCTAAACGGATTTGCGTCGACACATTTTGCAAAATCACATTTTCGCCGTAAACCTTGCCGACGTTCTGCACGTCAATCAGAACTTTGCGTTCAACGTTCATTTCTTTTCAGCCTTTTTTCCCATTTTGACACGCAAGCCGTCAACCCGACGACCAAAGCCAGATAAATCAGCGCCACCGCGGCTAAAGGCATAACGGCGTCATAAGTCGTGCTGCGAATAATATCGCCGCCGCGCGTCAAATCCATCAGTCCTATGTAACCGCAAATCGATGTTTCTTTCAACAAGGCAATCGCTTCGTTGGCAAAAGCGGGCAATACGTTTTTAAAAGCTTGCGGCAAAACGATAAAGCGCATTGTTTGCGCTTCCGTCAAGCCCAGCGACCGTCCCGCTTCGGTTTGCCCCGCATCGACGGAAGCAATTCCCGACCGCACGATTTCCGCCACATACGCCGCGGAATTGAAACCGAAAGCCGCCGCCGCCACCCAGATTTTGCCGATGTCGGCCGCCGCGAAAACAACGTAATACATAATCAGCAGTTGAATCATGGCCGGCGTTCCGCGAACGACCGTTACATACGCGCGGCAAAGAAAATTCAATACGCGCCAGCAGCCGGAGCGGTCATGCGCCGCCCGAATGACGCCCGCCAGCGTCCCCAAAGCAATTCCCAGCAACGCCGCCAAAAACGTTACCGCCAGCGTTGTTTTCAATCCCGTCAGCAGATATTTCCAACGCGCGTCTTGAATGAAAACCTCTTTGAACCTGCGAACCGGCCGCAGTTCTTCCACCGTTTTGAATTCATCCGCGCGCTTGACAACGACCTGTTTCGCCGTTGTGTAAGTATTTGTAAAATCAACATTTTTCAGCCGTTCCGGCGTTACCGTCATGCCGGCGATTCCGATATCGGCTTTGCCGGTCTGCAAAGCCGCAACAATCGAATCGAACTCCATATCCTCGATAACGGCGCATTTTCCCATCCGTTCGGCGGCGATTTTGGCCAAATCGACATCAATTCCGACAATTTGCCCTTTGTCATAGAACTCATAAGGCGGGAATGTCGCATTCGTCGCCACTTTCAAAACACCGTTCGGGCATTGCGTCGCCCGCGGCGAAGGCGGAAACAGCCCCTTTTCGTCGCCGATGTAGTTTTTCAAAATGCGTTCTATCGTTCTGTCTTTTTTCAATTCCGCCAAAACGCGGTTCAGCTCGGCCGTCAAAGCTTGATTGTGTTTTGAAACGGCAATCGCATAACTTTCTTGAGCCAGCGGCGCGCCGGAAACAACCAAAGCGTTGTTGTTTTCCGCAAAATCCAAAGCCGGCTGTTCGTCAATCACGACAACGTCGACTTTCTTGTAAAGCAGCGACTGGACGGCATCGCCCGCCTTGTTGTAGCGTTCGACAACCGCGTCCGGGATGCCGCTTGCGATTGCGTCCCCCGTCGTCCCCAGTTGAACGCCAATCTTTTTTCCCGCCAGCCCGTAATCGTCGGCCGCCGCGTTTGAAGCCAGCAACAGCACCGCAAAAAACAACCGCATCATCTTTTTTCTTCCGCAAACACAAATGTAAAAACCGTTCCCTGTCCCACTGTGCTTTCCACACTGATTTTCCCGCCGGCGCTTTCAACAATGCTTTTGACAATGGACAGACCCAATCCCGTCCCCGATTCTTTGTTTTCTTGATTATTGGAAAAAAACGGCTCGAATATCCGCTGTATGTTTTCCGGCGGGATACCGCAACCGGTATCCGCCACGCGCAATACGGCATTTTTTCCGTCAGCCGCGGTTTCAATGCTCAGCGTTCCGCCGTCGCGCATGGCGTGAAAAGCGTTTTGCGCCAAATTCACCAAAACCATCCGCATTTCCGTATCAGAGGCTTTGATTGTTACCGGAGCGTCATTCAGCTTTATGGTCACATCAATTCCTCTTTTTTTAGCCTCGTATTCCAGCAAAGACACCGTTTCGGGAACAATTTCGTTCAAATCGACCGTCAAAGCCTCTTCGGACGGTTTGCGCGCCAGCTTCAGCAGCCGCGTTGTAACCGTAATGCAAAACTGCACTTGATCCAAAATCATGTTCAAGTAATGCTTGGTTTCCTCCGGCGACAAAGGCTTGCTGTCCGTTCTGCCGGCGATATTTTCCAATATCAGCTGAATCGATCCCAGCGGATTGCGCATTTCATGGGCTACCGAACCGACCAGCAGCCCCAGCGATGACAGTTTTTGCTGATGGGAAAACTGGATTTCCTTGTCCAAAGAGCGGGACACTTCCAGCATAAGGGTTCTGTCGTGAAAGTTCAAAAATCCCGCCGAAATTTCAAAAAACTTTTCACGCCCATCCGTTGTCGGGTATTTATGAATGACTTTGACGTTTTTATCCGGATTTTGCCGCAGCATGCGCAGCGGACAAGTGTTGACGGTTTGCGGACACGGCGCTGTTTGCCCCATTTGTTCAAAACATTTCCCGCAATTTTGCAGATTCAAGTGTCCGAATTGCCGTTCATGCGTTTTATTGGTCATAACAACATTGAAATCACTGTCAACGACGCGAACGCCGTCGGGCAAAGTGTCTATCAATTTTTGCAAAAACAGCTGGCCTTCGCGGGTTTTCTGCAAAGCTTCCTGAATAGAGGCGGCCATTTTGTTCAAGCCGCGCGCCAGTAAATCCATTTCATCGCTTTTGGACGCTTTCGGGGAAATCGGAACGCGGGCGGACAAATCACCCGTTTCGATTTTTTGCGTAAAATCCAGCATTTTTTCGGTCGGCACTAAAATCCAGCGCCGAATCACCAGCCACATCACCGCCAAAAACACAAAACAGACGAACAGACCGCCGAACGCCGCCCACGTTACAGCCGTCATTTGGACATCTCGCTGCTTCGCATTGGTCAAATCACGCAGCAATTCGCGCCGGACTTCCAAATAAGAAGCATTGACCGGCTTGATTTTCTGCAGTTTTTGTTTTTGGCTTTCCCAAACTTTCTTGACCTCATCCGCCGGCAGAGTTTTGTCAAAAAAACGCGTATCCGCTGAAATCGCTTCGCGCAGAAGAACGTTTTCTTCATACATACTGGTTAGAATCTGCGCTTTTTTCTGCCGCCACATGCGTTCCTGTTCGCTTTGCGTCACAAACGTCTGCAAAAACACAGACAGCAAAGCCCCCGTCATTGCGGACAAGCATAAAAAGAAAACCAAAACAATTTTTGTGCTGAGCGATATAAACGGCTTTTTGTTCATCGGCGGCTTCCTTGGCTGAAAATGTCGGATTTGGACACGGCTTTCCATTGCCCCTGCGGCAAACCGCCCAAGCTTAAATCCCCGATTTTTACGCGGACAAGGCGCAAAGTCGGAAACCCGACCGCGGCCGTCATGCGGCGTACTTGTCTGTTTTTGCCTTCAATCAGCGTCAGTTCAATCCATGACGTCGGAATGTTTGCCCGATAGCGTATCGGCGGCTCGCGCGGGGGAATGTCGGGCGCGTCGATTTTGCGGGCTTTGCAGGGTTTTGTGCGGTATCCCGAAATCTCGACCCCTTTTTCCAGTTTTTTCAAGGCATCGTTTGTAACATCGCCGTCCACCTGCGCCCAATAAGTGCGCGGGTGCGCAAACGCGGGATCAAGCAGCCGCTTGACAAACTTGCCGTCGTCCGTCAGCAGCAACAGCCCTTCGCTGTCGTGGTCAAGCCGCCCCGCCGCATACACGCCCGACGGCAGTCCGAATCCGTCCAAAGCGGGATGCCCCGATTCGGGGGTAAACTGGCTCAAAACGCCGTAGGGTTTATTGAACGCGATATAGGAAAACATTTCAACGCTCCTGATTTTTATGCGATAATAACGTTGTTTTCTTTTTTTTTCAATCGCGACCATGATAGACGCCCATTTGCATTTGAACCGCCTGACACCCGCCGACATCGCCCAAGCCCGCGAATACGGCGTCGCGGGCTTTTTGACGGCGGGAACTTGCCCCGACGACTGGGGCAAAACGCTTGCTTTGACCGCCCCCGACGTTAAGCCGTTCATCGGCACGCATCCTTGGTTCGCCGACAAGCACGACCAAAACCTGCTGGAAAAGCTGCTGCTTGAAAATCCCGCGGCGGGCGCGGGTGAAATCGGATTGGACGCGAAAGCCCCGCTTGAACAGGAAGCCGTCTTTGCGGCTCAGTTCGCTTTGGCGGCTGAATTGCGCCGTCCCGTTGTCGTTCATTGCGTCAAGCGCTTCGACCGCCTGAAAGCGTTTTTCAAGCAAACAAAGCTGTTCCCGCCCGCCGTCCTTTTGCACGGTTTTTCGGGAACGGCGCAAGATGCCGCGTTTTTTGCAAAGTATCCGTGTTTCTTTTCGTTTTCGGGACGAAACTTGAAACCCGAAGTTCTGACCGCCGTCCCCGCAGACAAGCTGACCGCCGAAACGGATTCCCCCGACCAAAGACCGGCTGACGCCCTGTGTGTCGATGCGGGTGAAGAAAGGAACGTCCCAGCCAATCTTGCTTTGATTTTGAAAAAAATCGCGGCTATAACGGGCGTTGACGAAACACAAATCACCCTTAACACGGAAAGGTTCAAAAATGCCCGCTGACCAATTTACACGCCTGCGCCTGCTTGTCGGAGACGAGGGTTTAAACCGCCTGCAAAACGCGTTTGTCGTCGTCGCGGGATTGGGCGCGGTCGGCAGCTACGCGGTCGAAGCGTTGGCGCGCGCGGGCATCGGCAGACTGCGCCTGATTGACAACGACGTCGTGTCGTTAAGCAATCTGAACCGTCAGCTGTTCGCGCTTCATTCGACACTCGGGCAACCCAAAGCGCAAATCGCGAACGCGCGCGTTCTGGACATCAACCCCGATTGCAAAACCGAACCCGTCCAAGCGTTCATTAACGCCGATTCCATTCCAGAACTGCTGAGCGGCAACCCCGATTTCGTCGTCGACGCAATCGATTCGCTGAATCCGAAAACCGAACTGATTTCCTATTTACGCACTAACGATATGCGCTTCATTTCCGCCATGGGCGCGGCTTTGCGCACCAATCCCGCGCTGATTCAAACGGGCGCGATGAGCAAAGTCAACCATTGCCGTTTGGCGTTCATGTTGCGCAAACGCTTGCGCCGCCGCGGCGTGCCTTTGGATTTTCCGTGCGTGTTTTCGACCGAATCGCGCGAACACATCCCCGCCCCCGTTTACCCCGAGGAAAGCGAGCTGACCCCCGGCATGGGACGCGAAAGAACCGTTATGGGCAGTCTGCCGACGATTACGGGAATCTTCGGCTTGACGCTTGCCAACTATGTGATTCAGAACTTGACCGCTTCCCAGCCTTTGGCGTGAGTCGCATTCGGCAAAACGACCAGCGTTTCTTTGTCCGCCCATTTTTCGGACAGCTTCACAGGCACAACGTCGTCTTTGCCGCCCGCATAGTGGATTTGCGGGATTTGTGAAATTTCTTTCAAAGCGTAAAACGCGTTAATCGACCCGTTCAGCGGCGAATCGCCGAAGTGCGCCGTCCAATCCGCATGGTTCAAAACACCCGCAACGGTCGTCAGTTTCGACACCTTGCCTTGATTTCTCTGCGCCAACAAAACCGCCATCGCTCCCCCGCCCGAATAGCCGACAAGCTCGACTTTTTTCAAGTTGTAACGTTTTATCAGCGATTTCAGCGCGTCGTCCAGCGCGTCAACCGCTTCGGGGGCGAAACGCGCGTTCGTCCAAAACGGAATATCGCATTTGTCGGAAAAAACATACTGACACGGACGCGCCATATAGGCGACGTTTCCCGCCGTTCTTTGTGTCCATTTCAGCACCAAAGAGTTTCGCGGCGTCGGGTCAAGCGACGGCCGCGTCGGCGATACCCAAGCCAGCCCGTCGCCCTCGATAAACACTTTCAGCGTGTCGGCGGGGGGCTTTATCCTGCTCCATACGGCAATATCGAAAGTCCCCGTTTTGACGGTTTGAAAGGTGAACCCTTCGGGATTGGGCAAAGACGCGCATCCCGACACAAAAAACAAAATTAAAAAAATAACGTATCGCATAACCTTTTTTAACAGTTTTTTGCTAACAAAAAATTACATTTCATTGAAATCGGAGAATTGGCCTTGAAAAAAGCGTTGGCGGAAATTATCGGAACGTTCGGATTCGTTTTCATCGGCACGGGGGCGATTGTGTTTTCCGCGCCGTTCATCGGCTGGCTGGGCATCGCATTGGCGGCGGGATTCGCTTACGCCGCCATGGCGTACGCGTTTGCGGACGGGCATTTCAATCCGATATTCACGATTGCGGCTTTTTGCGCCAAACGGGAAAATTGGAAGACCGCCCTGTTGCGCCTGTTCGGGCAAGCTTTGGGCGCATTCGCCGCCGCATGGGTTTTAAGCGTCGTTTTGAACGGCAAAACGGGCTTTGTCGCCGATACGGCCTTGGCGGGCAACTACACAGACCGCTACAGCATCGAAGCCCTCTTAACCGCCGAAACCGTCTTAAACGCTCTGTTTGTCACAGTGTTTTTGGCAACGCAGGGCAAAGACGGCGCCCCCGCCGCTTTGGGAACTTTTCTGGCGGGCGCGACGTTTGTCGGCTATCCGATTGCCAAAGGCGCGATGAATCCCATAAAATCAACGGCTTTAGCGATGTTTTCCACCCCCGAAGCCGTCGCTTCCTTAAAGTATTTCTGGGCAAGCGGTCTGCTTGCCGCCGTCGTTTGCGGACTGATTGCGCTGTTAATGGCTCATCAGCAGCGCAATGTCGGCGTTCAAAATCAAGTTCTTGGTGAAACTGCCCAAAATCCAGCGGCGCATTGAACTTTGCGTGTACGCGCCCATCACCAGCATGTCATAGTGGGCGCAGGTTTGCTTGACAACCTCCGCCGCGCGTTCGGACACGGATGAAATTTCCGGCATTTTGACGACTTGCGCGTCGATTTCGTGCCAAGCCAGCCGTTTGGCAAGCTCCGCCGCGCCTGCGATTTCCTCCAAAGGCACTTCCGTTTCAATAATGACGACTTCCTGCGCGCGCACCAAAAACGGAATGGCATAGGAAACGGCTTTGGACGCTTCCTCCGACCCGTCCCACAAAATTGCAATCCGTTCGCCGACGGACGGGCTTTTCGTTTGCGGGGCAAGCAGTACCGCCGAACCGCCCTCCATCACGGCGGCGTTGACGATTTCCAAGGCGTCGTCGGGATTGTTTTCCGTCGGACGCGGCAGCACCATCAAATCGGCGGCGCGCGCGCACCACGCGGTCATTTCGGCTTCGTCGCCGTCAAATTCGCGGTATTCGGCGGACACTTCGCCAATGTTTTTCTGCGGCGCGTCCGTTTGGCGCAATCCGTGATTGACGACAAATTCGTTGAACACGGCGCGCGTCTTGTCCGCCGTTTCATCCGCCGCCTGTTCGTCCGCCGTCACCACTTCGTTGACCACAAAGCTGGCGATGTCGGAACTGACAACGGGTACGGGAACCAAGCACGACGGCTGCGGCTTGATATGAAACACGTCCAGATGCGCCGTGAATTTGCGCGCGGCAATCAATGCCGTTTCCAAAGCGGCGGCGGCGGTTTCCCTGTCGTCGATTTTGACCATAATGTCCTTGAACGTATCCATGGTTTCCTCCTTACCGTTTCGACAGCAGCGAACGCACCTGCGACAGCGTCGCCATACGGTCGCCCGACGTGTCGATTTTATCCCACGTCACCAAACCGACGTCTTTGTTCAGTTGTTTGTCCAGTTCTTCTGGCGTTTTGACGTCCGACGGGTTGCGCTGACGCGACAAAACGCGCTGTTTGCGAACCTCCAGCGGAGCATCCACCCAAATTCCTTGAAAATCGACGTTCATTTCCCGCGCGATTTGTTCGATTTTGGCGCGCTGGGCGGGTTCATGGAACAAAGCGTCCGCAACGACGGACTGTCCAGTCGCCAAAATGCGGCGGCATTCCTCGCACAATTTGTCGAACACTTTGGCTTCGTTTTCGGGCGTGTAGACCGATTCGTCCAAATAGTCCTCCAACCCGACGCCCAGCATGTTTTTGCGCAAAACGTCGTCGCGCAAAATCACCGCCCCCGGCGGATTGCCGATAAAGGGCGCGGCTTCGCGCCCGATGCGGGATTTGCCCGACCCCGACAGCCCGCCGCAAGCGACCAGAATCGTCTTTTCGGGTTTCAAGAACCGGCGCGCCATCACCAAATGCTCATAAGCGCGGTTCGCCATCAGGTTGGATTCAAACTTGTCCTTGATGTCGCGGGTCATTTCGGCGAACACATACGCGTTAACCGCCGCGCGACACGACAGGAACAGCGGCAACGCGGGCACGCCTTCCCAATCCGCGGACATCGCCATATAGTGGTTGAACAAAATGCTCGCCAAACGGCGCAATCCTTTGCTTTCCATATCGACCAGCAGAAAAGCGAAATCGTACAGCACGTCGATTTGCGTCAAATCGTCGTTGAATTCAATCGGGTTGAAGATTGTCACTTTCCCGTCCGACATCGCGATATTGCGCAGCGTCAAATCCCCGTGGCACACGCGGATTTTGCCGTCTTCGCGGCGGCGGCGCAGCAAATCGGACAGTTTTTCAAGCGCTTTGTTCTGTTCGGCTTCCAATTCGTCAACGTCCTCGGCATCAAACAAGTCGGGGACGAAACAGCGAATCATCATGTTGTTTTCGACAATGCGGCCGCGGATGATTTCCACGGGATCGCGCGTCATGACAACGGGCGCGGCCTGGTGCATCTTGAAGATTTTTTCCGCCGTGTCCATCATTTCAAAACGATCCAAATCGCCGTTGTCCGCCATAACGTCAAACAGCATGTCTTCGGGAAATTCGCGCATGCGCAGCAGCCAATCGACAACCTCCCCGTCCGTTTTTTCGCCGACGGCGTATCCCTTGGCGGTTTTGACCACGGGAACGACGGCGGGATTCAGCTCGGAAGCCCACAAATCGCACAGTTCCCGTTCCTTTTCGCAAGCGGCTTTGCGCTTTTCGGGGGTTGAGTAATCCACATACGGGAATTTGACCCCTTTTTTCAGCTTGTAAGCCGCATCGCCCGTCAAAAACACGACGGAAATGTTCGTCTGTTTGACCCGAACGGAATGTGACGATTTCAGCCCGTAAGCTTCGGGACGCGACAGCGCTTCAATCAAATCGGATTGGTCGTCGATAAGCATTTTTATTTCCTCAACACGTCGGTTTGTGGGACGGATTGACGTTTTTCAAGTTTTGCGGCTGGCTTGCCAAAGACGAATTGAACTGTTGCGTCACCCGAACGAACGTCGTGCGTTTGCTCAGTTCTTTCAACATTCTGGCGCCGACGTAAGTGCAGGTCGAACGCACGCCGCCCAAGATTTCCTTGACCGTGTTTTCCAGCGCGCCCTTGTATTCGACCAAAACGGTGCGCCCTTCGCTGGCGCGGTAATCCGCCACGCCGCCCGCGTATTTTTCCATCGCGGTATCCGAACTCATCCCGTAGAAGCGGCGGTACTTTTTGCCCGTGGCTTCATCGACGACCAAATCGCCGCCCGATTCGTCATGTCCCGCGAACATGCCGCCCAGCATCACGAAATCCGCGCCCGCGCCGAACGCTTTGGACACATCCCCCGGACAAGTGCAGCCGCCGTCGCCGATAATCAAGCCGCCCAATCCGTGCGCCGCGTCCGCACATTCGATAATCGCGGACAGCTGCGGATAGCCGACGCCCGTTTGAATGCGCGTCGTGCAGACCGACCCCGGCCCGATGCCGACTTTGACAATATCCGCACCCGACAAAATCAGTTCTTCGGTCATTTCGCCCGTGACCACGTTGCCCGCGATAATCGTCATTTTCGGAAAGTTTTCGCGGACTTTGCGCACATATTCGACAAAGTGCTGGGAATACCCGTTCGCAACGTCGATGCAGATGAATTTAATCGCGGGATTTTCGCCGCAAATGCGGAACAGGCGTTCGTAATCCTTGTCCGACGTTCCCGACGTAATCGCCAGATAATTGTAATCTTCGGCGGATGTTTTGGCGTTGAACGCGCTCCATTCCTCTTTGGTGTAGTGTTTCTGGATGCAGGTGAACATTTTGAACTGCTTCAAAACGTTAAAAACCTCGAAACGCCCGACGGTGTCCATGTTCGCCGCCATGATGGGCACGCCCGTCCACGTCGCTTTGGAGTTTCTGAACGTAAAGGTGCGGTTCAAGTCGACTTCGGAACGCGAACGCAAAGTGCTGCGTTTCGGGCGGAACAACACGTCCTTGAAGTCCAGTTTCATATCTTCTTCTATTCTCATTTCATTCTCCTAAAACGAGGGTGGGCTTAAATGTTTTGATAACACCACTCGGGGTGTTTTTCGTTCAGTCCCGCCGGATCCTGATGAATCAGAATGTCGGCGTCGGGAAAAGCGTCCGTCAGCCGCGCTTCGGCCGCATCGGCGACGGAATGAGCTTTTGCCAAAGTAAATTCGGGGTTCAGCTCCAAATGCAGTTGGATGAACTTTTTCGTTCCCGACGCGCGGGTGCGCAAATCGTGCAGGCCGTCGACTTCGGGCGTGGATAAAACAATGTCGGCTATTTTTTGCTTTTCGGCGGGCGGCAGCTCGGCGTCAGTCAGCTGAATCAAAGCCGCCTTGACAATCCGCCAAGCGCTGAACAGCAGATACCCCGCAATCAGCAGCGCGAAAACGGGATCGGCGTAATCGCAATGCCACCGCGCCCCGATGAACAGCGACGCCATCACGCTCAAATTCATCAGCACGTCGCCCGCGTAATGGGCGTAATCGGCGGACACGGCAACGGATTTCGTTTTACGGATGACATAACGCTGAAAAGCAATCAAAGCAACGGTCAGCACAACGGAAACGCCCATTGCCAGTATCCCCACGCCGGCATTTTCCAATGCGCGGGGACGCAGAATATAGCGAACGCTTTGAAAAATCAGCAAAAACGCGGAACCCGCGATAAACGCCGCCTGCCCGACCGCCGCCAGCGGTTCGACTTTGCCGTGACCGAAGCGATGCTTGGTATCGGCGGGAACCAAAGATTCCCGAATCGCCCAAAAATTCAAAAACGACGCGCACGCATCCAGCGACGAATCGATAAGACTGGACAGCAATGCGACGGAATCCGTCATTGCCGACGCGAAGACCTTGACAACAATCAAAATGACGGCGACACCGACGGAAGCGGCGGAAGCGGCTTTCATCAAACACGCCGTCGAATTGCTTTCAGACACTTTTCCAGCCCTTTAAAAAAAACAGCAAAACAGGGGTACTATACCAAAGAACGCGCTTTAAAGAAAAGACATTATTAAAAAAAGTTGAAAAATCCCGTTTGATGCCTTGCGTCACAGACTCGGGAAGATTATTTTAGAAGGCAGATATTTTTTAACTTTATATTGTGGCGAAAAACAATGGCGAATCCTTATACCGTATTGGGCGTTGACAAAACCGCTTCGGCGGACGAAATCAAACAGGCGTACCGCAAGCTGGCGCGCAAAATGCACCCCGACTTGAACCCGAACGATCCGAAGGCCGAGGATAAATTCAAAGAAATCAGCGCGGCTTACGACATTTTGTCCGACGCGGAAAAACGCCGCCGCTTCGACGCGGGCGAAATCGACGAAAACGGCAAAGAACGCGCGGGCTTCGGCTTCAATCCGAACGCGTACGCCAACCGCGGACAGGCGGGCGGCGGCTTTGGCGGGTTCGACTTCAATTTCGGCGGCGCTTCGGCGGGCGGACGCAAGCGGTCGGGCTTTGATTTCTTCAGCGACATGTTCGGCGGCGGACAGGCGGGCGGCGAAGACATCTTTGCCAACATGCGCCGCGGCAGAACGATGAAAATCCCCGGCGAAAACGTCAATTACGACTTGACCGTTTCGTTTTTGGAAGCCGCGCTCGGCAAGGAAAAGGAAATCGTCCTGCCCAGCGGCAAACGGCTGAACATCAAAATCCCCGCGGGATCGGAGGATAAAACCGTCCTGCGTCTGAAAGGACAGGGCGAAGCGGGAACGGGCGGCGCGCCGAACGGCGACGCGCTGATTCACATTCTGGTTCAGCCGCACCCGTACTTTACGCGCAGCGGCAACAATGTGCAGCTGGAAGCCCCGATTACCCTCAAAGAAGCCGTTTTGGGCGGCAAAATCACCATTCCGACTCTGGAAGGGCAAGCCGCCGTCACCGTCCCCGCAAATTCCAACACGGGAACGACCCTGCGCCTGCGCGGCAAAGGCATCAAAGCCAAATCGGGAACGGGCGATTTGCTGGTCAAGCTGATTGTCACCCTGCCCGAACAGCCCGACGCGGAATTGACCGCTTTCATGCAGAAATGGAATCCGTCGGGAATCGACCCGCGCAAAAAAGCGGGACTGATTTAACGTTTAAAAGCCCTTTTTCGTCAAAAGGGCTTTTTTATTTTTTTGTTTTGTGATAGACCAAAGGATATTTTTCAATCAATCGAATGATAGAGGTGTAAAAATGGCTGGATTGATGGAAGGCAAAAAGGGGTTGATTTTAGGACTGGCGAACGACAAATCCATCGCGTGGGGAATCGCGACGGCTTTGCATCAGCAGGGCGCGAAACTGGCGTTCACCTATCAAGGTGAAGCGTTGGAAAAACGCGTCCGTCCTTTGGCGGCTTCCTTGGGCGAAGACTTGGTTCTGCCTTGCGACGTGACCAAATCCGAAACGCTGGACGCTTTGTTTGCCGAAATCAAAAAGCAGTGGGGCAGCTTGGATTTCGTGGTTCACGCCGTCGCGTTTTCCGACAAAAACGAATTGAAAGGCCGCTATTGCGACACGACGTTGCCGAACTTTTTGAACACGATGCACATTTCGTGCTATTCGTTCACGGACATCTGCCGCCGCGCCTCAGAAATCGCCAATCCGGGCGCCAGCTTTGTCACCATGACCTACTTCGGTTCGGAAAAAGTGCTGCCGAACTACAACGTCATGGGCGTCGCCAAAGCCGCTTTGGAAGCGTCCGTCATGTATCTGGCGCGCGATTTGGGCAAACAGAACATCCGCGTCAACGCCATTTCCGCAGGCCCGATTAAAACTTTGGCCGCTTCGGGCGTGGGCGATTTCCGCGTCATTTTGAACTGGAACGAATACAACGCCCCCTTGATGCGCAACGTCACGATTGAAGACGTGGGCAAATCTGCGGTTTACCTGCTCAGCGACCTGGCAAGCGGCGTTACGGGCGAAACCGTTCACGTCGATTGCGGCTACAACAAAGTCGGCATGCTCAACATCGACAGCGCGCCGCAGCTGGCGGACATGCTGACCGCTTACGCTCACAAAGGCGAAAACTGATTATGGCGGGGAACGGCTTCGGGACCCTGTACCGCTTTACGACGTTCGGCGAAAGCCACGGCAAAGCAGTCGGCTGTGTCATTGACGGCGTTCCCCCTCAAATCCCTCTGACCGAATCAGACATTCAGCCCGCGCTTGACCGCCGCAAACCGGGGCAAAGCCCTTTAACCACGGCACGCAGAGAATCGGATACGGTTGAAATTCTGTCGGGTACTTTCAACGGGCTGACGACGGGAACGCCGTTAGCTCTTTTGATTAAAAACGCCGGTCAACATTCGTCGGATTACGCCGAAATCGCCGATAAATTCAGACCCGCGCATGCGGACGTCGCTTATTTTTTAAAGTACGGCATCCGCGACTGGCGCGGCGGCGGACGGGCTTCCGCGCGGGAAACGGCAATGCGGGTCGCGGCGGGCGCGGTCGCCGAAAAAGCGTTCAAGCATTTGTACGGCGAACCTTTGTCCGTCAAAGGCAAATTGGTTCAAGTCGGCAGGGAAACAGACCCTGCCCGTTTTGCCGCCGTCATTGAACAGGCAAAAGAATCTCAAAACTCGGTCGGCGGCATCGTTGAAATTCGGGCAAACGGCTTTCCCGCGGGATTGGGCGAACCCGTTTACGACAAACTGGACGCCGATTTGGCAAGGGCGCTGATGAGCATTAACGCCGTCAAAGGCGTCGAAATCGGCGACGGATTCGCCTCCGCCGCTTTGGCGGGGACGGAAAACGCCGATGAAATGCGGGCAAATCCCGATGCGCCGAACGGCATTGAATTTTTGAGCAATCATGCGGGCGGCGTTTTGGGCGGCATTTCGACGGGGCAGGACATCATCGCCCGAATCGCGGTCAAACCCACGCCGTCAATCGGACTGCCGCTGAAAACCGTATCCAAAGACCTGCAAAACGTTTCAATCCAAACAAACGGACGGCACGATCCGTGCGTCGCCCTGCGCGCCGTCCCCGTCGCCGAAGCGATGACATGGTGCGTTCTGTTTGACCATTTTCTACGTTTAAGGGCGTTATCCGCCTGACAATCAAAGGGGGGCGCCATGGCGTTGAACTTCGTTTACGAAACCGCAAAGAAATCCGTTCTGTCCCGCATTGCAACGGCGTTCAATTACTTTTTCCGCACCATCGGCGTTTTTGTTTGTCTGATTGCCTTGTTCGCTTTGTGGCACAAGGAAGCTCCGCTTTCGTTCAAAGAAAACACGGCTTTGCGTCTGTCATTCGACACCGATTTATACGAAGACCGCCCGTCCGACTTGGCGGGCGCGCTGACATTCGGCAATCCGCCGACCGTCGCGGATGTCGTTTTGGGGCTGCACCGCGCGGCGCAAGATCCGAAAATCACAGCTCTTGTCGGTTACCTGCCCTCGACCGATTTAAGTTTGGCGCAAATACAGGAAATCCGCGACGCGATTATCGCGTTCGGCGAAACGGGCAAGCGCACCGTTGTTTTCGCCCCGTCGTTCGGCGAAATGGGCGGCGGGCTGGGAGCGTATTACCTTGCCTCCGCTTTCAAGGAAATCCACATGCAGCCGACGGGTGAAGTCGGCGTTGCGGGCGTATCGGTCGAATCGCCGTATTTCCGCAAAGCTTTGGAAAAAATCGGCGTTCACCCGTCGTTCGGCGCGCGCTACGAATACAAAACAGGGGCGGATTCGCTGACCGCTGAAAAAATGTCGGTGGCGGAACGTGAAAATTTAAAAGAGCTGATTGACGGCTTTTTGACCCAAGCCGCCGCGGATATCGGCAAAGCCCGCGCCATTCCCGCCGAACGGATGAAAAAAATCCTGACCGACGGTCCTTATTTCGCCGACACGGCGCTGAATATGCGGCTGGTTGACAAAACCGGCTACATAGACGCTTTGGAAGAAGAAGTTCGCGAACAATACGCCGATATGGCGGATTTTTTCGATTACGCGTATGCGACCGAACCGCGTCCGTCGGCAAAGGACGACGTGTTCGCCCTCATCCCCGCAATCGGCACGATTCAAACGGGGGATTCCGTATTTGGCGGCGGCGCGTACGCTTCGGTTTTGGGAACGGCGACTTTCAGCGGCAATTTGCGGGATGCGGCGGATGACGAAACGGTCAAAGCAATCATTGTGCGTTTGGATTCGCCCGGCGGCGGCTACATTCCGTCCGACACGATGTGGCGCGAATTGAACTATGTCAAATCGGTCAAGAACAAGCCCGTCGTCTGCTCTATCGCAAGCATGGCGGCGTCGGGCGGATACTTTATATCGCTGGGCTGCGACGCTGTGTTTGCCGAACCGTCGGCGATAACGGGTTCTATCGGCGTTTTCGGCGGAAAAATGGTTTTCAAAAACCTGCTGGCCAAACTTGACATTGCGGTTTCAAGCGTCAATGTCGGCAAAAACGCGGGATTGATTTCGCCCGCCGCCGATTTCACCCCTGAACAGCGCAAATTTTTTGAACAAAGCCTTGACCGTGTCTATGCCGATTTTACGGCAAAAGTCGCCGAACGGCGCGGTTTTGATGCGAAAAAGCTCGACAAAATCGCCCGCGGCCGCGTCTTTACGGGGGCGCAGGCGGTCGAAAACGGGCTGATTGACGGCATCGGCGGATTGACGCAAGCGCTTGAAAAAGCGGCCGAACTCAGCGGTGTAAAAGCCCCCTTGCCGCTGATTGAATATCCGATACAGCCTACGCGGTTTGAAATGCTGTCCGACTTTTTAATGTCGGGCAAACTGAAAACAACGGGAATCGTGCCTAAATTCAAATCGCTTTTAAAGCGCGACACCCGCGTTTTCTTTGACGGATTTTCAGTTGAAAAATAGCGTTTCTTTTTGGATTGTTTTGCGTTATCCTTAAGAAACTTTGCTTTTCAAGGGGGTCGTTATGAAAATCCTATCCGCCGTTTTACTGACGCTATTGACCGCTTGCGCCGCAAACGTTCCCGCCAACAAACCTGTTGCCGCCCCCGTTCCTGCCGCCGCAGCCGCCAAACCTGCGGGGCGATCCGATTATATGACCGCGCAGGAAAAAGAAATCCGCGCTTTGGCGACATCCCCCGCCTTCACGGTGAAGCGTCGCAAAAATATTTTGATTGTTACGCTGACGGGGAACGCCGTTTTCGCACAAAACAGCTACCGCGTTGAAGAACCCGCCGCTGAATTTTTGAAAAAACTGGCCGCCGTCGTTGCCGATTACGACAAAACCCGCATCGGCATTTTCGGCTATACAAAAACAACGGGCAAAGCGTCCACCAACCAGCAGCTTTCCGACCGCCGTGCGGACGCCGTGTCCGCTGTGTTGGAAAACGCCGCCAAAATCGCCGACGTCCGTATTTGGGCGGAAGGAAAAGGAGCCGCAGACGCCAACCGCGCTGAAATCGTCCTGACGCCGACATTCCGATGAAAAAACTGCTGTTCTGCCTGTGTTTCTTACTGTCGGGCTGTTCGACGTTTTTGTTTTACCCGACACGGGAACACGTTACGGATTTGCGCAGCGTCGGCATTCCCGTCAAGGACATCAGCCTTGAAACGCCGGACAAAGTGCGGTTAAGCGCATGGTTTGTTCCTTCGTTCGACCCGAAAACAAAGACAGAAACACCCGCAAAAGGAACAATTTTGTTTTTACACGGCAACGCGGAAAACATATCGACGCATATTTTGGGCGTTTTATGGCTCAGCTTTGAAGGATACAACATTTTCGCTTTGGATTATCGGGGCTTCGGACATTCGCAGGGGACTCCGTCGCTCGGCGGAGCTGAAACGGACATTCAAACCGCTTTGCGCTGGCTGGTTGAAAATCAAGCGGGGGACATTTTTGTTTTGGGACAAAGCATCGGCGGCGCGCTGACACTGTCCGCCATTGACAAAAGCCCCGACAAGGACAAAGTGTCCGCCCTTGTCATTGACAGCGCGTTTTCAAGCACGCACAAAATCGCACGGGAAAAAATCGGGGCGTCGTATGTGCTTTGGGCTTTTCAATACCCGATTTCGTGGACGGTCGCCGAAAACAATCCGCTGAAGCACGCAAAGCGTCTGACTCTGCCAAAGCTGTTCATTACGACCGAAACGGACGATATCGTCCCCGCATCCCACACCCTGCGTTTGTACGAACAGGCGGCGGAACCTAAAAAAATCATCCTTGTCCCGCACGGCAAGCATATTCGGGCTTTGAACGATCCGACCGTTCGGCTGGCCGTTCTGGATTTTCTGGAACAATACGCCAAAGCGCCGAATTAACGGCGCTTTGCTTTGTTTTCATAGGGATTGTTCGCTTTGCGCATCACAACGCGAACCGGCACGCCTTCGATTTTCAAATCCGTCGCCAGCCCTTTAATCAAATAACGCAAATATGATTCGGGCAGTTTTTCCGGATTGCTGGAAAACAGCGCGAACGTTGGCGGACGGGTTTTGACCTGCGTAATGTATTTCAGCGGAATCGGGCGTTTCGTCGCAGACAAAGGCGGCGGCGTCACAGCCGTCATCGCGGACAGCCAGCGATTCAGTTTGCCCGTCGAAATGCGGGTGTTCCACACTTCGTACACGGCGAAAACCGCTTTCATCAGATTGTCCAATCCCTCGCCCGTGCGTGCGGAAACCGTTACCGTTTTGATGCCCTTGACCTGTGTCAAAGACGTTTCGATGCGTTCGTTCAAGCGGTTTGTCGCGCCTTTTTTGTCCTTGACCGTATCCCATTTGTTGACGGCGATAATCAAAGCGCGTCCTTCGTCAATCACTTGGCGGGCGATGGTCAAATCCTGCTTGTCCAAAATGCCGTCGGCATCCAGAACCAGCACGACGACCTGCGCCAAAAAAGCCGCGCGTTTTGTATCCGCTGCGGACAATTTTTCCAAATCGTCGTCCACTTTGGACGTGCGGCGCAGTCCCGCCGTATCCGTCAGCCGAAGCTTGCGCCCCTTGTACGTCCAGTTAATCGAAATCGCATCGCGAGTCAGTCCCGCCAAAGGCCCTGTCAGCATGCGGTCTTCGCCTAGCAGGCGGTTGACCAAAGTTGACTTGCCCACGTTCGGACGTCCGACGATTGCAATGTCGATAATGCGGTTTTCAATATTTTCCTCGGGAACGGTTTCGTCGTCCAAATCGATTTCTTCGTCTTTTTTACGGCGGCGGACTTTCTTTTCCGCGGGCGTTTCGTCGTCTTCGCCCTCGGGTTTCGGCGGAACGATATAGGGCGAAAATGCCTCGAACAAATCGCCCATGCCGATACCGTGTTCGGCGGAAATCAACACGGGTTCGCCAAAGCCCAAAGCGTACAGCTCCTGCATTGGCTGTTCCCTGCCCTCGGCTTTGTTGGCGACCAGAATGACGGGTTTGTTGATGCGGCGCAAAGTCCGCCCCGTTTCCTTGTCCAACGGCGTTACCCCCGCGCGCACGTCGACGATGAACGCAATCGCATCCGCCTGCGCCAACGCTTTTTCAGTTTGTTTCCACATGGACGCCGCCAGCGCGCCGCTTTGTTCCAGTCCCGCCGTATCAATCACGGTGAACGGATAGGAATAAAGCACGGCCTGTCCTTCGCGGCGGTCGCGGGTCACACCCGGACGGTCGTGAACAAGGGCTTTTTTGCGCCCCGTCAACCGGTTGAACAAAGTTGATTTGCCGACATTCGTTCTGCCGACCAGAGCTATCGTTCCCGTCATCTGTACGCCACCAATTTTCCGTCTTGGGTTAAAAAGAATAAAGTTCCGTTCATTACAATCGGAGCCAGCGATTCGGAATCCCCCAAATCGTCCCACCCGATAATCGTTCCCGTTTGCGGCGCAACGGCAACGACCTTGCCGTCGGAATTCGTCAACAGCAAACGATTGCCCGCCAAAACGGGGCCCGTCCAAAGCAGGCGGTCTTTTTTCTTGTCGGGATTTTTCCACCGCGCCAGCTGGTTGACCCACAAAACGCGGCCCGACGACACATCCAGCGCAATCAATTCCGCATCCGACGATACGATATACAGCACATCGCCCGCCACCCACGGCTGATTGACGCCGGCGATTTCGCGTTCCCACAAAACCGCGCCGCTTTTTAAATCCAGCGCGGACAGCAATCCGCCGCTGGCAACGACAAACACTTTATCGTCAACAATGACGGGGCGCGCGCGAATATCGTTGATTTTCGAAGACACCTCGTTCATCCGCGTCGCTCCCAGCGTTTCCGTCCACAGCAAACTGCCGTTTTCGGGGCGGAACGCGACGATTTCCCCCGAAGCGAAAACCGCCACGCCAATGCCTTTATCCAAAGCGGGCGACGCTTTTCCCAACAGGGACACGGATTCCAAAAACGCATAATGCTGCCATAACACGCGCCCGTCATCCTGCGCCAAAGCAGTCAATTTGTTATCCGCGGTCACCACGAACAGCCGCCCGCCGTAAATCGCGGGGGCGGAACGAACCGGCGATTTTAAAACGGTACGCCAGATTTCTTTGCCGTTATAGGCGTCAACCGCAACAATTTCGCCCGTCCCCAACGCCGCGAACAGCAACCCGTTGTCCAATCCCAATCCCGATCCGACAACGCTCAGCCGCCGGACGGATTTGTCGGACAGCAGATTTTTTTCCCAAATGATTTTTCCGTTGCTGGCGGCAAAAGCGCGCACCAGCCCCGCCGCATCGACGGTATAGACAATTCCTTTCTGCCCGACGGGTTCGGCAATCAAAGCGTGCCGTTTTCCGGCACCTTTGCCGATGTCAACACTCCACGCGCGGATGATTTTCGGGGAAAGCGCGGGATTTTGCATCGCATGATGAGCCATCCCGCCCGCCTGCGCCCAATCTTCGACGTTTTCGGGAACGGGCAGCAAAATGCTTTTTTTCAGTTCACTGTCGGAAATCGGCGCGCGGCCGTAAGCCAGAACGGAAATCTTTTTTCCCGCCAAAGGCGCATCGGCATCCGACGCGCATGCCGACAGCAACAAAACCGACGCCCAAACCAAACCGCGAAAAATCATTGCGCCTGTTCCGCTTCCGTTTTTTGCTGCAGCAGGTTCAAGTTTTCGGAAGCGCGAAGTTTTTTGGCTTCGTTCGCATTGGGCAAAGCCATAATCTGCTTAAAGCAGCTTTGCGCTTTTTCGGCGTCGCCCTGACGCAGAGCGATTAAAGCCCGCAGTTCCAAAGCATCCGCCGTCCACGCGTCTTCGCGTTTCAGCACTTCGTCCAAATCGGCGTTCAGCCCGTCGTAATCGGGATTGTCCCCGTCAACGGCGATGGACACCTTGTTCAGCACGGCCAGACTGCGCAAAGCTTCGGGAGCTTTTTTGTCGTTCGCGACAAAATCCAAACCGTCCAGCGCGCCGTCGATGTTTCCGTCTTTCAGCAAAGTGTCGACATAATACAGCCCCGCCAAAGAACGATAGCCCGACGTTGACGAATCGCGCAAAGCTTTCAGCCGTTCGGCCCCCTGCATGATTTGCCCCGACTGCACGGCGGCCAAGGCGTCCTGCAGCGCCGCCGCATCGGCTTGAGCCTGTTGGCGGCTGCGGTATTGAGTGTATTCAAAACCGCCTGTCGCAGCCAGCGCGACAACCACCGCAGACATCAGCCACGGGGCGATTTTCTTCCACAATTTTTTAGCTTGCTCTTCCTTCATTTCCTCCGCGACTTCGCGCAGGATTTCGGCTTCAAGCGGATTTTGCTCTTCCGTTTTTTTGTCTTTTGCCACGGGAAACACTCCTTAAAAAAACAATCAGATTTTGATTCAAAGCTATAATTAAAAGCCCCCGAAAACAAGTCTTTTAACTCTTTTTTTGAAATTTCGCTTTATGTTATAATCGAAAAAACGGCGGGAGAGAAATGAAATATCTGTTTTTGACATTTTTTGTTGCGGCTTTGTCGGGGTGCTGGTTTACCAATTCAAACGCGCATTTGCCGTGGGAAGTATCGCCTTTGGGCATCTGGGGCGCGGGCGAAGCCGTGTCCGTACTGACAACGGGAAAAGCCATTGAATCCCACATCGCCGGCGCAATCACGGGAAAGGACTGTTCGGTCGAACGGTTTTTCTCGGGCGAAGGCAAATTCTGCATGAGCCAAACCGAACTGATGCGGATGAACACGCCGTACCGCGCGTTGGAACCCGTTTATTGCTACCGCACTCTGGCGGCGCCCGCATGCTATGCCGCCCCCAGCCCCAACCCGTCGGATGTTTTAATCGGCGTCTACGAAAAGCCCGTCTACCGCTGATTATTTCAGTTTGATAAAGCGGTACAGCGTCTGTTTTTTGTCGTTTGCGCGCTTGTAATCCGCGGACGGTTCGCGCATGGCGATGTATAAAAACGGAACTTCCTCTTGATTCGGACGGACAAGCTCTGTATTTTTCGTTTTACGGGAATTTTGTTCCCGTTCGGCGTCTTTGCTGTTCATTTTTTCACCCTGATAAAAAGCAACAGCGTTTTAGCGCGGTTCAAAGGCAAATACAAGATGATAAAAAAATTTATCGACACGATTATCCTGCTGATTTCTTCGGGCGCCGTGTTTCACCGCTGCACGTTCGTCGGCGCGCTGTGCGCGGCTTGGGTCGTGTTCGGAACAAACGAAGACGGCAACATGTTCCGCCGCCTGTTCACCGGCGATTTGTATTTGTTCATGGGCGCGTTCGTCGTTTTTTACAGACTGGTGTTCAAAAAAACGCTGACAGCCAAAGGCGACCCGGATTTGCAGGCCACCGCCGTATACGCTTTGGGCGATTTTGCGCATGCCGTTCTGGCCATGTTTTGCATCACGTTCTTTTTATCGTCTTTTATTGCGGGCGACAAATCCGCGACGACGCAGCAAATTCAAACCATTCAACGAACAAACGCCCTAATGCGTCCCCGTTTTTGATTATGCAAGGAAAAACATCATGAACCTTATCGGTCTGTCCCGCGAGGAATTGGCAAAAGAAATCGAATCACTGGGCGAAAAACCGTTTCGCGCAAAACAGCTGTGGCATTGGATTTACTGGCAGGGCAAAACGGATTTCGCGGAAATGACCAGCCTGGGCAAACCTTTGCGTCAAAAACTGATTGACAACGGCTACACCCTGCACCGTCCGCAGGTCGTGCGCGAACTGACCGCTTCGGATTCGACACGCAAATGGCTGTTCCGTTTCGACGACGGGCGCGACATCGAAACCGTCTACATTCCCGAAGAAGACCGCGGCGCCGTCTGCATTTCGACCCAAGTCGGCTGTCCCAACGGCTGCAAATTCTGCCATACGGGGTCGCAAAAATTGACGCGCAATCTGACGGCGGGGGAAATCGTCGCCCAATTCATGGCGGCGCGCGACAGCTACGGCGAATGGCCCAGCCCGTCTTTGGAGCCGCGGTATTTGTCGAACATCGTTGTCATGGGCATGGGCGAACCGCTCTTGAACTATGAAAACACCAAAAAAGCGCTGAAAATCATCATGGATCCCGAAGGCATCGCCATATCGCGCCGCCGCATCACGCTGTCGACCAGCGGCGTCGTGCCGATGATTCCCAAAGTCGCCGAGGATTTGGATGTCAAGCTTGCCGTCAGTCTGCACGCTCCGACGAATGAAATCCGCGATGCGATTATGCCGATTAACCGCAAATACCCGTTGGAAGAGCTGCTTCCCGCCTGTAAAAAATTCCAAGAAATCGCAGGGACGCGCCATTATATCACGATGGAATACGTTATGCTGGACGGCATCAACGATTCCGAAGCGGACGCGCGCGAACTGATGCGCCTGGTCAAAGGGCTGGCGGTCAAGTTCAACTTGATTCCGTTCAACGAATGGCAGGGCTGCCCGTACAAATGTTCGCCGATGTCCCGCATCGTGAAATTCGCAAAGCTGTTGGAAAACCACAATTACGCCGCCCCGATTCGCGTTTCCCGCGGGCAGGAGATTATGGCGGCGTGCGGTCAGCTGAAATCGGCGAACGCGGCTGTTTAAAACTCTTTCCTTCCGCTGTCCGACCTGCTAAAATATCCCGTTGTTTCAAATAAAACGGGAGGCTTTTACCGTGACCGCAAAAATCGCTTTAATCGACGACGACCAAAATATTCTGACATCCGTTTCCATGCTGTTGGAAGAGGAAGGCTTTGAAGTTCAAACGTTCAACGACGGTTTGTCGGGATTGGAAGGCGTTCTGCAGGGCGGTTTTTCTCTGGTCGTTCTGGACATCAAAATGCCCCGCATGGACGGCATGGAGGTTTTGCGCAGACTGCGCGAAAAATCAAACATTCCCGTCATTTTCCTAACCAGCAAGGAAGACGAGATTGACGAACTGTGCGGTTTGCGCATGGGGGCGGACGATTACATCAAAAAACCGTTTTCGCCCAATTTGCTGGTCGCCCGCATCAAAACGCTGATTCGCCGCGCGGAACCGATTGCCGTTGCCGAAAACGGCGTTCCCGTCGGGGACACGATTATCGAACGCGGCGCGCTGAAGCTGAACAAGACGCGGCACTCCTGCACTTTTCACGGCACGCCTTTGGATTTGACGCTGACCGAGTTTTTGATTCTGTATTCTTTGGCGGAAAACCCCGGACAAGTCAAAACGCGCGATTTGCTGATTGACAGCGCTTACGGATCGAATGTCTACATCGACGACCGCACGGTTGACAGCCACATCAAACGCCTGCGCCGCAAGTTTAAAGAAATCGACCCCGATTTTGCGGGAATCGAAACTTTGTACGGCGTGGGATACCGTTTCCGGAACGACTGACGATGAAATTTCATCCCGCAAACGCTTTCAAGCCTTTCGTGTTCCTGCGGTCGCCGCTGGCATGGCGGCTGCTGCTGGTCAACCTGCTCGCCCCCGTTTTGCTGGTCGCGGGTTTGTTTTATATGGACCATTACCGGCAGGGACTGATTGACGCGGAAATCAAAATTCTGAAAGCGCAAGCCGAATTGATGGCTTTGGCGGTCAGCGAAGGCGCCGTCAATTCCGAACTTGCCGAAACGATTCCGCCTTTTGAAATGGCGCGCACGGAACAATTCGGATTTTTCACGGAAAAAACGGAAACGCTTTCCTTTGACGACCGTTTCGGACGATCCGGCGGTTTGCAGGAACAAACCCCGCATGAAATCTTCAGACTGATTCCCGACGCCGCGCGCCGCGTTTTGCAAAGACTGGCTTCCGTGGCTCAAGCCCGCGTCCGCCTGTTTGATCATAACGGCGTGCTGACGGCCGACAACCGCTTGGGGCAAAGGCCGCTCGGCATCCCGACCGAAGAATTTGAACATTCCTTTTGGGGGCGGGAATTGGCGGATCGTAAAAAAATCAACCATTACGACGAACCCAAAAATCAAACCGCGTTCGATTACGAAGAGGTCGGCGCCGCGCTGGGCGACGGCGTGTTTACGTCAAAAATCCGCTATCTGGACGGATTCGGCAGTATTCTGAGCGTTGCCGTCCCCGTTATTTTCAACGACCAAATCGTCGGCGCGATTATGGTCAACGGCGGCATCGAAAACGTCATTCAAAATCTGATGACGTTCCGTTTGGGAATTTTTCGCCTGTTTATGCTGGCTTTGGCGGTAACCGTGCTGCTGTCTTATTTCATGGTCGGAACGATTGTCGCGCCGCTGAACCGCCTGTCGACGGCGGCGGTCAACATCCGCACCAGCGGGGGACGCCTGCGCCGGATTCCCGACGAAACGAAACGCCATGACGAAATCGGCGATTTGTCGGGGGCTTTGATTAAAATGACGGACACGCTTTGGGAACGGCTGGACGCGACGGAACGCTTCGCCGCCGACGTGTCGCACGAAATCAAAAACCCGCTGTCATCCATGCGAAGCGCGCTGGAAACAATCGACTACATTTCCGATCCTGCGAAAAAGCAAAAACTGATGAGCATCGTTCACGATGACGTTTTGCGGCTGGACAGGCTGATTACCGATATTTCAAACCTGTCGCGTCTGGACGCCGAACTGTCGCGCGAAGTGTTTGAGCCCGTCGATATTTACAAACTCCTGTCTTCATCCGTCGAAATGTACAACTTGGGCGAAGCGGCGACGAAACACGGCATCAAATTCGTTTTGAACTGGGACGAAAAAACGCCGAAGGATTTGTATGTGCTGGGAATGGAAACCCGTTTGGCGCAAGTGTTTTACAACCTTATCGGCAACGCGATTTCGTTTTCGCCCGACAACGGCCATATCGTTGTGACCGGAAAGCTTCAAGGCAAATCTCTGATTTTGACGTTCGAGGACGAAGGAAAGGGCATCCCCCCCGGCGACGAAGAAAAGCTGTTTCACCGTTTTTATTGCGAACGGCCTCAAAATGAACAGTTCGGGCATCATTCGGGATTGGGGTTGTCCATTTCCGAAAAAGTCGTAACGGGATTGAACGGCACGATTTACGCCCGCAACCGCACGGACGCGGCGGGCAAAATTTTGGGCGCGTGCTTTGTCGTATGCCTGCCCGTCATGCAAAAGGCGGAATAGCCATGCCTTTTGTTCACGCAACATGTGTCGAATGGTTCGGACGCGGCGTGTTGATTCGCGGAAAACCGGGGGCGGGAAAATCGGATTTGGCTCTGCGGCTGATTGACGCGGGCGCGGTTTTGGTCGCCGACGACCAAGTGATGCTGGAAAACGGCGTCGCGTCCGCGCCCGCCCGTCTGCAAGGACTGTTGGAAGTGCGGGGCTTCGGCATTGTCAAGCTTCCCTTTGTCGAAAAAACGGCGATTGCGCTGACGGTTGATTTGTGCGCGCCCGACGAAATCGAACGTTTGCCCGAACGCTTTGACGGCTTTTTGCGGCTTGACCCGTTTTGCGCGTCGGCCGTTGCGAAAATAAAACTGGCCTTGCTGACGATTGCCGGCGAAAGGCATTTGATTTCCGATGCCGAAACGGTTATTCTGTAACAAATTTTTTCAAAGACGAAAGGTTACCCCCATGATTGGAATGATTTTGGTTTCCCACGGACATCTGGCCGCAGAAATGAAAGCCGTTTTGGAACACATCGTCGGCAAACAGGACGCCGTTGAAACGGTCGGCATTTTTTCCGACGACGACATGGAAAAACGCCGTGAAGAGATTCAGGAAAAAATCAAACTGGTCGATTCGGGCGACGGGGTTATCATTTTGACCGACATGTTCGGCGGCACGCCGTCCAATCTGGCGATTTCCGTCATGGACGGGGCAAACATTGAAGTTATCGCCGGCGTCAACCTGCCGATGCTGATAAAACTGGCGCAGCTGCGCACGACCATGCCGCTGAAAGAAGCGTCTTTGGGCGCGCAGGAAGCGGGACGCAAATACATCAACGTCGCTTCGGCTTTGCTGCACAAGGATAAAGAATAAGCATGACCGTCGAAAAAACGCTTGTCATCACCAACGCCAAGGGACTTCACGCCCGCGCCGCCGCCGCTTTTGTCAAAACGGCGGACAGGTTTGACGCCGAAGTCACCGTTTCCAAAAACGGCGAATCCGTTTCGGGACATTCGATTATGGGATTGATGATGCTGGGCGCGGCGTACGGTTCGGACATTCTGGTGTCCTGCACGGGGACGCAAGCCGCGGAGGCTTTGTCCGCTTTGGAAAAACTGGTCGATGATAAATTCAACGAAAATTAAAAACCTGTTTTCGTCAATCGTTCGGTTAAAACCCGACCTTTGCCCCGCTCCCGTTTCGGAAACGGTGCGAGAGGGAACGGGCGTGTCGCCGGGCATCGTCATCGGCCGCGTTTACATCTACGACAGCGCGTTGAAAAGCGTTCCTTTTTACCACATTTCCCGCGACAAAATCGCGCCGGAACAGGAACGTTTCGACCTCGCGGTCGAAAAAACGACGCAACAGCTTGACCAAATCATGGGAAAAGCGAAAAACGCGCTGGCCAACGACACGCTGGGGTCTTTGCTGGACGCTTACCGTCACATGCTGCAAAGCTCGCGGCTGACGCGCGGCGTGCGCGAACGCATTGAAAAAGACCGCGTCAACGCCGAAGCAGCCGTTTTGGACGAAGTCGCCGCCATTGCCGATGTGTTTGCGGCAATGCAGGATTCGTACATTTCTTCACGGGTTGAAGACATTCGCAACATCGGCATGCGCTTAATCCGCAATTTGCAGACGGACGCCCCCGACAATCTGTTTCAAATGCCCGAAAACGCCGTTGTCATCGCACGGGATTTAAGCGCGGCGGACACCGCAATGCTGAACATGCGCAAAATCGCGGGGCTGATTACCGTCAACGGATCGGCTCAAAGCCACACGGCGCTGCTGGCGCGGTCGCTGGGACTGCCTGCAATCGTGGACGTTCCCGATTTGATGCAAATCGCGACAACGGGCGACGTGATTATCATCGACGGCACTTACGGCAAGGTCATTTTAAACCCGACGCAGGAAAACGTTGAACTTTACCGTAAGTACCGCACGGATTTTCTGCGGTGGAAACGTTCTTTGACCCGCCTGCGCGACCAGCCGTCGCTGACTGCGGACAATGTTTACATCCGGCTGAAAGGCAACATCGACTTGCCCAGCGAACTGGATTTTCTGATGCAGACGGGTGTTGACGGCATCGGACTGCTGCGCAGCGAATACATGTATTTGAACCGCAACGACTTGCCTGACGAGGACGAACAATACGCTTTGCTGAAATCCATTTCGGAAAAAATCGAAGGCAAGCCGATTACGTTCCGCACCATTGACGCGGGGGCGGATAAAGGATCGCCCATGTTGGAGGGCTATCGTGCCGTCAATCCCGCTTTGGGGCTGAGGGGCATCCGCTACATGCGGCGGTACGAAAAACTGCTGAAAGACCAGTTTCGCGCGGCTTTGCGTGCCGCGGCAACCGCCGACATCCGGATACTGCTGCCGATGATTTCGTCGGTCGACGAAGTTATCCAAGCGCGCGCGTTGTTGCAGGAATGTGCCGGCGAACTGCGCGCGGAAGGTATGGCTGTTCCGGACAAACTGCCGCCTTTGGGCGTGATGATAGAGGTTCCCTCCGCCGCCATGGAAGCGGACATTATTGCAAATCACTGCGATTTCTTTTCAATCGGCACAAACGATTTGATTCAATACACCATGGCGGTCGACAGAACGGATGCGACGGTTTCAAGTCTGTTTAATCCGCTGCATCCCGCTGTTTTGCGCCTGCTGAAAACAACGGTCGGCGCGGCAAACGCGCATAATATTCCCGTCAGCGTTTGCGGCGAAATGGCAGCCAATTACCACTATGCCGCTTTGCTTATCGGTCTGGGCGTGCGCGAGCTGTCCATGCCCGCCGTCAACATCCCGATGGTCAAAGAGCGGTTGCGGTCGTTAAATACGGTTGAAACGGAACGCTATGCAAATTATGTGCTGACTCTGCACTATCCCGCCGACGTTTCCGCCGCCATGACCGCGTTTGAGGAAGGACAACGCTTTTGACTTTTTCCGACATCCGATTTTCCGATTTGCACTTTGCTTTGCCGGTTGCCGAGATACAAGCGGCGCTTGCCAATCCCAAAGTGATTTTCGTCCTTGCCGCCTCTGCTGTTTTGATGATTACCTTGTTTGCCGCATGGTACACAAAAAAGCCCGCCTCTTTTGAGGCCGCCGTCAAAAGCGGATCAACGGTCAGAATACGCGCTTATTTCAAAAGCACGGGATTGGCTCCGAACGACAAAGACACGGACGGCATGTCGTTTCTGTTCCGCGCGCTGCAAAACCACGCTTCTATCAAAGTATTGAACTGGCTGGTCAAAAAAGGGGGCGGTTTGCACGACAGAAACAATCGGGGGGAATCGGCTTTTACCGTCGCGATTGTTTCCAAAAACACCCCCGATGTTTTGCGCTGGCTGAAACACAAAGGATTGGACGTCAACGAACGCGGAATTGACGGCTTGACGCCGCTGATGATTGCCATTCAAGAAAACACGCCCGTCAAAATCGTCGATACTTTGCTGGATATGGGCGCACGCGTTTCCGACCGCGCCGATTTCGGCATTACGCCGCTGATGCTGGCGGCGGGGCAGAATTTAAATCCGTATGTTTTGCTGACTTTGCTGAAACATGGAGCGGGATTGAACGACCGCAGCGCGGAAGGAGCGACGCCTTTAATGCTGGCGGCGGGATTAAATCCGAACGCCGTTGAAATTGTCGAAATTTTGCTGGATTGCGGCGCCAAAGCGTCCGCAAGGGACAAAGAGGGCAGAACGGCCATTGATTACGCCAAAAACAATCCCGCTTTGGCGGACACGGAAACGTTCTGGCGGCTGAACAACAGCAGCTACGATTAACGCACGTCTTGCGGCACGCGGTGTCCGCGGAACGCTTCCCCGTAAGTATCCGTCGTTTGAAAAAGGGGAACATTATATTTGTTGCGGCATCCCGAAACGGCGGCGCATAACAGTATCAACAGAAAAACCGTTTTCTTCATTGTTTTTTCCTTTTGGTGAAAAAAGCCAATCCCAGAACCAACAACGCGCATCCGCACGGCGCGGCGTTTCCAAAGCGGGCGTAAAGCGTCGGCTTTTCGGTGCGGCGCGGCAACTCGACATCCAAAAAGCCCGCCGTTCCCAAAGGCAAAGATGCCGTCACCCGTCCGTAAGCGTCAATCATGCCGCTGATTCCCGTATTGGCGACGCGCGCCAAGGGAAGCCCCTCCTCCACCGCGCGCATCTGGGCGGCGGCAAAGTGCTGATACGGTCCCGCGCTGATGCCGTACCATCCGTCGTTTGTCGCGTTCATCAGCCAATAGGGACGTTCTGCTTCATCAACGACGTGTGCGGGAAAAATAACCTCGTAGCACACCAGCATGCCGACGGGCAAAGTCCGCGGAACGTTTGTTGTCCGAACACCTTTGCCGCGAGAAAAATCAATCGCCCCCGGCGTCAGTTTCCGCATAAACGGAAATACCGACGTCAGCGGCGCGTATTCCCCGAACGGAACCAAATGGGATTTGTCGTAATATCCCAGCTCTTTACCGATATCGTTGACGGCAACGATACTGTTGTACAGCTTGTACGGCGGATAAGCGCTTTTCGATTGCTCCGTGCGCAAAGACCCCGCCAGCAAAACCGCATCGGGCAGCAAGGCGCTGGTTACCATGCCGCGCGCGAATTCATCCTGCGTCAGCCGGAACTGAGTCGCCGTTTCCGGCCACAGAACATGAGTTACTTTTTCCGCCCCTTTGGCGCGGCTCAGATGAACATGCTTCATCAAATTTTGTTCGGCTTGGTCGCGCGACCATTTTTGCCCCTGCGGAATGTTCGCCTGCACCAAGCGCAGCAAAACGCCGTTAATCGGCTTGACGTTCTCGGCCGATTTCAGCCGATAGCCGCCCCATCCCGCTAAAACGGACAAAATCACAAACGGCACGGCGGCAATCAGATTCGCTTTTTGCCGCAGCGGACACTTCATCAGCCCGAACAGCGATGCCGAAAACACGGTAACCATGCCTAACCCGTACGCGCCGAACAAAGACGCCGTTTGCAGCATGACGGGACAATCCGCCCACACCGTCGCAATCAAATTCCACGGAAAGCCCGTCAAAAACCACGCGCGGAACATTTCGGACAGCGTCCACGCCCCCGCGAACGCCAATGCCCGCCGCACGCCGCGCGGCGCGTACCACGCCGCCAAAGCCGCCAGCATCGGGAACAGCCCGCCCCAAATGCCGAATCCTATCGGCGGCAAAGGAGCCAACGCTTCAAACCCCATGCCCTCTATCATCAACGCGCGGGACACCCACGCCAATCCGACGGAAAAGAATCCGAATCCGAATGCATAGCCGATTTTCATCGCCTCCCCGCGAGTTTCCGCACGGTCAAGCAACCAAATCAGCCCCGAAAAAGCGATAAACAGGCACGGATAAACAAACCACGGCGGCAAAGCTCCGACGGCGACGATGCCGCATACAAAAGCTTTGAACCACCGTGTTTTCCAAAAGTCTTTACAAATACGGATTCGCAATGCCGTTATCCGCCAGAATTTTGACTTCCATCGCTTCCATTTCCTCGGCTTCCCAATCCTCGATATGATCATAGCCGATTAAATGCAGAACGCCGTGAACGACCAAATGGAACAAATGGTCGGCGACGGAAATGTTCGCCTCCGCCGCTTCCTTTTCCGTCGTTTCGCGCGCGACAATCACATCGCCCAGCAGCAGAGGTTCTTCGACGGGTTCGTCTTCGTCGTCCAAAGTCGCAAAGGACAAAACGTTCGTCGGTCTGTCCACGCCGCGGTAATCGCGGTTCAAAATGTGAACATCCTCGTCGTCGGTCAGAACAACGCTGATTTCAACGTCTTTGACGGGAATTTCCAATTCGCCGACATTGCCCGACTTCCATGCACACAGCGCAGCTTTGCGAACCAGCTTTTTGACCTGTTCGACATCCTTGTCCCACTGCTTGTCGCGGACGGTGATTGCAACCTTAGCCGTCATTGCCGATTAACCCCTTGCGCGAAGCGTAGCGTTTATCATACGCCTTGACAATCGAAGACACCAGTCCGTGACGGACGACGTCTTTTTCCGTAAAGGTGATGACGGCAATTCCCTTGACGTTGCGCAAAACGTCCAAAGCGTCCGCCAATCCCGACTGCACGCCGCGCGGCAAATCCGTCTGGCTTAAATCGCCGTTGATGACCATGCGGGAATTTTCGCCCATACGGGTCAAAAACATCTTCATCTGCATCGGCGTCGTGTTCTGCGCTTCGTCCAGAATGACCATCGCGTTGGTCAGCGTGCGGCCGCGCATGAACGCCAAAGGCGCGACTTCGATTTCGCCCAGTTCAAGCTTCTTGTCCACGACGTCCTTGGGCAGCATTTCATACAACGCGTCATATAAAGGACGCAGGTACGGATCGATTTTTTCCTTCAAATCCCCCGGCAGAAAGCCCAGATTTTCGCCCGCTTCAACGGCGGGACGGGACAGAATGATTTTGTCGATTTGCCCCTCTATCATCAAAGAAACGGCTTTTGCGACCGCCAAAAACGTTTTGCCCGTGCCGGCGGGTCCCAATCCGAACACCATTTCATAATCGCGCATCGCACGGATGTAATCCGCCTGCGTTTGCGAACGCGGCTGAATGTGGCGTTTGCGGGTTTTCAGCGTCAAGTCTTCTTCGCCCGATTCGTCAACTTTGACGGGTTCGGCGGTGTGTTTTTCCTTCGCGGTCGATTTGGTCATTTTGTGTTCCTCGCTCATATGCAAAGCGTTGTCGATGTCGGAGTTGTCAACGTCGCCTTTTTTGGCGGCCACTTTGTAAATCCTGTCCAAAGCGGCAAAAGCGTGTTCGACGTCCTTTTCGCCGCCGTCCACGGTGATTTGGTTGCCGCGCGTTTTGATTTCAACGCCCAACTTTTTTTCCAACCGCTTCAGATTATCGTTATGCGCGCCCAAAACCAGCATTAAAACCTGATTGTCCGCATATTCTTCGGTTCGTTGATAAGTTTTCTTTTTCGCCATAACAAAATCCTTTCGGTTAGGAATTATCTTTTTATATTATGGACTTATCCCGTAGTTTATGCAAGAACCATTTCCGCTTTCAGCGTTGCGGCGGACGTTTCGGCGATTCGCACGGGAACGATTTTGTTCAAATACGATTCGTCCGCGGCGACGACGACGTTTTGCATTTGCGGCGTATGCCCCAGCAAAGTGCCGTCCCTGTGTCCTTTGGAATCCAGCAAAACGTCAACCGTGCGTCCCAAGAATTTGGCATTGAACGCCGCGTGCTGTTCCAGCAAAAGCGCCTGCAGCCGTTCCAAACGTTCCCCCTTGACCGCTTCGTCGATTTGATTTTTCATCGCGGCGGCGGGCGTTCCGGGGCGCGGACTGTATTTGAACGAATACGACTGCGCGTAGTTCACGCGGCGCACCAAGTCCATGGTTTGCTGAAAATCTTCCTCGGTTTCTTCGGGAAAGCCGACGATAAAGTCGGACGACAGGGCGATTTCGGGACACGCCGCGCGCAACTTTTCAACTACAGTTTCATATTCGGCGCAGGTGTAGCGGCGGTTCATCTTTTTCAAGATTCTGTCCGATCCCGATTGAATCGGCAGGTGCAAATACGGCATCACTTTGGGAATGTCGCGGTGCATCGCAATCATGTCGTCCGTAAAATCGGACGGATAGGACGTCACATAACGGATGCGCTCAATGCCGTCGATTTCGGCGACTTTGGCAATCAATCGACTCAAATCCGACGGCTGCCCGTTTTCGCCCAAGCCGTGCCAAGCGTTGACGTTCTGCCCCAACAGCATCAAATCTTTCGTCCCCGACGCCGCCAGCTGTCGGGCTTCGGCGACAATTTCGGCCATCGGACGCGAATATTCCGCCCCGCGCGTGTACGGCACGACGCAGTACGAACAAAAGCGGTCGCATCCCTCTTGAATCGCCAAAAAAGACGACACGCCCGTCGAACGGGTTTCGGGCAGGGAATCGAATTTCGATTCGGCGGGGAATTCCACGTCGATAATGCGTTTTTGCGTATGACGCTGCAGCTTCATCAGCATTTCCGGCAAACGGTGGTAGGTTTGAGGTCCCAAAGCGATGTCGACGAATTTCGCGCGGTTCATGAATTCTGCGGATTCGGCCTGCACAACGCACCCCGCGACGATTAAAATCAAATCGCGTCCCTCGGCCTTTCTTTTTTCTTTCAAAGGCTTGAACCGCCCCAGTTCGGAAAAGATTTTCTCCGACGCTTTTTCACGGATGTGGCAAGTGTTGAAAATAATCATATCCGCGTCGTCGGGCGTGTCGGTTTCTTCGTATCCCAATCCGCGCAAAATGTCGACCATACGGGCGGAATCATACACGTTCATCTGACAGCCGAACGTTTTTACAAACAGTTTTTTGGTCACTTTACAATCCGATTCAGTTCAAGGAGGAACGCTGAGCGTCCATCAGATTTTTTAATTTCTCCAAAACCATCGCTTTTTTGACGTTAAAATTCTTTTCGGTCAAAACGGCGGGTTTCAAGAAAGCCTGCGCTTCGTTCATTTCTTCGGGCGACAGTTTAAGGTCGGGCTTGACGTTTTGCAAAAACACTTTCAACGAATTCTCGTCGCGTTCGTTCAAGTATTTTTCACCCGCCGATATCAGCTTTTCGTGCTGAAAAGCCGCCACTTCGGCATAAGAAACGGGCAATTTTTTAAACACGGGCAACGGCGCGTCGTCCGGAACGGCGATTTGGTTGATTTTTGAAAACACCTGCGCCGCCACGGGATCGGACGAAATTCCCGCGGGATAGAACCAGCGCAAAGACGCAGGTTCCTGCGCCAGATACAGCCACTTGTGCGCCATTTTCAGATTCTTGGCCAGCCCTTCGCCGCGCCAGTACAACAGCCCCAGTTTGACTTGGGCGGGGGCGTATCCGTTGCGCGCGCTCATGGAAAAATACAGGGCGGATCGGCGGAAATCGGGCTTTTTCAGTCCCTCGCCCTTATAAAACAGACTGCCCAGCTTATATTGGGCTTCCGCGTCGTTTTCCTCTTCCGCGCAATACATGTATTGCATAATGGCGATATTCATGCGTCCCGACCGTTCGGCCTGTTCCGCCCAATCGCAAGCGGCGTGCGCCGTCGAAACCAGCGATAAAAACAAGGGCAAAACCAAACGCAGCATAAGGCAAACTCCACGGTTCAATCGGGAAAAACGCTGTTGAAAGAATAGCACCGTTTTATCCCGATTGCCACATTATTTAATCAAAAGGCTTATTCTTCGCCTTTTTCGACGTTGTCGATGACTTCCGCCATATCGTGGTGGTCGTCGCCCAAATCGGACGCGTCTTCCATCAATTCCAATTCGTCATCGGTTTCGGCGACGAAATCGGCGTCATCGGCGGTCAAGTCGATGTCTTCCTGAACTTTGCGTCCGCCGCGTTTGGTTTTGCCGGCGTTCGCCGCCTGCAGGCGCAGGAATTCGTCGACCGACCAGCTTTCGCCGCAGTGCGGGCATTTAATCGGGTCTTTGCGCAAATCATAGAAATGTTCGCCGCAAGACAGGCAGATACGCTTTGTTCCCCATTCCGGTTTTGACATAACAGCACTCCATCGTTAAAAAAATTGGTTTTGCAAGATTTGATATGCTAAGCTTGCCTTTGTCAAACAAAAAAAGAGTTTTTTTCATGAAAACGGTTTCCGATCGGTCGAAAAGCTTTCGCGGCATGTTCCAAACCCCGGGGGACAAATCACTGTCCCACCGCGCTTTGATGCTGGGCGGACTGGCAAAAGGCACGACAAAAATCAAGGGTTTGCTGGAAAGCGGCGACGTTCTGGCGACTTTGACAGCCATGCGCAAACTGGGGGCTGAAATCGAAAAGCTCCCCGACGGCGCTTGGATTGTCAAAGGCGTCGATTCCGCGCTTCATGCGCCCGATTCCGTTTTGGACATGGGCAACGCGGGAACGGGAACGCGGCTGCTGGCGGGGCTGGTCTGCACGCATCCGTTTGAAACGCGCTTTACAGGGGACGCGAGCCTTTGCTCCCGCCCGATGAAGCGAATCACGGTTCCTTTGGCGCAAACGGGGGCGAAGTTTGAAACGGCGGAAAACGGCACTTTGCCCATGACCGTCATCGGCGCGCAAGTCCCCAAACCGCTCACATACCGCCTGCCCGTCGCGTCGGCGCAGGTCAAATCCGCCATTTTGCTGGCGGGACTGAACATCGACGGCGACACGACCGTCATCGAACCCGCAAATTTGAAAAGCCGCGACCACACCGAACGCATGCTGCGCGGATTCGGCGCGGCTTTGGACATCGCCGAAGAATCGGACGGCACGCGAATCCTCACCGTTCACGGCAAAGCGTCTTTGACGGCGTGCGATTTGACCGTTCCCGCCGACATTTCGTCCGCCGCCTTTCCGATTGTCGCCGCCTTGATTACTCCCGATTCGGAGGTTTTCCTGCCCGACGTCGGCATCAATCCGCTCAGAAGCGGCGTTTTGACCGCCTTAAAGGCAATGGGGGCGGACATCACGCTTGAAAACAGCCGAATCGTTGCGGGCGAACCCATCGCCGACATCCGCGCCAAATCGTCCGCCTTAAAAGGTGTCGATTTGCCCGCGTCCCTTGCGCCGTCGATGATTGACGAATACCCGATTTTGGCGGTCGCCGCCGCTTTTGCCCAAGGCAAGACGGTTTTACACGGCTTGTCAGAATTGAAAGTCAAGGAAAGCGACAGATTCGACGCGATTTTAAACGGATTGACCGCAAACGGAGTCGCCTGCTCCGCCCTCGGCAACGACATAGAAATCAAGGGGACGGGAAAAAATCCTTGCGGCGGAGGGCTGATTGAGGCAAAACTGGATCACAGAATTGCCATGTCCTTTTTGGTAATGGGCATGGCGGCGGAAAACCCCGTGGCGGTGGACGACATATCGTCGATTGCGACCAGTTTTCCGAACTTTGTCGAACTGATGAACAAATCGGGAGCAAACATTCATGATTATCGCGATTGACGGACCGGCGGCGGCGGGCAAAGGCACGCTGGCGCAAAACCTCGCCAAACATTTTTCCTACGCTTTTCTGGACACGGGCAGACTGTACCGCGCCGTCGGCTACGCCGTTTTGCAGGCGAACGAAGATCCGTCGAACGAAGCCGCGGCGACCAAAGCCGCCAAAGCGTTCGACCCGAAAAGCATCAACGCCGTTTTGAAAAATCCGGCTTTGCGCGACGAAGCGACAGGCAACGCGGCGTCCAAAGTCGCCGTCATTCCCGCCGTGCGCGCGGCTTTGCTGGACTTGCAGCGCGACTTTGCGCACCACCCGTTTTTCGAGGACGGCACGCCCGCCAAAGGCGCGGTGCTGGACGGTCGCGACGTCGGAACGGTCGTTTGCCCCGACGCGGACGTGAAATTCTTTGTAACCGCTTCCGCCGAAGTGCGCGCCGACCGCCGTTTCAAGGAATTGCAGGACGCGAACAAACCCGCCGATTACGACAAGATTCTGGCGGACATCAAAGAACGCGACAAACGCGATTCCGAACGCGCGACCGCCCCTTTGAAACCCGCGGCGGACGCTTGTATTCTGGACACGTCGAACATGAACGCCGTGCAGGTGTTCCAGTCCGCTTTGGACTTTATCGCGATTAACCACGAATAAGCCTATATGCCCGACTGTTTCGCCCCGTCCGTCGATTTCGCCTGCACCAAATTGATTTTGGGGTCGATGCCGGGGGTAAAATCGTTGGAACAAGCGCAGTATTACGCCCACCCGCAAAACGCGTTCTGGCGGATTATGGCGGCATTGTTCGGCGCACCCTATCCGTTCGATTCGTATGACGACAAGCTGAATTTGCTGTTAAAACACCGTATCGCACTGTGGGACGTGATTTTGACCTGCGCCCGCGACGGCAGTCTGGATTCCGACATCCGCAACGCCGTCCCGAACGATTTTGAACGCTTTTTCAAACAATACCCGCAAATAAAGACTGTGTTTTTCAACGGGCAAAAAGCATACAACAGCTTTACAAAATCATTCAAAACCGCGCCGTTTGTCAACGCGCTGACACTCGTTCCCCTGCCGTCCACTTCGCCCGCCAACGCGCACTTGTCGTTCAATGACAAATTAACGGCGTGGAGCGTGTTGATATAATACTGAATCGCAGCTGCGAGGCGTAAAACGCCGAAGCAGTCCCGTGCAGGTATCGGCTCTTGTACCGACCCATCACGGGATTGCCGCGTCGTGTCTGCGACACTCCTCGCAAGTTCGATAAATATTTGAATAATAAATAGAGAATCGAAACAACGAGGAGCGCCTGTAGCGCGACGTGGTTGTCCCGTGCAAATGAAGTCCAGGATATCACGTTGCAATGTCCTTTTTATCATCAGCTTCATAGATTCTCGACTTGCATTTCGATTGTTATTTGTCTTCAAACCAACCTTTATCTTTGTTCCACGAGTAAGAATATTCTTTCCCAGAGCATTTCCCTTGTTCTACAGTATATTTTATTTTACTATACTTATATCGGCTAACCGCTTCAAAAGAAGCTACTGTACTTGTTCCACCTATTGCTGTCTTATAAGAAATGGGTTTTCGTACAATTTGGTCATTCCCTTCTATATACACATCGTCTATCAGATATTTATAGTTATCTGCAATATTCTTTACATATCCCATTTTTCCTGAACATCCGTACTGCCCAGAAAAACAAATTAAAGCATCTCTACCGACAACTTGAACTACCTTATATTGTCCCATTGGACGTTGTCCAAACGGAGTTGAAATTTTGGTTGTACAAATATCGCCTTCTTCTCCTCCCATCATAGAACAGATTGGAACTTCTCTTCTAATCTTTTTAGGAGAGCAATCATCGTTTAACTCAATCGTCAATCCCGCGGCATCTTTTTCTGTATCGTTAAAATACATTTTTCCCGAATCGATTGTTCCTGTTTGTACACACCCGCACAACAGCGGCAATGCCATTAACGCAATGTATTTCTTTTTCATTTCCGAAACTCCTTAAAGTAAAAAACACAAAACCCACCTGCATAGGTGGGCGGAGTGTTCAGAAACCGTTCAATAGCAAAGACGGCTCGACGTTTTTCGCGCATAGCCTTATAGACGCCGACACCCGCCCTTTGGGCAGAAATCGGCGCATAATTTTTTAGTCGCCATACACAATGCGACCACTATTGAAAAGGGTTTCTGACGCCCTGTCCCCGTGTTCGGGAACGTAAAAAGTCTACCAAACTTCAAATTAAAAGAAAAGCGTTTCTTTCCTGTCAAAAATCATTGCAAAACCGCCCGTTTTCGGTTATACAGGCTTTGGAGTCGAAGGCACGGCGATTCCAATGCCTTTTATCGTGCAGACCTTCGGATACAACCGAATGGCAAGTAAAGTCTTAAAGGAAGTTTTTTAATGGCAACAAAAAATACAGCCGCCGAAATCCCGGCTATGAAAGAAAACTTTGCCGAACTGTTCAACGAAATGTTCGGTGAAGACAAAGGATTGGAAGGTTCCGTCGTCAAAGGAACCATCGTCGCTTTGTCCGACGATTACGCGACAATCGACGTCGGTTTGAAATCCGAAGGCCGCATCGCGCGCCGTGAATTCGGTTTCAACGCCGAAATGAAAGTCGGCGACAAGGTCGACGTTTACATCGACCGCTATGAAGACAAGGACGGCATGGTCGTTCTGTCCCGCGAAAAAGCCCGCCGCGAAGAAGCTTGGAACGAACTGGAAAAAGCCCAAGCCAACGGCGAACGCGTTACCGGCGTTATCTTCGGTCGCGTCAAAGGCGGCTTTACGGTCGATCTGTCGGGCGCTATCGCGTTCCTGCCGGGTTCGCAGGTTGACATTCGCCCCGTCCGCGACGTCGGACCTTTGATGGGCACTCCGCAGCCGTTCCAGATTTTGAAAATGGACCGCGCCCGCGGCAATATCGTTGTTTCCCGCCGCGCCGTTTTGGAAGAAACCCGCGTCGAACAGCGTTCCGAACTGATTAAAAACCTGTCCGAAGGCCAGATTTTGGACGGCGTTGTCAAAAACATCACCGACTACGGCGCGTTCATCGACTTGGGCGGCGTTGACGGCTTGCTGCACGTGACCGACATTGCTTGGAAACGCATCAACCACCCGTCCGAAGCGTTGACCATCGGTCAGCCCGTCAAAGTCCAGATTATCCGCTTCAACCCCGAAACCCAGCGTATTTCCTTGGGCATGAAACAGTTGGAAGCCGATCCTTGGGCGAACGTCGAACAGAAATACCCCGTCGGAACGAAGCTGATGGGCCGCGTGACCAACATCACCGACTACGGCGCGTTCATTGAACTGGAACAGGGCGTTGAAGGTCTGGTTCACGTTTCCGAAATGAGCTGGACGAAGAAAAACACCCACCCGGGCAAAATCATCTCCACTTCGCAGGAAGTCGAAGTTCAGGTTCTGGAAGTCGACCCGCAGAAACGCCGCATTTCTTTGGGCTTGAAACAATGCATGCCCAATCCGTGGGCGGCTTTTGCCGAAAAACACCCCGTCGGTTCCGTGATTGAAGGCGAAATCCGCAACATCACCGAATTCGGTCTGTTTGTCGGCTTGGACGGCGACATCGACGGCATGGTTCACCTGTCCGACCTGTCTTGGGACAAGAGCGGCGAAGAAGCCGTCAAAGACTACAAGAAAGGCGACGTCATCAAAGCCAAAGTTTTGGATGTCGATGTCGAAAAAGAACGCATTTCTTTGGGCGTCAAACAGCTGAGCGCCGACCCGTTTGAAGGCGTCGCGCAGGATGTCAAGAAAGGCGCCGTTGTCACCGCCGTTGTTACCGCGGTTACCGAAACGGGCGTCGAAGTCGATCTGAACGGACTGAAAGGCTTTATCCGTAAAGCCGACCTGTCCCGCGACCGCTCCGAACAGCGTCCGGAACGCTTTGCCGTCGGCGACAAGGTTGACGCGAAAGTCACCTCGATTGACGCCAAGACCCGCAAAGTGTCCCTGTCCATCAAAGCGCGCGAAATCGACGAAGAAAAAGAAGCTTTGTCGGAATTCGGTTCAACCGATTCGGGTGCTTCCTTGGGCGACATCTTGGGTGCCGCTATTGCGAAAAAAGAAGCCGAAAAGAAATAATTTCGGTTTGCCTTTACGAAAAAGCCCGCAGTTTTGCGGGCTTTTTTATATGTTTTTTTTCGATTTTGCCACATTTGCCACAATTTTGCCATAATTTCGCCACAATGTGGTGATAAGATGTATAACGTCAGAAATAATAAGGGAGAATTCCTATGAAACAATTTTTAACCTTTATGGCAGCGGTGTTCGCAT
>DJPN01000030.1:7329-35156 GCA_002438565.1 Alphaproteobacteria bacterium UBA6411 | reverse complement strand
CGTTTCGGGCAAAACGATATTCAAAGTCCCGCCTGTGATTTTGTCCGCCTGCAAAACGCCGCTGACCGTCAGCATCCCCTCCAGCGCAACGGCTTTAGCTTTAATGCTTTGCGCGGTCAAAATCGACGCCCCGTGAAAGGTCGCGGCGTTGTGAAATGTTATCGCGCCGGGGGCTGAAATCGCGTTGTTTGTAAAGTCGGCGATTGTCCCTATATCCAAGTTTTTTTCGCGTGCTTCAATGGCAATGTCTTTGAAAGAATAAGAATTGGCGTCGATGAACATATTTGCGCGCAAAGTGCCGTTTCCGTCAATGCTTACGTCTATACCCGGCATCCGTGCTGTAACAGCATTCATATCCACAACAGCGCCGCCTGCAAGGGTAAGATTTTTTTGTATATTCAAAGCGTGAAGCGTATTTTTAGCAATTTTCAAATCATTGTCCAAAGTAAAATCATCCGCATTGATTTCAAGTGTTACATTATCATTGTTGTTGACTGACGAAAGCGAACCGATCCATTTTGCGTTTTTGTTTAAAACAACTGTTGAAACGTTTTCGGTTTCTGCGGAAACAACGGCGTTCCCTTTCATAACGGCGTTTTCACCCAGCTCAATATTGTTTTTCCCAATGCTCAGGCTGCCTTTGCTGAAATCAAAGCTGCCGTTGACGTTCAGATTGCTCCCCCGGCTCATCTTGATTTCCGTTTCCGAAGTCAAGGCTACGGATCCGTTAATGGAATAGTGGATTCCTTCCTCTGTTTGTTCCAGCGTTTTGCCCGCTTGAATGTTGATGTCCGAAAAACGGACTATCCTGTCGCTGTAGGCACTGTACTGGGTGTTCAATTTCGCATCGTCGCCGAAAACCAGCAGGGAATTGCCGCCCGTTCCCGTAAAGCTGTCGACAAAAAGCTCGCCGTTTACGCCCAGCGTGCCGTTGACGGAAATGTTTTTCGCCCGAATTTGCTGCGCCGTCAGCGTCGAATTACCGGTCAGATTGATGAGATCGCCCTCTATATCAAGGCGGTTTCCGGCATGCAGAGTAGAATTTTTAAAGTTATGCGTTTCCTCCGTTGACACGCTCAAGTCATTGCCGGATTTGATTGTAACGTCGTTGAAATAAGCTTTTTCACCCACTGTCAATTTCGGGGTCATTATGGTTTTGCCGTGCCCCTCGACGGTTACATTATCGGCTATCACTTCGGATACATTTTCGACGTCTGCCGTCATATTGAAAGTGATCAGCTTGGCATCAGTATGATTTTCACCGAGAAACAGCTTGACATCCGATGACCCCGAGGCGATTTTTATGTTGCCGTTCCAAGAAAAATCTTTCAGGATTCCGATTTTAATGTTATTCAAGACTCCTTTCAATATTGAAGCATCGTTTTCAAAATAAAGGTATTTTTTGCCGTCTCCATTCAAATTTCCATAAATATTTCCGGCAAGATAAAGCGTATTATCCACGTTCCATGTACCGTTGCCCGTACCGTCGGTGCTTTTCAAAACCAACGTTTCACCTGCGTTGATTATATTGTGGCTCTCAGGGGATTTTGAACTGTAGTAATTACCGAATACTGTATTGGCATGAATTTCCGTCCGCCCTTCAAATTTAACATTGCCCAGACTAAACGAGTCGTAATTAAGAAAGGTTGTGTCTTTGGCAATGCCCCGAAAACTACCCGTTTCCCCGCTCAGTGCCACATTGTCCAGCGTTCCCGTAACCGTGAAACTTTGATCGCCCCTCAAAGAACCGCCTTTCATTGTTCCCGTCAGCGTCAGCGAACTACCGGATCTCCCGTAAAGGTCAATATTCGAAACCGTCGCCGCGTCAAAAACAACATCACCCGTAAGTTCAACCTCGGTTACATTTGTCGTATTGCCCACAATCTCGGAAGCTTTTAACGTGATGTCGTTTAGCCGTCCGCCATAGGCGGCTTCCGAATTGGTAGTGATTGTAAGCGAAGTAAGATTTTCCCCGTCGGAGCTGGAAAGGGTGTGTTTCTGCCCATCAAGGACGCAATTTCCAAAGTCGCAGCCGTTGATGTCAAATTTAATGTCCAAATCGGCGACGGAAGTATTTTGACTAAGCTGTGTATTTTTGTCGACAGTCATAATATCGGCATCCGCCGCGCGCGGCATCAGCGCGCCCGCAAAAATCATCATATTCATCAGCGCGCATTTCATCAAAACGGCGCGGTATTTCGCGGACAGTTCGCGCAAAGCGGTTTTGGTCAATTTCATGGATTTTCCCCTCGAAAAAATAAACGGACGTTTAAACTTTTGCATAGCACCCCGCGGAAACGTTTGCAAACACATTCTGGAAATTTCTTCAAATCAAACGTCCGTTTGATTTGAAATGCGGCGACGATGAAAATGCTTGACTTGGAGTGAACTCTAACTGATAAACTGAGGGGCGAATCGGAACAATCTGTTTTTGAAAGGAAACGTTTATGTTGGAAAAAGTAAACTCCCCCGCTGATTTGAAAGCTTTGTCCGTTGCCGAATTGGAAACGCTGGCGGACGACATTCGCGCCGTTTTGATTAAAAAAGTCAACGAAACGGGCGGCCACATGGGACCGAACTTGGGTTTTTTGGAAGCGACAATCGCGCTTCACACCGTTTTTGATTCGCCCAAGGACAAAATCGTTTTTGACGTGTCGCACCAGTGCTACACGCACAAAATTCTGACAGGACGCAAGGAATACTTCCTTGATCCCGCAAAATACGAAGACATTTCCGGCTTTACGAATCCGCATGAAAGCGAACACGACTTTTTTCAGGTCGGGCATACCTCCACGGGGGCGAGCCTGGCGTACGGTTTGGCGAAAGCCCGCGACTTGAAGGGCGAAAAATACAACGTCATCGCGGTTGTGGGCGACGGTTCGCTGACGGGCGGCGAAGCGCTGGAGGCTTTGGACAACGCCGCCGTTTTGGGGTCGAACATGATTATCGTCGTCAACGACAACGATATGTCGATTGCCGAAAACCACGGCGGATTATACAAACATCTGAAAGAATTGCGCGACACCGACGGCAAAGCGCAAAACAATTTCTTTAAAACTTTGGGGTTTGATTATGTGTTCATCAAAGACGGCAACGACTTGCCCGCTTTACTGGCCGCGTTCAAATCGGTCAAAGACGTTTCGCACCCCGTTATCGTCCATTTGGTGACCGAAAAAGGCCACGGATTAAAACAGGCCGTCGAAAACAAAGAAGCTTTCCACTGGATTATGCCGCACGCTTTGGATGCGGCTCGGCCCGCCGAAATGCCCGCGAACTACACGGACGACACGGTGAATTACCTGTTGGAAAAAGTCAAAACGGACGACAAGCTGATTGTCGTGACGGCGGGGACGCCGGGGGCGACGGGCTTTTCACCCGAATTCCGCGCGAAAATGGGCAAGCATTATTTGGACGTCGGCATTTGCGAGCCGCACGCCGTCGCCGCGATTTCCGGCATGGCGAAAAACGGGGCGCATCCCGTTTGGGGCGTGCTGAGTTCGTTCATTCAGCGCACTTACGACCAGTTGTCGCAGGATTTGGCGCTGAACGGCAACCCCGCGACGATTTTGGTGTTCTGGGGCGGCATTTCGTCCGCGGACGCGACGCATATGGGCAGTTTCGACATTCCTTTAATCAGCAACATTCCGAATCTGGTGTACCTTGCCCCGACGACGAAAGCCGAATATTTGAAAATGCTGGACTGGTCGATTGAACAAAACGAACATCCCGTTGTCATTCGTGTGCCGTTTGCGTCTTACGAGGCGGGCAAACCCGACACAACCGATTATTCCGTTTTGAACAAATATGAAACGGCCGAACAGGGCGACACGGTTGCTTTAATCGGCGCGGGCGATTTCTTCGGCTTGGCGAAACAGGTCAAAGAACTGCTGAAAAAAGACGGCATTGACGCCACTTTGATTAACCCGAAATTTTTGACAGGCTTGGATGCGGAAACGCTGAACGAATTGAAAAAAGGCCACCGCGTTGTCGCGACGCTGGAAAACGGTGTGTTGGACGGCGGTTTCGGCGAAAAAATCGCGCGCTTCTACGGGGCTGACGCGATGAAAACGCTGTGCTTCGGCGCAGACAAGGAATTCACCGACCGCGTGCCGATGAACGAACTGCTGACGCGTTTTCATTTGACGCCCGAACAAATCGCCGCGGATATCAAAGCCGCACTGTAAACCGCTTTGACACAACGAAAGGGGGCGGGTCCGGACCAACAGACTTGCCCCCTTTATTTCCCTGTAGGGGAAACGGTTTTGCCGAATGGCAGGCGGGAATTGTTTCCCGCCTGCGTATCCGGAAAAGTTAACAGGTTTTACCTGTGCCTCCTAAATAGCCTTCTGCAGTAATCTCCACCCAGTTCTGACATCCTGATACGTTACCCGTATAATTCGTAACGGTTGAACATATCAAGTGGCTGGCGCATCCGCTGTTTAACCAAGCGTTTCTTGCCGCGGAACTGGTGAAGTAACAGAATCTGGTTCCCTGAAACTTTCTGCCGGAGGATGACGGGCTTCCTTTGGTGCAGGAATTTCCAGTCGATACACATTCCGCACAACGCAGGCCAGTTACGGGGTAAACGTCTTTCGGACGTTGTCCGCTGGGACACGGGTTTCCTGCAGAGGTATAGGTTTTGTAACCATAATCCGAACACGTTTTCGTCGCAGGAGTGTAGCATGCATTTGAAGACGTGTTGCACTTCTGCCCTCCGGAACAATCGCTGTCGGATGTACAGCAACCTGTTTTTTTGACACAGGCGTGGTTTGATGCTTCATAGCAGGCACCGCAGGACACGGCGACACATTTGTTGCCGGAGCATTTCTGGTTGCTTGAACACTGACTGTCGGAAGTGCAGCAGCCCGACACGGCGACGCAAGTGTGGTTGTTGGCCGTCTGGCAAGCACCGCAAGACACCTTGGTACAGGTGTAATTGGAACAATACTGCGAATTGCCGCAGTCGCTGTCAGATGTACAGCCTGTCTTTACACATTTGCCGCAGGATTTTCCGCCGGACTTCCCGTCAATGTCAAGCGTGTATCCGCCCGAACACGATGTTGCGGACGTGCTGTATCCCGACGGGCATGCCGTGGCCACGCAAGCATGGTTGCTGATTGTATAACCGTTGGACGTGTCGCATGGCACAGTTGTGCATATGTTATTGAAACAATACTGAGAATTGCTGCAATCGCTGTCGGACGTGCAGTATCCTGAAATCGGCGTGCATATTACACATGCTCCTTCCGATCCGCTGACCCCTGCCGAAGAACTGCTGTATCCGGCTTCGCAATATGTCGAATATCCCATTTGCGAACACGATTGCAACGGTTCGGAAGTATCGCAACCGCCCGATCCGTTAGGAGTACCATTTTCACACGGATACTGACACGACGCGTTGTCCGTGCAGGGAACGCATCCGCATTTCGACGTGCTGAACGAATTGCCCGCCGCGCAGGTTGTTTCCTTGCAATAACAGCTTCCCGATCCGTTGGGAACCAAAGGCGCGGCACAGCCGCATCTGTTATAGGTGTCGTCTTTTAAACAGTTGCGGCAGGAGCAATCATCGGTTTTGTATTGACCCGCGGGGCATGTCGTCGACGCAGAACAGCCGCATTTGCCGCCCGACACAATGACTTGCGCGCCCGAACAGCCGCATTTGTCGCCGACGGAGCAGGGGACGCACTGGCCGTCAGCACATTTTTTGCCCGATCCGCACGAATTTTCCGTGCATTTGCAGACGGATTTGTGATTGCTGGCCGAACAGTCGGGCGTTTCACCCGAACAGGTGCTGCTTGTGCAGACATCCTCACACTTGCCGGCGGTGCATTTCTGCGACGACGGACAATCGGAATCCGTCTTGCAGTCGTTTTTTTTCAGATTGGTTTTTTTGGTGGCGCTGACGGTTGGCGCTGTGCCGTAATCACCGTCGCTGTCCCCCAGTTTAACGGCGCGCGCGATTGTGAACGCCGCGGAGTCATCTAAAAGTTGGGGGGGGGGGTGGCTTCGGCAACTGTTGCATTTAAAGCAAACGCTATTGCCGATAGAAATAAAAGTTTCTTCATAGGATTCTCCTTTGATTGACTTGTCAATACAAAGTATAACAGAAAATTTTTGAAAAATTAAGGAAATTCAGAAAAATGTCTAATAATTGTTTCCTTTTGCGGATATTTTGTAGCCGGAATTTCCTTCGGCCAAGCCGTTGGCAAACGCGAAAGAGGTCGCTTTTGCCGAATAAATGCGGTACAGCACTTCGCCCTGTTCGACGGTGTCGCCGACTTTTTTGAACAAATCGATGCCCGCGCCTTTTTCCTGCGGCGCGCCCGCCGTCATGGCGATACGGTTCAGCTGTCCGCCGTCGATTTCCTCCACCACTCCCGAAACGGGGGCGGGGATGTCGCGCGTCAGCTGTCCCAAGGGCGGCGGAGATACTTTGCCCTGACGGTGGACGAGCTGGCTCATCACTTCCAGCGCTTTGCCGGAATCCAGAATGTCGCGCGCTTGATAGTAGCCCTGTCCGCCGCGCAGGTGCGGGTCGAATTCCAAAATGCGTCCCGCGACGAACAGCGCCTTTTCGCGCAAATCCTGCGGCGCGTCTTCGCGGCAGCGCAGGACTTTCATGACGTCGCGCGCTTCCAATACGGGGCCGATGCCGTTGCCGACGGGTTCGGAGCCGTCCGTTACAATCACGTCGATTTTCATCGACAGCATATCGCCGACGTACTCGAACAGCTTGCGCAGGCTTTGCGCTTCGCTCATCGTTCGGATTTTCGCTGTTTTGCCGACGGGGATGTCAATCAGCAGATGCGTGATGCCCATGGCGATTTTGCCCGCCAGAATCGACGCGACGATTTGCTGCGGCGTGCTGATGCCCAGCGATTTTTCCAACCCCAGCAGCATGTCTTCGGTCGCCGACATGGCCAGCCTGCCGCCGTCCAAAACCATACACCCGCCGATGTCGCCGACGGTTTGCGCGGTTTGTTCCTCGCTCAGTTCAACATTGGCAAGGACTTCCATCGCGTCCGCCGCGCCGGAACATGACGTAACGCTGCGGGTCATTGTGTCTGGCATGCACAGTCCGTAGGCAATCGCAATCGGTACGACAATCATTGAAGTACGGTTCGCGGGCAAGCCGCCGATGCAATGTTCGTCGACAACCAGATTGATGCCCCAGTCGACGGGTTTTCTGTGTTCGACCAAAGCTTCGGTCATGGACAAAACTTCCTGCGGGGACATAAAGCTGGCGTTCGACACCAGAAAAGCCGCCAATTCCGTCGGCGAATAGCGGTAAGCCGCCATGTCCGCGATAATGGCGCGGTATTCTTTCGCGCTGAGAATTCCGCCGTTGATTTTGCGGCGGATGGATTCGATGCTGGCGGGCGGGGGCGCGGGCGAAACGGCCAGCTCCGCCCCTTCGGGCAGGTTGATTAAGTGGTAAGCCTGCAGGCTTAATCCGATTTCGTCGGGGGCGACGATGTTTTCGTCGTCGCAGGCGTACGCGGTCGCGAACAAAGGCTGCAGTCCGCCGTGAATTTCGACGCGGTGCGCCATGGCGTTCAATTCGTCGATTTGAAATTCGGGGCAGCGCCTGTGAATAAAGGCGATGTTTTCCGAACCCGTATCTATCGGCACGCGGCGCAACCGTAACATAAAATCCCTCCGATTTTGAAAAGACTGTTTCAATTTAGCAGGACGACAGGGCAAATTCTATCTTTATTTTTAAAGGCTTGACTTTAAATTTTCAAACAGGGACAATGCAAAAAACAGTTTTTGGTGAGAAGATGACAAACGCTTTGGACAGGAAAATATCGGCGGCTTCGCTGTTGAAGTTCGCCGCCCCGACCATTTTTTCAATGCTTTTGATGGAGGTGTTCGGCATTGTCGACGGGTTGTTTGTCGTCAGGCTTATCGGGACGGACGCTTTGTCCGCCGTCAACATCACTTTTCCGATTATTCTGATGTCGATTGCGCTGGGGATGATGTTTTCGTCGGGCGGCAGCGCTTTGGTCGCCAGACGGCTGGGGCAGAAAAGGGAACGCGAAGCGCGGCGGAATTTTTCCCTGATTGCGCTGTCCGCTTTTGTCGGCGGCGGCGTGATGGCGGCTTTGGGACTGAAGTTTTTAAAGCCTTTGCTGTATTTTCTGGGCAGCAACGACGCGCTGTTCAATATGTGTTACGAGTATGCGCATACGTCGCTGCTGTTTATGCCGATTACCATTTTTTCCTGCGTTTTCTTTATGTTTTACATTGCGCGCGGCAAAGCGGGACTGGGCATGGCGGTCAGCGCGTCGGCGGGACTGATTAACGTTGTTCTGGATTATGTGTTTATCGCGCTTTGCGATATGGGGCTGTTCGGCGCGGCGCTGGCGACGGGCATCGGCTATTCCGTTTCGGGGTTAATCGGCGTGCTGTATTTTACTCTGAACAGGCGCGGCAGTCTGTATTTGGAAAAACCGAAATGGAGTTGGTTTGTTCTGTCCAAAACATGCTTTAACGGCGCGTCCGAAATGGTGTCGAACGTGTCGATTTGCATTGTAACCGTTTTGCTGAACAATATCGTGATGCGGCTGGCGGGGGCGGACGGCGTTGCGGCGATTACGGTCGTCCTTTATATGCAAACGTCGCTGATGTCGGTGTGTTTCGGTTATTCTATGGGAATTTCGCCGCTGATCAGCTACAATTACGGCAAACGCGAAACGGCGCGGCTGAAGCAGACTTTTTCAATCAGCTTGAAGCTTATCGGACTGGTATCCTGCGGCGTGTTCGCGTTTTGCAATTTGGCGGCGGCGGGACTGGTCGGATTGTTCGTGAACAGGGGGACTCACGTCTTTGAAATGGCCTATCGGGGACTGCATCTGTTTTCGTTCACGTTTTTGTTTATGGGGCTGAACGTGTTTGCGTCGGCTTTGTTCACTGCGCTTTCCAACGGCAAAGTGTCGGCGGTTCTGTCGTTTTGCAGGACGCTGGTTTTCGTTGCGGGCTTTTTGCTGATTTTACCGCTGTTGTGGCAAATGACGGGCGTATGGCTGTCTGTGCCGCTGGCGGAAACGCTGTCCTGCGCCGTGTCGGTTTACTGTTTCATCCGATACAAAAACGTTTACAAATTCGCGTGATTTAAAGGGCGAACGTTACGCTGACTCCGATGCCGTAGCTGCGTTTGTCGTCGGTATGCTGTTCGGTGCTGTTTTGAACCGACCCTTGATCCTGCGGCAGAGTATATTTCGCGCTTGCCCGCACGGCGACTTTGTCGGTCGCGTAAAAAGGGGCTTCGCCGCCGATGGATTTTGTTTTGTCGGACAAATCGCGAATGACTTGGAATTTTGATTCGTCGGGTTCTGGCACTTCGGGAATTTCCTGCGCAAACGCCGGAAAGGAAACCAAACAGGCGGCAAGAAACAAAACGGCTTTTTTCATTTTTCGCGTCCTTTCCCAAAGTGTTTTTTTACGGTCTTTAGGATAGACAAAAAATGTCAGAAAATCGATTAAAAAAAGATTACCGATTGTTACATAATTCCGTAAATTCCGATTCCGACAAAACAGAAATGCCCAATTCGGCGGCTTTCTGCGCTTTTGATCCCGCATCCGCGCCCAAAACGACGTAGTCTGTCTTTTTGGAAACTGAACCCGCGACTTTTGCGCCCGCGCTTTGGGCTTTGGCTTTGGCTTCGTTGCGGGTCATTGTTTCCAGCGATCCCGTGAACACCACCGTTTTTCCCGCCAAAGGCGAATCGTTTTCAACGGGAACGAAAGCTTCAACCGTCATCAGATTCAGCAATTTGTCGATTTCCGCGCGGTTGTGCTCCTCGGCCGTAAAGTCCAGAATTTCGCAGGCGATAACGTCGCCGATGCTTTCAATGGACAGCAGTTCCTTGTACGCGTCCGATTCGCGATTCTGCGCCGCGGTCATCTGTTCCAAGAAAGCGGGCATGGTCAGGTAATGCGCCGCCAGCAATCGCGCGGTGGCTTGTCCGACTTCGCGGATACCAAGGGCAAACAGGAATTTTTCCATCGGCGTCGCGGCGGCGACTTTGCGAATCGCCGCAAACAGATTGTCGGCGGATTTGTCGCCCCAACCGTCCAGCTTGCGGATATCCGCGCCGACTCTGGATTCCAAAGTGAATACGTCGGACGGCGTCTTTATCCAGCCGCGTTCAAAGAAAAACGCCATGTTTTTCGCACCCAGTCCCTCAATGTTCAAAGCGTCGCGCGAAACAAAGTGCTTCAAGCTTTCGACCGCCTGCGCGGGACAGACCAAGCCGCCCGAACACCGCTGTACCGCTTCGTCGGGATCGCGGACGACATGCGCGCCGCAAACGGGGCAGGTCGTCGGAAACACGAACGGCGTTGAATCGGCGGGACGCTTTTCCAAGACAACGCGCACGACCTGCGGAATGACATCGCCCGCGCGCTGGATGACGACCGTGTCGCCGATGCGGATGTCTTTGCGTTTCAGTTCGTCCTCGTTGTGCAAAGTCGCGTGCGACACCATGACGCCGCCGACGTTGACGGGGGTCAGGTCCGCGACGGGGGTCAGCGCGCCCGTGCGTCCGACTTGGATTCTGATGTTTTCCAGCTTGGTTTGCGCCTGTTCCGCGGGGAATTTGTGCGCAATCGCCCAGCGCGGCGCGCGCGCGACAAAGCCCAAGCGTTCCTGCCAGTCGCGGCGGTTGACTTTATAAACCGCGCCGTCGATGTCATAGGGCAGAAACGGGCGCTTTTCCCCCAAATCTTCAAAAAATTTCACCAAGTCATGCGCCGTTTGGCACAGGCGGACTTCGGGATTGACGGGAAAGCCCCACGAACGGATTTTCTTCAAAAAGCCGTCCTGCGAATTCCACGGTTCTGCTGTTGTTTCACCGAACGTGTAGCCGAATAAAGACAACCGTCTGCGTCCCGTGATTCGGGCGTCCAATTGACGCAAAGACCCCGCCGCCGCATTGCGCGGGTTGGCGAACGGCTTTTTCCCCGCCGCAATCTGTTCGTCGTTCAGCGCGAAAAAATCCGCTTTGTTCATGATGACCTCGCCGCGGATGTCAATGCGTTCGGGAATGTCATCCCCGACGAGTTTTAACGGCAAATCTTTGATTTGTTTCAAATTTTCCGTAATGTCTTCGCCGACTGCGCCGTCGCCGCGCGTCGCGCCGCGCACGAATTCGCCGTTGACGTACAGGGCGGAAAACGACAGTCCGTCCAGTTTCGGTTCAGCCATAAACGCCAGTTCGGCATTGTCGTCCAGTCCCAAAAAGCGGCGGATGCGGCTGTCAAATTCAAAAATTTCGTCTGTCGAAAAAATGTTGCCCAAGGACAGCATCGGCACGGAGTGCGTAACTTTTGCAAAGTCTTCGGATGCTTTCGCGCCGACTTTCTTGGAGGGCGAATCCGCGCGGACAAGGTGCGGAAAGCGTGCTTCTATCGCTTCGTTGCGGCGTTTTAAAGCGTCGTATTCGGCATCCGACACCAGCGGGTCGTCCGCTTGGTAATAGGCTTTGTCCAGTTCCGCCATCCGCTTGGCAAGGAATGTCAGTTCGGCGGCGGCTTCCAAATCCGTCAAAGCGGATACGGGCGTTTCGGTCATGCGTTCATCCTGTTTTTCAAAAGCTCGACAGCCGCGGCGCGCGACGCGTCCGTGATTTCCGCGCCCGACAGCATGCGGGCGATTTCCTCGCGCCGTTCGGAATCGGTCAGTTCGCGGACGGTGGTGATTGTTTTGCCGTCGGTTTCGCCCTTTTCGACGCGGAAATGATGCGCACCGAACGAAGCGACCTGCGGCGAATGGGTGATGACCAGCACTTGGCAGTTTTCGCGCGCCAGCCGCGCCAGCCGTTCGCCGACCGCTGACGCCGTCGCGCCGCCGATAGCCGCGTCCACTTCGTCAAACACCAGTGTCGGAATGTTTTCGGAAGTCGCAAGATTGACCTTCAGCGCCAGCATGAAGCGCGCCAATTCGCCGCCGGACGCGATTTTGTTAATCGGCGCGGCGTCCGTGCCCGCGTTGGTCGCGGCGGTGAAGGTGACTTTGTCCAACCCGTCCGCGCCCCACAGGGATTCGGGCAGCATGTCGATTTGCGTTTTGAACGTCGCCCGTTCCAGTTTCAAGGGCGGCAGCTCCGCCTTGACCGCGGCGTCCAGTTTTTCAGCCGTTTGCTTGCGGGCTTCGGACAGCGTGCGCGCCGCCGTCAAATACGCGACGCGCGCCTGTTCAACCGCTTTTTCCAACGTGATAAGGTCGTCGTCGCCTTTGTCCAAAGCGGACAGTTTGGCTTCAAAATCCGCCAGCAAAGCGGGCAGGGCGTCGGGTTCCGTTTGGTGCTTTCGCGCCAGAGAGCGCAAAGCGTACAGGCGGTCTTCCACCTGTTCCTGTTCGCGCGGGTCGAATTCGATTTGATCACATTCCGATTCGACGGCGGACGCCGCTTCGTTCAATTCGTTTTCCGCGCGGGCGAGCGTGTCGATAATCGCGTCGTACTTGCCGTCCGTCAGCCGCGACAGGTTTTCCAGCTGACGCTGAGCGGTGCGCAGGGAACGTTCGATTTCTTCGTTTGTCAAAGCCTGCCGCGCGGTGTTCAGCCCCTCCGCCAGTTTTTCGCCGTTCATCATCAAGGCGCGGCGGTCGGCCAGCTCTTTTTCCTCGCCTTCGCGCGGGGCGAAAGCGGACAGTTCTTCGGCGGAATGGCGGATGAAATCTTCCTCGGCTTGCGCTTTGGCGAAAGCGTCTCGTGCGGTTTGTCGCTCGGCGATTTTCGACTGCCATGCGTCAAAAGCGCAAGCGCAGGCGGCAGTCAAGCTTTCCAATCGTCCGTAAGCATCCAGAATGCCGCGGTGCGTCGCCAAATTCAGCAAGCCGTGCGTTGCGAATTGTCCGTGAATTTCGACCAGATAATCCCCGACTTGGCGCAGCAAAGCCGCGCTGACGGGCTGGTCGTTGATGAACGCGCGGCTTTTCCCGTCGGCGGAAACAATGCGGCGCAAAAACAGCGAATCGTCGTCGCAGTCAATCGCCTGTTCGTCTAACAACGCTTTGATTTCGGGCAAAACGGGCGAAAATTCCGCGGATACGGACAGCTGTTTCGCCCCGCGGCGCACCAGCCCCGAATCGGAACGCGCGCCCATCGCCAAAGCCAGCGAATCCAGCAGAATCGATTTACCCGCGCCCGTTTCGCCCGTAAAAGCGCACAAACCGTCCGCAAAATCCAAATCCAGCTTTTCAATCAAAACGACATCGCGAATCGACAGGCGAGCCAACATCTCAAGTTATCCTTTGATTGTTTCGGGCGCGTATTTTTTCATCAAAGCGTACGCCTTTTTGTACCAGCGGCTTTCGGGATAGTTGTATCCCAGAACGGCCGCCGATTTTTGCGCCTCTTCATCCAAACCCAAAATCAAATAGGTTTCGGTCAGACGGAACAACGCTTCCTGCACGGAACGGGTGACGGGGTAGTCGCGCACCACCGTGTTGAAACGGTTCAGCGCCGCCGCGTGTTCGTTGTTTTTCTGGTAAAAACGCCCGACGTTCAATTCTTTCGCCGCCAGATAGTCATACGTCAAATTCAGCTTTTTTTCGGCGTCTGCGGCGTAATCCGTTTTGGGAAAGCGGTTGGCAACCTCGCGCAAAGCCAGCAAAGCGTCCTGCGTTTTCTTTTGATCGCGCATGGGATCGGACAGCTGCGCGTAGGAACACATCGCCTTTAGATAATAGGCGTAAGGGGCGTATTTGTTGCCGGGATACAGCTGAATGAAACGGTCAAGCACAATTTCCGCGTCGTCGTATTCCTTTTTGACGTAATCCGCAAACGCCTGCATGATTTGGGCTTTCAACGCCCAGCGGGAATACGGATAATAGCGGTCGATTTCGTCGAATGCGTCAATCGCTTTGGTGTATTCGTGCTTTTCAATCAGCAGATCCGCGGCGCGGTTGTACAGCACTTCGGGGGAAACGGTTTCGGGGTCGGGCTTTTCTGGCGTCGCGCATGCCGAAACCAAGCACAACAACACGGTCGAAAACAGACGGCGCATTCGCTTTGCCCTTTTTAACAGTTGAAATTGACCAGACAGGATTTCGCCTGCATGAACGGCCGCCACGGTTCGGATGCCGTTCCCGATCCGACGGCGTTTCTGTCTGTGCCGAACATTGCCGCCAAATCGTATCCGACCGTTCCCGCGTTGACCGTCGCGACATTCGTATGCGCCCCGTCCACAGACGAAAACGCTCCCGCTTCCTTTAAATCGTTTGTGAACATGCAGGATACAAGCGTTTGCGGGAAAGCATTGACGCCCTCCATCGCTTCGTCAAAATCGTCGTAGCGCATGACATACAGCGTCGGCGCCAGCTGTTCCGTCGTTACAATGCCCGTTTGCGCAGGCATTTCAATCAAAGCGGGCTGAACGTAATAGGCGTCCTTGTAATTGCCGACATCCAAACGGTTCCCGCCCGATACTTTCCCGCCGTCAACCGTCGCCTGTTCCAACGACAGGCGCATCGTGTCGTAAGCTGTTTTGTCAATCAGAGGGCCGATCATGCTTTGGCGTTCAAAGGGGGAGTTGACGTAAACCTTTTGAAATTCCTCTTTCAGCAAGGGAACGACGGCATCGTAGACGGATGAATGGCAAAACAGCCGCTGCAGGGATGTTCCGCGCTGACCGCAATCCGCGATGGTCGAACGGACGATGTGGTTGACGGCCAGTTTGATATCCGCGCTGGGGGCGATGACCGCGGCGTTGTTGCCGCCCGTCGCCAAAATGGACCGGCCGAGCCGTTCGCCGACCAGCCCTTGAATCTTTCGCGCCATGGCGGGCTCGCCCGTCGCGCAGACCAAAGGCACTTTGGGGCTTTTGGCCAGCTGCATCAATTCCGGATGGTCGCAAATCAAAATTTGCGCCAGATATTCGGGACAGTTCGCGGAACAGCGCGCTTTCGCCCGCCGCAGCAAAGATATTACCGCAAACGCCGTCAAAGTCGCTTTGCGCGACGGCCGCCAAATCACGGAATTGCCGCAGGCCAAAGCGACCAGTGCATGCAGCGCCCAAACGCGCAGCGGAAAATTGAACGAACTGACAACCGCCACGGGACCCAAAGGCAGCCATGACTGGGAAATTACCAGCTTATGACTTTCCGTCGGGGCGGAAACCCCCGACAGCCGCTGAGGAATGGACGCAACCGATTCGCACAGGGAGATAGAGCGTTCCACCTCTTTCAATGCGGCGGAACGGATTTTCCCCGTTTCAATCATAATCAAATCGACAAGGGCGTCTTTGTTGTTGCGCAACTCTTCCGCAAACAAACGAATCAGTTCGCTTCGTCCGGTCGGCGAAACTTCGCGCCATTCATGAAACGCGGCAACCGATCGGGAAATCGTCCGTTCGACGGTTTCCGCATCGCCCAAGGGAAACGAAGCGATTTCCTCCCCTGTTACGGGGGAACAGTCGACACAATTTCCGCTGGACAGAAAATCCGTGTCCAGATTCAAAGTATTGACGATATGGGCGACGCGGCGAAACATGGAGTTATCCGGTTACTCGAGGAAAATCGGACGAACGGGCATGCCTTCCGCCAGTTTTTCTTCACCGACGATTTCGATATAGCCGTCGTTTTTGACATCCAAATCCGCGCGGAACACGGAATCGCCGTACAGCATGATGACATCTAGTTTGAATCCGTCATCCGTTTTGACAACTTTCGCAGGGCGGATCATATGAGTAACGTCCTTGCGCTGCTGCGGGGTCGGTGTGTCCGTAAAGGTGTCTTCGTCGACGTGTTCAACCAAACGCAAAGTGCCTTGATCGGTTTGGACGGCGTCCAAAACGAAAGTCGCATAAGCAACGACGGTTTCTTCGTTCAAAACCAGTCCGGCGTCTTTGTTGTGTTCAAAAATCGGTTCGCGCGTGCCGTCCATTTTGATGACTTCGCCGTCTTTGGCCAGCAGATATTCCATCGTTACGGGCGGAATCGTCGAAAAAGTCGTCGCCTGCAGCAGTTTGAAGTTCGTATAGAACGGCAAATCCGCAACTTGCAGATGCGTGCGGTCCGCGTTGAAAATGTTGTATGTGCTGAGCGCATTGATTTTATTGATTAAAGCTTCCGTTTCGGTCGCGGGAACTTCGCTCCAGTTATAATGCGGCATTTGTTTTCTCCATCCTAATGTCATGACAATCAAGGCGACCAAAGTCAGCCCCAATACGGTGAAAAGGATTTTAGACGTTCTTGTTCTCATTGTCCAGTTTTCAGTTTTCTTTTCCTGTATTTTTCTTTGCCGCGCAAACAACCAAGCCGTTGACCGGCAAGGCGTTTTCCGTGCGCAGAACGGTGCGGGACGGTGCGGGCGCGTCAAATCCCGATTGAATCAGCGTTTGGCGCAAAGCGGCTTCCGCGTGGGTGTAGCGCCCTGACGGCTGCAGGGCGAACGGCTGCGTTCCGCCGTTTTCTTCGACGGTCAAAAACAGTTTGCCGCCGTCGCTCAAACAGTTCGCCGCCGCCGTCAAAAGCGGGGTCAAATCGCCGAAATAACAGGCGACGTCCGCCAAAACGACTGCGTCGAATGCGGCGCGGCGGCCGTTCATGTAATCAACGGCGTCGGCCGTTTCCAAAGTGTCGTACAGATTCTTTTCACGCGCTTTTTCAATCATTTTGGGCGACAGGTCGACGCCCGTCAAATGGCCGGCGATTGTTTTCAAAAACGGCGCGTTCAAACCCGTCCCGCAACCCGCGTCCAGAATTCGCAGGCCGCTTTTTTCTTTGGCCAAAGCCGTTTTCAGCAAATCGGGGACACGGTAATCAAGCTTTTGCAGGGACGATTCAAACGAATCCGCAAAAGCGTCGAACAAATCGCGGACATAGGCCGGCGAGGTTTCGGCGGGGTTTTTGTTGTCGAACGTGTCGCAAACATGGCGGGCAATCGGATTGCCGGGGAAAAACTGCAGCCATTTATGCGCCAGTTGTTTGGCAAGGTCTGGATTTTTATCGTGAACGTAAATCGTGTGCAAAGCCTGCGCCAGATACGAATGGGCGATGCTCAGTTCGGGTTTGAGGGCAAGGGCGGTCAAATACAGCCCCACGGATTCGGCGGCGTCCCCCGATTCTTTGACGGCCATTCCCAGATTCAAGCACGTTTCCGCCTGTTTCGGATTGATAATGAACGCTTTGCGGTAACATTCCAGCGCTTCTTCGTAACGTTCGTTGTCGTACAGCAAAGCGCCCAGATTGTTAAACGCTTCGGCATATTTCGGGTCAAGCTTGACGGCGGTTTTGTAATCGTCCTCGGCATCCCATTTTTGGCCGCGCTTGGCGTAAATATTGGCGCGGTTGTTATAGGCGTCGGGGTAGTCGGGGGCACAGCGGACGGCCGCATCGTAAGCGTCGAAAGCGCCGTCAAGGTCGTTCAAGCACTCTTTGACAATTCCCAATCCGTTCAAATACGTCGGGTTGTCGGGGCAAAGGGCGGCGGCGCGTTCCATGGATTTCAAGGCGTCGGCGTACCGCCCGCTTTGGCGCAGGGTGATCGCGGTTTGCGCGTGAATTTCGGCGTCGTTCGGGTCGATGGCGGCGGCTTTTTCCAGTAAAGCCATGGCGGCTTCGTTTTTGCCGTTATCGCGCTCAAGCAGGGCGAGATTCATCATGGCCAACGCAAAATCGGGCTTTTTTTGCAAAGCGGTTTCAAAAGCCTGCCGCGCCTGTTCCTTTTGTCCCAAAGACCGGTAAATCACGCCCGTGTTGTTGTAAGTGTCGGGCAGGTTTTCATCCAAAGCGGCAACGGCGCCGTATTGCTCCAAAGCTTCTTTCGGCCGGCCGCTGTTTTGCAAAGCCTGCGCCAGCGTAAAGCGGTACGCAGCCGAATCGGGGGACAGTTTGACGGCTTTGTACAAAAAATCCAGAGCCGAATCAAAGGCTCCTTTTTGAAAAGCCACCATTCCCAGCAAATGAAGCAAATCGGTGTGTTCCGGCGCGATTTCCAACAGCTGGCGGTAGATTTGCTCCGCTTCGTCCAGCTTTCCCGCTTGGTGCAGGGCGACGGCGTTTTGAAAAAAAAGCGAAAAGGACATAAAAAATTCCGACTCGATTTATAATGAAAAATTGACTTATACTGTAGGCAAGTTTATGAATTAAATCCAGAGATATGTTTGTTTAACGGATATTCGGAATGGCAGAAGAAACGGAAATGACTGAAGCGGCGGATGAAACTCAAACCGCCGAAGAGGAAAACATAGAACGCAATCATAATAAAGCGAAAAAATTGCAAAAACTGAAAGACGAGTCGTCCGTTACATTCTTTTTGCACGCCGCTTTGTTTATGTTCTTTACGACGGCGTTCACCTTTTTGTTTTTCCTGTACAAAAACAAATATCCTTTGATTTTGAACAACGAAGTTCTGCCCGAAGTGCTGTTTTCCTGCGTCGGGCTGCTGATAATATCGCTGTTTTGTCTGTTTCTGCTGTCGTTTTGGCGGCTGTTGGGGCGCGCTTTTCTGGCCGTGGTGACGGGGGCGTGCGGCGCGTACATTCTGGGGTTGGTCTATCCCGACAATATCGGCGTTTATATCGGCGGCTGGCTGCCGTTTTTGCCGCGCGGACAGGCGAAATGGCTGGCCGAAAACGGGAACATGCTGGCTGGCGTCGGCATCGGAACGCTGTTTTTCGTGTGCCTGAATTTATGCAAAGGCGCGGCGATGGCGTTTTTGTCGCTGCCCGTTTTGGGGGCGCTGCTGCTGTTGATGAATACGGCGTCCAAACAGGTTTCCCCGCAAATCGTTCAGAAAAAAGCGTCCGTTTTCGCCGATGAGCAAAACGATGAAAAAACACAAAATCTGATTTATCTGATTCTTGCGGATCACGCGGGATACAAAGCGGCGGTCGAGGAGTGGAAATCGGTGATGACGCAATCGAAAAATCCGATGGCGGAACCGAACTCTCCGGCGTTTATCAACGCGTTTTATCAAACAAACGGCTTTGCTTTTTATCCGTCGGCGTATTTGCCCTATCCGGACAGATATCGCAATGTGGGCAGTGCGGTGAACCCCTCCGAACAAGAGGTGTCGTCCAAGCTGTTCAGCCGCGACGACGCGTCGTATTTCGTCAGTTCCGAAGACGCGCGCGTGTTCCTGCTGCGCAACGCTTTATTCAAAGATTTGAACGAAAAAGGCTACAAAATCAACGTGTACCAAACGTATCCGTTCGATTTTTGCAAGGGTTTCGACGGAGAAGTCGACAAATGCGTTACATATCCCGCGCCCTTGGGGGCTTTGTATCAAACTGATTTAAGCGTGGCCGACCGCGTTATGCTGTTGGTCGGGCATTTTTTGAATTCATCGTCTTTAGGCAAGAAACTGGTTGCGGACATGCAGCGCAAACCCGCGCTGTCCGATTTGCCTTTTGTCGCCAATCCGCTGGCGTATTCCCTGCCTGTCGGCCAGTCTGGCGTGCTGTACCGCTTGACCAAAGACGCGGAGACCGCAAAAGGCAAAAACGTGTTTTTCGCCCATGTTGATTTGCCGCATTATCCGTATATGTACGACGAAAACTGCAATTTGGTTTCCGATCCGATGAAATGGCGTTTCCGCGGCAACGATTTCGCGTCCAAGAAAGACCTGTCGGGCGATATGAAAAACCGGCAGGCTTATATGCGTCAGCTGGCCTGCACTTACGGTCAACTGAACTATATGCTGAAAGATTTAAAGGACAGCGGAACCCTTGCCAATACAAAGATAGTCATTCACGGCGACCACGGCGACGGATTGCGCAAAAACGAACGTATGACGGCGTCTTTGACGCAGGTGCAGATGCAGATTGACCGCGTTAAACGCGATATGACGACCGTTTTTGCCGTTTATGATCCCGATGCGAAAAAGGCGACGGTCGAAAAAGGGGCGTGCGACGTTCCGACTCTGGTCAACAAGTACGTTTTGGATGTTCAGAACGGGGCGTGCCGTTCGCCCGATATGTCCAAAGCAACAGAGCAGGAAAAGGACGAGATTCTGAAATGGCTGTCCGAACCGGTTGATGACGCTTGGCTGAAAAAAGAAAACTACGCGCCGATTTATACGGCTTGGCGTGAAAAGGGCGGACAGGCTTTTATGGCCCGTGTCGCGCAGCGCCAGCAGCAATCGGACAAGGCCGTCGCCGATTCGGATAAAATGATGTTCATTGCGCCGCCTTTGGAAAAAAGCGGAGAAAAAGCTGTCGACGATCCTAAAGAAGCGTTTGACTTCGTTCCCGTTCCCGACGAAGAAAAAGCGGATGCTCCGGCCGAAGAAGATGCTCCGCCGCTTTTTGACGAACGGCAGGAACAGCCGTCCGATGAAAAGCAAAAAGAACAGGCGGGCGGATTTGATTTGCTGGATGATGCCTTTGCGGATGTGCCTGCGCCCATGCAAATTCCGGAAACACAGGCGGAAGAAAAATGGAAAACCGTTCAGCAAAACGAAAACGACGGAAAAGCGGATGAACTGTTTGCCGATGTACCTCCGCCGCCCGCGGAAACGGAAGAAAACGCAAAAACAGAAGCCGCTCCGGCCGATGAAAAAGCGGAACAGACCGCTGTTCAAGCAGAAACGCGTGATTTGCCTTTGCCCGAAGAAACGATTGAATTGCCGACGCTTGATTTTGCGGAACCGTCTTTGACCGATTTGGAACAGGCCGCTTCCGTCGACAAAGCGAAAGAGGAAATGGAAGCGCAAAAGAAAGCGGCTGAGGAAGCCGCCGCTCAAGCCGAATTGAAAGCCAAAGAGGAAGCGCGGAAAAAAGCTGAGGAGGAGGCTGAACTGGCGGCCAAAAAAGCGGCCGAAGACGCAGCCGAAAAAGCTGCAAAAGAAGAAGCCGAAGCCGCCGCTCAGGCCAAATTGAAAGCCGAAGAGGAAGCCCGGAAGAAAGAAGAGGCGGCACGGGCGGTTAAAGAAGCCGAAGCCAAAGCAAAGGCCGAAGCTGAATTGCGTGCGAAAATCGAAGCGGAAGTGCGCGCAAAACTGGAAGCCGAGGCCAAGGCCAAAGCCGAACAGGAAGCTCGCTTGAAGGCGGAAATCGAAGCGAAATTAAGAGCCGAAGCGGAAGCCAAAGCGCGCAGGGAGGCGGAAGAAGCTCAAGAAAAGGCGGAGCAGGCGGCGCGTATTCAAAAGGCGATTGACGATGCCGTCGCCAAGCAAAAAGCCGCAGAAGAAGCCCGCTTGCGCGAAGAAGCGGAAGCCGCGGCCAAAAAAGCTTTCCCTCCGGCTGAGAATACGGATTTGCTGGACAAGACGCACGAAGTCATTACCGAACGCACAAACCGGTACGGCGAAACGGAAACATACATTTTTATCGAACGTCAGCCGAATCCGAAACGGTATGAAAAAAAGAATCGAGAAAAAGAGCTGCAGCAGGATTTGATTCGCTTGAATCCGCAGGAAAAGGATGTGGAAGCCAAAGCTCCCGAACCCGAAAAACAGGCTGAAAAACAACCGCAGGAACGCGTGTTGGGGACTGAAACGGCGGACGGGGAAACGGATGCGGCCGCAGACAGCGCGAAAAACACGCAAACCCCGCCCGAATCCGAAAATACGGCAGCTGTCGAAAAGGCCGCGGGCGTTCCGGAGGCGGCAGTTCCGCCGGAATTGCCTGCAGAACCCGCTTTAGCGGAACAAGCGCCTTCGGAAGAGACGACGGCTTCTGCGGAAACGGCTGAACAAAGCAAAGTCCCGCCGATGCCGGAAGGCCGCGAATTGACGGACTAAAACGATTCGTCTGTCGGTATTTCGGAAAAATTATGCTATAATGTCGGGCAACAGCAGATTTTCCAGCCGCTGAATTTCGTCTTTCAATGCAAGCTTGCGCTTTTTCAGCCGTTGAATCTGTATTTCGTCGCCGCTTGGCGCGTTTTGCAAGGCGCGAATCGTTTCGTCAAGGGCGGCGTGATCCTGTTTCAATTTTGCTATGGCGTGGCGGATTTGGTCCGGAGAAGGGCAATTCATGGCGGTTTTGCTTTGTTTGATAAAAATATTTGACCTTTTTGTCATTTTAGAGTAGCAGAATTCTTTGAAAAAAGGTATTGCTTTCAGTACAAAAGATTCACTTTCGGGCTCAAGGAGTTTGAATATGCCGCAAATTAAGAGAATTGGTGTTTTGACAAGCGGTGGCGACTGTGCCGGTTTGAATGCCGTCATTCGTGCCGTTGTTCATCGTGCGATTTGGACGTACGGATGGGAAGTTTACGGGATTTTGGACGGTACGGACGGTTTGACGTTCCGCCCTTTGCGTTATCGTAAAATGAGCATTGCCGATTTCCATACGCCGTATGCGCGTTTGGGCGGTACGATGCTGGGGACGATTAACAAAGGGTCGCCCTTTGCGCATCCGATGCCCGACGGAACGACCAAAGATTTGACCGAAGATTTCGGCGCGGGCTGCCGTGAACTGGGGTTGGACGCTTTGGCGGTTATCGGCGGCGACGGTTCCATGGCTATCGTCAGCAAATTGTGCCGCGGTGCGGGAATCCCGATGGTCGGTATTCCCAAAACCATTGACAACGACACCCCGATTACCGAACATTCCGTCGGTTTTTCGACGGCTCGCGACGTTTGCGTCGAAGCGTTGGATCGTTTGGATTCGACGGCTTCGTCCCACCACCGCGTGATGATTTGCGAAGTTATGGGACGCGACGCGGGACACGTTGCGTTACATTCCGCGATTGCGGGCGGCGCCGATGTGTGCTTGATTCCCGAAATCCCCTATACGTTGGAAGGCGTTGTCCGCAAACTGCATCTGGTTCGCGAACAGGGACGCGATCACGGCTTGGTCGTCGTTGCGGAAGGTGTCAAAACCCCCGACGGTCAGAACATTTCCGTTGCGCAGGTTGACGGTGTCCGCTATGGCGGCATCGGTCAGTATATGAGCGCGCGCTTGAACGAAATCGACCCGCGTTTTTCGACGCGTGTTACCGTTCTGGGGCACGTTCAGCGCGGCGGCGTTCCTGCGGCTCACGACCGTTTGGCGGCGTCTTGCTTCGGTGTTCATGCGGTTGACGTGTTGGCGCAGGGCAAAACCGATCGCATGGTCGTTTGGAAAAGCGGTTCGATTACCGATGTGGGCTTGGACGAAGTTGCCGCCATCGGCACGGCGAAAGTCGATCCGAACGGCATGATTGTCAAAACCGCGCGCGGTTTGGGCATGTACGTCGGCGAATAAGCGATTTTGCTTTCAAAGCGGGGCGGATTTTTCCGTCCCGCTTTTTTATATAAAGAAAACCCCGCGCTAGGCGCGGGGTTTTCCTGTTTTGTTGAATTATTTTTTCGCGGCGCGATCCTGTTCGATGATAATCTTCAGCGCGTCGACGGCTACGCGGACGGATGCGGACGTGTCTTCGGACATTTTCTGATCCAGCCCCGCGGCTTCGCGTTCTTGGTTCCAAATCACATGGAAGCACGAACCGCAACGGCATTTCAGCGCATCGGCGACGACAAACAAGGCCGCGGATTCCATTTCGCTGGCTTTGACGCCCAGCCGTTTCCACGCTTCCCATTTCTGCAGCAATTCGTAAGAAACGGGCATTTTCGCAGGGCTGTGCTGACCGTAGAACGCGTCTTTGCACTGCACAACGCCCGTATGCGTCGTTTTGCCCATGGCCAAAGCGGCTTGGCGCAAAGCAATCGTGATGTCCAGATTAGCCACGGCGGGGTATTCAATCGGAGCGTATTCCTGCGACGTGTGTTCAAAGCGGATGGCGCCCGTCGCAACGACGATGTCGCCCGATTGAACGTCCAAATCAATCCCGCCGCAAGTTCCCGTGCGGATAAACGTGTCCGCACCGATGTTATGCAGTTCTTCCATGGCGATGGAAGCGGACGGCCCGCCGATGCCCGTGGAACAGACGGATACTTTTTCACCCAGCAAAGTGCCGGTGTAAACATTGTATTCGCGGTTCTGCGCGACATGGCGCGCGTTGTCGAACAGTTTTGCAATGGATTCGCAGCGTCCCGGATCCCCCGGCAAAATGACGTAGCGGCCGACGTCGCCTTCGACGCAATGAATGTGAAACTGCTTTTCAAGTTTCTGCATGGAAAACCTCTCTTAAATCAAAAACAAAAAAATATGACGAATCATATCGTTGCTTTCAGTTTATATGAAAATTCGGCAAAAAAAACATTTATTTGCAAAAAAGGGCGGTGTTGCCCGCCCTTTTTGAAAAGTTTGCGTTTTATCAAGCCGCCAAGGATTTGGTGACCAGCTCGTAAACGTTTTTGGACAGGTTTTTCTTTTCCAAAACCTTTTCCAAAGCTTTTTTCATCATTTCCTGCCGTTTCGCGTCGAAACGTTTCCAGCGCGTCAACGGTTTGACCATGTGCGCCGCCATTTGCGGGTTCATGTCGTCCATTTTGTACGCCATTTCGACCGCAAAGTCGTATCCCGAACCGTCCAATTTGTGGAATTCGGTCTGGTTGTACGCGAAACCGCCCATCAAAGCGCGAACGTTGTTCGGGTTTTTGATGTTGAAAGCGGGGTGGGTCAGCAGTTTGCGCACCACGTTGACCGCGTCGGGTCTGTCGGCGCAGGCGGATGTGAAAATCCATTTGTTGACCGCCGCTTTTTCGTTTTTGTACGTCTGATAGAAGGCGTCCATAATCGCTTCGCGTTTCGGGTTTTTGGAATTCGACGCAATATTCATCGCCGCCAGTTTGTCGGTCATGTTGTTGGCTTCGGCATACTGTTTTTCGACCAATTCGTTGTTCGTTCCCAAATCGCCCAAGAATGACAAAGCCATGTTTTTCAGCGCGCGGCGCGCGGATTCCGCAGGCGACGGCGTGTAATCGGCTTTGGTGTTGTTTTCGTCGTAGACGGCGCGTAGCAGCTTTTCAAAGCGTTTCGCGACCGCCTGTTTGACGATATAGCGGGCTTTGTGAATCGCGTCGACGTCCACCACGTCCATCTGGTCCGCCAGATAGTTTTCCTGCGGCAGCGTTATGGCGCGGGCGACGAAGCCCTTGTCCAAAGACTTGTCCGTCAGATACGATTCCCAAACGTCAAAGTATGCTTCGGGCAAAATCGGTTCTTTGCCGTCTTGAATGGCCTTGACCATATTCAAAATCTGTTCGACGCCGTATTGCTGGAAAGCGTCCCAGCGGTTGAACAAATCGGAATCGAAGCGCGCCTGATGCAGGCGTTCCGCGTCCGTATAGTCCATGACGAAGTGAATCGGCGCGGTAAAGTCGCGGTTGCCCGACAAAACGGGCTGTTCGGCGACGTTGACGAACGTGAACGTGTCGGACGCTTTGTCCAGCACGATAACGCGCGACGTACCCTGCGGTTCTTTTTCACCTTGCAGCTGCAAAGGCATGTCCTTGCCGTCCTTGCCGATAAGACCGATTCCCAAAGGAATCACGAACGGCAGCTTTTCGGGCTGATTCGGCGTCGGTTTGGTTTCCTGCCGCAAAGTCAACGTGTATGTTTTCGCTTTTTCGTCGTATTTGCCGTCGGCGTATACGGTCGGCGTTCCCGCCTGCGAATACCAGCGTTTGAACTGCGTCAAATCCTTGCCCGAAACGTCTTCCATGCATTTGGCGTAATCGTCAATCGTGACCGCTTGTCCGTCATGGCGTTTAAAGTACAGTTGGTTGCCTTTGATAAAGGTTTCCTTGCCCAGCAGGCGTTCGTACATGCGGATGACTTCCGCGCCTTTGTCGTACACGGTCGCCGTATAGTAGTTGTTGATTTCGACATACGATTCGGGGCGGACGGAGTGCGCCAAAGGACCCGCGTCTTCGGGGAACTGGAACGTGCGCAGATTAAACACGTCGTTGATGCGCCCCAAGGTGCGCCCGCGCATGTCGCGTGAAAATTCTTCGTCGCGGTAGACGGTCAATCCCTCTTTCAAAGACAGGTTGAACCAGTCGCGCGCGGTCACGCGGTCGCCCGACCAGTTGTGAAAGTATTCGTGCGCGATGACGCCCTCGACATGGGCAAAATCCATATCGGTCGCGGTCACGGGGTCGGCAAGCGCGCAGCTGCTGTTGAACAGGTTCAAGCCCTTGTTTTCCATCGCGCCCATGTTGAAATCGGAAACGGCGACGATATTGAACAAATCAAGGTCGTATTCCAGCCCGTACACGTCTTCGTCCCATTTCATCGCGCGCTTCAGGGATTCCAGTCCCCACTTGGCTTTGGGTTCCTCACCGTGTTCGACGTACAGCCCCAGCTTGACCAGCCGTCCCGATTTCGTCGTGTAAGTGTCGTGAATGGAACCCAAATCGCCCACAACCACGCAGAACAGATAGCAGGGTTTCGGGAACGGGTCGAACCACGTCACCGCCGTTTTGCCGTTGGGCAGGACTTCTTCCTTTATCGGATTGCCGTTCGACAGCATGACGGGATATTTGCTTTTGTCGGCGATTAAGGTCGTCGTGTAAACGCTCATCACGTCGGGATGGTCAAGGAAATAAGTGATTCTGCGGAAACCTTCGGGTTCGTTTTGCGAACAGAACGTGCCGTTTGAAACGTACAGCCCTTCCAGCTTTGTGTTGGCCTTCGGGTGGATGACGGTTTCGATTTCCAGCTTGAAATCCGCAGGCGGGTTGTAAATCGTCAACGATTCGTCGTCCAGCTTGTACGCGCGTTCATCAACCGGATCTCCGTCGATTTTAATTGATTTCAGCTCCAGCTCGCGCCCGTCCAAAACCAGCGAATGTCCGCCTTTGGGAACGTCGTAGTCGGCGACCAGATGCAGAACGGATTTGACGACCGTGTTCTGTTCGTCCAAATCGAACGTCAAATCGACGGTTCTGATTTTGTAATCGGGTTTTTTGTAATCTTTCAAATACTTGATTTTCTTTTCCATCTTTTCGCAACCTCGTTTTTTTCGATTCGTTTTTGGCGATAAAGTAGTCCTTTTATCTATTTATTTCAAACGAATTGTTTTGCAAGAGGCGGGTTGTTTCCCGTATCTGTTTTCGCCCAAAGTACCTTTGGCAAAGCTTAAATACAGGCAGAACAGGACGAACAGTCCGAACAGGGTGCAAAGTATCGATATGACGGGATCCGTCAAAAACGAAAAAGCGATGATTTTGAACATGGCGGCGGCCGCAACCGCTCCGACGGCGATTGTCGCAATCAGCCAAAAAGCCGAACTGTCGGAATCGTGAAAACGTTTGACTGTGACGCAGAACACGACATACGCCGACCCGATCCAAAACAGCACGAAATACAACAGCGGCAGCCCCGCCCACGCCATCGCGACCGCAGGGAACGGCAAAACCGTCAAAGCGACGGCGAAAAACGCAATGAATTGTTCGCGCGAAATTCTGCCGCGAACGGAAAACATGAGCCAGTAAAGCCAATCGAAAGCGGCTTTGGCGGCTGTTTTGACGACGTGCATTTTAACGGCTTGGTTGTCGTCGTCGATTTCAAAATCGACCGTGTTGCCGTTCAAAGGGCTGCCCGTTTCGCAGTCCGACAGTTTGAACCCGTAGCGTTTGCCGTCGGCCGCGCGAATCAGTCCCGTGTCGGATTTCAAATCAATGTTTAAAACGATTCCTTGCATGATGAAGCTCCTTCTTTTAAAGTGTTCGTTTATGAAGACTGTAACCGAAAATCTGTTGAAATGGTACGAAAAAAACGGCCGCGAACTGCCTTGGCGCACGAAAGGCGGCGCGCATCCGTCCGCTTATGCCGTATGGGTGTCCGAAATCATGCTGCAGCAAACGACGGTCAAAACGGTTTTGCCGTTTTTCGACAGATTCATGAAACGGTTTCCGACGGTCGAAAGCCTTGCAAATGCTCCGCTGGACGACGTGCTGCTGATGTGGCAGGGCTTGGGGTATTACACGCGCGCGCGCAAATTGCACGAAGCGGCAAAAGCCGTCGTCGAACAATACGGCGGG
>DJPN01000030.1:6672-7303 GCA_002438565.1 Alphaproteobacteria bacterium UBA6411 | reverse complement strand
GGGCATTTTCCCGCCAATCGAGCCGAACTGGCCAAGCTTCCCGGAATCGGGGCGTACACGTCCGCCAGTGTCGCGGCGTTCGCGTTCAATCTGCCCGAATCGCCCGTCGACGGCAATGTGATTCGCGTTGTGACAAGGCTGAACGGCTGGGATGAGCCGACCGTTTCGATTATGGATAAAATCAACGCCTGCGCCGATGAATTGATAAAAGCCGCTTCTTGCCCCGCCGATTACGCTTCCGCCATTATGGATTTGGGGGCGACGGTCTGCACGCCGAAATCGCCGCAGTGCCTGCTGTGCCCTTTGCGTGAAAACTGCAAGGCGTTCAAGGATGGAACAGCGGATAAAATTCCCGTCATCGTCAAACTGAAACGCGACGCGCGCAAAGGATATGTGTTTTTGATAAAAAACGCGGCGGGCGAATTTTACATCCGCACCCGTTCGGAAAAGGGATTGCTGCACGGGCTGACCGAATTTCCATGGAATACGGACGAAACTTTGCCGTTTGAGGCCGATTGGAAAATCACCCGCAAAAAGGTCAAACACGTTTTCACCCATTTTGATTTGACGCTGACGTTGGTTTTGCTGAATGCCGATTCCGTTCCCGCCGGCTGGGACGGCCGTTTCGCCG
>DJPN01000030.1:0-6638 GCA_002438565.1 Alphaproteobacteria bacterium UBA6411 | reverse complement strand
GATTATCCGTTTTCCACGCTGATGAAAAAAGTCGTTGCTAAAATCAGTTAAAAAAAGCGGAAGCTTTCGCTTCCGCTTGGATTTTTTAACGTTGAGCCTGCTGCGCTTTGATTCTTTCGCGAACCGTCATCTGGCGGTCGATTTCTTTCAGCGTTGATACGGCGGGCTGCCAGCCGAAGCGGACGCCGTGCGTTTTTTTCAGCCGTTCCATGCCGTCCTGCACTTCTTGATTCTTGACGCCCGTGCGGTAAGTGTGCAGATAAGTGTTGATGTCGTCCACATTATACTGGCTGGTTACGCCGATTAAAGCACGGTAGCTTTCGACAAAGTCGTGTTTATTGTAATTCAGCCGCGCCAGTTCGGGGTTAAGCTTTGTCAGTTCGGCGATTTCCGCGTTGACTTCGTTTAAAGCCTTGGGGATGTCCGCTTTGATTTTTTCGGCGGCGCGAACGGCGTAAACGTCTTCGCTTTTTTTCAGCAATTCGGTGGCGATGGAGTATTTCAGCCATTCTTTGCGGTAACCGTATTCCGCCATATCGGGCGATTTGCCGTCGCGGAATTTGTAATGTCCCGCAATGTTTTTCAAACCGTACTGTTCCTCCAGCCGGACGGCGTGCGCGGTGTATTTCGGTTTGCCGTCAACCATGTACTTTCCGCCGCGGTCATAAGCGTTTTGAATGAATTTTTCAGCCTCGTTCTGTGATTGAAATTTGTCTTCCATAACAGCCTCCGTGTGTTTGATATGTCAAACATACGCTTTTCCGAACGGATTGCAACGATTTTTTTCACAAAAACCCCGCCGAAGCGGGGTTTTCGTCAAGAGGGACAATCCTTATTTGAATGCAAAGCGCGCGCCGAACACGACTTCGTGCGCTTTGGTTTTGAATTTGGCGCTTTCTTTGGTGAACGAACCGAAATCGGCATAGCGGTAGCCGATATCCCACGACAAAGCTTTAGTCGCTTCATACGTCAGACCTGCGGACAGGCTGTACGCGAATTTCGTTTTGGACGGATTGGATTTTTCCCGTTCATAATCGGGATCAAAGTTTTCGTCGGTAAAAGCGTATTTCGCTTTTGCAAAACCGACGCCGGCACCCAAATACGGGCGGACTTTGGCGGCGGTCGGCAAATCGACATAGCCGTTGAGCATATAGGATTGAACGGTCGGTTCGACTTTGGTTTTTGTTTCGACCGAGCCGTATTCGTCAAAAAATGTTTTTTCCATATCGCTGCCGCCGCGGTAGGTATACGCGAATTCGGCGCGGAAATTGTCGGTGATTTTCGTGCCGACGGCGACTTCCAAACCGGCGTTGTCGAAATCTTCCTTCATTCTTTCATCGGCGGCGAATTTGCTTTTCTGGAACGAAGCGATTCCGCGGATGCCGAAATACGGTGTGATTTCGACAGCGGATTTCTTGTCGGCGCGAACCTGCTGTTCCTGCTGATACGGCTGAGCCTGACGCGTCTGTTTGTAGGTCTGCGCCTGCGCGGATGCGGAAGTCAAGGCAATTAAAGCCGCCGACATAACCAAAGTTTTATTCATCATAGAATTCTCCTATCCGATAAAGTTGAACGATGCGCGGATTATATGCCGAACCGTTACGCAAGGCAAAAAGAAAACGCTTTATTTTAGAAACTTTTTAGAGTGTAATAGGCGCACATTATAAAGGACGCATCAAAACCATGTCGGGCGCGATTGCATTGTCGGCGGGAATGAACCGCTTTACGGCGGGGGATTCGCAGGGGAATTTTACCCCTTTGGCGACTCCGCGCGACGTGTATGCGTTCACCCGAAACAGTCCCGTTTTGCTGTGCAACCGTTCTTTGATGAAAGGGCGGCTGGGCGCGCAGATGCCCCGCGTCGTTCTGGACGTTTTGGAGCTGTTCGCTTTCGTTTGTCCCGCCCGTCCCGTCGTGCCGACCGTCAAAGAGCTTGCCCATTTTCTGAATATGACCGTCCCTGTCAACGGGGCGGAGGAAGTCCGCGCGCTGTTTTCCATGGTGCGGATTTTGCTGGGAAAGCTGGCGGCCCTTGACCCGAACGAGCGCAAAAAAGCCGTGTCGCTGGCTTTGGCGATGACGCGCAGCGCGAACTGGATTTGGGGCGCGGACGTTTTGGCGGCTTTGGGAACGGCGGAATCGAAATCGGGACTGGCGGGCTTGACGGGGTTTGCGGTGTGGGACGGCTTGTCCGACTGGACGGAAAGCGCACCCGAAGAACCCGCAGGATCCCAGCCCGTATTGCCCGACGAAGCGGGACAAAGACTGTCCGAACTTTTATCCCGAGCCGATTCGCCCGAAGCGCGCGCTGATCAGGTCGCCTATTCCCGCGTGGTGTCCAAAGCGTTCAATCCGCGTTCCGACGCGGGCTTTCCCGTATCCGTTTTGGCGCAGGCGGGAACGGGAATCGGAAAGACTTTGGGCTATCTTGCCCCCGCAAGCGTGTGGAGCGACAAAAACGCGGGGTCGGTGTGGGTCAGCACGTTTACCCGCACTTTGCAAAAACAGCTGGACAACGAGCTGTCCCGCGTGTTTCCCGATCCGCAAATCAAGCGGCGGAACGTCGTCATCCGCAAAGGGCGCGAAAACTATATGTGCCTGCTGAACTTTGCCGAAGCCGTCGGCAGAATCCCCGCCAATCCGATGTCTGCTTTGCCTTTGGGGCTGATAGCGCGGTGGGTGGCGGCGACCAAGGACGGCGATATGAACGGCGGCGATTTCCCCGGCTGGATGGCGGATATGATTAGCGTGTCCGGCTTGGCGAGTTTGGCGGACAAACGCGGGGAATGTCTGTATGCGCAATGTCCGCACTACAAAAAATGCTTTGTGGAAAAGATATTGCGCCGCTCCCGCCACGCAAAAATCGTGGTCGCGAATCATGCTTTGGTGATGACGCAACTGGCGGGCGCGACCGAAGACGTCGCTTTGCCGACCCGTTATCTGTTTGACGAAGGACATCAGCTTTTCGCAGCGGCGGACGACATTTTCGCGGGCGAAATCAATGTGCGCGAAGGCGTGGAAATGCGCCGCATCCTGTTCGGTGGCGAGGATGCCAAAAAAACGGGACGCACGCACGGGCTTCGCCGCAGGGCGGAGGATTTGATACTGCTTGACCCCGACATCGCCGCGAGGGTGGACGAGTTGCTGGAACATTCAAGCTTTCTGCCGCAGGGCGGGGCTTTGGCGCGCATCAAAAACAGAACGCCGTCGGGGGAGTTCGAGCGTTTCTTGACCCAAGTTTACAGACAGGTTTTGGCACGCACGGACAAAACGGACGCGCAATACTCCCTTGAATGTGAACCGCGCCCCGTCGATGCGGAACTGTCCAAAACCGCCGTCGAGCTGTACGGCGGCATCAAGCTTGCCGAAAGCGCGGCGTACTCTTTAATCGGGCGGATTGAACGCTATATCGACAAAAACGCGGGAACAATCGAAACTGCGGACAAACAAAGATATTCGGCGGTGACTCGGTCTTTGCGCAAAACGGTCGCCGAACCGCTGTCCGTGTGGCGCGTGATGCTGGAACAGCTGGATTTAAAGACGCCCGCGGACTTTGTGGACTGGCTGGAAATCACCCGCACGGACGGACTGGATACGGATGTCGGATACCACCGCCATTGGGTTGACCCGACGATTCCGTTCGCGCATGTTTTGGGGCAGGCGGCGCACGGCGTTCTGGTGACTTCCGCAACGTTAAAGGACAACAGCGGCGATTCCGAAACGGATTGGAAAAACGCTTTGAAGCGTACGGGGTTGGCGCATTTTCAATCGGAAGACACGCTGACGACGGCGGCGTACAAATCCCCGTTCGATTATGCGAACAATTCGCGGATTTTCATCATTACCGACGTGGACAAAAACGACGCCGCGCAGGTCGCCGCCGCTTACCGCGAGCTGTTTTTGGCTTCAAACGGCGGGGCGTTGGGCATCTTTACGGCAATCCGCAGGCTGAAAGACGTTTACAGACGCTTGAAAGAACCGCTGGGGGCGAACGGCATCGATTTGCTGGCTCAGCACGTCGACACGGTGAACCTGCAAACGCTGCTGGACATTTTCCGCGCCGAGGAAGAAACCTGCCTGCTTGGCACGGACGCGGTGCGCGACGGAATCGACGTGCCGGGGAAATCGCTGCGCATGATTGTGTTCGACCGCGTGCCGTGGAGTCGCCCCGACATCGCGCACAAAGCCCGTAAAGCCGCATTTGGCGAGGCGGGGGAAGCCTATAATCTGATGCTGGTGCGTATGAAACTGGCGCAGGCGTTCGGCCGCTTAATCCGCAAACACGACGACAAAGGCGTTTTTGTGATGCTTGACCGCGCTTTGCCGTCGGAAACGCTGACCGCTTTCCCGCCCGAAACCCCGATTGAAAAAACGGGCTTAAAGGACGCTTTGCTGAAAATCAAAGAGTTTCTCTAAAAACAAAAAAATTAAAACAGATTTAATTGTTCTGCTTTTTCCTGCACTGAAATACTAAACAATTTATCAAAATTTTTATTACTTACAATGAAATTGTCAAAAACAACATAAAATTTTTTTTCAAGCCTTTTCATTTCTTTTATATTATTCAGCGTCCCTTTACTTTCACCATCCCAAATCATCAAAGCGTAATCAGCGTCTTGCGCCATAGAAATATCCTTGAGCGTGTACAACTCTCTTCCTTTTTCATTATGATTTGCAACAATTTTTTTTGTTTCCCAATTCCCGACATTGTTTCTTATATTTTCTCCTGCAAAATATATAGTTACATTCTGATAGTATTTTTTTTGCAAATACTTTTGAATATTCAAATCAACACCTTTTGCATCACCAATCAATATCGTATAATTGTGTTTTATTATGCTATCAATTTTTTCAATAGCTTTTATAGGTATTTTTTTTATACTAATAGATCCGGATAAAAATATTTTCATCAATCGGGCTTCCTTGTTTTTGTCAATGTAAAAACAGATATCTTATCATAACCTTTTTGAACGAATTTGTCTACATAGACTTTTAACGTAGTCCCGCTATCATAGAGATCGTCAAATATCAAATAATGTAAGTTTTTATTTAATTTTGAAAAATCAACCAAGATTTTATCTGATAAAGCTTTATATTTTTCAACCATTGGCATATTTTTTATTTGCAGTGTGTTTGATGAAATTAAAACATTTTCAAGAAATGGCTTCTCAAAATTTGCAGATATTTGTCTTGCGATTTCTAAAACAGGCTGGAAATCCCTTTTTATTGTTGGAGGGACTGGCAAAATGCTGTCAATATCATGAATAAAACTTAAAAAATTAGAATCATTTTGCAATAGCTTTATAATTTCAGCCATCTGCTGTTTATCTTGCTTGTATTTTAATTTGTACACAGCCTCTCCCATGAGAGTACGTTTTGTTTCATAATTCGGATGCCCGTATTCGTCGCATCCTTCATAAATGCTATAAAGAGTGTGAATGTCGAATGCATATCCAGACATCCAATTTCCGTTTAATTCAATCACCTTGTTTCTCCCCTCATTGCAATTTCACATAAATTATATCATAAAATATTTTAATAGTTTAATTTTTTATGGAATTCATCTTAAAAAGACATTTTCAGATTTTTTTCCAACTCAAAAAAACGATCAAAACACTCTGAAAAAAATCAAAGCGTTTTTAGGGTGATTAATCCTTGAAAAAGATATCATTTTTGATAACATAATATCGAACCTGCGATAGAGCGGGTTTAGGGCGTCGAAAACCCTTTCACACATAGTCGCGAAGCATGACGACTTTAAATAGTTATGCCGATTTCTGCCGATGGGCGGATGTCGGCTGAATACGGCTATCTGCCCAATAGGTCGAGCCGTAGATGTGTGTACGGTTTTCGAACATCCGCCTACCTTTTAAAGGTAGGTTTTGTTTTTGTGCTTAACGAAAGGTGTTCGAAAAAATGAAAAAACTTTTTTTGATGGTTATGGCCGGTGCCATTTGTTTGTCTGCCTCAGTAAAGGCAGAAGAGTTTTCCACTTACGTGTCGTTAAAAGGCGTTATAACCGATACAACCGCTACATTGGGTGAAGATGATAACGATTACAAAAATATCGGCGTGAATTTTGCGGTCGGAACGAATGTTGATACAAATATTCGTGTCGAGTTTGAAATAGCTCATCGCAATAAAGATACGAATCATTTTCCTTATGACGATTATACCGGAAGCGTTTATGTTGAAGGACAAGACAATATCAGCTTGAGAACGACATCATACATGCTGAACGGATATTATGATTTTTACAGCCAGTCAGTCTTTACGCCGTACATTGGTTTAGGACTGGGAATGGCAAAAGTGGAATATGAAAATGCCTGGTCGGAAAGCGGATACAATCCTTCTTCCGGAGCGTATATGGGAATCATTAACGGTAAAGATAAATATTCCAAAACAAAAATTGTTTGGAATATTGCTTTAGGAGCTTCCTATAAAGTCAATGAAAAACTGAATTTGGATCTGGGATACCGTCACGTAGATTACGGATCATTTACGGATTCGGACATAAAGTTCGAAACAAAATCAAATGAATTCAGCTTGGGCATTCGTTACGCTTTTTAAAAAAGCTGCTGCGATGAAAGAAAGCGGAGTTTATCCGCTTTCTTTTTGTATTCAGAAAACCCCGCGCT
>DJPN01000039.1 GCA_002438565.1 Alphaproteobacteria bacterium UBA6411 | reverse complement strand
TGTTCGGGCGCGCAGGTCATCGTATCGGGCGGCAAATGCGGCTGTTCCGCTTCGACAACTTGCCCCGCGGGTCAATATAAAACAGACGATTGCTCCTGCCGCAACTGCGCGAAAGACGACACTTACAACAGATGCGGCTGTGCCGCGCCTTTGGTTCCCAACGGATCGGGCGGCTGTTATTGCAAGGAAACGACCTGCGCGGCGGGCAATTCGTTCAGCACGTCGTCGTGCGGATGCGTCCCCTGCACGGACAACGCGTCCTGTCAGTATCCCTGCGCAAACGGACAAGCCCCGAACGGAATAGGCGGCTGCGGCACGGAAGATCCGTGCGAAAAAATGACATGCGAGGGCGGACAAGTTTGCACGAACGGATCCTGCGGCTGTCCCGCCGGCACGGTTTGGTACAACAATCAATGCCGCAATGTCGGCTGTCCGTCGAATTACAATGATCATTACGACATGATGAAAAAAGGATCGGCCTGCACTTTGTCCCCGAACGGCGAAGTCATGCAAATCGGATCGGCCGATTATACTTTGTGCGCGAAATGCACGCCGTACAACTGCCCGACCGCGACAACGCGCGCAGATCAGCTGCAAAACTGCAAAACGACCAAAAGCTCCGGCTCTTATTCCGGACCGGTGGAATGTGTGGAATGTACGCGCTGCAATTCGGGATACTACCTGTACATGGGCAAATGCATTAAATGCGTAAACGCCACATGCGACGGAACGTCAAACGCCACATGCAACGACGGCTATACGGGCGGCGGCATTACGGCGGATGGCACCTATTCCTGCACGAAAGCGTCGTGCGCCTGCACTTCGGCGGCAAACGGAACATACTCCGGAACGGTCGGTTCGGACAACAAAGTGTCTTTTGCTTCAATCTGCACAAAATTGGCGAAAGCCAACAACGGCTGTTCGTACGAAAAAATCAATACCTACATCCAGCTGAACAGCGATCATTCCAGTGTTACAAGCACGGGCGACACGCGCATCAAATGTTCGTCGACAAGCACGACGTCCATCAAATGCACGCATGTGAACGAACCGGGGGTCAGCTTTACGGTAACGATTCCCGCGGCGACGTCCGCCAGCTGTCAATCCGGTTATTGCAAAAACAGCAAAGGCGTCTGCGTTTTGAACGAATGCAACGTTTCAAACTGCAGCAGATGTTTGTGCGGCGATCCCGAAACGTGCCTCCGTTGCCAAAGCGGTTGGACTTTGGCTGTAGGAAGATGCGACTGCAAAAATTCCCGTTATGAAAACGGAAAATGGTACCAAGGCGCATGCTATTGATATTTCATTTGCACAAAGGCAGGGCGGATTTTTCCGCCCTGTTTTTGTTTTTCCTCTGGTCATTTTACGTCAAATGCCTTACACCTTGTATCCGTTAAAGATTTCAAGGTGAACAAATGACTGACCGCAAAACGCCCGATTTGGGCAACGACCGCATTTTAAAACTGGTGGCAAGCTTCGGCATTCCCGCTGTTGTCGGACTGATGATTAACGCGTCGTACAACTTCGTCGACCGTATTTTCATCGGGAACGGCGTCGGCGCACTGGGATTGGCGGGCATTTCCGTGTCGTTTCCGTGCTTTGTTCTGCAAATGGCTATCGGCATGCTGGTCGGCGTCGGCGGCAGCGTCAATTTCGCCGTCAGTTTGGGACAAAGAAAAATTCCCAAAGCCGAACATGTTTTGACAAATTCGTTTGTTTTGGTGTTTGCGCTGACCGCTTTGTTCGTCGCGGTGCATTACGCGTTTTTGGAACCGCTGCTGCGGCTGTACGGCGCAACCGACGAAATCATGCCGTATGCCAAAACATATTCGCAAATTTCGCTGGCGGGAACGATTTTCTTTACCGCGTGCGTGACAATGAACAACTTCATCCGCGCATGCGGATTTCCGAAAATCGCAATGATTACCATGTTCATCGGCGCAATCACCAACACGGTTTTGGATTGGGTGTTCATTTTCAAATTCGGCTGGGGCATTGCGGGCGGCGCGGCGGCGACCGTTGTCGGACAGGTTTTGTCGTTTTGCTGGGCGGGGTCTTTTTTCTTTTCCAAAAAATGCCCGTATCGATTGCGCTGGCGGTATCTGAAGCCGAACTTTAAAATCATCGGCATTGTCTGCATGGTCGGCATGGCTCCGTTCTTTATCCAAGTTTGCAACGGATTCGTGCAAACGATTTTCAACACAACGTTGGTGAAATACGGCGGCGCGCTGGCGGTTTCCGCCATGGGCATCGCCATGGCGACGAATATGCTGCTGTTTATGCCCGCCATCGGCATTTGCGAGGGGGCGCAACCCATTATCGGCTTTAATCTGGGGGCAAGGAATTACAAGCGCGTGCTGAAAACCTACCGCCTGCTGCTGGAAATCACAACATTCATTTTCCTGTTCGCATGGGTGGTGCTACAGTTGGGCGCACAGGATGTCATCAAGCTGTTCGACCCGAACGACGCCGAGCTGATTCGCGTCGGATCGAAAGCGCTGAAAACCGTGATTTTAGCTTTGCCGTTCGTCGGTTTTCAGATGACGACAACCTATTTTCTGCAGGCGACGAAATGTCCGAAGCTGGCGACTTTTCTGTCGCTGAGCCGTCAAATGCTGTTTTTGGCGCCCTTCATTTTTATTTTGCCGCGCTATTACGGCGTGGCGGGCGTGTTTTTCGCTTTGCCGTGTTCGGACGTTCTGGCGTTTTTAATCTCGATTCCGATTTACCGCTATCAAGTCCGCAAGTATAAAACCGCCGCCGCCGAAGTATGACGTGACTTTTTTGTTTTTTTGCGCTAAAGTGGAAAAATGTTAAAGTTTCTGCTGTTTGCTGTTTTGGCTTTGCCCGCACCCGCGTTTGCCGCCGACGCGCCGGTCAACGTTGCGTGCGCTTTGCCCGAAAACGAAGAATTGACTTTGCCCGATGTGCTGAGCCTTGCCTTGTGCCGCAATCCGCAAACGGCGCAGGCGTACATGGGCGCGCTGGCAACGGCGGAAGAACTGGGCGCGGCAAAAGCGGCGTATTACCCGAATTTGGATTTCAAAGCCGCTTTGGACGAATCGGGAACGAAAATCAAGCCGACCAATGAAAAATCGGACGCTTCAACCGTTTCGGCGGAATTGTCCTTGGGCTGGCTTTTGTACGATTTCGGCGCGCGCAAAGCATCGATAACCCAAGCCGAAAAAGTGCTTGAAATCGCGCTTTACACGCAAACGGACACGCTGCAGACGCTGTTGTTCGACACGGCGGACGCATACTTTTCCCTGTTCGCCGCGCGCGAAGAATACGAAAATTCGCTGGCGACGCGCGAATCCGCCAAAGCCGCTTTGGACGCCGCGGCAAAACGCTTCGAACTGGGTGTTGCGGCATACGCGGACAAACTGCAGGCGGAAACGACCTTTGCCGAATCGGAACTAAGCGTTGCCAAAGCCAAGGAAGCCGACCGTCTGGCGCACGGCAAACTGGCGGTGCTGCTGAACGAAAATCCGACAGCGGCGTTAAAGCTCGCCCCGCCCGCGCAAACCGTCGCATTACCTTTGCCCGCCGACGATTTCGGCGTTTTGCTTGACACGGCGAAAAGACACCGCGCGGACTTTCTGGCGAAAAAAACGGCGGTGGAACAGGCGCAAGCCGCCCTTGACGGGCAGAAAGCGCAAAACGCCCCGTCAATTTCCCTGAACGCGGGGGCAAGCGCGGCGGACAAGTTTTCGGGCGGCAACCGCCGCACTTACCGCGGGAATGTCGGGGTGTCGCTTTCCGTCCCTTTGTTTACGGGATTTGAAAACACGCACAAAATCAACCGCGTAAAAGCGTTGCTGGATAAAAGCCGCGCGGATTTGCAAGCGGCGGAAAACGCGCTGAAATCCGAATTGTGGACAGTGTTTCAGACATACCACACCGCGTTGAAAAGCTATGAAATCGCGCTGACGATGATTGCGTCCGCCGAACAAAACGCCGCCGTCGCTTTGGGCGCGTACAAGGCGGGACGCGGCAATATCTTAAACGTTTTGGACGCGCAGGCGAAGCTTGCCGACGTGCGTTCGACCAAAAGCCGTTCGTTTTACGCCGTTTTGATTGCCAAAGCCTCTCTTATCCGCAAAACGGGGCTGATAACGCCCTTTGAAGCCGAAAAAGGATTTTAACCGATGAAAAAAACTGTCGTTGTTTTAACCGCCGCCGTTTTGGGAATCGCCGCTTTTTTCCTGTACAAAGCCAAAAACGGCAAGGAGCTGATTGAATACGACTACGCGACCGTTTCGCGCGGCAGCATCAAGGTTGAAGTGTCCGCTTCGGGCACGATTCAGCCCGTCAACGTCGTCAGCGTCGGCACGCAGGTTTCGGGCATCATCGAAAAGGTGTTCGTCGATTACAATTCCGAAGTCAAAAAAGGCGACCTTATCGCGCAACTGGAAACCTTTACGCTGGAGGAGGACCTCAAAGAAGCCCGCGCGACCTTGACCGACGCCAAATCAAAACTGGCGCAAAAGAAACTGGATGCGCGGCGGTTCAAAGAACTGTTTGAAAAGAACTACATCGCCAAATCCGAATGGGAACAGGCGGAACTGGACGTTGTAACGGCGCAGGCGGCTTACGACCGTGCGTTGGCGCAGGTCAAAAAAGCCAAGCGCAACTTGGGCTATGCGAATATCGTTTCCCCCGTTTCGGGAACGATTATCACCAAAGAGGTTGAAGAAGGGCAGACCGTCGCCGCCAGCTTTCAAACCCCCGAACTGTTCACGATTGCCGAAGATTTGACCAAAATGCAAATCGAAGCGTCGGTGTCCGAAGCCGACATCGGGCAAATCAAAGCAGGCTTGCCCGTCGATTTCACGGTGGACACGTTCCCCGCCGACACGTTCCACGGCACGGTGTCGCAAGTGCGCCTGCAGCCGACGGAATCGTCGAATGTCGTCATGTATACGGTGGTCGTGTCGATTTCCAACGACGACTTGCGCCTGCTTCCGGGGATGACGGCGTACATCACGGTCAACGTGCAGGAAAAGGACAATGTGCTGCGTCTGCCGAACATGGCGTTCCAATACCGCCCCGTCGTCGCGGGCGAACAGTCGTCCAAAAAATCCAACGTCGAACGCGCGAAAATCCGCATGGAACGGCAGGATTTGAAACCGAACGAAGCGATTTTGTACCGCGACGAAGCCAACAAGCCCGTTCCCGTCAAAGTCGTCAAAGGCTTGTCAAACCTGCTTTACACCGAAATTTTAAGCGGATTGAGCGAAGGCGACAAAGTCATTATGGAAGACTTGACCACCAAAGTCACCAAACGCAGAGGCAGATAAATGAGCGTCATCGCCATCACCGACGTTTGCAAAACCTACACCATGGCAGGCGGGATGAGCCAAAGCGTCTTGAAGCACGTCAATTTAAAGGTTGAAAAGGGCGAATTCGTCGCCATTATGGGGCCGTCTGGCGCGGGAAAATCGACGTTTATGAACATCCTCGGCTGTTTGGACAGACCGACGTCGGGCGATTACCTGCTGGGCGGCAAAAAAGTGTCCGCGATGAACGACAACGAACTGGCGCGCGTCAGAAACAAAATGCTGGGCTTTATTTTCCAAGGCTTCAACCTCTTGATGCGCCGCTCTTTGGTCGACAATGTGGCTTTGCCGCTGATTTACGCGAACGACACGACACCGCAGGAACGCAGGAAACGCGCGGAATCATTGCTTCAAATGGTCGGACTGAACGGCTTTACCGACCGCTATCCGAATCAGATTTCGGGCGGCATGCAGCAGCGCGTCGCCATTGCCCGCGCTTTGGTCAACGACCCCGAGCTGATTTTGGCGGACGAACCGACGGGCAATCTGGACAGCAAAACCAGCGACGAAATCATGCTGTTTTTGCAAAAGCTGAACCGCGACCAGGGTATTACGATCGTGCTTGTCACCCACGAACCCGACGTTGCCGCCTATGCGCAAAGGCTGGTTCGCATCGTCGACGGGCAAATCGCCTATGACGGCGCGGTCAAAGATTATTTCGAGGCCGCCCATGATTAAATCCATTCTGCACGAAGCATGCCTGTCCATGACGGGAAACAAACTGCGGTCGTTTTTGACGACTTTGGGCATTATCATCGGCGTTTGCGCGGTGGTGCTGATGGTCGCGGCGGGGCAGACCGTCCAAAACATCATACAGGAACGCTTTGTCGCCATGGGGGCGAATTTGCTGATTATCCGTTCCGAACGCCCCAAAGCGACGGTCAAAACGTCGGGCCCCACGACCTCGATTACTTTGGAAGACGCGCTCGCCCTGCGGCATTTGCGCGGCGTTGACACGGTCGCCCCCGTTTTAAGCACGGGCGCGCAAGCCGTGCGCGGCACCAACAACTGGAGCGTTTCGATTATCGGATCGACCCCCGAATACTTGAAAACGGCAAACTGGGAAATCGGCGCGGGACGCATGCTGGACGCGCAGGACATCAAGCGCGGCACGACAAACGTCGTCATCGGCGACGAAGTCAAACGCGAACTGTTCCCTTTTGACGACCCGCTGGGAAAAACGATTCGCATCGGCAACCAGCCTTTTACGGTCGTCGGCATTTTAAAGGAAAAAGGGTCAAGTTCGGGCGGCGCGAATCAAGATTCGTCCGTGATGATGCCGCTTTTAACCGTGCAAAGGCGTTTCAACCGCTATGCCAAACTGAACGCCTTGAACCACATCGCTTTAAAGTTTCAAGAAACAGAAGATTTGAACATCGTCGAACAGCGCATTACACGTTTTTTACGCGCGCGTCATAAAATCAAGGACGAAGACCCCGACGATTTTCGCATTTTCAATATTGCCGAGTTCGTGGAAAACATCAAGCTTATCGGCACGGTGCTGTCGATTCTGTTGGCGGCGATTGCTTCGATTTCTTTGGTGGTCGGCTCTATCGGCATTGTCAATATGATGCTGGTGTCGGTGACGGAACGCACGCGTGAAATCGGCATCCGCAAAGCTTTGGGCGCGCCCAATTCGTGGATTATGCTGCAATTTTTGTTTGAATCCGTCCTAATCTCCATGGCGGGCAGCGTCATCGGGCTGATTTTGGGCGTCGGACTGGCGCAGCTGGGCGGCTATATCTACAACACCGCCGTTCCGTTCAGTCTGTGGCCCGTCGTTTTGTCCTTTACCGTCGCCGTTGTCGTCGGCGTCGTTTCGGGCGTGTTCCCCGCATACAAAGCGATGAAGCTCGACCCCATCGAAGCGCTCCGATACCAATAAACGGCATTTAAAACCAAATTTTCCGTTTTGGAAACATACTGCCGCATCGCGGTCGTTATAATAAAAACGACCCTTTTCTTTGTATATATCAAACATCGATTTTGAATTCAACCCGTTTATTGAATTATGACTGAAAAATCCCCTTTTACGAAAGTGGTGCATTTCGTTGCCAACTTTTTAAATTAGACGGTCGTTTTTTGTAAAAAGGTAAATAAGGGGATAGAGCGTATTTTAAAACATCGGCTTTGCATTTCCCGGTTCTTCTTTACGGATTTTTTTTATGCCTAAAGTGTCCATTATCATACCTTGTTACAATCAAGGAGCGTTCATAGACGAAGCGGTTGACAGCGTTTTGGCGCAAACGTTTGACGATTTTGAAATCATCATCGTCAACGACGGTTCGACGGACGCGGCAACCAACGATTTATTAGAAAACTACAGCCGTCCGAAAACAACAGTGCTTCATACGGAAAATCAAGGCGTTTGCGCCGCGCGCAACACGGCAATCAAAGCGGCGGCGGGGATGTATATATTGCCTTTGGACGCCGACGATAAAATCGAACCGGCTTATTTGGAAAAAGCCGTCACCATGTTGGACAATCATCCCGAAACAGGCGTCGTATGGTGCAAAGCGGATTTTTTCGGAACGAAAAACGGCAAATGGGATTTGAATCCGTTTTCTTTGAAACAGATAATGAACTACAACTGCGTGTTTGCAACGGCAATGTTTCGCAAATCCGATTGGAAACGCGTCGGCGGATATAATACCGACATGGTACATTCTCTGGAAGACTGGGATTTTTGGCTTTCCTTTGTCGAACTGGGGCTTTCTTTTTATCAAATTCCGGAAATTTTGTTCCATTACCGCCAGCATGCGGTTTCCAGAACGACACTGGCAAACGGCAAAGACGCCGAATCCCGCAAAAGCATTATTTTGCATCATTTGGATTTATATGCCGCCCATCCCGATTTGGTTCGCCGTTCCATGGCCGCTCTGCTGTTTTCACCCGATATTGCAAAGAAAGCAAAACAATCCAAAGCTTTCAAAAAATTCCGTTGGATAAAGGGATTGTGCAAATACCGGTATCGTCGACTTTTAACGAATTTAAAATCATGCCTTTTCAAGGAATACGGCAAATGAACATCCGGACTTTATTTTACGAACGGGAATTTCCGCCCATGTCCAGAGCGTCAAGCTTAAAATGCGGAGAAAGTGTCGTCAACACGGCTTTTAATCGTATTCCCGTTCGCCTTTTGACGGAGGCTGCCGATGCTTGAAATATCCGTCGTCATTCCCGCGTACAATGTGGACAAAGTTCTGTGCAAACGGGCGATTGACAGCATTTTAAACCAAACTTTCCGCGATTTTGAAGTGCTGGTTGTCGATGACACGGCGATGGATGAATCCGGTTTTTACAAATCGTTCGCGGATGACCGTTTGCAATACGTTCACAATGACAGCCGTTTGGGCATGGCTCAATCGCGAAACAAAGCGATGTCCATGGCGCGGGGAAAATATATCGCTTTTACGGACGCGGACGATTGGTCGTATCCGGAACGTTTCCAAAAGCAATTCGATTTCATGGAGCAAAACCCGACCGTCGATATTTTGGGGGCTTGCTTTAAAATGGGCGAAAAGTGTATTCGTCATCCGGCAAACAACGGCGATATAGCGTTTTTTATGCTGATGCGGGAATGTGCGCTGGGCATGCCGACGGTCTTTATGCGTAAATCGTCGATAGAGCGGCTGGATATTCGCTTTCCGCAAAATTCAATTATTGAAGATTACGATTTATGGCTGTCTTTGGTTTCAAAGGCTGTTTTTGCAAATTATCCGGATGTGCTGCTTGACTATACAATCCATCCGAACTCCAGCAGCGCCGCAAAAGGGGATGCCGCAATCGCTCAAGCTTCCGCCCGATCGCGCCGCCGTTATCAACAAATGTATTTCGGGTTTGCGTTCGATTGGAAAGAACGCAATGAATTTTCCGTTTCAGACTGGAAAGTTTATCAACAGCAGGTCAATGAACTGAAAAATAAAAACCATCTGTGCCGCGGAAAAGCAGAGCTTGCTTACTTTGACAATGTATTTCGTTACATCGTTCGACGCACCGTTCGGGAAAAAGGTTTTCGACGGGCATTATTGAAAGCGGATCTGCCGATTTGTTTCAAAATCAAACAGTTTTTCAAGGAGCAAAAGAAATGAACATTCTGGTAACCGGCGGCGCCGGCTTCATCGCGTCGCATTTAATCGACCGTCTGCTGAGCGAAGGACACAGCGTCGTCGCCTATGACAATCTGTCGCTGGGACGCGAAAGCAACATCGCGCACCATTTCGGAAATCCGAACTTCACCTTTGTCAAAGGCGACATTCTGGACGCGGCTTTGCTGGATTCCGTTTTTGAACAGCGCAAGTTCGATTTTGTGTTCCACCTTGCCGCCAATTCGGACATCGCGCGGTCGCACGCCGATCCGACGGTCGATTTGAACATGACGTACATGACGACGTTCCGCATTGTCGACGCCATGCGCCGTTTCGGCGTCAAAAAACTGATGTTCGCGTCGACTTCCGCCATTTACGGCGATGCGCACGGCGAAGAGGTCAAGGAAAACTTCGGTCCTCTGTTCCCGACGTCGCATTACGGGGCGTGCAAACTGGCAAGCGAGGGTATCATCGCCAGTTTTTGCGAAAACTACGGCATGCAGGCGTTCATCACGCGCTTTCCGAACGTGTGCGGCGAACGCACGACGCACGGCATTTTGCACGACTTCGTAATGAAGCTGAAAAAGAATCCCGCGGAATTGGAAGTTTTGGGCAACGGGCAGCAAGCAAAACCTTATCTGTACGTCAAGGATTTGGTCGACGCGATTTTGTTTGTCATTCGCCATACCGACGACAAAATCAATTTCTTCAATCTGGGAGTCGAAGGCAACACGCCCGTTTGGAAAATCGCCGAAATGGTTATCAAATCAATGAAGCTGAATGCGAAAATCCGCTACACGGGCGGGGAACGCGGCTGGGTCGGCGATGTGCCGAAATTCCGCTACAACCTCGACAAAATTCATGCTTTGGGCTGGAAAGCGTCGCTGAGTTCCGACGAAGCCGTGCAAAAAGCCATTGATTATATTTTGGAGAACGACTTATGCAACTTGTGATTCTGGCGGGCGGCAAAGGAACCAGACTGGGGCTGACGGACATTCCGAAACCCATGTGTCCGATTGCGGGAAAGCCGTTGCTGGAACGCCAAATCGAACTGGCGAAAAGTTACGGCATTGACGAAGTGTTCATTTTGTCAGGTTTCAAAGCAGAGGTCATTTCCGATTATTTCGGCGACGGGTCGAAGTGGGGCGTAAAAATCCGTCACGTCGTCGAACCGTATCCGCTGGGGACGGCGGGCAGTCTGAAGCTGCTGGAAAGCGAACTGCGCGACCGTTTCATGGTTTTTTACGGCGATGTCGTGATGGACTTCGACATCAACGCTTTCCGGAATTTCGACGCGTCGGACACCGGCAGCGTCGGCACTTTAATCGTCCATCCGGGAAACCACCCGTACGACAGCGATTTGGTCGAAATCGACGACGACAACCGCGTGACGGGATTCTTACCAAAACCCCACGCTCCCGATTTGATTTACAGAAATCTGAACAACTCGGCTGTGTACATTCTGTCGCCCGCGATTTTCGATTACATTGAAGCGGGCAAAATGGCGGACTTCGGCAAAGACGTTTTTCCCCGCGTCGTGGAACGGGGCGGGCGTCTGCGCGCTTATCACACGGCGGAATTTATCCGCGACATGGGAACGAAAGACCGCTTGGCGCAGATTTCAGCCGATTTTGAATCGGGACGCGTTGCCCGCTTAAACCGCAGGAACAAACGCCGCGCCGTTTTTCTTGACCGCGACGGGACGCTGAACGTCAACATGGACACGCATCCGACGGCTGACGGGCTGACTTTGCTGCCGCGCGCCGCCGAAGCCGTCCGGAAAATCAACGACAGTGACTATCTGGCGGTCATCGTCACAAATCAGCCGATGATAGCCAAGGGCTTCACGACGTTCGCCGAAGTTGAAAAAACACACAAGAAACTGGAAACGCTGCTGGGCAACGAACGCGCCTACGTCGACGCGATTTATTTCTGTCCGCATCACCCCGACAAAGGTTTTGCGGGTGAAGTGCCGGAACTGAAAATCGACTGCGGCTGCCGCAAGCCCAAAGCGGGCATGCTGTTCAAAGCGGCGCGGGATTTCAACATTGATTTGAAAAATTCGTACATGGTCGGGGATTCGGACACGGACACGCAGGCGGGCAAAGCCGCAGGATGCAAAACGCTGCAAATCGGCAAGGACGTTTCCGACGTGTTTGAAGCGGTTTCACGGATTTTAGAGGAGGAAAAATGATTATCACGCGCACACCTTTCCGCGTCAGCTTTGCGGGCGGCGGAAGCGACTTGGCGAACTACTACGAAAAATACGGCGGCGCGGTTTTGTCGACGGCGATTAACAAGTATTGCTACCTGTCCATGCACCCGTATTTTTTCAAAGACGGTTATTTTCTGAAATACGCCGAAGTTGAACACGCGGAAAACGTCGACGGCATCAAGCACCCCATTATCCGCGAAGTGTTCAAACTGCACAAGATCAAAGGCGTCGATTTGTCGTCCAGCGCGGACATTCCGTCCGGTACGGGATTGTCGTCGTCTTCGGCGTTCACGGCGGGATTGATTCATTTGTGCAACGCGTACAACGAAACGTACATGAGCAAAGAGGAAATCGCCGAACAAGCGTGTCATGTCGAAATCGACCTGCTGGGCGAACCGATCGGAAAACAGGATCAATACGCTTGCGCCTGCGGCGGACTGAACTTTATCGAATTTGAAAAAAGCGGCAAAGTCAACGTCGAAAAAGTCTATTTGACGACAGAGGGTTACGAACGGTTGGAAAACAATCTGATGCTGTTCTATACGGGGCAAACGCGCGCGGCGGGCGACATTTTGAAACAGCAGAAGAAAAACACGACCGACGACGCGGCGAAAATCGCCAATCTGCACAAAATGGTGCAGCTGGCAAAGGATTTGCGCGAAGAATTGCTGCATAACAACATCGATTCTCTGGGCGAAATTTTAAAGCTCGGCTGGGAATACAAAAAAGAACTGGCGGGCGGCATATCCAATCCGTTCATTGACGAACACCACGCCGCGGCGATGCGCGCGGGCGCTTTGGGCGGCAAGCTGCTGGGCGCGGGCGGCGGCGGTTTCCTGCTGTTCTATGTCAAAGAGGAAAATCATCAGCGCGTCCGCAACGCTTTGGCGAACTTGAAAGAAATGCCGTTCAAATTCGACAACAAAGGCACGGTCATTCTTCACTACAATAAACATTCGTTGAAAGGGCGTTTTTAAATGACAGACTTTACCCCCGACATTCAGGAATATCTGGACAAACTGAAATCCACAATCGACCGGCTGAATCATGACGAAATCAACGATTTCATCAACCTGCTGCTGACCGCCCGCGACGAAGGACGCACCATTTTCATCATGGGCAACGGCGGATCGGCGGCGACGGCGTCGCATTTCTGCTGCGATTTCAACAAAGGCGCGTCTTACGGTTACGACAAGCGTTTCAAGTTCATCTGTCTGAACGACAACACGGCGACGATGATGGCGTATTCCAACGACGTCGCGTACGAAGACGCCATGGTCGAACAGCTGAAAAACTTTTTCATGCCGGGGGATTACGTCATCGGCATCAGCGGGTCGGGCAATTCCAAAAACGTCGTCAAAGCGATTGAATACGCAAACGATCGCGGCGGCGTAACAATCGGGCTGACGGGCTATCAAGGCGGCAAGCTGAAACAAATCTGCGCCCATTCCGTCAACATGGGCGTCGACGACATGCAGATTTCCGAAGACCTGCATATGATGATGGACCACCTGACCCTGCGCGTCATCACGGGAAAAGTGTACTGATGCCTAAAGTATCCGTTTTTGTTCCGATTTACAACACGGCCGAGTATCTGCCGCGCTGTCTGGATTCGATTTTGAATCAGACTTTGACGGATATCGAAGTCATTTTAGGAACGGACGGACCGCAAGACTGCGATGATATTTGCGCCGCTTACGCCGCCAAAGACGCGCGCGTCAAAATCGTGTTTCACGCGGGCAGTTACGGCAAAGCGTTCAACCAAGCTTTGACTGCAGCGGCGGGCGAATATGTCGGCATTGTCGAATCGGACGATTGGTGCCGCGTCAATATGTTTGAACGGCTGTACGCTGCGGCAAAGAAAGCCGATGCCGCCGTATGCAAGGGCGGTTTCCGGCGGGCTTTTGACGATGCGGCAAAGAACACGTCTGTTTTGTTCACGCCCGATGACGCGGTTTTCAATATTGCGGAAAAACCGGATTTATTAAGCTTCCAACCGTCAATCTGGTCGGCGATTTACAAAACGGATTTTTTGCGTAAAAACGGCATTACGATGATGCCGGAACGCATGCCGTTCATTGATGCGCCTTTTCACATGGAAACGCTGTTGAAAGCGTCAAAAATCGCCTCTGTCGCCGAACCGCTGTATTTTTATTATCAAGACAATGAAAATCAGTCCGTCAAAAACGAGCGCGCGTCTTTTGCGGGATTGAAAGCGGAAGAATATCTTTACGATAAAATTCCGCCGCGGACGTTAAGCAAAACGCTGGCGGCGCATTTCTTCAAATCGACGCTGTCGCGCCTGCTCTGGGATTACGGGCGGTTGAGCGATGCGGAAAGCAAAACCGAATTTAAAGCAAAAACCGCCGAATTTTTCAACCGCCTATCCGTATCGCCCGATCGCAAAACCGTCGGAAAGCAGTTAATGCGATTTTACAATTTCATCGCGGGCAAAGTATCGACACTTGATGCTGAATACACGAATTTCGGGCAAAGGCTGTTTTATTTGAAAAACCGCGACGGGTGGAAAACGATGAACTTGTGCGGATTGAAATTCAAACTGTATAGAAAGGGGAAAAAATGAACTTGACAATTTTGGGCGGCGGGCTGTCCGCGCTGTCTTTGGCGTATTTTTTGCAAGACAGATCCGATATTTCCAAAATCACGCTGCTGGAAAAGGAAAAAACAATCGGCGGACTGTGCCGCACGTTTGAAACGAACGGAATCGAATACGACGTCGGACCGCACATTATCTTTTCAAAGGACAAGGAAATTCTTGATTTCATGAACGGATTGCTGGGCGACAACAATGAAAAACACCGCCGCTCAAATCGCATTTTGCATAAAAAGGCGTTTGTGCAGTATCCGTTTGAAAACGATCTGTCGAAACTGCCCGACGAAGACAAAGCATATTGCGTCAACGCGTTCATGCACAACCCGTATGAAAACTACGGCGCGAAAAACATGCTGCAGTTTTTCTTAAAAACGTTCGGCGAAGGCATCACCAACCTTTACTTGCGCCCGTACAATGAAAAGATTTGGAAATTCGACCCGTCGTTTATGGATACGCAAATGGTCGACCGTATTCCGAAACCGCCGAAAGAAGACATCTTGAAATCCGCGGCGGGCGAAACGATTGACGGTTACACGCACCAGCTTTATTTCACTTACCCGAAGCAGGGCGGAACGGCGGCGATTGTTCAATCTTTGCGCGAAAAGCTGTCCGGCAAGGTTGAAATCTTGACAAACCGCCCCGTCGAATCCGCGCGCAAAACGGAAAAAGGATTCGAGGTCGTCGCCGGCGGCAAAACTTTTGTTTCCGACCGATTGGTGTCAACGATGCCTTTGGACGAATTCACCGCGCTGTATAATGCCGACAAGCCCGCCGAAGTCGTTTCCGCCGCGCAAAATTTGCGGTCGAACGCCATCGCGATTTCGATCGTGAACGTCAAACCCGACCGCGCGGGCGACAACTACGCGTTTATGATCGCCGATAAAAACGTGATTTTCCACCGCTTGTCAAAGCTGGATTTTATGGGCGGGCGGTATCACAAACCCGATTCCGCAACGTATATGATTGAAGTCACCTATCGTAAAAACGACCGTGTCGATTTGATGACCGATGCCGAACTGACGGCGAAAATCATCGGCGGATTAAAGGAAATCGGCTTTATCGACGGCGAAAGCGACGTGAATTTCACGGATTTGAAACGTTTTGATTACGCTTACGTCATTTACGATTTGGCGCATAAAGAAAACACAACCGTTTTGCGCGACTACTTCAAACAGCAGGGTGTCGAACTGAACGGCAGATTCGGTTCGTTTGAATATTTGAATATGGACGCGATTATCCGTCAGTCCAAAAATTTGGCAGAAAGGTTTTAAGACAATGGCTCAACCCAAAGTTTCCGTTATCGTTCCGATTTACAAGGTCGAAAAATATCTGGTTCAATGCATTGATTCTATTGTGAATCAAACGCTGAAAGACATCGAAATCATTTTGGTCGACGAAGGCGACATGGACGCGTGCCGCTTTATTATCGACCATTACGAACAAACCGATCCGCGCGTTAAAACCATTCATGAAAAAAACGGCGGTTACGGCGCGTCGGTGAACAAAGGCATGGATTTGGCGACGGGCGAATACATCGCCATTGTCGAATCCGACGATTTCATTGAACCCGAAATGTATCAGGAAATGTACGCCTGCGCCAAAAATCTGGACGCGGATATGGTAAAAACGCCGTATTATGAATACTTTGATGAAAAAGACGGCAAAAAGAACGTCAAACACGTCTGCAGTTACGCTGATATGGTAACCAAAACAACGCCGACAGAAAAAACTTTTTCCATTTTGGATTATCCGTCTCAAATGGCTGTTCACGCCAGTTTGTGGAGCGGTATTTACCGCCGTTCGTGGATAAACGGCAAAAACATTCGCTTCATTGCCGGAAAAGGCGCGGGTTATGTCGATGTAGGATTCCGCATAGACACCTTTATGAATACGGACAAAGCCGCATGGTTGAACAAACCGTATTACAATTATCGCATGACAAACATGACTTCGTCCACCAATACGTTCAAACTAGCCCCGATGTTGCAAAGATGGAAAGAAGCGCACGCTTCGTTTGAAACACGTTATCCGAACACCTATGACAAAGTCGGACCGTATCTGTTTTTGGACGAATATTTAAATACAGTCGGCTGGTTGCCGATAATCGGTTGCACAAACGAGGAATGGAATACGCTGAAAGAAAATCTGTCGCACGTTTCCGAAGACATTATCCGCAAATCGCCGGTGATGAACAATGACCAAAAAGAAATGGCGTTAAGAGCGAAGCAAGCTGTTTCCAAAGGGGATTTTTTACATAACCGTCCTGTCGGCAATCCGCCGGAACAAAGATATGTCGTAAAAATGTTTAACATGATTCCGTTGGCAACACTTTATTTTAAAAACGACAAAAAGTGGCTAAAACTTTTCGGAATTATCCCATTGTTAAAAATCATCTCCGGCAACCGTAAAATACGCGTTCGTCTGTTCGATAAAATTCCGTTTCTGAAAATCGTAAAAAGATAATTTGAATGGAAGGAAGGAAGTAATGCAGCATCGTTCAATCGGCTATCGTCTGTGGAAACATTTGAATAAAAAATATGGCGGCAGCAATGACGTGTCTGTTACCGAAAATATAATTTCTGGGGGGGGTGCAACCGATGATTGTAAAATTGACAATGATGAAGTCTCTGTTACAGAAAATACGATAGCAAAGATTGAAGAAAACGAAAATGCTTGCTCCGGATATCAAATTAGCGGAAACAACAATCACATTATCGTTGTTGAAAACGGCATCGAACGTGAATTGGGACAAAATGAACGAATTGACGGGTTGAACTTTATTTGGAATGCAAATGATTGTATTGCCAAAATTCATCTTCCTCATCGATTTTTAAGAACAAACGTTTTCATGAATTATGACGAAACATATTTTGAAATTTTTCCGTCCAAATACTCTGTTGATTGGGATACGGAATTTGTTTTAGGCGCTCCGAAAGGTAAAATAGTTGTCGGAAATAATTTTTCATGCGGTCAGAAAAATGAATTTGTCGTCACAACAGAAGTTGGAACATCTATTGTTATTGGCGACGATTGTATGTTTTCACATAATATAACGATTAAGACAGGGGACGGTCATACAATTCTTGATAAATTCGGGGAAATTATCAATCATGGCAAAAATGTTGAAATAGGCAATCATGTATGGCTGGCAAAAAATGTTTTTATTTTAAAAGGAGTCTGCATTGCAGATAATTGCGTTATAGGGGCAAATTCTTTAGTAACAAAATCCGTTGATGAAAAAGGTTGTATCGCAGCAGGTACTCCGGCGACAATCTTAAAACATGACATTCAATGGAATCGGGATCCTATCTGGAAATTGGAAGAGGAAAAAAATGCAGCATCGTTCAATCGGCTATCGTCTGTGGAAACATTTGAATAAAAAATATGGCGGC